>JAJPJS010000019.1 GCA_021324115.1 Nitrososphaerota archaeon
CTTGATATCCAGATAGTAGTTGTAGTTGGAGAGTATGCCCGGTATTTCCATCCAGTGATATCTTCTCTCCAATATGTCAAGCTCGAGTCCGAATTTCTTGGCAATCATTTTGGTCTCTTCTACCTTGTTCAGATTGAATGAAACTGCGGAATTTTGTGACTTGGGTGGATTGGTACGCCGGAACATCTTGCGATCAACCGGAATGGGACACCATGTTGCCTCGCCAGGCACGAAGTATTTCGCTAGGTCTTTTGTTGCGTAGAAAATATGCCTTGCGATTCCACGAAACGTGGGTTTCTTCAAGGATCGAATATCTGAGCCGTGGTAGTGCATAATCATTGGTTTATGGGGAAACAAAGAGTGCAGCCAGCTAAATATTGATTCGTTGGAATGAACATGTATAATGTCCGCGTTCAAAGCGGCAAAACTGAGTCTTAGATAAAACAGACGAGAACCACCTCTTATTGACCCTCTACTTAATCCAAATGGGTCGAACCTCTTCATCATTAATACGGTAGAATTGGTCCCAAATTTTAGATCCATGGTACCGCTGATGAGGCTGGCGACTCCGGCCGTGTCCCAAGCATGAAGTATTTTCATAGCTTCACCTACCACCGAAGCGCCTAGAATTGATGTTCCGCATTTTCTGTTGATTTCATAGTCTCCTGCCGCGGTTGAAGAGGATTTTAGTTATTTATATAAATGCAGAGACATAATTGAGACATCGCTGTAAACCCCTTTGATAGAAACCCCCTGACCAATCCTCTGGCAGATCAGAATCAAAACGCGTGTTTGCAGCTTTTGAGTGTCTACTGCGATCGGCTAACAGCCATTTGCTCAGCCATTTGGCTGTTCTATTGAAAGTTGGTTGATTACTTTCCGTCGAAAAGTTCAATTAATTCTGTACATTAACAGGGAATGCACTGGAAGTCTGATTAATTCGACGTTAGAAGTAGGTCATCTGTAACTTGATTATTCGGATAACTTGAGCATTTGCCATAAGATGGCCGGAAGACTTTATCACAATTAATTCCGGATAGAATCTCACATTGTATCAGTGCAAATATACAAAGTAGTACTCGGCGCAAAAGGCTGGACGTCCTGTATCGCTCCTTGAAGAGAATCAATTGGAACCTATGAATGGTGTCCTGGCTGAACTAGGCGAACTGGTCATAAGGATTATATTACATGAGCAGATACTCGGGTATCAGGATTAGCAAATGGTGAGCCCGATAGTTCTAGTGGTTCTAGATGTGGTTGCCATGTCCGTTATAGTGGCACAGGCCATATTTTCTTCTCAGATGATTACGCTTATGAAAAGCGGGATGCTGGAACGAAGCTGGTGGTACCTCTCGACCGGCTCGATAATACTTGCGATTGGAATCGCAACCTTCATCATAGATAGTCTATATTTAGGCGCAGGCACCCCTCTTCTTTTCTCACAGTACCTCGGAACCATACTCATAATTGCAGGCAGTGCGCTTTCTCTGCTTGGTATTCTTTCTCAGTATAACTTCTGGAGCTCCGGCTAGCTAGCTTCGTCATTTGCTCAGGCAACAGACCACCCACTGTAAATCTTCTAGAGATTTAATCAGGCATAAAATCTATATAACTTCATGAGATTGCTAAACCACGTTTATGCCCTCATCTTCAGAGAAATTATATCGCGCGCTAGCAGAAAGGGTCGTAAACCAGAGTCTTCGAGTGAACAAGACCGACACTGTAACCATCCAAACTTGGGAGCACACGGTAGAGCTTGCAGAGGAAATAGCTCAGGCCTGCTTTGAGAAGGGTGCGGATGTAATGCTCAATCTTTACACAGATCGATACTACTCCGGCTATCTGAACACGCTTCCCGTGGAGTCTCTTAAAGAACCCTCCAAGTTCTGTACTTCTCTAGCCGAGGTTTCCACCATCGAGATATTTGCTGGCGCGATCGAGGACCCTCGTTTATTCGACAGGATACCTCCCGAGAAGAGGGCCGCAGACAGAGAGGGGGAGCAAAAGGCGCACGGACCTAGGCTAAAGGGTAGAAAGCCAAGAACCGCCACCTTGGGACTGGCGCTTGTGACGCCAGCGCGTGCAGATGTCTACGGTATTGACTACCTGGAGTGGCGAAAGATGATGCTGCAGGCTTCGAACATTGACTACGACGAGGTTAGTAAAACGGGAAAGAGGGTGGCAGACCTTCTCGAAAAGAGCTCCACCGTCAGGATCGAATCTCCGGGGGGCACGAATCTTTCCTTCGAGCTCGGGGGCAGAGAGCCGGTGGTAGATGACGGCATAATCGATGATCAAGACATTGCTGAAGGACATCTGGATGTAACAATTCCCGCGGGTAGCGTGAGCATCGCTCCGCTGGAGTCCAGCGTTACCGGAACTGTACACTTTGATTCCCCCTTGTTCTTCAGAGGCAAAGTTCTGAAGGGCTTAAGCATGAGATTTGAAGAAGGAAGACTCGAAAAGCTAGGTGCAAAATTCAACGAAAAGGTTCTGATGGATGCTTACAACGGGGCGCTGGGTGACAGGGATAGGCTGGCGTCGTTCACGATCGGTCTCAACAGCGAAGCAAAAGCAGGCTATATTGTTAATAGTATTACGGAAGGTTCCATTACAATCGGTATTGGAGCGAACCGACAGCTGGGCGGTACGAATTCAACAAACTTCTACCTAGGTGCGACTCTTTCAAACGCTTCCGCTTATCTGGATGATTTCCAGCTCGTGAAGGAAGGTAAACTTCAGCTCTGAACAAGAACAGCCAATGGATAAAATAAGCTTTAATTTCGTCCCCGTCGAAGATACCTTACCAATCGAATCCAAAACATGTGTATCAGACTGTAAAGTCTGATTGTGATTGTCTGAGGTCCCCGGATTTATGCTTGACGACAATTCTCCCTTCCGTTTCCTCTAAAATCAGTTTATCCGTAATCACCTGTTTTCTTTCCACGTAGGCAAGGTCGATCAACTTGCTTACCGCAGGTTTTTCGAGCGTTGCAACACCGTCCGTCGTCCGTGCTACCAACCTTTGGCTTCCCGGTGCCTTTGCAATCGCATTCTGAATCTTAAGAATACTCAGCCGAAAGTACCTAACCCTCCTTTCCGATTCAACCTCTTCTCCGTCGTCACCCATTACAGACAGCTAATTTGCACCCGCCATCTATAAGCTAATCTAAAAATCTATAAGGATGATTAATTTGAGAGTATTAGATTGATTGCTTCAAACTAATTCACAAGTCCTGACATGAAATGATGTAGGGCCAGTCCCGGGCGGTAAACAGAACCATACGTTGAGGTCAGGTGAATGGGAGGATTGCCTTGCTAACCACACCGGAGCCGAATGCACCTCTGGCTTCCAGTGTGCAAAAATAGGGAAAGGCAGAATTCCCCTCAGCCCTCCTTTGGTGATCGACTGATACCAGGAGAAACCGGACCCAGAAGCTACTAATCGAACTTTTGCCAAGTACACAATTCGAGGCCGCTTCTGTCATCACCCCCCTTTCCCACATTACCTGATCAGAAAGCACGATTTAATTAGCGCATGCTCGAAGTTCATGATGTGCCCGACCAAATAATGGATAGACTGCTTGGAAGGCTTGCGTCGAGGGGGCTGGACGGATTCGTTCATTTCCAGACAAGCAGGGCGCGAGATAACGTCGTCCTGCATTACCTCAGCGGTGTCCAGGGGCTAGAGGATTCAGGAGTAGTGATCAGTCTCGGGTCCGAACCTGTTCTCCTTGTAAAGGATTTCGAAGGTGATAGAGCAAAAAATTCTGGAAGGATAAAGGATGTTCGCCCCACAACTACCATACCCCTTGACAAAGCCATGGTTGAACTGGAGAAGGTGATTGCGGAAAAGAGACTGAAGGGCAAGAAAATCGCGATAGACGACAGCGAGCTTTCGGTTGAGGTTTACCTGAGACTTAAAAAGATGGGGATCGAGCTCGTCCCCTTCTCCGACCAGGTCAAAGACCTCAGAATGATAAAGACAGAGCAAGAAATCGACAAAATAAGGGGAGCCGCAATGATAGCATCCGAATCGTTGAAGGAACTTCGAAAGCATCTGGATGAAAACCTGACGGAATCACAGCTCGGCGCCCTGCTGTCTCTTGACATTGAAAATAGAGGAGCCGAAAAATCATTCATCCATGTACAGTTCGAGCAGAACGCTTCTTTCCCCCACCATATTTCGGCTTCGACCAGGGTGGCTTCGCCCGGCTTTCTCGTGGTAGATTTGGGCGCCAGGGTAGAAGGGTACAACTCCGATATCACAAGGACGCTTACGGTGGGAGAACCAGATTCCGAGCACAACCGGTTATTCAGGACAGTACAACAGGCCATTGAAGAAGCTACGAGAAGAGTGGCGCCGAACGCCAAGGTCGAAGATGTAGCAAAAGCTGCAAGGGACGTGATAGCAAGCGCCGGCTTTCCACAACCGGAGCACAGAATCGGACACGGACTGGGACTTAATGTCCACGAGGCACCCATAATTGAGAAGGGTTTTCCGGGCACACTTCAAGAGGGAATGGTAATAGCCATCGAACCCGGAGTCTACATCAAGGGAAAAACCGGGTGCAGACTGGAAAGCGACCTGCTGGTAACGAGCGATGGTGTGGAAGAGCTCGACACACCCTTCTGCCCACTTGTCCTCTAAGCTGCGCCTGCAGAAGCATGCCTCCCAGTCAAGTTTTTAGGATGGATGGGTGGCGCGTTGACCATGACCGAGCCTCAGCATATCAAAGCGAAAAAGGGGGATATCGCTGAAAACGTGGTTATGTCTGGTGACCCATCCCGGGTGAGACAGCTTGCACAATTGCTCAAAGACTCCAGGATCGTAAATGAAAACAGGGGATTCCTATCATTTACGGGATTTTATGACGACCAGTCTGTCAGCGTTGTTTGCCATGGCATAGGCTCACCATCAATTGCACTTGTCACGGAGGAACTGATAATGCATGGCGCAAAGAGATTCATCAGGCTTGGAACGGCCGGTTCGTTCATCAGAGAATTGAAAATCGGTCAGGTGGTCATACCCAACGGCGCGGCCTACATGGGAGGCACCCTCCGGCAGTACGTACCCGACACACACCTTACTCCGGTACCCGATTTTGAACTGCTTCAGGAACTTGTCCGGTCCGCCCAGACGTATGGACTCGAATTCAGGGTGGGGCCTGTCTTCTCCAGCGATGCATTTCACGCGGAGGATTCAAATTTCGTCTCCAGGTGGGCCAGTAGAGGCTTTATTGCGGTCGAAATGGAGTGTGCAACCTTGTTCGCTCTAGCCATGATGAGAGGCGTCAAAGCCGCTTCCCTACTATTGGTGAGCGACAACTTGGCGGAAATGACGCACATGGCTGACGCAAATGCTTTACGACCCTACGTAGAGAAGAGCAGCCGGGCTGTGTTCGATGCCGTAACATCTCGCAAGAAGTGATTACACGTAAACTCTTCAACAGGTGTGGCATGATCCTATCAGTGAAGGGTCGAAGTCGGGAGCTAGAAATTGATATACAGAGAGTTTGCGAAAACCGGATTCAAATCATCTGTCATCGGAATGGGAACTTACTATGACCCCTGGTGGATGTTTATCGCATCTGCACTAAGGTTCAGACGTGGGGCCAGGACGAAACTGGAGGCACTCAAGGCAGGGCTGGAGCATGGGATTAACCTCATAGACACGGCCGAGGCGTATCAGTCAGAGCCAATCGTTGCAGAGGCGATTCGACATTACAAGAGGGATGAAGTGTTCGTCGCGACAAAAGTCTCCTACCCTTGGAATTTCAGCAGCGAAGGCGTCGTGAGGGCATGCGAGCGCAGCTTGAAAAGGCTCCAAACATCCTACATAGACCTCTATCAGATTCACTACCCTCCTGTGTTCGGACGAACAAAGGAGGTGATGAAAGGGATGGAAAAACTGCTTTTAGACGGAAAGATAAGGGCGATCGGAGTGAGCAATTTCTCCCTGTCTCAAATGAAAGAGGCTGAAAGCGCCCTTTCCAGGGCGGAAATATCCTCCAACCAGGTCGACTACAGTCTGATGCACAGGGAGCCGGAAAAGGACCTTCTCCCTTTCTGCGAGGCGAACAAGAAGGCGGTTTTGGCATACTTTCCATTGGCCCATGGGAGACTTGCTTGGCTGAAGGGACCAGTTGTGAACGAAATGAAAGCGCGCACGGGGGCAGCTTCTGTGGCCCAGATAGCGCTCAACTGGCTGGTCTCTCGCAGTCCATCGACCTTCGCAATACCTAGGGCTTCAAGGCCTCAGAGGGTGCTTCAGAATTCGCAAGCAATGGATTTTGAACTGAGTCCGGTGGACATGAAAGCACTGGAAAATTTGGTGGGTTGATTGAATGGTCTTTAATACTAAAATAAGTCACGTGGTACGCCCCCAAAAGGAGGCAGCGCATATCAATCGATTTGAACAGTGTATTCAGCACAATTCGTGCTATGACGCTCAAGGGGGTTTTGTATAGTTGGCGTCGGTAGGTCTTGTGGGGCTGGGAGTGATGGGCAGGAACCTAGCCCTTAATCTCAGCAGAAGGGGGTATAAAGTAGTCGTATACAACAGGACCAAGGAGGTCACAGACCGTTTTATATCAGGGTACGGAGGCTCGGGACTTACCCCCGCCTATTCCCCTGATGAGGTCGCAAGGAAGCTTGACGCTCCCCGCATTATCCTGCTTATGGTTACGGCCGGCAAGGCCGTAGACGATGTAATCAGGTCCATCTCACCTTACCTTTCTTCAGGTGATGTTCTTTCCGACCTTGGTAATTCACACTTTAGGGACACCCAAAGAAGAGAATTCTCACTGGATCCGTCCGGCATTCATTACTGTGGCGTGGGAGTCTCTGGTGGAGAAGAAGGGGCATTGCGAGGTCCCAGTATAATGGTCGGAGGACCATCGAAAGCGTGGGAGATTCTGAAGAAACCAATGAGCGACATTTCTGCGCGTGCATTTGACGGCACGCCCTGTGCTTCGTGGGTGGGTGAAGATGGCGCAGGACACTACGTGAAGATGGTGCATAACGCAATCGAGTATGTTGTCATGGAACTGATCGGGGAATGCTATGGGGTATTCAAGGCGTTGGATTTTTCCAATGGTGAGATATCCGACATCTTCCAGCTATGGAACGAGGGAAGGTCGAAATCCTACCTTCTTGAAATATCGGCGAAGGTGCTTCGAAGGAAGGATGAACTTTCTGGCGGAGACCTGGTGGATAAGATACTTGACAGCGCGGAGCAGAAGGGAACCGGAAAATGGGCCGCCGAGAGCTGCCTTGAATTGGGCGTGCCCGCATTCAGCTTCGCCGTGGCAGCGCTGGATCGAAGCATGTCCTCCTTCAAACTGGTACGTGAAAAGGCATCTTCCCTTGAACCGAACCGTGTGAATAAACCGAATCTTGGGAGGCGTGAGGCGCAGGAAGCTTTAGGCACTGCGTTCAGCGGTGCCCAGCTGTGTGCATATGCACAGGGCTTTTCCCTCCTCGAAGCAGCAAGGAACGAATACGGCTGGCACACCGACCTTGCCGAAGTTGCACGGATATGGCAGGGTGGATGCATTATCAGAGCCGACCTTCTTAAGCAGATCCGGGAAGCCTTGCTTTCAGGGGCACATGATTCGATACTGCTGGACCCGGACATCCACAGGGAAATCGTCAAATGTGACAAGGCCTGGAGAAATGTGGTTTCCAGGGCCCTAGAAGCCCGCATCCCCCTTCCAGGATTTACTTCGACCCTGGCATACCGTGATTCACTCTTCACGGAGCGCCTTCCAGCCAACCTTATACAAGCCCTGAGAGACTATTTCGGTGCGCATACCTACAGGAGGGTGGACCGTGAGGGCGTCTTCCATACTGACTGGAGTGGGGGGTAAACCAGGATGGTGTACAACCTTGGGGCTTCTGGTCTGGGACACTGGGTCAGGCGCCTGCAGACCACACTCGAAGAAAAGGGTCGAGACATAGTCCTGTTCAAGGCTGTCGGGACCAGATCCTACGAAGCAAGGAAGGATGAACTTCAAAAATACGGGATACCTCAGGAAAGGTACTATTCTCTGGAGTCAGATGCTCCTCTCCCCGATGACTTCTTCGACGGGCTTGATATAGTCTACATAGCCAGCCCCAACAGATTCCACAAGGGTCAGACTCTCCAAGCAATTAACAAAAAAAAGGTAACCGTGACGGAAAAGACATTTGCAACCAATCGAAGAGATTTTGAAGAAGTCATCAGACGAATAGAGGAGGATCCCCGGACAAGAGTCACGCTTGGGCTTCATTACATTTCAAAGGTGCTTACTAGGGAGTTCGGTCGCATTCTTCCGGCACTGGTTAACGACTACGGCCTCATCACAGAGGTGAACGGAACATTCTTCGAAGAGACCAGGGATGAGGATGCAAAGCGCACGTGGTTGTTCAAGCCAGAGAATGGAGGGATTGCTATGGACTGGATACATCCGATCTCCATCATATCATACACAATGCGTGCGAAGACGATGGCTTTGCGCGCCGCAAAATCATACATAGTTCAACCTCTATACGATAAAGTTTACCCGACAGGTTTTCATGCGATTTATGACCTTGCCGGTGAATATTTTCAGAAATCGGCCAGCGCCAACATAAGAGTCAGCAAGGGGCTGGAGGTTGCCCACAAGCAGCTCAGGGTAACTTTCGAGAAGGCAGTGGTGGATCTTAACTACATCAGCACAGATGAAGAGTTTGAAACGGGGAGTAGGGGAGATATATTGATCTCTTCCGGTGACAAAAGGCAGAAAATTGCCCCCACAGGGCCGCTATCTTATGAACCGATGATCGAAGACATGATGAATATGGTCAGGGGCGGAAAACCCACCCTCACTCTGAAAGACATAATCAGTATTTATGAGCCAGAATGGGATCTTCAGGAGGAAATCAGCAGCGTTTTGCCTATCAGAGACAGGGATAAGATAGACAGTTTCGTAAGGGCCGGCATTTCACACTCTTCCGCGAATTGAACAGGAATCAATGATGGTGCGGGTCTGCTTTCAGAATAGACCACGTATACTCTGGTGTAAGTGGCATGGATTCTGCATGCTTGCCTATCAGGAAAAGAGCGTCCTCCACCGCATTCGCAACTGCGGGCGTGGATGCTATTGCGCCTGTCTCTCCAACACCCTTAACCCCCAGCAGGTTTGAAGCTGTATAGGTCTCGGTCCTTTCCCATATCATCTGCGGTGCTTCACATGCCGTTGGTAGCAGGTATTCCGATAAAGTCGATGTCAGCAGTTGTCCGTCCTGACCGTAACTGACCGCTTCCAGCAGTGCCTGCCCGAGACCCTGCACCACTCCACCATGAACCTGTCCTTCCGCCACAAGAGGATTCAGCACCCTCCCAATGTCATCCACAGCTACGTACTTCAGCAGCCTCACACTACCTGTCTCGCGGTCAACTTCCACCACCGCGACGTGAGTGCCTGCCGGAAATGTGTTGGCGGCAGGGGCATATGCCGCATATTCGTAGAGGGTTGGCTCCATATCCTGTGGTAGCTTGGAGGGATTGTAGCAGGCTTCGGCGACTTCTCTGAAAGTCATTGTTTTTTCCGGACTCATCAGCGGAATTATCTTCCCATCTCTGAACTGTATTTCGCCATCGACGCCGAGTAATTTTCTCGCTACCGTTTCCATCTTTTTCCTTATCTTTCTGGCCGCCAGCAGAACTGCACTTCCTCCAACGGGCCCCGACCTGCTCCCGGCTGTAACTGTCCCATATGGTAGGCTCGAAGTGTCACCATGATTGAAATAGACATCGGAGACATCGACTCCCAGCTCGTCGCTCACCACTTGTGCAAATGGGGTGTGATGTCCCTGACCATGAGGGTGGGTGCCAGAATTTATGATCACTTTACCGTCCTCGGTAACCGTCACGGAAGCGGTTTGAGGATAGTTTGGACCGAACCCGCACACCTCAACATAACTTGCGACACCCACCCCGATAAGCCTTCCCTGCGAGAGTGCCCGTGCCTGGTCTTCTCTGAGTCTATCATATGAAACCACCTTAGTAGCCTTTTTCAGGCCTCCTTCATAATCCCCGATATCATATGTAAATCTCCCTGATGCATTCTTGTACGGGAACATGTCTTTTCTCACGAAATTCTTCAGTCGAAGTTCAACCGGGTCAATCTTCAGCTCACGCGCTATCAAGTTCATCATTCTCTCGATCAAAAAGGTAGCCTCAGGCCGTCCGGCACCTCTGTAAGCATCCTGTGGCACCTTATTTGTCAGGGCGCACACCAGCTCTGCCTTGATACCTCGGATGTCATAGTTACCAGACGCCATTTCTGGTGTTATTTTTGGCGTATACACCGATCCATCTGTGGTGTATGCTCCTGAATCTGCGATTATTCGTATGTCAAGGGCGAGAACCCTTCCGTCCTTTTTAACCGCAGCCTTGACAAGCTGGATCTGACCCCTTCCGTGCGTCGTCGTCATCAGGTTCTCCCGCCTGCTTTCAATCCATTTTACCGGCCGTCTCAACAAGACAGCAGCATATGAAACCGCTGCATCCTCGGGATAGATCGATATCTTTGAGCCGAACGCTCCTCCTACGTCAGGCGAGATAATCCTTACCGAGGGTTTGGGTCTCCCAAGAATCGATGCAATTGCATCCCGTGCAGCAAAAGGGTCCTGGTGTGATATGTAAACTGTGAGTAGATCGATTCCCGGTTCGTATACCGCGAGTACCGATCTCGTTTCCATGGGGGATGGCGCGACTCTCTGGTTCACCAGCCTAGCTTCAATCACCGTGTCCGCAGCCGAAAACGCATCTTTGAAGCCCGGAGTCTCAAAAGTGTACCTGTAGGCTACGTTGTCTGGCCTGTCCAGTCCAGCAACAGGAGACTGATCATTCAATGCCTTCTCAGGGTCCGTGACAGAGGGGAGTGGTTCCCATTCGACTTCCACCAGTTCGGCTGCGTCCGCCGCAACGTACATATCTTCGGCCACGACCATTGCGACTGCTTCGCCTTCGTACCTGCTTTCCTCGAATGCAAGTACATGTCTTCTCGTCGGCTTGGCCCTCTTGTCCCCCTCCACTGTTGGCATCTCACCAATCTTTCCAGCTAGGTCGCGAGCCGTCAAAACAAGATAAACGCCGGATGACTTCAGGGCTTTCGATACATCGATCGATTTTATCCTAGCGTGGGGGTAGGGAGATCTGACAAACGTCGCATAAAGTGTACCCTGCAGCTTTATATCATCGACGAATCTCGCTGCCCCAACTACAAATCGTGGGTCTTCTGCCCGCTTCAGCGGTTTGCCCACGGTTAATTCCTGATTCTGTCTTCTGGTTTCGACCACCGATACCAAAGCTCTTCGCCCAGTCAACTCTCACGAAGAGTATAAATTTATTATTCAAACCTGTCATATATTACTTCTGCCCTTAACTTCCTCGGGCAATTTCGAACCCCTGAACCATACGTAGAAAAGTGATATCGAAATCAGGTATAACCCAGATGCTATGAAGAATGGTGCACTCAGGTATCCTTCCTTCATGAGAGCCGAACCCGGATATGTGCTTATCGCATTTGGAGTCCTCCAGAAGGCTGAAGATATGCCGGAGGCTGCGCCTCTCTCATCATGTGGCACTAGTCCCATTATGAGGGATTGTGAAAGGGGCGACGAGACATTCATCAGGAATGCCCTGACAATGTAGACTCCCCCAGCCACCTGGTATTGATTTGGAATAGGCGTCAGCACCATGAAGACTGTCGAGGCGGCCTGGGTGTAAACTATCGTCCGAACGAGCCCCAGTCTTCTCGCAACTGCGGGAGCGGCGAGCGTAGAAACGGCCAGCATTAAATTGGATATTCCGAGTATAGGTCCACTCACCGAATCTGGTATTCCATACCTGTACTCGAACCACTGGCTCATCAGCGGAACGACAAGGCCTGCGCCGAAGGCTACGAAAACGTTTGCGACCACATACTTTGTCAGTATGGAGCGGGTGCCCGAAGACAGTATCAGCCTTCTTGCTCCAGTTACACGCTGGCGTGGTATTCGTACCTCCTCCACGCGCACGAAAAATACTGTCGATGCGAACGTCAGAGCCGACAGTGTAACGTACAGGATGACATGCGCCTGTACCGGAGTGAACCCAAAGGCTACGAGGGGGGCGAGCACATAAAGCAGAAAGCCACCGGACGCGAACGCAAGGTTGCCCGCAAGTGAAGAAAGCGCAAAAGTTGGTGTGCGCTTTTGCTCACCGGCCGTGTCTGCCAGAAGTGCGCCACCTGATGCGGTGAACGAAGCCTCGCTTATGCCTGCCAGGAATCCCCCCAAAAGCAGCAAGGGTTGGCTGGATGTGATCGCCAGCATTATTGTGGCAACACCAATTGCCCCGTTCCCAAGAAGCAGGAATTTCTTTCTCCCATAAGCGTCCGAAATTATCCCGAGAGGTATGCTGAAAACGACTGAGGAGATCCCTTCGACCGTGAACAACAACCCGGCAAATACAGCATTGATATGTCTGACAGTGGTGAGAAAGAAGGCCAGATCTGTCAGTACCGTGCCCACCGCAAGCTGTGAAAAGAATGAGCCCAGAATTATCATCTTGGACGATGAAGGTATTCCACGGAAGTCTTCCAGCATTTCAGGTCAACAGCAATGTTCGAAAAACACGTCAGATGCCCCCCGCTCAAGTCTGCGGACTGGATGGTCTGTCAAACACCAGGGACCTCAGCGGGGGTTATTTATTCGTCGCTACATGTCTTGCATCAATCCACGGATTCTGTCAATCACTTTCTCAGCTGCTAGCTGTGCTACGTGTGAACGGTAACCGAGTCCAACTAAACTTGAAAAACCATAGAATAGACTCTTCTCGCGTAACCTTGCAAAGTGAAGCAGAGTCGGATAGCGATCCGAGTGAATCGAGCCAAAACCATATAGAGATCCCAGAGATTCGTTCACTTGTCCGTCTTGGTAATCCGGGGAGCATGATGTTTTATGGTAGGTCGCGTTTCTCCGATCTTCTCTTTCCTGGCCTTTACCAGGTCCCCTCGTGTGTCAATATCAAGTAATCCTCTGTTGTTCCTGAGCCCTACCTTGATGATTTTTGCCCCATACTTCTTCAATATGTCTCTCGCACCCCTGTCACCTTTCAGTAGCATCACTTCTGGGAAAAGTTCTCTAGAGACAAGAACTGGTGTCGCCCAAACCCCCTTATAGTCGCTCACAACCGCAACGGCATCGCCGTCCAGAAATCTATCGATCAACCTGTTGAGCAAGGAACTGCTCACGAACGGTTGGTCCCCCATCATGACGATGCATCCAATGCTCTTGTCGTCTGCCGTTCGTAGCCCCACCTTCAAAGAAGTACTCATTCCTTCGTCATAATCCGGGTTAATGACAACCTTGGCGGTTTCTGTATTGACTGCGTCAAGCAATTGCTGCCATCTATAACCCAAAACAAGAATAGTTTCCGAAACCTTCGAGCCCAATGCCGAGTCAATTACATGCTGCAGTACTGGTTTGCCTTTTAAGGCCTGGACCAGCTTGGGTTCACCAAAACGTACGGACCTGCCTGCCGCAAGTATCACCGCAGACACAGGCGATGTTCCGGAACTCCCCAATTTTTCCAAACCTTCATATGAATTAAAACATGTCAGATATTTAACCTGAGACGTCTTTTGGAACTCCATGGTGGGCCTAGACTCCGTTGTCCGATTATCGAGGGAAGAGATTAACGGCTTTGTTGTTTTGTTCAATAACGATAAATAAAGATGTGACACTGAACAGCGGTGATGAAACCTGAGGAATACGCCAGCGCCATCGCCAGCCTTGCCTCAAAAAAGGAGCCGTTTGCGGTAGCTACAGTGGTAAAGGTGGAAGGTTCGACTCTGGGGAAGCCGGGCTTCAAGGTTGTCGTTTCAAATCAGGGCGATGTAGTTGCAGGAACTCTCGGTGGAGTCTGTCCGGAGTCGGCGATTGCGTCTGTAGCGTTGGAAACCATGAGAACTGGGGAACCCAGGACCATAAAGGTGTTCCTTGAGGACGTTGGAAGTGCTGTTGGTGCGGTGGTGAAGAGTCAGAAACCGGACGAAATACATGTCGAAACCAACTGCGGTGGCTCGATGGAGGTGTATGTCGAACCATTTCTTCCGTCTGAGAGACTGATTCTTGTGGGCAACGGTGGTAAGGATGATGTGGAGGACTACCTTGTAAGGTTAGCCAAGCTGCTTGACCTTGAAACGATAGTCATAGACCACATGCCGGTACTCACGGATCAGCCAGACACGCTCATAAAGGAAGCAGACTATGATATTTCGAAATTTGAATTTGCTCCTTCAGATTCTGTGGTCGTTCTTACAAAGGGTGAAAGAGATGTATCGGTCCTCGAGTCAGTTTTGAAAAAGAAACCCGGCGTCCGTTTCATTGGACTGTTGGCAAGCAGAAAACGAGCCAAGGAGGACCAGGATGAACTTGTTAAGAAGGGATTCGACGAAACGCTTGTCGGGTCGATTCATACACCGATAGGTGTTGACATAGGTGCCGTGACACCTGCAGAAATAGCTCTGAGCATCATTGCCGACATAATCGCAGTTCGACACGGAAAACATTTACCTCACAAGGGATAGACTAACGAAGGTCGGAATATCATTCTTTATGACTTCATCGCGTTCTTCAGCTCGTTGTACGCCCTCCTCGCTTCGTCCACGCTGGTCGTGTCTTCAAGGGTTGTAACATCGCCGATGGGTCTTTCTTCCACCACCGCACCAATCACCCTCCTCATTATCTTGCCGCTTCTCGTCTTTGGAAGTCTTTCCACAAAGTATAGCTGGTCAGGAACCGCTATGGGACCGATCGTTTTCTTCACGTGATTAAGCAATTCCGACCTAAGATTCTCACTGGGTGTGTTCCCAGGCCTCAAGACGACGAATGCCACGGGTACCTGCATCTTGACCTGGTCATTCCTGCCTATCACTGCTGATTCAGCCACCGCCGGATGGGAAATCAGCGAATCCTCAATCTCAACGGTTCCGATCCTGTGTCCCGCGACCTTCAGAACTTCATCGGCTCTCCCGAGAATCCAGAAATAGCCATCCGCATCTTTCACAGCATAATCTCCAGCGTAGTACATCCCGGGATATTTCGTGAAGTACACGGTTCTGAATCTATCATCGTCCCCCCACAGTGTCATGAACTGACCCGGCCAGGGTCTTTTAATCACAAGGAATCCCTTCTGTCCCTGCTTTGCAGGTTGTCCATCCTCATCCACTACTTCCGCGTCAACCCCAGGGATCGGCAGTGTGGCCGAGCCCGGCTTCAGCGGCACAAGATGATTACCAGGCTGGGGGGAGATCATAATGCCTCCCGTTTCTGTCTGCCACCAGGTATCCACGATTACTGCCTTTTCAGCGCCGATATGAGCATGGTACCATTTCCACGCCTCCGGATTGATGGGCTCCCCTACGGTTCCAAGTATCCTGATGCTTGACAGATCATGCATTTTTGGCCATTGTTCGCCGAACTTCATAAACATGCGTATGGAGGTGGGTGAAGTGTAGAACACGTTAACGCCGTATCTCTCGACCATTTCCCACCACCTGTCTGGCTGAGGATAGTCGGGTGCCCCCTCGTAGAGGATAGACGTGACGCCATTCAGCAGCGGACCGTAGACTATGTATGAGTGGCCCGTAACCCACCCTATGTCAGCGGTGCACCAATACACTTCCTCATCCCTTACGGTGAACACCACCTTCTGGGTGTAGTACGTCCACAGCATGTAGCCTCCTGTGCTATGGGTTGCACCCTTTGGTTTCCCTGTTGTGCCTGAAGTGTACAGGATATAGCTTGGGTGAGTGCCTTCCACAAACTCGGGCGATACCCTGCCTTTGCCCATATGCATCAATTCAGAAAAGGGGATATTTCTTTTCCCTGCGTCCGTACCACTTGAACCCTCCCGATTAAGCACCACCACATGCCTGACAAATGGGGTCCTTTCGAGTGCTTCATCCACGATCTGTTTGAGTCCGATCTTCTTCCCCCTCCTGTAAGCTACATCTGCTGTTATCAGCACCCTGGATTGTGAATCTACAAGTCTGTCAACCAAAGATTGGGATGTGAAACCCGCAAAGATAACAGAGTGAATCGCTCCAAGTCTGGCCACCGCCAGCATGGATGCAGGCAGTTCCGGTACCATGGGCAGGTATATGGTAACCCTGTCCCCCTTCCGCACCCCTAGCTCCTTCAGGCCGGAGGCTATCCTGTTAACCATGTCAGACAGCTGCTGGTAAGTGATTGTTCTGCTCTCCCCTGACTCGGTTTCCCAATAATAGGCTACCTTATTTCTCCTCCACGTATTCAGATGTCTGTCAAGGCAATTGTATGATATATTCGTCTTCCACCCTTCGAACCATTTACCGAACGGAGGCACGTCGGTAGGGCGCAGGACCGGGCCAGATTTCTCAGACCAGTAAAGTTCATTTGCAATCTCACCCCAGAATCTGTCCGGTGATTCCAAGCTTAAAGCGTGCAAAGTCCTTAGATTCCCAATGGAAGGATGCACCATACTCTCGAACGGAAGGACTTCTTTCAGTTCGTCCAAGACAATGTGCATCCAAACTCCGGTGTGTTAAGTTTTCCTGATGATTTGTTGGAAACCGTTTTTTAGGCGGTCCTTACTGAATGACCTTCTATTGCAACGGGTTCTAAAAGATGCCAGGGGCCGTGTCGCCAAGAAGCTAAGGATATCGGTTACTGACAGGTGCAATTTCGCCTGCCTCTTTTGCATGCCGGACAAAAGGACGGTCAAATGGATACCCCAGAATAATTTCCTGAATTTCGATGAAATTGCACGCGTAGTTAGGGTCCTTGCATCTCTTGGAATCGAAAAGATAAGGATTACAGGAGGCGAGCCGCTGCTTAGGCTCAATCTTGAGTCACTGGTGAGAACCCTGACAGGGATCGATGGTATCAGGGAGGTGGACATGACAACAAATGGATGGCACCTGGCTGAGAAGGCTGAATCACTGAAGAGGGCCGGCCTGAAGGGGGTGACGGTAAGTCTCCATAGCCTACGGAGGGATAGATTTAGGCAGATTTCAGGCATCGACGCACTCCCGCGAGTCCTGAAGGGTATTGATGCAGCCCGTGATTCTGGCCTTTCGCCCGTCAAGATAAATACGGTAGCAATGAAAGGATACAATGACGATGAAGTTATTGAGCTGGTCGAGTTTGCCAGAGAAAGGAACATATCCATCAGATTCATAGAATTCATGCCTTTGGACGGGCTTGGTCACTGGTCTCCTGACAAACTGCTTACGGGAAAGGAAATCGCAGACCTGGTGGGAAGACATTACATTCTTCATCCCCTGGGCAGGGAGAAAGGGGACACTGCAACGCTCTGGGGATTCGAAGACGGCAGGGGTGAGCTGGGTGTGATCACCCCAATGAGTGAACCCTTCTGCGATGACTGTGACAGAATCAGGCTCACTTCCGATGGAAAGCTTCTTTCCTGCCTTTTCGATTCGAGGTACAACGACCTGAAAAAGCTTCTGCGCGAAAGTAGCACGGATGAGCAGCTTGAAAAATACATCATGGAGTGCGTGTATAGAAAACCTGCTGGCGTTGCCTACATGCCCTGGGTTAGGGACGGATGGACAAAGCCGAGGGCCATGTATGCGATAGGCGGTTGATCTCAAATGGTACCAACCGGAGTAAGGGTAAAGGTACTGTACTGGGCCCAAGCTCGTGAGCTGGCGGGAACAGCATCTGACTCACTCGAGCTGCACGACCCTGCCGATATACCCGCTCTTATGGAAGCGATTCTTGAGAAGCATCCGAAACTTGCCGAGCTCAGACAGTCCATGAAAATAGCCATAAACGGAAAAATAGGCGGGCCCGAGGTGAGACTCAAGGAGGGGGATGAAGTCGCATTACTTCCACCTGTATCTGGCGGATAGAAGACAAGCAACCCCCCTTGGCGGAAAAATTCCAATTGTAACCGTCTTGTGTAGTCTGACCGTAAAAAATTGCACTGCCAACAGAACGCATTTAATTTACCCCAGGTTAAGATGACCCCACCATGAAATCCAAGAGTTCAACCTTCACCGTGGAGGTATCAGCGAATCCAATTGATGTCCTTAAATTGCTGCGGTCTGTTCGGGACTCTGGTTCTGGGTCCACGTTGCTGTTCATGGGTACGGTTCGGGACCAGGGACGTGCGGGAAGGGTAAAGGAGATGAATTACGAGGCTTACGAATCCATGGCTGTAAAGGAGATAGGGGAGATAGTGCAGGAAGCATTCCAGAAGTGGCAGCTATGCAGGGTTGCTGTGGTCCACAGGACAGGGAGACTGCACTTGAAGCAACCAAGTGTAGCTATCGCGGTTTCCTCCCCGCACAGAAGCGACGGCTTTCTAGCTTGCAAGTTCATAATTGACTCGATAAAAACGAAGGCACCTATCTGGAAAAAGGAGATTCTTACGGACGGCAGAGAAATGTGGGTTGAATGATGGAATGACGCGCAATCCGGTTTGGTCGCCTGTACACATGCTTAAAGAATAAGAAGATGCGATTTCAGACTTTCCGGGTTGAGCTACAGATTGACCACTCCTCCTCTCAAAGGAATAAAGGTTCTTGATTTCTCGCGGGCCCTCGCCGGGCCGTTTTGCACGATGATGCTTGCGGACATGGGTGCGGATGTCATAAAATTGGAGCCTCCGGGAAAGGGGGACGAATCAAGAGCCTGGGGACCTCCATTCCTGAATGGCGAGAGTGCATATTTTCTGAGTATCAACAGAGGAAAGCGAAGCATCGTGGTGGACCTCACAAAAAAGGATTCGCGCAACGTCATCAGGAGGTTGGTCGAATGGGCTGACGTTATTGTCGAGAATTTCAGACCGGGAACGACAAAGAGGCTCGGGATAGACTATGACAGTGCAAAGGAGATCAATGAGAGGATCATCTACTGCTCCATATCCGGTTTCGGACAGACCGGACCCTACAGGGAAATGCCAGGATATGATATCATAGCCTTTGCACTTAGCGGTATGATGTCCATCACCGGAGAGGAGGGACGACCCCCGGTAAAGGTCGGAGTTCCGGTGGCAGACATTGGGGCAGGCATGTACGCGGCCTTTGTCATTCTATCTGCTCTTTTTAAGAGGGAAAAACTCGGCGAAGGGGAGCATATCGACGTCAGTCTTCTCGAGGGTCAGATATCATGGCTTACCTATCAAGCCAGCGCATACTTTGCGACGGGCGTCAATCCTCCAAGGCTGGGCTCTGCCCACATGACTATTGCGCCCTATCAAGCCTACAAGGCGTCCGATACGTACTTTATCATAGCTGCGGGCAACGATGACCTTTGGGGAAGATTGTGTGATACCATCGGAGCCTCCGACCTCAAATCGGAGACCAACTACAGGACGAACCCGGACAGAGTAAGGCACAGGCAGGAACTTGAGCAAAGGCTGAACGCCATATTCTCTGCCAAGCCTGCAGCGGAGTGGGTTAAGCTGATCTCGGCTGCGGGAGTGCCATCATGCATGATAAATCAGCTGTCCGATGTATTCAGAGATCCCCACGTGGCCTCAAGAGGGGTGGTTATGAAACAGATGCATCCGAAGGCGGGGGAGGTCAGCCTGATATCTCCTCCCTACCGTCTTTCTGGCAAAAATATTGAGCCTTCGAGGCCGCCGCCGATGCTTGGTGAACACAGCTCCGAAGTGCTTAATGAGCTTGGTTTTTCTGAATCCGAGATACTGGCTCTAAGGCAGTCCGGGGCCGTAGCTTAATTATGCTATCAAGAGGAGCCAAAGACAAATTACTATATTCCAAAAGCTTTAACATCAGAATTGATGGGACGGCTGATTTAGCTTGCGATCGAACATCATGTGAACTCGGCCAGCGGGGTATAGAGGTCAGGGCGCCTATCCCTTAGAAACGGAGCCCTTCTTCTTCTTTCTACAACCTGATCCAGGTCTAGGTCCACAACGAGCATCTCTTCCTCGCTTGATGCTTTTGCCAGAACACGACCGGCAGGGTCAGAGACGAGTGACCCACCAAAAAATGGATGCTTTTGACCCTCATATTCGGATCCAACCCTGTTGACACCAGCTACAAAAATCGTGTTAAAGGAAGCATGCGCACGCAGCTCAAGTTCCCAGAGTTCCGGGTAAAAACCTGTGCAGGTGGGGACAAAGATAACCTCTGCTCCCCTCAGGGCCATTATGCGGGGACCCTCGAGAAAGTGTCTGTCATAGCAGATGTACACGCCTATCTTGTGACCGTCGACCTGAAAAACCGGGTATCCAAGGTTCCCCGGTTTGAAGTAGTACTTTTCCTCGTACTCGGGAAGCTGAGGGAGGTGAGTTTTTCTGTATTTTCCGATGAAGACTCCGTTTCTGTCAATGACTGCAGAAGTGTTGTAGTAGGTGCCGGGCACATCGGAATCAACTTCAAATATCGGAGCAACCAGCGCGACATTGCTTTCTTTCGCTGCAGACATCAATTGCTTTATGGTGGGACCTGGTATGGTTTCCGCCAGCTCAAAATAACTTTCATCCTGGGTCCGTGCGATGTACACAGTCGAGAAGAGCTCCTGAAGGCAAAGCATATCCACGCTCTGTTTTCCAGCCTTTATGATATAGTCAATTGCCTTCCTGACATTTTTCTCCTTATTTTCCTCACACGTCATCTGCAGAAGGGCGATCTTCACACCTCTCTTTTGGGCAGGAAGGCTTATGAAGTTTTATTATTCGCGCACGGCTGGTACAGAAGCTTATTAGAAGGGGCGCGAATATCACACGGGTTGGCCTCAATCATCATAAGAAACGGCAAAGTTGTTACCTCTCTTGAGAATTTCGAGGCGGACGTCGAAATTGAAGACGGTGTAATCACCAGGATAAGCAGATCCGGCCTCTCAGGCCATCCCGCTGACAGGGTATACAACGCTGAAGGAAAGCTCCTGCTGCCCGGATGCATAGACGGACATACTCACTTCGAAATGCCCTTTATGGGAACTACCACAGCCGATGATTTTCTTTCTGGCACGGCTTCTGCTGCGGCTGGCGGGGTTACCACAGTTGTAGATTTTGCCATACAGCAGAGCGGAGGGAGCATGATGCAGGCCGTGGAAGCATGGAAAAGAAAGGCTGTTGGTAAGGCGTTGATTGACTATTCGTTTCATCTTATCGTAAGGGATCTCAAAGCGACTGATACCGAAGAGATATCCAATATCGTTTCGGCGGGGGTAACGAGTTTCAAGGTCTTCACGACGTACAGGAAGGAGGGTCTAATGCTGGAAGACGGTGGAATCCTTGATGTTATGAGGAGGGTTGGGCAGCTTGGAGGTCTGGTCGCTGTGCATGCCGAAAATAACGGGATCATCGAATCAAACGTGGAGAAGTTTCTAAAAGAGAATATGAGGTCCGCTCGTTATCACAGACTCAGCAGACCCCAGGAGGCCGAGAGAGAGGCTGTGCAGAGGGCCATCTACTTTTCGGGAATCGCAGGATGCCCTACCTATATCGTCCACCTATCTTCATCTGAAGGAAGGAATGCGGTAAAGGAAGGCCAGTTGAGGGGACTTCCCGTCTTTGCCGAAACCTGTCCCCACTACCTCATATTCGACGATTCGGTGTACGACCGACCAGATGCCGCAAATTTTGTGATGAGCCCTCCGATCAAGGGCAAAGAAGATCGTGCAGCACTCTGGGAAGGTCTGCGGGAAGGTGTGGTCAAAACCGTCGCAAGCGACCATGCAGATTTCGACACCCACCAGAAATCTCTGGGTAAAGATGATTTCACGAAGATTCCCAACGGCGTTGCCGGAACCGAAGTGATACTGCCGGTTCTATTTACGGAAGGATACAGAAAGGGGAGATTATCCCTGAATCAGGTGGTGCAGGCTTCGTCCACAAATGCAGCCAGGGCTTACAACATGTTCCCCAGAAAAGGGACAATTGCTGTCGGGTCGGACGGCGACATAGTGGTCTTGGACCCTGCCAAAAAGGTGAGGCTTACGCAGGAAAATCTTCATTCAAAGATCGATTATTCGATTTACGAAGATTACGTTGCAGAAGGTTATCCGGTGCTCACCGTGAGCAGGGGTGAGATAGTATCGGAGGACAATCAGATAACGGCGAAGCCCGGACGAGGAGTCTTTGTTCCCAGGTCTGGCTATATGCCCCACAAGTCCCCACTTTTCGATTAATGAGACTGCAAGTATGATTTAACTGGCGACAAGCTCGTCTGCAATGTTGAGGGACCTGTCAAGTGCATCCACACCTTTCTGCAACTCCTCCTCCGTAACAATAAGGGGTGGGGCAATAACGATATGACTAACCCATCCCATGGCGTAAACACCCATTTCCATCATGCTTTTGGTGACTCTGTCAACTACAAGGGGGCTGCCTTCATATTTGTCCTTCATGTCGTTTAGAGGCTCCTTTGTCTCCCTGTCCTTGACGAGCTCTACAGCCCAGAACAGCCCCAGCCCCCTTACGTCACCGACACATTTGTGTTTCGTTTTTACCTGTTCAAGCATTGCACCAAGAAGTCTCCCCTTTCTCTTCGACTCCTCAAGCAGGTTCAGGCGTCTGTATTCAGAGATCACAGTCGGTACAGGCGCGAGCGCCATCGGATGGGCCTCATAAGTGTGCCCATGGGCGAAGTACTTCTCTTCGAAGAATTCGCTTATTTCTGCCGTCGTAGCCGTGACACCAAGTGGCATGTATGCACCTGTGACCCCCTTTGCCGTTGTTATGATATCAGGCACCACATTCCACCTGTTCACGGCGAACCATTCACCGATTCTTCCCCAACCGCTCATAACTTCGTCAGCAATAAGCAGGACTCCATGCTTCTGGGTTATTTCTCTAAGGCGAGGAAGATATTCATCGGGTGGTATGAGCACACCGTTTGTCCCGACAACAGGCTCGATAATCACAGCCGCCACGTTTCCCTCCCTTCTTATCATGTAATCCACATAATCGGCGCACGCGACACCACACTCAGGATACTTCTGTCCGAGCGGGCACCTATAGCAGTATGCATCAGGTGCGAACACCACGCCATCGATCTTACCGACAGGTTCTGCATACCACCTCCTTAGGTCTCCCGTTGCGGCAATGGAGCCTCCTGTGGAGCCGTGGTAGCTCGAATACCGAGATATCACCTTGTACCTGCCCGTGTACATTCTTGCAATCTTGATGGCTGCTTCATTCGCCTCCGTACCAGATGTGGAATAGAAGAACTTGGCAAGCCTTTCAGGGAACACCTGAAGCAAAGCTTCCGTCGCCTTCGCTCTGACTTCACATGTGAAGGAGGGGCTCACATAAGGCAGCTTCATGGCCTGTTCTGCTATGGCCTTCATCACGGCTTCATTCTTGTGTCCCAGGTTGGAGCACATCAACTGAGACGACAGGTCAAGGTATCCTTTTCCGCTGGAGTCAAAAAAGTAAGAACCTCTTGCATCTACAACATTAAGTGGCATCCACCCTTTCTGCTTTCGCCAGGTGCCGTAAGTGTGCTCCCTTGTCACTCTCTGGACTTCGTCCGCCTCGGACATGGAGCTTGGGTACTTGCAGGCTGGTTATTGAATTTGACTAGATGCATCCAAACGATCAGATGAATTTGGCTTCCCTCTTGCTGCCGGTGAAGTCCAGGTAAACTACCACTTCTTCGGTGAAAAACTCAACAGCCCTCTTCCCCTGCTCTCTGGGGCCTATACCTGAGGCCTTGATACCTCCGAAGGGAGCCTGTGCTTCTCCACCGAGTGTTGGGCTGTTAATATGAATCATCCCGACCTCGGATTCATGTGCATATTTCATGGCTCTGGCAATATCCTTTGTGTATATGGATCCCGACAATCCATAAGTACTGTCATTTGCAATCTGAAGCAGCTCATCCATACCGCTTCCGCTCAATACCGACAGGACAGGCCCAAACACTTCTTCCCTCGCTATTCTCATATCCGTAGTAACCTCATCGAAGATGGTGGGCTCCACGTAATAGCCATGGTCGAGATCTTCACCGGTCAACCTTCTTCCTCCGGCGACCAGTTTGGCTCCTTCATTGACCGCATCTGAAATATAGAAAAGCACCTTTTCGAGCTGCGTTCGGCTCGAAAGCGGACCAACGTCCGTGGCGGTCGCCGTTCCTGGGCCCACCTTGAGCGACCTAGTCTTTTCAAGAAGTTTGTCCATGAAGACCTTCTTGATCGAACTGTCCACAACTACTCTGCTTGTAGCAGTGCACCTTTGCCCGGAGCTTCCAAAGGCTCCCTGTACGACGCCCTCCACCGCGAGGTCAACGTCTGCATCGGCGGCTACTATCACCGCATTCTTACCGCCCATTTCGCATTGTGCCTTCTTCATGTACTTGGCAGCATATTCGTATATCCACCTGCCTGTCTCAGTTGACCCCGTGAAAGAAACTCCTCTTACATCTACGTTTTCCACCAGGGCCCTGCCCACAGAACCTCCCGGCCCCGTAATCATGTTCAGCACCCCCGGAGGCAAGCCTGCATCCATAAACAGATTGCACAACTTGATGCCTATTCCCGGAGTAATTGAAGCTGGCTTGAACACAATAGTGTTTCCAGCGATGAGTGCAGGGGCGATCTTCCAGACAGGTATGGAGAGTGGAAAGTTCCATGGGGTTATTACAGCGACAACTCCGATTGGCCTTCTGTAGGTCCAGATGAACGTCTTGGGTAGCTCGGAAGGTATCGTGTCCCCGCCTAGCCGTCGTCCTTCCCCGGCGCAGAATTCTAAGACATTCGCACTCCTCTTTACTTCACCCCTGGAATCTGCCAGAGGTTTACCTTCTTCCACCGTGATTGCAAGGGAGAATTCTTCTGACCTTTTCTTCAGAATCGACCAAGCTTCATAAACAATTTCTGCTCTCTTGGGGGCGGGAAGCGAAGCCCATCCAGAAAACGCCGCTTTTGCAGCTCGAACAGCATCATTCGCATCTTCTTCTGTCGAATTCTGAAACCTTCCAAGGACCACCCTCTGGTCGGCCGGATTGTATAGCTCATACGTCTCTCCCCTTCTGCAGCTCTTCCATTCTCCGCCTATTAGATTCAGACCTATTGAAACCGTTTCCTGCAATTCAGTTCAGGAAGGGAAAAGGGTCCTAATAATGATTCCCTATCAGCTTGCTGCTCCGTTGTTACGCGCCGAGAAACCCCTTGCCGACAGCCAGTCATGTGAAAAAATTACTATCATTATTATTACGGCCCCCGCAAAAATGGCGGTGCCCGCGGTAGGATTCGGGAGGATCAAGACGGGTACGAAGTCGTAAAGGACGGCCGAAAAGAGAAAGGCGGTGCTTGCGGTCAGTATTGTTCTTTTGCCCTTCAATGAAAGAAGGCGTGAGAATTCTGTCATCTGTTCCTTGGTTGTCATGTTATAACTACCGCCTTCCCCTACAATCTCGTGGAGAAACTGAGCGAAATCGGCCGAAGCCACAAAGGCCGAGACCCACGCGAAAGCAGGTATAACACGGGCTGCAAAAGTACTCGATGCGACCGAGGCAACAGTTGCCACTCCAAGCAGAAACCAGGCCGCCGAACTTGCAGACCCTCTTTTCAGCGTGACCGACAACAAAAGAGCGATTAAGGATAGCGAATCAAGCAATAGTATGAAAAGTAGGAAGTAATTAACGGGGGAATACAGTATGGTCAAACTCAGTAGTAAGATGAACGTAGCGAAGGAAACCACCCTAGCTTTCTGAATCGGATTCATCTCTTTTTCAAACACCCTCGGAAGCCCTCATCTTGGCTATCCGTATCGACCTGTTCTGCAAAGCAACGGATACCTTCTGATCCCCCTCCTGCTGTATAACGTTCGCGTACTTCCTGATGCGCCGGAGAAGGATTTGTCTGTTGGTTTCCACTATCTTCATCGCTAGCTGATTCGCTTCATCACTTGCCCTTGGGTCTTTCACAAATTCGGGCGAAGACGAAACTACGGTAACGCTGTACCCCTGATTTCTCAGGTTCGCGACGCCTGTCAGCACCTGTTCGTCTGGAATTGAAGTGACAATTATGACATCCATTATGCGGGAGAATAGCAACTTGAGATAATGAGCCACCATGCTGATCTTCCACCTGCTTCCTGGGGAATATGACGAAAGAAGAAGCAGAATCCTGTCGAGTTGCCTTCTTCCGGCAGCAGGATACACCTTATCCAGGACGTCCCCCATGATCATCAGTCCAACTCTGTTTCTCTCCAGGAGGAGCGCGTACGCCAGTGTCGCCGCGGCACTCGGGCCTCTGTCGAGGGCACTTGATTCGTCTTCAAGCCTTGAGCCGAATCTTCTTGCATCAAGGACTATCATGACCTCCCCCGCAAGCTCTGCAGAGTACTGGTTTGTGAAGAATTTTTGAAACCTTGCATACGCCTTCCAGTTGACCCTCTTCAGGTTATCGCCCGGAAAATACTCTCTGATGCTGTGAAACTCAAGTCCCGAGCCGGGCCTCTGTGAAACCACTTCTCCGGGCCAATTTCTCAACTTTATTAGCCTGAGGTGAGCCCTTAACTGCTCGACTGTTGGAAACACCCTCAGTCCAGAGAAAGAGTTCACCACCTGGGTTTCCTCGAAGAAACCGCCGCCATCCGTTGCTCTCAAAACGATCGGCCCAACCCTGAAATTGCCAGTGGTAACGACAGAGACCGAATATGTGAAGGTAGCCTTACCATTTGAGGGGAACGTAGTCGAGAATCTGTTGCTCCCCTGTTCGAGAGTCAGATCTTGGGGCAGACCGTCCTCGATTTCAAGCAAGTCCAGGTCCGGCCCCATATTCTCTAGGCTCAAAGTAAATGTGGCAGTTTGACCCTGGACGATCTTTTCTGTGGATGCGTACCTGCTTACCTTGATATTCAAATGAGGCGGGCTAGAGAAAAGTCTTGAAAGAACAAGATAGGAAATCAGGGGTATGGCGGACAGAGCGAGGAATGGGAGGCCGGTAAATACGCCAAGCCCGACAACGGCAATCGCGGCAGAGACAAGAGAGTATCCCTTTCTCGAAAGCAATTTACTACTGGTCCACCTTTGGAACCGGTACTTCGGCAAGTACCTGCTGGACGACGGTTGCCGCTTTACCCCCTCTCAACCAGTTCTCGGGTTTCAGGATGATCCTGTGTGCCAGAGCAGGCTCTGCAACACCCTTCACGTCGTCGGGGATAACAAACTCCCTGCCAGAAAGCCAGGCTCTAGCCTTTGAAAGCTTGAGAAGTGCAAGTGAACCCCTGGGGCTACACCCCACATCCACGTCTCTGTGAACCCTTGTCCTTCTGACGATTTCAACCATATACCTCTGAAGCGATGCCTCAACGTGGACAGATTCGATCTCGCTTTGCATTTCGAGTATATCTTTGATGGTAGAGACTCTGTTCAGCTCCACGTCATCCTTTCCCCTCTCGTTTCTTCTCTTCAATATCTCCACCTCCTCTTCGGCGCTGGGGTAGCCGACGCCTATCCTAACCAGAAACCTATCTATCTGAGCTTCAGGAAGAGGATATGTGCCCTCATATTCTATCGGATTTTGTGTCGCGATTGTAATGAAGGGCATAGAAAGCTGATATGTTTCATTCTCTATCGTGACCTGTCTTTCCTGCATGGCCTCTAGAAGGGCAGACTGGGTCCTCGGGGGTGCCCTGTTGATCTCGTCCGCGAGTAGAAGATTTGAAAAGAGAGGTCCCTTCCTCAGCACAAACTCAGAAGTTCTTCTGTCCAAGACATAACTGCCCGTTATGTCTGCTGGCAACAGGTCCGAAGTGAACTGTATTCTCTTAAATTCCAGGCCCAACACCTTCGCGAAGGATTTTGCCATGAGAGTTTTTCCAAGTCCCGGGTAGTCTTCGATAAGAATATGACCGTCGGAAAGGATACTCATTAGAATCAGCTCCAGTACATCTCTTTTGCCTACGATGGCCTTGCCTACCTCATCTATTATCTTCGCTCCGGACAAGGATGTCAGCAATTCATTCCACCTCGCTCACGCGGTCAATCACGGAAACAAGGCTCGATAGGTATTCCGTTTTCGGCAATGTTTTCCTTCCAAATCTAAGGGTCTGGTTTTTTCGCTTTGCCTTTTCGTCGCCTAGATATTGGTACAGAGCGGGCTCGCTCTCGATAAGCGACCTGATGCTTTCCTCGGTTTCAGAAGCCTTTCGGGCCACAGAAGTGAGAATAGAGGCGAGTTCTGCCCTTGATGTCGCATCTCCTTCCATAGCCCTATGGACCTTGTAGGCAAGCGAGAGTGGAGGCGGGCCTGAATATTCCGTTTGCTCCCCGCGCTGAGTGTCCGCCCTCACCCAGTACACCGCGGCCCCAGCCAAGCCTACAACCGAAAAAAGCGTGATGATTGTGGTAGCATCATTGAATCCCAGCAAAAGGTCCCATGAGGCCACCAGCACAAAACATAGTGTAAGGAACAGTACAGGGGCCAAGGGATTCCGGCTTCTGTTCATTTACTCAATCCCTCATTCGGATTTATGCCGGAAATCTTTGATTTCACAATTTCAAGTTCACTCACAGTTAATTTCGCATCATCCTCTGAAATTTCCTTCTTATCATACCTTGCACTTTCAAAGAGCCGAGTGATGGTGGCGGTTTCTTCCTTTAGAGTTGAGAATTTCCCCTCGACATCGGTGGCAAATTCCCTCGGTGTCTTGTGCCTGGGGTTTGTCAGTCCGACCGCAGACAGCACCTTGCAGAAGGATTTGTATGCGGAGATAACAGTTCTTCTGTATTCGCCACTTCCTATGAGGTAGCTCACGTCTTCCTCATTAACCGATTTCACTGCAGCCTGGGCTGAATCCGGCTGAACCGAGAGGGTTTCAGCATAACGTCTTATCAGAAAGATGCCCAAAAGTACCATCGCTGCTATCTCCAGAATAGAACCTGTTACAATAGCAGGCAGAGAAGGGACGGTAAACGTTAAGGCGGGCAACCGGACCGAGGTTAGAAGTATGTACAGCAACGATGCAAGAAGTGCCATTCCGAGCAAAAGGGTAAGTTGTTTCAATCTTGCCAACAGCTTCCCCTTATATCCAAACATGAGAATTACCACCAAAACTCCCACAAAAACAATTGCCAAATAGCCGGGGCCGACAGGATTTTGTGTAGCCAGACCGCCAGGGGACGCACCTCCCTGAGACGGATAGGGGTTTGGAGATGTGATGATTATCGCACCGTTGCCGAAGAGTGGACCCATATTCGCAACCAAGCTCATAACCCCCCAGGGGAGAATGAAAAGAATGGCCACTAACAGCATTGTCGTCAAGCTGCGCGTCTGAATCAACCCTTCTGAAATTCGGGGTAGTCCTATTTGTATATTCCCACCGAAATTCGGCATCATGCCCGACTTCATGCAACAATGAAACTCTTTTTCTGCACAGTTTGTGAGGATTGTCAGTCGGCTACCGGATTTATCACTTAACGGATTACCTCGATTCAGTTTCCTCAGCTTCTGATTGGTTGTCTCCTACGCAGTTACCTTTCAGCTGTAGGCCTCTCTTTCAAAGAAATAAGTTCCGATCCCCTTTCCCCTTCCAGCACCAGCCTGTTCTGATATACCAGGTCGTACACAACCGAGTTAAATAGGGGCCATAAGGTTCTGGGAAACTGTTCTGAGAATCTCGACTCCAGGGTTTTCTTAGCCAGCTTCTTCTCTATTGAGACGCAGGTTACTATCCATTCCGCAATGTTGTTTCTTGTTTGAATCGCATCTCTGTTGTAACCTCCCGCTCTGGATGAGTCGAAGTTTCCAGAAAGCATAGCTGCATCCTGGGGGTCTCCAAGCACGACGTCGATGGTCTTCGTTTTCATTCTTCTACCTTCGGCAGCGCGGGATTCGGCCTGACTCCCTTCTGAAATGACCGCGAACCCCAAATTTGCGGCTTCCCCACCTTTGCCGTTCGATCTGTATTTTGAAACGAAGATAACGAAGCCCAGATTCGCAAGAAGTGTTAACACGGCGGCAATCCATGTAAGAGAGATGGGCGCCTCTCCCGAGGCTATGCCGGATTCGAGTGGAGCGAAAGTGTGCAGGCCGAACTGAAGAATCAGGAAGATGGCCAGAATAATGACGATACCAATAGCGACGTTTCTCTTGGTGATTGATGACCGCACGTAAGGAGGACCCGCCGTGGCTACAACATAGGTGCAGAAGCCGCCCATCGCTGCAACTGATGCAATAAAGGCGACCCATGTCAGCACCGCCGGAACGTATCCGATGTTGGAGCCACCTTCGAGGTTGGAGATTCCGCCTGTTTTGACATCAAAGTAGACTAGAAGAGAACCGACTACGACTATCGCGACAATAGGTATGACCAGCGAGGTCCTAGTCTGCATTGCGACCTTCTAATATAGTAGGATTTGTGAATAGTTAAACGATTCGAATTGGTATTAATGGGGGCAAGTAGATGCTCTGGGAATGTTAACAGGGATACCATAAATGCCTTTAGGCGCACATTTACATCTGGCTAACATTTTCAAGCCCGAACGCGGAGACATTATGAATCCCAGGTTTCGCATTCTCATTCAACTTTGCTTCCATGGCGAAACGTTCGTTTGATTTGACAAAGCTGTTAATCCTACATGTAGAAGCCGCAAAAGCGGTTAAATTTCAATGGTTCGAGTACGTGGTGAATCATACTTACAAAATATTGAAAATGAGGCTCCCCAAAACAGTCCTTTTCCTTCCCACCCGCTGGCGCTAGCTTTTTGATTGTTTAGAAAGTCATCATCAAACTCAAATTACCTAGAAGGAAGGAATCGAATTCAGCCTATCAGCGCTCTAAATCCTGTCTTCTAATTTTTCTTTGCCGCATGCTTCAAAAATCAGCCGTCTGTACGAATCGCCCCTACTCAGACATCAATGACACTATTGACAGAGAGCAGATTCCTCACGAAACATAAACGAACTCTCGGACCTTGACTTAATCTTTGAATCCACCATTGCAATGACTTGAAATCCAGCCATTCCATGCCATCTGGCCATTGGGTGGAATCGCCCAGTAAGCAAAGCCGATCCCAAATAACCAACATGACGGGGACTTGTAAATCGGATATGATTTCCCGCCAGAGTGAAATGATATTTTATCACCAGCATACACGAATGGCAGTAGCGCAAGTACCACTATTAATGCAATCAAGATGCAACAAACTGCCTTAGTCCCCCTCTTGAAGTTGTCACTTCTTATGTGGTTATCGCTTAAATATATTCTCAACAAAGAGCGACGACTTCGCAATTTTCAAGTCGGCAAAGAACCGATTATTATACTCTTGATTATGCAGACTCGGTCAATCTTCGTTCAATCGTTCAACTTCTTTTGGTTAAGTGATTACGCAAAAATTGCATATCTAATTAGGATACGTTTATTATAAGATGTAAAGTCGTAATGAGGAGAATCATGATTTGAATTAACACCGCGTCCCTTTCGGACTACTCCTGTTCCTTCTTGTGGCTCGATTCTTATTTCGGGCTTGTCAACCCCTCAACCTCCGCCCTCTTCCTGTACACTTCACCAACGAATACGCTTCGAACACCTCGAGCTGTTAGCTCAGGGCCCTGACCGTTTGGAGGTCTGACTAGTTGATATTGAGGTAAGACAGAATCTCTCCATGTGAATGTGAACCCTGCTTTCTCAACAGTTCCAGAAGTTCCCTGTCGAATGTTCTCTTACCCTCGTAACCTTCTTTGCTGAACGCCTCCATCCTGTACTTTTTCAAGTCCCTGTCCAAGTTTTCCACGGGCTTGAGCAGCCTGTTTTCACCGTTCAGTTTCCTTTCTTCGTCTTCTGTGGTCTTGGGTTTCCTTATCAGCTCCAGTCTGCTAAGGTAACCTTACTCTTCCTCTTCTTTCTTCAGCGAATTCTCCCCACTTTCCATTACAAATTTCGATATGGACAACCCGGCCTTGCCAGTCACGCTCTTCGAGTATTCCGCCATTTCTTCTGAAAGTAAATAGACGCAGATCAACCTGTCCTTGATTGTTTCTGTTTTGCCTTTGTTTTGCCCGGCCATTGGATTCTGACAATATTCGGTTTTATTTTGATATTGACTGATAAAGAAGTGCGGGGGGTGGGATTCGAACCCACGAAGGCCTTCGCCAGCGGATCTTAAGTGTAGGCGCACCATGCACCGCCCCCTTTAGTCGCTTCGCAAGCATTGGCCTGGCTTGGGGACCCCCGCACGTTTTTGGTTCATTCAGGCGTGTATTTAGCAGTGTGGAACGAATGATGAAAAACTCTTCCTGGAACCGGGGTTCTTTGCCGGAATCTATATCATTCTATGATCTTATTCCCGTTATTTCGATTTCCTTTCGTCCCACGCAGGAACAGATCGATTGCGTCTCAGTCTTTAATTCAAGACATCACATCTGGCGTGTCCATTCCCGAAAACCTTTTATCAGCACCCTGGAAGACCGGTTTCGTTTGCCTACATCAGCATACATTCAGTGGACAGTCCGCTGGTGTCGTGGTCTGTCTTGGATTGCAACTGCTCGGTGAGATTGCGACATGGTTGGTATCTCTGAATATATCGCCATTGTAAGTGCCGTCATTGGACTGATCTATGCCGTTATTCTGATCCGGTATATTCTCTCTAGAGATCCAGGAACCGAAAAGATGCAGGAGCTTGCAAATTATGTAAAACAAGGTGCAAACGCATTTCTGCGCAGGGAATACATATGGATCACCCCCGTTGCTATCATCCTGGCGGCTGTAATCTCACTCACCGTGAAACCCTATGGGCTTGTGGCACTTGGCTTTGCGATAGGTGCAGCCTTTTCCGCGCTCGCGGGATACATAGGCATGAGCATGACGGTCCGTTCAAGCAGCAGGACAGCCGAAGCTGGCAGAAAGGGGATGGACTCCGCCCTTATGGTTGCATTTAGGGGCGGATCTGTCCTTGGCATGACCGTCCCAGGCCTTGCGCTCTTGGGTCTTGCGATATTCTATCTTTTTGTCCCCCAGCCGGCCGCAGTTGTGGGCTTCGGCTTCGGAGCCAGCGTGATAGCTATGTTCGTCAGGGTGGGAGGCGGAATCTATACAAAGGCTGCGGACCTGGGTGCCGACATAGCCGGTAAGATAGAAGCTGGTATACCTGAAGACGACCCGAGAAATCCAGGCGTTATAGCTGACAACGTAGGTGACAACGTTGGCGACTGCGCTGGAATGGGTGCTGACGTCTACGAGTCTTACATTGTGACTGCTCTCGCCGCGATTCTCTTGGGAACGCTCGTATTCGAGGGTGGCTCTGTTTTCGGTGTCTCAAGACCCGATCTTGTGCCTTACCCACTTGTTATAGGTGGAATGGGTGTTCTGGCTTCGATCGCCGGCGGGCTTGCGGTCCGGGGAGCCAAGAGAGGTAAAGCAATGGCTGCCCTTAACAGAGGACTGTACGTCGCCGCGATAATAGCTTCAATACTCGATGTTGTCGTCACGCTGTACCTGTTCTCATTCGATCTGAAGTTCGCGTATGCCATGGCGGGTGCGGTTATCCTAGGGCTTGTCGTGGTCATCGTGATCGAGGCTGTGACCGACTACTACACCTCATACAGGTTTGGTCCTACGAAAGCGATCGCCGAAGCTTCCCAGACAGGTTCAGCCACCAACTTCCTTTCGGGCTTCGCCACCGGCCTGAAGAGTGCTGCACCGATCGCCCTGATACTGGTGGTCGCAATTGCAATTTCTTATTCGCTTGGCAACTGGGCGGTTGGAGCATCCTGTTCTCCCAACACCATCTGTAGCGCAGGGGTCTACACAACATCAATCACCACGATGAGCATGCTTTCGCTCACGGGCATCATATTATCCATCGATGCCTTTGGACCCATCACCGACAACGCCAACGGCATAGTCGAGATGGCGGGCATAGAGGGTGTTAGAGAGGTGACTGATGAACTCGATGCCATTGGCAACACAACAAAGGCCACCACGAAGGGTTTCGCAATTGGTTCGGCTGCGCTTGCAGCTCTTTCTCTCTTTATCGCATATCAGAGCGAGGTAAGCGCAGCATACCTGAACCATGGTGTAACCAATCCTCCAGAGTACGTGCTTTCTGACCCCCTGCTTCTCATTGGCCTCCTTATTGGTGGATTGCTGCCGTTCTATTTCTCTTCATTCCTGATAGGGGCTGTGGGAAAGGCCGGGTTCAAGATGGTGAACGAGATAAGGAGGCAATTCAATGAGATCCCAGGTCTTCGCGAGGGCAAGGCCAGTCCGGATTACGAGAAGTGTGTCGACATAAGCACGAGGGCCGCTCTTCGTGAACTCGTAGCACCGGGTGCACTCGCTATTCTTACCCCGATCATTGTTGGCGTTGTACTCGGTCCTGTAGCTCTTGGAGGCGTGCTCATCGGAAGCGTTGTGTCAGGAGTGTTCTTTGCCCTCATGATGGCGAACGCCGGAGCCGCATGGGACAATGCAAAGAAGTACATAGAAACTGGCATGTACGGCGGCAAGGGGACTCCAACCCATGCCGCGGCCGTGAGCGGGGATACAGTTGGAGACCCATTCAAGGACACCGCAGGGCCTAGCATAAATTCACTCATCAAGGTTCTGAATACGATATCAATCGTGTTTGTACTTGTTTTTGTAATGCTGCACCTTTAGATTGAAACTTACAGAAACGATTATCTCTGTCTCGACTAACCGCTCAATCGATGAGCAGCAAAATTCTCTTTCTCGTTGAGCCAGAGGTCGAAGACCTTGAGCTGTTTTATCCCCTTTTCAGGTTGAAAGAAGCGGGTTACCAGCCGGTGGTGGCGAGCACGCATAGAGGAAACATCACTGGGAAGCATGGTTACACGATCATGGCGGAGAAGGCGTACGACGAGGTCGACCACGGCGAATACCTGGGCCTCGTGCTTCCTGGTGGTCGCAGCCCAGAGAAGGTTAGGCTCAATCAGGATGCGGTAAAAATAGTCAGAGGTTTCGTGCAAAGGGATGCTCCCATCGGTGCCATATGTCATGGACCTCAGATACTTATCTCTGCGAACGCGGTGAAGGGGAAAAGGATGACCTGCTGGCCCGGTGTTCGCGATGACCTGATCGCGGCGGGGGCCAATTATTCAGATGTTGAGGTAGTGACGGACGGCAAGCTGGTAACTTCGCGGATGCCTGCGGACCTTCCGGCCTTTACTTCATCGTTTATCGACGTTCTCAAAACTAGCACTAGTAAAAGCATCTTGTCAACGGAAAGCAAGGTCTGACTAACGGCTTCCCTTAGATTCGCCTTCGGACAAGCGAGAACTCATTTCCCGCGAGTATTGAGGTAAATCTGTCCATGACACAGGCTAAATACACGAAAAATCGAGGCAGCGGTGTGCCTCAGCGAGCTCTGATAGGGAAGGGGACATGGATGGACAAGGTTGCCTATCAGGTGATTGAGAGGGAAAAGAAGCTTGGTCGGAATCTGGACCTGGTCAGGGTTGAAAGCGGTCTGGGAGCCAGCGGCATTCCACATATTGGAAATCTCTCGGACACGATCAGGGCATACGGCATCCAGATGGCCCTCGAAGTTCAGGGTGTCGAAAGCGAACACGTAGCATATATCGATGACATGGATGGGCTAAGGAAAGTTCCGCAGGGTCTTCCACAGGGGATAAACCTTGAGCAGTATATCGCACATCCTGTTTCAAGGATTCCGGACCCCTTTGGTTGCCACAGGAACTATGGCGATCATATGGGCGCTCTTCTCAGGGATGGCATGGATCGGGTTGGAATCAAATATAGCTACCAGAGCGCTTCGGAAAATTACAAGAGGGGCATCTTCGTTCCCTATATGAGGACCATACTTTCGCGCAGCGAGGAGATCGGGAAGAAGATAAAGGAAATTACGGGGCAGGAGAAATATGAGGAGGCACTTCCATACTTTCCCATCTGCAAGAATTGTGGCAGGGTATATACAACCCAAGCCATGAGCTTTGAAAGGTCGACTGACAGCATCCACTACAGATGTGTGGGTACCACACTCAGAGGAAAGTTCAGTGAAGGATGTGGTTACGAAGGAGACACGAAATTGACCTCGGGGGAAGGCAAACTGAGCTGGAAGGTTGAATTTGCCACGAGGTGGGCCGCACTCGACATAAGGTACGAGGCTTACGGAAAGGAGCTAACCACATCCGTAAAGGTCAACGACTGGGTTTCGGACCTAATTCTAGGCTTCCCGCATCCTTACCACATCAAGTATGAACTCTTTCTAGACAAGGCCGGCAAGAAATTTTCAAAGTCCGAAGGAGCTCTGCTGACGCCTCAGACGTGGTTCAGGTACGCAAATGGAAGCAGCCTGGTTCTTCTCATGTTCAAGCGTATAGTGGGTACGAGAGCAATATCGATAGATGATATTCCAAAGTACATGGATGAACTCGACTGGCTTGAAGATGTTTACTTTGGAAGAATTAATGTTGAACCGAAAGAAAAAGCCCAGAGGCTGAAGGGTCTTTATGAGTACGTTACGTTCATGAATCCGGTATCCAGACAGCCCCACATTCCATACAGACTCCTCGCCGATTTGGCTAGGCTGGCACCGGAGAATAAATCTGTCGAGTATGTAGTCAGGAGACTCAATGCGACCGGCTATAATGTGTCAGAATCTTCACCTGTTATCAAAGAAAGAGTACAACTTGCAAGAAATTGGGGCATCGATACACTCGGGGGGCATGAGACAGAGGGAAAGACGTCTCCCGTCCTTACCGAGAAGACAAGAGCCGCCATCGCAGAACTTGCAACACGGATCCAAAGCGCTTCCGGGGCGGACGAAATCCAGAGCTTGATATTCGAGGAGGCGAAGCTCAACGGCATTCAACCTTCAGAATTCTTCAGGGACCTTTACAGAATATTGCTGTCACAAGAAAGGGGACCGAAACTGGGCCCTTACATATACGATGTTGGGGTCGCTCGAGTAGCCAAAAAGTTACTCAGCGCCGTGTCAGAATAGGCATTATTCCGTCATTCTGTTGTTTGTCCTGTTAAGCAAATAATTCATCTTTCAATCAATCTATTTATCACTGGTATGGCTTCCCCTGCGTTATGATTTTAAAGGATGGAGACAAGCTTTTGCCATCCTACATACCAAGTGAGCTGCCTCACAGGGAGAAGCAGGTAAGGGATCTCTTCGAGTATTTCAAAAATGCGATTGTTGACCCTGCAAACTCCAGCCCCAAGTACTATCAGCTCATCGGTCCAGTTGGCTCCGGAAAGACGGTGACTGCTCTGAAATTCGGAACGATGCTGGAGGAAGCCGCAAAGGAATCTGGAATCGCATTGAAGCATGTTTATGTGAATCCCAGGCAGCATGGGGCCACAAGACTGATGGTGTTTCGTTACATCGTCCAGGCCGTTGAGCCGAGCATATTCTCTGCAAGCTATGGAGCCGAAGAACTCGTCATCGAGCTTCTGAAATACATACAAAAGAGGGAGTTGTACATTCTTCTAACATTCGATGAGCTCGATTTCATGATCAATCAAACGAAGGAGCCAATCGTCTATAACCTTACGAGGCTCAACGAAGTTCTACCAGGCACCCACTGCAATGTTCTCGGGATCGTGTTCACCGCGAGGTCCACCACATACCAGTCCAAACTCGACGAGGCAGAACTCTCCAGCCTGGGTCGCTTTTATGTTAAGTTCGAGCCTTACGGAACAAATCAGATATATGATATACTAGAAAGACGCTGTTACGAAGCAGTTTACCCTGGCACGGTCGGGGACGATGTTTTGAGGTACATCGCCGATGTAACATCGCCGCCCCTTGGTTCCGGTGACGCCAGATACGCACTATCAATCCTTTACAACTCTTGTATGCTAGCGCAGAATCTGGGTTCTCCTACGCTGAACCCAGAGCACGTAAGAAAGGTGCTGAGCGTGCTTAACCCGTCTGTAACAGAAGAGGACCTGATGTACCTGCCTGAAGAAGAGCGGTACGTGCTGCTATCGATAGCGCGTCTTCTCATCCACAGCAGGTCACCATATGTCTCATTCGATCAGATTGTTGCTCAGGTAGAGCACTCGGGTCAGAAGGGAAAGCCAAGAAAAATGGAGCTGAAGGATGTGGTGAGGTACGTTCAGGACCTGCAGAACAGGGGGATAATCGATGTCAGAGGCCTGACCGAAATCGGAATATCCAGCGTATCAGCCAACACGCTGGACAGATTTCTTGAGTACCTCGTTGAAAGGCTATCGGAGTAGAGGACCTATGACACAGCTCGGCGAAGGTAAAAAGAAGCTCGAAAGGGCGATTGGCACGGTGGGAAGGCTGAGGATTCTTGCTGTACTCGCGGACCCCAACAGAACACCCATGTCGAAGTATCAGCTGGAGAAGATGACAGGGCTGAGGTCTGCCTCTCTCGCTTCCGACCTGAACGCTCTAATGGAAGTGGGCTGGGTGGTGGAGGTGGGAAAGAGCGAAAGAAGGCATCTCTACACACTTTCGGAGAATGACGACATACTTAACAGGCTCATCGGCTTCCTTGAATCAGCCGGATACGTCAAGCGGAACCAGTGACTTCGATACTTCTGTCAGCCTTCTTCGAACCCACCCTCGTAAATCTCGAAAGCCAGTACTCCTGACCTCGTCTTCCGCTAAGCCTGAGTATAGCGAGTTCGCTCACAGCTGCCGATGGAAGCACAGAAACGATCGTCTGTATTATATTGAAGGTAGCTGTGAACACCAACACAAGTTCGAGACCGGTACCGGGCGAAAGCTGATAACCCAGAAAGTTGCCCAAGGAATGCGCCGCAAAAGGAGCAAAACCGGGTGCAACGTACACCAGTATGCCGAAATTCACGAGCGTTTCAACAGGAGCCCTTATCAGCGCACCAATTACGATTGCGAGCGCGGAAAAACCCCAGATACCCGGCCTGATATTCAACCTGTGCAAAACCTTAGCAGCAAATATTACGCCGACTGCTGTGCTACCCACGCCCAGGAAAGCTGCGGCGGGTCCGATGGGTGCGAACTGACCGATAAGCTGAAGCATGCCCCAATATTCGGCAGCTGATATGAGGGCACCAACAGGACCGAAAAGCATCCCCGATATGATGACAGGTATTTCGGCAAATTCGAACACAAGATAAGGCACGGGCAGGAAGGGGACACCGAGATGCAACAGAGAGATGGCTATGGAGACCGCACCGAATACGGCCCCTCCTGCTATTGTCTGCGTTCTTGTCATGTTCATGGCTGCGGCGATTTTCGCTGTATAATAGGTTTTCTTGTAAATACTAAAATATTGGTTGATTGATGCTACGTATGTGACCAGGATACAGGACACACTGAGATCTGCCTACCTTCCCTCCCTCCTGCAGCTTCTTTTGCTGGGGGCAAAGAGCAGGCCGGTCCAGATGACGACCACTCAGCTGGCTAAGAGGCTGGGCAAGTCGCAGCAGGCGGCTTCAAATCATATACGCGAACTTGAGAAAGAAGGCTACATAATCAGGCGAAGGCAGGGGCGATCATTCGCGATACAGATGACAGATAAGGGCATCAACGAACTTACATCTTTTTATCTTATGATGAAGAGCATGATGGAGGAGGCGCCGGATATTTTCGAATTTCATGGTACCCTCTTTACCGGTCTGGGTGAGGGTGCTTACTACATGGGCATGCAGGGCTATTCTGAGGGTTTCAGAAGAGTGCTGGGTTTCGTGCCTTACCCTGGAACACTCAACCTGAAACTAAAATCTCCGGTGGAAATGCAGAGATTAGCCGAACTGAAGCAGAGGGCCGGTATAAGAATAGACGGCTTTTCGGACGGTACTAGGACATATGGGGGTCTCAACCTCTATTCGGCTCTTATAGAGGATGAGAGGGGCGCACTTCTTGCAATAGACAGAACGCATTACGATAATTCTGTTCTCGAAGTGATCGCACCAAAGAGGCTGAGGGATGCGCTGGGAATACAGGATGGAAGCGAAGTCGTGGTGAAGGTATTCCTGAACGAAGCAGTACGATGACCTCCCTCCCTGGTTCTAGAATCTTTTTAAGCGTCGAAAAACGATCTATTTGAGATGTCGGCGAAGTTTCCCGGTCGGATACATGTACTTGACCACCCGCTTGCTCAGGCCATTCTTACGCAGCTCAGAGATAGGAACACTGACCAGATCACCTTCCGAAAGGGAGTGGTGAAGGTAGGCAGGCTGATGGGGTACGAAATGGTTCGATCATTCCATACATCGGAGGTTTCCGTCACGACCCCACTTGGTGCCACTGCTCCTGGCATACAAATCCCTGAGATGGAACACGTCGTTATAGTCAACATTCTCAGAGCGGCAATGCCTCTCGTGGAAGGCCTGCTTAAGGCATTTCCGTTGGCAAGGCAGGGGGTTATGGCGATCCAGCGGACCGAAGACAGGCCTGGCGTCGAAAACATAAGGGCCGTTCGCTATTTCAGCAAGCTTCCCAAGATAATGCCCGACGATACTGCGATAATCGCTGATCCGATGCTTGCCACCGGTTCCACCATACTGGAAACGCTGAAAGAAACGGATAAGGCCGGAAAACCAAAGAGAACGCTTATCGCATCTGTCATATCATGTGACTACGGTATAGAAAGAATACTCTCCTCAAACAAGGAAGTTGAACTCTACACCCTGGCTGTTGACCACGAGCTGAATGAAAGAGCCTACATTGTGCCTGGGTTGGGTGACGCAGGGGACAGGTCGTTTGGTTAAATTTTTTATTTAAAGGTGCTATGGCGCTACGATGCGATTTGCACCTGATCATATTTTGTGGTTTATTTTGAGTGAGATCATGGCAGCGGTACTTTTGGATCTCCCCTAGACCCGATTAGAGTGTCCGAAGCGCTTCAACCGGTGTCAGCCTGGACGCCCTCCAAGCCGGAAGCAAACCGGCTATCGCTCCAACTGCCGTCGCAAGGGCAACCGCGAACAGCAATAGCTCCGGGCTGATAGCAGGAACTATGTGAAGCGAAGAAAATGATCCTCCGAGCCCGCCCAAACCAGATCCACCCGCTCCTCCGCCTCTCGCTGACACACCTGCCCCTCCCCCTCCCCCTCCCCCTCCACCGCCCCCGAATCCGGAGAACAGGGCAACTATTACGTATGAAAGAGCCACGCCAGCCCCCGCACCTATTGTGCCCCCAATGAATCCCGTGATAGTAGCCTCCACAAGAAATATCGAAAGAATGTTTCTGGACGTGTATCCGACCGCCTTGAGTGTCCCTATCTCCTTCTGTCTTTCGACTATTGTTGTAAACATCGTGGTCATGATTCCTATGAATGCGACAATCACGGAAATCCCACCCACCGAAGCTAGTATCGTGCCGATACCGTTCGTGATGGATTCTATCGTGCTCAGGATCTGGGTCACTGCGGTAACCCTGACGGAGTTGCCGTACTGACCGCTTATTTCCCCGACAACCTGATTGACCGCCGAGGTGGTCGTAGCCACCACTATTATCCCGCTGTAATCCTGGCTGTGAAGAAGAGCCTGCCCCTCGGCAAGTGGAAGGAATATCGCTTCATCCGGATTGATGAGAAACCCCTGACCGTAGGATGAGAATATTCCTCGGACGACGAACGACTTCACGCCATTCGTTCCTGTTGCACCGAAGCCACTGAAATCTGAAAAGGTGATGGTGACGATTTGGTTCACCGTAAGGTTCTGTGCGCCGGCCGTCGTGGGATTCGCGATGTTCCAGCCAATGTCGGCGCCTGCCAGGTCAGACCCCGAGGGTGTGGAACCCTGTGATAGCGCAAGGCCCGGGAGCACAAGTGAGAGTTGTGCAAAATCCCCCGCAAGGACCTGGACAGAAACGGTTTGACCACCCTGCTGAATCGTGCCGGGAATCAGATAGTATGGCACGACCGCCTTCACGCCTGACATCTTCTGCAAAACCGGTACATCTGTGTATGTAAGCGATGCCCCCCTTCCGTTCGGCTGGACGAATATGCTCGTTGTGCCTGTCCGGCTGAATGCAGATGATACTGAGTTGCTGAATCCTTGAGTCGCTCCCAGCAGAGCCACTATGGTGGCAGGGCCAATGATTATCCCCACTATGGTCAGAGCCGTTCTGAGCTTTCTGTCGGACATAGCCCTCCAAGCGAATCTGGCCAGGTCACTTAGCCTCATTCGAGATGAGCCCCCAGTTAAATTACCTTCTTGTCTTGGTCTGCGTAATCCTCCGCTTTTTTGCTTCCACTTCTGCGCCGGGATAAGTAGACTGCAGCCACTATCAGTATGATCCCTGCCAGCAGCACGAGAACGGAGAGGATGAACAGTCCTCGGCCATTTCTAATGGGAATCACACCACCGCTTCCGCCCGAAGGAACCGTGGAGGTTCGGGTGAGGGTGAGCTGGAAGGTTTGCCCGGGAAGCGTGCTGTTGAGCTGCTGGCCATAATCGTTCAGATACCCTGCTCGGAGGCTGACAGAAGCCGAGCCATTCGTGGCTGAGGAGGGAAGGGCAACCTGAACTGTGAATGGGATGGGTGTATTAGGGTCCACTTCACCAACGTAACCGTTACCCTGTCCAATGACGCCGGCATTCTGTTCAACTGTTGCATTTAACTGCAAGTAGTATGCGGAAGAAGTTCCTTCATTCAGAAGTGTACCACTCATCGTGAGCACGCCGCCCGTCTCACTGAATGCTATAGACTGGACGGCAAGCACTATCCTGCCAACGGCAACGAAACCCACCGGGATGGTTGTGGTCTGCAAGTTCCCCAGGCTGTCAAGATAGGAGATAGCTAGTTGGCCGCTGTATGCACTCTCGGGGGTCTTGGGTCCTGAACTCACATTTACATCAAAAAGGAATGTTCCGCCGGACGGAATCGTCATGCCTTGCTCGGAGAAGGTGGAGTTTGAAACCACTGCGAAGCCAGCCGGGACTGTGAATGTAAAATACGGCGAAGATATTGCAGTCCTGCCTGTATTTCTTATTATAATCTCAAGTGTTGAACTCTGCCCTACCGGCACGGTGGGGGTAAGTGTGCTCACCGATAACGGCGAACCGAAGGAAATGGAGGTCAGCGACTGTACGTAGAAGCCCACAATGCCCTGTTGAATGTTCTGTACGCCATATGAGTTCACATATGATATGGAAATGGGCAGGGTTACCGGCTGTCCCTGGACCGAGTTTGAGGCAAACATCTGAACCTGAAGCGTTGCCTTCTCACCCCCCTTCAGAAGTGGAATCGATGGAATCTGTGTAAGTACACTCAGACCCTGACTCGGTTGGGAAAATGATAGCTGAACACTCGTGGAGTTCCCTGTTCCCATATTGTAAACATAAAGTGTTACGTTGTTCACCTGGCCAGGGCTGAGTACTGAGGTAATGCCGCCAACCCCAAGCTGGACCGAGCCGAGAAGTGGGACCGAGACTTCCGTGGTTTCACCGAACCCGGTTGCATTCTGAATATCAAACGTGATTGTCATCGGCAGCTGGTAGACTCCTGTGGTGGCGTTCCCGGCAATGTTGAGTGAATACACAAGCTGGAATTGCGCAAAGGAGGGAAGATTCACCTGGTAAGACGATTCCGATGAGGAGGAGGAACCGCCCCCAAAAGCCGCGGAGAATGGCGACTTCAGCCCTAATTGGAACTGTGCATAAGTAACAGGGCAACCACCAGAGTAAACCATGCTCACCACCAACTGCACATTACCATCCCCCGGACCGACCCCCTGCGAATTGCCACTCCACCCCACGTTCGAAACTGTAAATGGATTGATCGATGGCGCGCACGTCGCAGCCTCAGCCGAGGAATCATGCAGGGCGAACTGTCCGGTCGGAATAGAAATCAAAATCAAAAGCAGTGGCACAAGGAATGAAAATTTTTTCCTGCTCGTTATCCTGGAAAACGGCATATCTAGGCCGCCTCCATCCGTTCGATTCTCCCATCCCTGAGGTATATTACATGGTTCGCCCGACTTGCCACCTCGGCACTGTGTGTGATTATGATTAGGGTCTTGCCCCTCTTCCTGTTGAGGTTCTGGAGCAGGTCCATGACATTTTCCGCATTCTTTGTATCCAAATTTCCGGTCGGTTCATCGGCAAGAATGATTTCCGGGTTCGTTGCAAGAGCGCGGGCTATGGCAACACGCTGCTGCTCCCCTCCGCTTAGCTGCTCAGGCCTGTTGTTCGCTTTATCCCTTATGCCAAGCCCGTCAAGCAACGATAGTGCGATCCTCCGCCTCTCTGAGGGGGACATCCGCCACAGGAGAAGTGGAACTTCAACATTCTCCACTGCCGTCATCCTTGAAATCAGGTTGAAGGATTGAAATACAAAACCAATCTTCGTATTCCTTATCGCTGCCAGCTCGGAACTTTCCAGCTTCGAAATGTCCTTTCCGGTTATGACCACCTTTCCGGATGTTGGTCTGTCAAGGGCGCCGATGAGGTTTAAGAGTGTGCTTTTGCCTGAACCAGATGGGCCTACTATAGCCACAAAGTCTCCTCTGGATACAGCAAAGGTAACACCTCTCAGGGCAAAAGTCTTGGCTTCATTCTGCCTTCCATATACCTTCGTAAGTGAGACTGTTTCGAGAACTGGACCTTTCGCTACATTTGCCAAGACAAAGTCACCTGCTCCATAAGGTGTGTAGCTCAGATATGGTCTCAGAACGCTGAATGGCTGACCGTCCTGAATACATTGTTGAATTTACAGCCATTAAACTGATCGCGGGGCAACAATCAAAAAGCATTCGACTTGGCACCGGTACATTACATCCGCAACCAGCAGAAAGCGTTTTATGGGGTGTTCTTATCAGATTCTTATCGCCTTCAGAAATCATATCCGACATCCGTCCTAAACATAGTTTTGATGCCTCGTCTACCTGAAGTTCGGTGTCTGTGGGGCTTGAAAGGCAGATCATATCCCTACTCATCTCAAAGCCCGCACCATTTACTGGGTTATATAAGGTGATTACAGATTTCAGGAAACTCACCAAGTCTTCTCATTCGAGGCTCAGGTAGAGGAAAACGGCATACGCTACAATTAGCAGGATGTCAGCCGAGTCGAAAGATGCTCCGGGTATTGTCCAGAATTCTCTCGGTTCCGCAAGCAGCAACGGGTAAGTGAGTAAGGACTGAAGCAGAAGGGCTCCCAAAACAATGATTAGACCGAGAGCAAAGTTTGCCCTAGTCTCACTGTATATCCTGATGTAAACCACAAACAAAGCAACAAGAAGCGCTATAGCGACAGTCGACAGTATGATGTGGAAGGCGAAGTAAGACCAGTCGAAATAGTGAATACCGAACACAAATTCGTTGTACGGCAGCGGCGGAACTGTTAAGGAAAGGAAAAACCCCAGCACCACTCCTATCAGAATTGCGACCGGCACCCAGTATTTGCCGGTCGGTCTCCGCCTAGACTGCTCGTTTTGCACTTCCCTTATCGCTCCCTGACCCTTTGCCGCTCATTTTGCGAAGAAGAGATTCCAGAATGCTCCAGTGAGCTTCCATACCTTCGGATACAAAGTATACCCTGCCATACTTCTCCCCCTCGGAGACGATGAGCCGGTTTGCCTCAAGCACCCTCAAATGATGTCTAACCGTGGTGTAGTCGAGCCCCAGTGCCAGAGACAGCTGCTGCGCATTTCTTGGCTGATCTTTTATGGCATAAAGTACCAACGCCCTCGTACGGGCCCCGGCGCTTCCAGCAAAAAGCCACCAGAGTAACCGCTCGAAGGAGTCCATGGTTCTCGGGGGGTGGCGACCCTCCAATAATTCTATCGCAGTCGACCGGTCCGGTATTGCGCTGACATCCCCTTTTCGGAAACCCTTCGTCATGGCATGTCTCCACCATTCCCGGTACTGAGCTGGTTCATTTCGACTTCACATTCTCCTTCCTCCGTTGTCGTCTCTGGAATCAGATGATTTTCCGATTCGAAATATGAGGACAAATGAATTAACGACATCGTTCTCCACTTAAAATAATACCTCCATTATGGAGCTGGTCTTGCCCCGAGCACAATGTTTACTGTAATGGGTTGGCCGGACCTGAGGATTCCAAGCTGTATGCTCTGCCCCGCAATCGCATGCTCTTCAAGGTATGACGACAGGGCATCCTGGTTGACTATCTTTGTTCCGTTTATAGAGACAATAATATCGCCTCCTACAAGGTACTGTTGTCCCGCTATCACGGCGGTGGTATTCCCTCCCCTCAGACCCGCCGTCGAAGCGGGTCCGCCGGGTACGACAGTTTCAACAAGAACCCCGTATGTGACATTCACATCCATCACCTGCGCCAGCTCCAGATTCATATCCACACTCGTTATGCCCAGGTACGGGTGCAGATTGTATGAACCACTGGAAACCAGTGAAGGAAGCTCCCTCAGGATGGTATCAGATGGGATCGCGAAGCCCAACCCCTGAGAACCGCTCACCACGGCCGTGGTTATTCCCACCACCCTTCCATTGCTGTCGAGGAGGGGTCCACCCGAGTTCCCGGGATTTATTGGAGCAGTGAACTGGATGATGTCAGGAATCGAGAAGCCGTTCGTCGTGGACTCCTGGATCGTCCTTCCGAGCTGGCTCACTATGCCATAGGTGAAGGAACCTGAAAGGCCGTATGGATTACCAATAGCAAATACCGACTCTCCAACTACAAGGTCAGATGAACTCGCGATCTGAAGCGGTATAAATTCAGATGAAGGAGCATTGACGCTGAGTACAGCCAGGTCGCTGTATGGGTCTGTACCGACTACCTTGGCTGGATACGCATTTCCGTCCCAGAAGGTGACAGAAAGATTGCTGTCCCCGTTCACCACATGGTAGTTAGTGATGATGTAGAAGGAGTCGTTATAGGTTATTACGAAACCGGAACCCAGCACCGCCGTGTAGGTGGTTTGACTTCCGAATATTGTCAGGGAAGTAGCTGCCTGGATCCCCTGTACTGTTACCACACTGGCGTTGGCATTCTTGTAGATACTTTCAGCATCAGAAGCCACTAGCGTAACATTGCTCTTCCCCGAAAGGGCAGAAATCTGTGATTCAAGAAGTGAGTTGGTGTTCTGGAGGCTCGCGATTGTGTTCTGGAGACTGGAGACTCTTTGATTTGTCTCTGCCCTTTCCTGGGAGAGCTGCGCGTCAAAAACGATGACGACAGATGCCAATAAAACAGCCAGAACTATGGTTGCGGCCAGCCATCTCCGACTGGGCGATTTTGATTCCACCGTCATCGGGCCGTGTCTGCGGGAGCTTCCATTTAACCGGTTTCCAAGATGAATCCAAAATCATTACCAAATCTACCCCTAATTATCCGGCCGGATTATCAAAGAGCTGAAGATTAACTTACTTTTCTATCCTGTTTCCTATCCAGTCGAGTCCCCTCGAGAGGACACCAGAACGTTTCGCTACACGGTAAACCCCCCAGGAAATCGTCACTGTGAAGATGGCGTGTGCGATGTTGAAAATTCCAGTGAAAACGGTCACAAGCAGGGCAGCCGCAAGAGTCCCTGTAACGCTGATTCCAATCGCGGAAAGCGATTTTTCCGCGAAGGCGAGGTACAGGTTTGGAGAGATGAAATAGTACAGCAGGAAGGTGGGCAGAAGCATGAGCAGGAACCTGACCGCGACTCCGCCTCCAAGAATGAACGCAAAAGCGTGATTTCTGGCTGCCCCGGTTCTAATGACATACGTCGCCAGATATACTCCGAGCATCGTTGCAAAAACAGCCATGAACTTCATTGTTGGCCCAATGACCGGATCAAAACTTCCATGAAAATCAAGTATCATCCAGTGCACCAGGGTAACACTTAGTCCACCGGAGGGTCCGAGAAGGAAGAAGGAAAGCATGTCGGGTATTTCTGCCAAGTCGAATTGAAGGAATGGCAGGAGAGGGAAGGGAAATGTTATTCCCACCAGTGATATGACACTTGCCAGTGCGGCGAGGGCTGCTGCAGCAGCAAGCTTCCGGGTGTCATTTTTCTTTTGAGTCTGTATTGAAGTCATTATAGTATGCGCAGGTCACAGATATAGATACTTAAAAATTTTAAGCTATTATGTCTTATTTGACATAGTAAGTTCTTGGGCTTCTCTAGTTATTATACTAATTTTGTCCTTGTTCTTGATATAGGGTACACGCGACCTTCCCACCTCGTGTATCCCGAGGACCCCTATGGACCTCAGTTTCTCGATATGTCTGTACGTTGATGCATAATCAAGACCAAGTTCCCTGGATATCCCCTTAAGATGGATGGGTCTTTCCGATTCGAGAAGGAGTCTTATCACTCTTAGCCTCTGCATATTTCCGAGCGCCTGAAACAAGGCAACGATCCGTTCCTCTTCAACCCTTTTCACGCTTTCCTTCTCGCCCTTCTTTGTGTCATCTGACATAATATAACTCACCGCAGAACATATTGAAATCTCTTTCCCACCAAAAGGACTTAAATGAGCATTATACAAATGGAATGCGTTTGCTACTTCCGAACCCCCAAGAACTCGAGGAGCAGCTTCCCACGATTGTCAGGTTAAGGGGTCCGGAGATCTGCCTTAGATGCAGGTTCACTAAACTGCTCTGCGGACGACCTACCTGTCCCATACTCTTGAAAATCTCATCCTATTCCAGAGTTTCACAGAATCTGAACAGGGAACTGAACGGCAGTTCGCCCCCGGCCGTCTTTGTGGGAAGGTACGGCTATCCCAGACTTTCGCTTGGACCTCTCATGCCACCCGAGCAGGGTGATACGGCTTACTTCGATGAACCTGAACGCTGGCATGGGTTGGACTTTGAAGACGTCGTGAACCTCAGGATGAGCATGGTGAGGGGAAGGAAGGAAGTCTCTGTGTATGATGCTAAGGACCCCCAAGGCATTTTGTACGAACTGCAGTGCATGCTTCTAAGTTCCAGAAGTGTGGATGCGGAACTGGAGTTCTCGAAGAAGCCCCGGGCCTCTGGTTTCGTTGACGATACTTCACCTCCATTCGGTCCGTCGGCCCCTCTAGAAAAATACAGATTCTCCCCTGGTCGGACCGACAAAAGAATCGAGAAGGCTTACTATGATACCGACCTAAATGCATCCGATGGAATGTTCAGCCTTTACGACTCTGGTGTTTCTGTCAACACGCTTCAGAAACTACTCAGCACGGGCATGTTGGGAGTCGACAGGCACAGAAAGCTTGTACCCACCAGGTGGAGCATCACGGCGGTCGATGATACCCTCTCAAAGTTTCTACTGAAAAACATCAAGACATATGAAACGATAGACCTATTCCATGTGTTCATCCACGACATGCTCGGAAGCAGGTACGTGATTATCATGGCACCCCTAACCTTCTCATACGAATGGGTAGAAGCCTGGTTTCCAAGAACCCTGTGGAATCCTTCCGGGTCCCAGGCCACATCCATCGGCGACCATGAAGGCTTCGAAGGACGTACCACATATGCCGAACCGGGCGGCTGCTACTATTCTGTGAGACTCGCGGTGTCGGAATACCTTAGCAGGCTCAGAAGGCAGGCCACGGTAGTTGCTTTCAGGGAGATATATCCGGGGCAGGTGCTTCCTCTTGGTGTCTGGAACGTCAGGGAAGCCGTGAGAATTGCACTGAACTCTCAGCCGGTGGTTTTCGACGACCTTAAGGATGCCCTTTCCTATTCCCTCTCCAAACTTACACTGGGTCGATCATTCTGGCTTTCCAACAGCTATCTACTGAGGGAGCTTATCTCACAAACCAGGCTTGAAAGATTCGTTTAGCAGCCATACCGAACCAGAGGCAGTTTCACAAGACCAGATATGTTCGGATTCCGAGAAATATATATGAGCCACCGGAAAGCCGAAGGAAGTTCAAATGCACTCGGACCGGGGCATCCGTATGAGGGCGAAATGAACGGAGGTTTCTACGATGCAGCATAGAGTCGCAGTACTGGACAGGGAAGAATGTAACTTCAAGAAATGCCAGCATGAATGCCAGAGGTTCTGCCCTCCCCAGATGATGGGCGAAAGCGTGATTGAGTTTGGTGAGGATGGATTCCCGGTGATCAACGAGATCACATGCATAGGCTGCTCCATCTGTGTCAAAAAGTGTCCATTCGGTGCTATTTCAATTGTTAATCTGGCACAGGAGCTGGGTACAGAGAAAGTTCACCAGTACGGCGTCAACACATTCCGGCTCTACCGGCTCCCGGTGCCGAAGAAGGGAAGGGTGGTGGGTCTCGTGGGCAAAAACGGTGTGGGCAAATCCACCTCAATAAACATACTTTCAGGTGCAATAAAGCCCAACCTCGGTAACTTCGAAAATCCCCCCGACTGGTCTGAAATACTTGACGCGTTTCGTGGAACCGAACTCAGAAATCACCTGGAAGCGATAAGCCGTGGGGAATCCAGATGCTCCGTCAAGCCGCAGGCCATCTACATGATACCCAGGGCCTGGCAGAAGAGTGTCCGTGAACTTCTTGACAAGTACGACGATATGGGTACAGCGGATGATCTTACAAGGTCACTAGGCCTCTCGGAGTCGCTTGACAGACAACCCTCCGAGTTAAGCGGGGGAGAGCTTCAGAGGCTGGCGGTCGCCGTTGCGGCCGAGAGGGACGCCGACCTTTACTTCTTCGATGAGCCAAGCAGCTTCAATGATGTATTTCAGAGAATGCAGGTATCCAAGGTGATCAGGGGTTTGGCGGTCAAGAACAAGAGCGTGGTCCTTGTTGAGCACGACCTTACCTTTCTTGACTATGCCACCGACTACGTCCATATAATATACGGTGAGCCTGCCGTCTACGGGATTGTGAGCGGCATCCTAACCACATCGGAGGGCATCAATTCGCTGCTGGAGGGCAGCCTAACCGAAGAAAACATAAGATTCAGGGATACTCCTGTCACCTTCAACCTATACTCCTCCCAGCAGGGGAGGGTCGCTTCGGAGCCTGTGCTGGAGTATTCTGGAATCACCAAAACCTACCCCGGATTCGAGTTCAACGCTGAAGAGGGTTCCCTTAGGAGGGGGGAGGTGGTAGGGGTTCTCGGCGCAAATGCCCTGGGGAAGACAACATTTCTGAAGATACTCGCTTCCCAGGAGTCAGCAGAGAGCGGCGAAGTGCGGACGAAGGCAAAGATATCATACAAGCCCCAATACCTTCAAACCGATTACGAAGGGACGGTTCTAGAGCTTGTAACTTCAACGGTCGGTGAATCCTGGAACGAGGAATACAACAGAACTCAGCTTGTTCACCCCCTCTCGATTGACAAGATCATGGAGAAGAAGGTTAAGGAACTAAGCGGTGGCGAACTTCAAAAACTTGCGGTGACAGTCACTCTGCTCAGAGATGCTGATATATACGCTCTGGACGAGCCATCGGCATTTACAGACATTGAGGACAGGATAGTCATGGCCAGGGCGCTGCAGAGGTTTGTGAAGGCGAAAGGTCGCTCAGCGATAGTCATCGATCACGACGTGATGCTCGTCGACATAGTGGCAGATGCACTCATCATTTTCACAGGAAAGCCGGGTATGAAAGGACTTGCCACGAGTGTCATGGGCAAAGAAGAAGGAATGAACCTATTTCTGTCGAACATAGGTATCACCTACAGAAGGGATATATCGACGGGGCGACCCAGGGTGAACAAGCCCGACAGTCGCCTCGACAAGGAGCAGAAGGCGTCAGGCAACTACTACTATCTTTCCAGGGAACCTGTCGAAGAAGCTCCAAAAGGTTGACGGTTGGGTAGGACCTTGAAACTCCTCAGGTCGCTCCTCAAAGGATACGTGCCGGACGATGAGCTTCACAGGTTATCCGGAGGCTTCGACACGCTGGGATCAATCGCAATTGTGAAGCTTCCAACGGAATGGTCTGCCGAATCGAAGAGAAGGGCTGGAGAGCTTCTAATGTTGAAGGTTCCCCGGATAAAATCTGTGTGGAATCAGACATCTCCAGTAAGGGGAGAGTACAGGGTGCGCGGACTCGAACATATCGCAGGAGACACCAGCACGGTTACGGAGTATCGCGAGGCAGGTGTGAGAATGTTTGTAGACGTTGCATCTGCATATTTCTCCCCAAGACTTTCGACCGAAAGACTGAGAGTCGCAGATAACGTGAAGAACGGTGAACGAATATTCAACATGTTTTCAGGAGTAGGTTCCTTTTCCCTCGTTATAGCAAAAAAGGCTGGTCAGGTTACCATATTGAGTAGTGAGATCAACCCGGTAGCGTTTAAGCTAATGGTTAGGAATGTCGAGCTTAATCGTATGCAAAATAGGGTCTTTCCTGTTCTGGGCGACTGTCGAGATCAGGTGGAAGGAAACGAGGGAACGTTCGACAGGGTCATAATGTCCCTCCCCTCAGGTTCGTGGGAGTTTCTACCCTACGCGATCCGTGCCTGTAAACCGGGGGCCATGGTCCATTACTATTCCTCGGTCAGGAGCGAAGAGAGAAGATTTGTCGAGGATGAATGGAAAAGGGTGTCATCCACCTATCCCTTCCTCGTTCTTAGGGGTTCGAGAGTGGTTACGGAACTGGGACCTCGTACGAAGGAAATTGTGCTGGACATGGTGTGCGAACGCACAGCAAATCCAGATACCGGAAGCTCATAATCGCTTTGCTGAAGCTGCCAGCAGTGAAGCCACTCTGACCGGTTCGGGATATCTGCCCTGGATGAGAAATGATTCTACCAGTCTTGAGGCGTCTTGAGTCTCGATTTGAGCGCACCTGACGAAAACGCGCTTCCCTGTGCTCAGGTCCAAGCCTACCCTTTTGCCGAGTTTTCTGTATGCTTCGACCTTATTTTCGGCATCATCACCGAAATGTATTCTTATTGAATCCTCGATTCCGCTCGATTCCCTGTAAGTGAGGCAAATCACAGGTCTGTCTGTTCGTTTAGCCAAGGCATCGATATCTATTATATTGTAATGGCTTATCACTGCACCAGAAAGCATGAGGGCATTGATATCCTCCCTCTTTAGAGAATGATAGAGCTTCACCAGCTTTTCTGTCGCATCGTCTCCGCCAACCCTCGTCCTGACAAAACCCACGCCATCTATGATCAACCTGTCTTTCCTCATGACCACTCCGGCCACCGTGCTGTACCTGTCCTTGCCGGGAGTAAACGATTCTGCGATGCCGAGCACCCTTATACCAGGTTTCAGTATGTGAAGTCTTTTTACCAAGTACGCATACCTTCTTCAGACCTTCTCGGGTGGCCAGGACCCGGCAACAAGCCGAGCGTTTACAAGGTAGTCCCTCAAACCGACTGCCACTTCAACACATCTTCTCGAAACGGCTTCGTTGACGGTTCCATTTCCACCTTTTACGACGATTTCAAGGAATTTGACTTTTGCACACTCCAAGTCGGCCAGCCTCGCGCTCACAAGTCTTGAACATAATTCATCCAGAGTTGCCGACGTGGCATCGACTCCCATTTTTACACAGCATTCGTTAAGGAGCAGGTTCGTAGCTTCGTACGCCGCAAAAGCTGCACCACCATAATCGCCCGAATTTATCATACCTACTGCAGATTCTAATTTCGAATTAGCCTCCGCACTTACAATTGAAACGGACGAGGTCATTGGAATCGAAATTGTGCGAGGCAAAACCTTGCCATTCCCAGCCAAAACTCTGTACAACAGCGCCACGAGCGCTCCGATCGCAAGGCTTGCCACCGTCCAATACCCGAGCAGTACATAATCCAGACTTGTTGCCACGCAAAATTTACAGGGCGACTCAGATTAATGCCTTTTCCCTCATTTGTTATCAGGTGTAACTCTGATTCGTCATTGCCGCCTAAACATGATTGCTAATTCCCTTATAAGAATCTATACGATGCTGTCATCATTCCTGTGTTCGTTTCGCCTCGAGAGAATCACGGTAACGAGAAGTGAGGCGATGATCAGGAATGTGATGAGTACACCTACGATTACAAGAAAAGGATACCCGGGGCCCGAGCCAAATACGATGGGTACAGGGCCTATGAATATCACGCCACCTGTAGTCGTCTGAGTCTTGGAAACGGATCCAGAGGATATAACAATACCCGCAATAATGAGAAATAAACCAAGCATGATAAGCACAATGGAAATTCTTGAACGGATCACCCCTCTTCACCTGAGTAACGCGAACCACAGCAACATTATGAGAATAGCCATGGCCATCAAAACCACTACTATCTTCCATTCTGAACCGAAAACAATGGGTAGGGGCCCAATGAGCACTATCCCACCTCCTTTCACATGAGCATCTGCTGATTTGCCGAGTCCAGAGATGATTCCGATGAGCAGCACAATGCTACCTATGATTATCAGAAGACTGCCAAGGTCCAATAGATCCCACTATGCAACAATTAGCTTGTTGATTCTCTTTAACTTTTTTAACGAATCTAAATGTGTGAAATTATTCAAATCTCAATTTACCACATTCCAAAACTATTTCAACAATGCATTTTATGACTCGAACGGGCCCGTGGCCAAGTACGGATCAAGGCGTCAGCCTGCGGAGCTGAAGACCGTGGGTTCAAATCCCACCGGGCCCGCACTCGTTTTAGTGAGTGTGGAAGGCAGAGAGAAGCTGAACAAAAGGAAAGAAATCGTGGAGCATCCGTTTGGAACGATAAAGAGGGCTTCAACCAAGGCTACCTTCTCCTCAGGGGGCTTGGAAAGGTCAAAGGAGAGATTGGATTGACGATGCTGGCTTACAACATAAGGCGAGCAATCAACGTAATGGGGGCGAAGAGATTGATAGAATTCCTGGCAAATGTCCTGAAGAAGAATACGTCCTATGGCATTGGTGATCAAAGAGACCTTTCACACAGTTTGATCTGATATAAGGCCTAATTTATAAGAATCAAGTTGCGCCGAGTTGTTTGGCATCCCAATATAAAATGTAGTTTGAGCTATTTATGTACCCACTTCGCACTATTGAGCAACGCTGATACCATCTTCATCCCGATTTACCTTATCGTTGTGGGATCGAATTCGAAACTAACGGTAACCAGTCCCTTTTTTTAAACAGCCATACATTTGAACATGCGAGCTTCTCGATAAACACATTTACGCCTGACCTCTTTCCCAGCAGATTCTTGATAGCCCTCAAAAAATAAACCATTCATTCGTGGGTCACGCGCTAACTTCGGAAGCTGATATGGAAACAGACGATAGATTGGCTTGAAGCGTCGTTGAGGAAGCTTTTTTATGGGAAGTTCATGCAGTAGCGGGTCTCCTAATTGGAAAGACCTCGAATCGAAGTGAATCTCCGCTTAGGTCCCCAGAGGTATTATGAAATGTGGGTCGGTACGTCCGAAATCCATGTTCGTGATTATGGCGAAGTTCACCCGGCCGAATTCTTTCTTCACGATGGACATAATCGATTCTTCCAGCCTTAGCTTTTCTTGTTCATCGTAGTAGACCGGGGCTGCCGAAGAGGAGCCCTGATATCCTAGCCGGGACCACCCGGACACCATATTTCCTCAGCCAGTACCAGACCACGTCCGGGGAAGGCTTTCCCTCTAGAGTCTCGAAGATTGGTTTCCTTTCGCCCAGTAGTCAGACTCTTGAGGCCAAAATCTCAAGGCTAATCCTTCGGTGGAAGGCAAACCCGGATGATGCCTATGAACAGGCTATCTGGGGCGGTAGGCCTGGGAGTGGGTCCCTGTCGACAGGAATGTCAGCGCTGTCTGAGACACTCCGAACACCACCAGCAGGTTGGCCCTGACCCTATGACCCCAGTTGCATAAGTACGCCTTCCTCTCCAGATGGTGAGCCAACAGAGTCGGGTCATCGGCAGAGAGGAGCAGCCTGACAGCTTCTTCGACTAACTTTCGCTGGGGCGAAGCGAGCTCGCTGTATCTTTTGACGAACTCGTCCGTGTATCTCGCTCGTCTCGGCACAGCTCATTTCCTCTCTGCAAGCCCTCTCAGGAACTCGACAGCATCATGCCCCTTCGGGACCACCTGGACCCTCCCTTTGCTGGCGTCCTCCACACCTGCCACGATGCTCTGCTCGAATTCCCTGTCCAGCATTATGAAGACGTTCGTCAGTATCTGGTCCTTCGGCTGCCCCTCCTTCGAGGCCCGGGAGACGTAGTCGATCACCTCGAGAAGGGACGACGCGGAGATCTCGGCGGGGGGAGAAATGGCCGCCCGCAGCGCCTCCTCCACGACCAGGCTGAGGGCACCCCTCCTCCCGCCGTACTTTTCCTTTACTATCTTCCTGACCTCCTTCGCGAGGTCATCGTCCACCCTGAC
>JAJPJS010000008.1 GCA_021324115.1 Nitrososphaerota archaeon
AACATCATGGTTGCGGAGTTCTTTCTAAGAACACTTGTTAAGATCTACGGAAGGCATATGGTGTACACAGATGAAGGCGTATGGTATCCTGATGCATGCAATTCACTGGGGTTGGAACACAGGATTCATACCCCATATGAGAAGAGCTTGATAGAACGGACGAACCAATATCTGAAGGACAGGACAGAAAGCTTCGACGATCACTATCCCTGCAGGAAGCATGGATGCGACCTGTCACATGTCAGGAAGTGGCTGTACGTATTCTGTTTCATGTACAACGAGATGATGAGGAATAGAATCAGGTTCAATTGACTACTGAACCTGATGGAGGTGGTCGCTCAAGTTAACGGAGCCGCCACTTCAATCCATATCTTTTAATGGTCCGTGTACATCAACCATGGAACACCACCAACCAGTACTACAGGTTTATTCGTGCATGTGTTAAGAACCATTCTGATAAATAGCATGGCATTCATAGATGACCTATGGTAAGATGAATATACAGCTAATAACTCCTTGGTATCTGGGTCTATAGCAGACTATACGAATGGCTGAATACCATTCACCCTGAGCCTGGTTTCATCGAATGTCATTCTTCTAAGCTTCTGAACCCAATAATGGACAGACCTATAACATGCCCTGATTATTCCTGTTTGTAATGAATTGCTTCTATAGGATGGTCCAGAAAGAAGGATAGATAGAGCAGACAGCTTAAGACCTTGGTCTCCAAAGGTATTCTGTTGCGCTCAAATATACCGTGATTCTGACTGAACGGCTTTGAGAATCATGCACTACGCTCCGATTTTGGATCAATGAGAGCCTGTTCTCTAATCGTTCAAACATCACAATAAAGATGATTAGACTTTATGCTAAAAATCATAATTTGAACAGTATCTCCTAGCTGGAAAGGAAGATAATTAGAGACCATGCTGTTGACTCGATTGAAGATTGGAAATTCTTAGAGAGTAGATAATTTTTGAAACTGTTCTTATATACACCGATTTGTGGATAAAAGTGGTCCAATAGGGACCACATTTAAAAGCAAGCTTCGGAAACACTCAAACTGGTGCTCAATGGCATGACTACAGTCGACTTTGGACCTGTGGTAGCTGAATGGGTATATGGAAGCTTACCCAAGATCATCAAAAGAGACCTTAACCTCCCTCTGACGCCATCGAGTGTTGTATCGGTGACAGGAGCAAGGAGGGCTGGAAAGACTTTCCTCCTCTTTCACACCATCGCCAAGCTGCTGGAGAACGGAGTGCCTAGAGAGAATATACTTTACCTTGATTTCGAACATCCAAGACTTGGCAGTCTCAAAGTTGAAGATTTGGACGAGATGCTTAAGGTGTTCTATGAAATCTCAAGACCTAAACCTGATTCAACCATCCACTTTTTCCTGGATGAGATCCAGAATGTCAAGGAATATGGGAAATGGTTCAGGAGAAGGTTGAACGCAAAATACTATATCTCAGGTTCTACTTCGAAGATCTCATCAAAAGGTATAGCAGAAGAGATGAGAGGAAGAAGCGTTGACTATGTGGTTTACCCCCTCTCTTTCAAAGAGTTCCTTCGTTTTAAGGGTGTAGAGATAGGCCAAGTCGAGACGATACTTTACAGAGAGGACAAGAGAGGCGTAATCCTATCACTGCTACGCGAGTATTTTGAACTAGGTGGCTACCCTGGTATTGTACTAGAGCAGGAAAGGCAAGAGAAAATCCGTATTCTGCGATCGTACTTTGATTCAGTCATCGTAAGGGATTTCGCTGTGGAAGCTGGCTCTGCATTGGCGGAAGCGGTTGTGAAATACCTTCTCTCCAACTTTTCAGGACTTTTCTCGGTGAACAGGCTGAACAACTATCTGCGAAGCATCGGCTTCAGAGTTGGGAAGGAGAAAGTACTTTCCCTTTTGAAAAGAGGGGAAGAATCTTATTTCCTATTTCCTGTTGAAATCTATATGAAGAGCGAAAGAAGTAGGCAGGTCAATCTCAAAAAGCTGTACATAATAGATACTGGCTACCCGACAGCCCTAGGATACGAATTCTCATTGGCAAGAGCTATGGAGAACATGGTAGCGATCGAACTGAAGAGACGTGAAAGAGAAATCTTCTACTGGAAGGAGTACGGAAAGAGCGAAGGGCAGGAAGTAGATTTCGTGGTATCGAAGAACTTCAGTGCTGAAGAATTGATACAGGTAAGTTATTCTGCGGATGGCATCCGCGAAAGAGAGATGAAAGCACTGAAGAAGGCAGAGAAGGAAACAGGCGCAAGGGAATCTACACTGCTGACCTGGGATACGTATGGTAAACAGGATAGAGTCAGGTTGGTACCTATCTGGTACTGGCTACTGACCTGACTGGGTTAAGCTTCGAACATTAAAACCGAAGCAGAGAAGCTGACCGATTATATACAACTGCAATCCGCATAATCAAATACAAATCTCAGGAAGGCGTGGAGGATAGGTGGAGGGTTGCACATCAAAATCTCTCCCCCCCTTGTGGTTATTCCACTTCCCTCGAATTTTATTTTTTTCTTTTTGCGCCCCCTCGGTGTTCTATCCCATTACCTTCATTCGTTCATGTTACCTTCGTCTTTCCGCCCTTGCATTTCAATTCTTAATTGTTCACGTCACTTACTATCCTCTTATCATCATTGTTCTGTCATTATTTGTTTGCATTATCTCCATCTTTTGATTCTTAATTTTTGATTTGATTGCATTGTACTCAGTGAGAATTCCTTCACATATTTATTTGTCTGTCCTTGCATTATCTTGAATTGTGCGGCCTGGGTTCTTAAAGATAGATTTGTTTCTGGGAAATGGTGCACGAAAAATGACTCTTCGTATATTTGCCGAGTTGGAATGTACGATACTGCCAACCCGCCCCTTATGCATTCTTGGCTCACAGATACCTCTTTCAGGATCTGAACCATATTTGAGACCGCATATGGCCCACACAGATATTAGGATGGGCCGGACAGGATTCGAACCTGTGACCAACTGCGTGTAAGGCAGTTATCCTAAACCAGACTAGACGACCGGCCCCATCGCGAAGCCCAGGTTTGGCGCTATTAAGAATTTTGAATTGGCTCAAAACTTTTGCCAACTAACCCTTGAGAAATTCCGTGGCTCACAGTCAATGTATGCAGTTGACAGAATATTTTCAAACTCGGAAACAGAGTAATGATGTGTTTCGCTCTGTCATCTTTGTGCGTTGTGTTTGGATTCTCGGTTACTGGGGGAGGGCTTATCATTTGGTACCAAATTCCAAACGTTATCCAAGTCTGGTCAAACGATAGAAAGAGAGGAAAACTAGCCCCAGATGTAGATCAGCAACCGTATAAAACAGACTCTTATCCAAAAATGTGCTTTTCCAAGTCTCTATCGTGGCTAACACGATTCCTTGCATCAAAAACGCGAAGGTTATTAATGAGTTCCAATGAATTATTGGTATGACAGTTAATCCTGAATTGAAGTGTTTGGTAGAAGATTATGCGAACGAATCCGTTCGTTTCTTGGAGATAGTTGACTTTTACCGGCGTAGCCAGGAAGATGTCAAAAGCTACATGGACGAAGTAGTACGAAATCTCACTGGGAAAAATTTCAGTTCACATTTTTCTGCATTATTGAACGAACAGAAATCAGCCAAGGCAAACAGGAACAGAAAACAAAAGAGGAAAAAGTAGATCAAAATAACTTCGATATCGAAAACTCGAACACGGAAACCGGCATTTTTATTTTGAACAGGTTGAGCACATGTGGCGCAACTTCGCCTAGATAACCAATTTCTTTGCCTTGTAGGTAGATAGATGCCGCTCTACCATCCAAAAGAAAGGGAATGGAAGCTCCGGTGTACGTCGCCTCGAAGCCGCAGGTTTTCTCGATGATAGCATCGACGACGGACTTCATGTCAGAAAAAGGTGTTACATCTGCTGCAATAGCCCCTCCAATCTTCAACTCTTCATTCACCCCTGTTTCTGCATTATGATCACGTCTTAAGCAACTTCCGATTTCGAACAATCTCTGAGGATACTGTTCATGCACATTGTTGCCAAGTACCTCAAGGATACCCGGTACCAAAAGATCTCTCATATATTCATACAGCTTGGTTTTTGACGATTCTACCTTAAGAGCATCCGCATCGCTCCTTCCGACATTCACGTACTGAGTATTCACACTTTTCAATGTGAAGGTGACCACTTCCTGAAATCCAAGGCCCAACACCAGCCTCCTCATTGAATCAATCAAGCCAGATTCGGTGGAAGGTCTTCCCTTTGAATATGGGAAATCAGTATCAGGAACAAGATTTTCATATCCAAAACCATAACCAACCTCCTCCACCACATCAACTGGATGAAGTATATCGACCCTGTATCTGGGTATCGATGCAATGATTTTTTTACCTTTGACTGCAGCATCAAAACGGGTCCTAAGCAAAGAATCCTTTATCTTACTGACCGGGAGGTTAACACCAAGAAGTGTGGACACGTCATGGACACTTATAGCACACTTTTTCGGTCTGGTATCAGGCGTGATTCTAGCTTTATCACCATCACTAATCCGAACAGACTGAACAGATCCACCTAAATCCCAGAGTGTCTCCGATACAATGGCAAGTGCGTTTTCCGTCGCAGTAAGATCATGTCCGGTTATGTCTACAAATAGTGTCTTTGTCGAACTTGTGACTGCAGTTGCCGAGCCGTTTATTATGGGAGGCATTGAAAGCACAGTCCCTCTGCTGTCCATCAGCATCGGATATCTTTTCGACAAACTCACCAAGCCACCGTACTTCTTGCCTTGTTCGGTTTTTTCAATCACCTCTTCGACAGTCATTTCCTTGGAAGCACCGAGCGGTACAAACTTGAATTTGGAATCGACCGTGGTATACCTAATTGCCGATTCTAAATGACCTGCGTCATGCAAGCCTATCGCCAGTTTCTTCCTTCTTCTTCCGATTCCTTCGTGAAGGTCCTCCTGCATGCCAATTAATTGTCTTACATCTTCGTCATCTAGTCTGATGTTCTTGGCCAACAATGCTACGATGAACGGCCTCACCCGCTTTACCGATGCATCCACCGTCACCGTCCAACCGGATGGTTTCATTGCATGTTTTGGCAGGCCAAGCTCGATGCCCAGTTTACCTCTGATAGCCCTCGCAATTCCATAATCCGAAGAATAGTCAGGTCGGTTTGGGTCGTATTCGAGTCTCAGTGTACTACCGGTCTCAGACTCTACATGGATTCCAAGAGAAACGAGTATCTCGGGAAGCCTTTCCTTTGGAGCTCCGGATAGCCTGCCCAATCGTTCCTTTTCTACAAGTATTACGGGTATTCTCTAACACCTCTTAGCCATTTGAGTGAATTTGAATACAGATCTCTGATATCCTTCAGTCCATACCTCAGTAGGGCCATTCTTTCGAGACCGAAACCCCAGGCAAGAACGTTGTTCTTGACGCCAAGCGGCCTTACGACTTCCGGTCTGAACACGCCCGACCCACCCAACTCTATCCACTGTTCAAGTTGCTTTGAGTATACCTGAGGTTCGAATGAGGGTTCAGTATATGGAAAATAAGTTGGCACGAACCTAACATCTTCAAACCCCAGACCTTTGTAGAATTCTGACATATAGCCCAGCAGTTTGCGTGCCGTGGCGCCTCTTTCCGACACCACACCTTCAATCTGCATAAACTCGAACAGATGCGTTGCATCCAAACTTTCGTTTCTGAATACCCTCCCAATTGAGAATATTCTCGATTCCCTGTCCGGATTTTCGGCGAGATATCTTGAGCTGAGTGCTGTCGTATGCGTCCTTAAAACGGAACGCTCTGACTCATTTCTCGACCATTTATACCTCCAGCCTATTGAACCCGTCTTCCAGCCATTTTCGTGCGTGGCCCTCACTTTATCTATTATCTCTTCCGAATTCAGTTTCGACCTGACACCCATTACATACAGAGTATCCTGCATATCACGGGCGGGATGGTCTTGTGGTGTAAAGAGAGCATCAAACACCCAGAAGCTGGGTTGTACCAACGAGCCCTGAATCTCCTCGAACCCCATCGACACCCAGACATTTCTCACTTCCCTGACAAGCCGAGTGATAGGATGCTCACGTCCCGGATACACCGGTTTACTCGGTGCGAGGACGTCTATTTTGGAAAAGGCTATCTTTCGTCCCAAGGACTGCTTTATGAGTGAAGGAGTGACCACAGTTTCCAGTTTTTCCTCCTCGAATGATCCGGGGGGAAGACGCACAAGTCGTACCAAGGATTGTTTTGTTTCCTTCAATTCCAAAAGTCCAGGCCTGTTCCTTAACCGTCCAAATACCTCCTTTTCATCGGCATTCAATTCATCAATTCTTCGCTCCTTGGAAGCCAACGATTCTAGAAAATCTTCATCCGGTAAGCGCTTATCACTCGTTGAACCGGGAAGTAGCTTACCACCTGCTTCCACTTCAATCAGACCAAGCGACTTCGCTCTGCCCAAGGCAGCGTTAAACTCTCTTTCTGACATGGTCGATTTGCTTCTGAGAAGAGGAATGGTTATTCCCTTGTTCGACTTTACAATCTTTGCAATCTGTCTTTCGGGAAGACCGTTCTTCACAGCAATCATGCCTTCTGGACCCAGAGTCACAAATCTCTGAACGTCGGTAACAACATCAACAAAACCCTTCTCCTTCAACCACTCTATCGTCCTTCTGACCCTGTCCGTCGGCCCCTTGGTTTCCCTTGCCATTTCCTCGATCGTAGCCTGCTTTTTCTGTGACAGATAACGAAGCGCTTCCCTCTCTAACCAGTGCAGAACTCTGTCTTTACTGGATTCTAACTCGTCTCACCCTTTCTTACGATGGCCATCTTCTTGGGGTTTAAAAGCTGTTTTTTTGGACTCCCGCCACCAGCAGATCGGATAAGATGGCCTTCGATATCTATCTCTCTCTTTCTGACCCTGGTGGAAGAAATCCGCACCCCATCGTCGGCTAGCACCAGCGGCACCATGAGAATATCGACGGGACGAAGTCCCTTCTTAATTCTGGCCGCATTCCCTGATTCAGCCCTGGGCAGACTTTCAGGGGTCACTACGATCGCCTCCACCTTGGGGTCGCTGCCAAACGGACCATATGGTTCGTAAAGGGGAAAGGTTTCCCATTTTGCTTTGGGGTGTTTTTTTCTTATGTATTCTTCGACGGCCTTCCTCCTTTCATTGAAATTTCCGTCCGGCATTTTCCCCAGAGCCTTGGCCAGTTCATCCGAAACAACACCTATCAGGACCCTATCTCCTCTTCTGAAACCTTCATCGAGCAGTGCCCTGTGCCCCTTGTGCAAGTGGTCAAACGTTCCACCGAGCGCGATTACTCTGTACCTTTTACGTGCATTGGTTCGGCTATGTGACAAACTGTTCGCTAAGCTTAAAACCACATCGAATTTAAAGAATTCCGAAGCTGTTACAAATGACCCCATATGAAGCGTATACAAAGGCTGGTTCAGTTGCAGCCAGGGTTCGAGAAACGTCAAAGAACCTGGTCAGACAGGGTGCCTTAATCATCGATATCTGTGAGGAGCTTGAATCCAGCATAAGAAAACTTGGTGCTCAGCCCGCGTTTCCCTGTAACGTATCACAGAATTCTGAGGCGGCTCACTATACTGCTGGGATCGGAGACGGAAGAAAGATCGAGGCTGGTGCCATAGTTAAGATTGATGTGGGTGCGCATGTTGAAGGTTACATCGCTGACACGGCCACAACCGTGAGCCTGTCCCATGAATTCGACAGAATGACGATTGTCAACAAGCAGCTCCTGGAGGATGCCGTCAAGACCATTCGGGGCGGCGTCAGCATTTCGGTGGTGGCAAACGCGGTCGAACCCGCGGCACACAGAAACGGCTTCAAACCGATTTCAAATCTCGCGGGGCACGAGCTTGGAAACTATATCATCCATGCAGGTGTATCGGTGCCAAACGTGAGCGAACCTGTGAATGAATCATTCAAGTACGATACTGCCTATGCAGTTGAACCATTTCTTGTGCCACATGAGGCCGACGGCTCCGTGGTAAACGGTCCCGGAGGAAACATATACCGTTTGGTTTCAAGAAAAAGGACAAAGAATCAGGGTCTGGACCAGATTGTGGAATTTATTTGGAACAAATTCAAGTCCCTGCCGTTCTCCCCCAGGTGGCTGATCCAGGAGTTCGGTGAACGAACCGTAACGAATGGGATGAGCGAACTATCAAAATTGAAGCTGGTGATGCAGTATCCCAGGCTGGTGGAATCGTCTGGAGCGATGGTGTCCCAATTCGAACACACGATATACGTATCGAAGGAGTCGACCAGGGTAACTACTGCGTTCCCTTGACGAGCGGTTCTGCATATATGGCGGATATCATCATCTCACGACCGCACTTTGGACATTTCCCGGACCGTTTGATAACGAAGTCACCCTTCTGAAACGGTCTTTTGTTGTCTATGCCGCAAACCTCGCAATGCTCCACAGAAAAGACGACCTGTTGTTGTTCACTTCCTAGTTCTGCACCCATCATCTCAGATTATCTCCTACTGGGCTACCCCTAGGGTATTTCCAACCCCCACGACAACCACCTTGCCATTTTCAGGCACCCTCTCTTCTATTATCCTGAAGACAGATTCCTGCACAGTCTTGACGGATTCCGCTATCTCCTTTCTCATCGCCCCTATCGCTTCTACGATGGATTCCTTCACAACAACGGCGTATACGGGTACCTTCTTCTCGAAGGCAAGCTGCTCTATCTTGAACTTTTCAATACCATAGCCGCCTATGGCTGCACCAACCCCCTCGCTTACTTCTCCTGTCTTCTCGCCCTCGAGTTTCAGTGCGGCATCAATCATTATAATCGCGGAAATATCCTTGTGCTGGTCACTTGCAATCTTGATCAACGCATCATCAACTTCGCCCACATTGCCTTCGGGACCCTGCGCTTTGAGGAAGATCAACTTTCTACCCTTGTATTCCGATTCAGCCATAACGGTCTCGGTTCCAATCTCTACTTTGTCTCTGTCCTTCATGAGAAGAGCGACAGCCATAGGACCGATCCCATCTCCAAGCGGTTGCCCCATTTCAAGGGTTGGCATCGCATTTACAAGAGCTTCGGCCTGCTTCAGAAGCATCGGCATGATCATCTGGAGTTGCGCCAGAAGGTAGTAGTTACTTCCCTTTTTACCCAGAAAATAATAATGCCTAACGATCTTGAAAATCTGATTCAAGGCAGAGGCTATCCCCACCATCTGTTCGGCCACGCTTCTGCCAACCCGGTCCGTATTAGGAAGTAGGTCTTCAACCTCCTTCTTGATCCTCTTATCCTGCGTTGTTATTATGGAGTCGAATCTTTTCACCACACCCACTGGGTCCATTGAGACGGGGGGGATCGTAAAGTACTCAAGGAAATCATCGAGCCTGGAAGTAGTGTTTGAATCTGTGGCCGTTTTGGGCGCGACATAACTTACAAGCACCTGCTTGGACTTGTCCCTTAGCATCTTCAATCGAGTAAGATTTCTTGAAACCTGGCCGAGTGTGACACTCACCTGAAGTCGCTGACCCCAGAAGAGTAGAACTATCCAGGGTACTGCAATGAACAGAAACTGGAGTATGTCCAGGTATACAGAGCCAGAACCGAAGAGGTTAAGCTGAAAAGTGATCATCGTTGTTTGACCGGTGTAATTCGATGACTATTAAAGCGTTATTTTGAAGTTTAGTTTTCACTCACTCATGGATTTAATGAGCGCCGGCACCGATGTTTCACGAGGGCTTGCGCACCTCACTAACGCATCGGCGACGGCGGGTTTAACTTCCGGGTTCGGATGGGACCGGGTGGGACCCCGCCGCTATGGCCGGCTGAGCACCTTTTTTGAATAGGGTAGATAACCTTTTCCAGAATCCATGAAGCAGTCGGATGAGAAAGCTGACAATACTTATATACGAACACACTGGGGCATTTCGTTGCAGCATGCTGAACATTGTTTTTGCCGAGAGGAATTCATGCCTCAGAATAGGTAGGCATGTAATGTTGGTGAGCGGATATGTCTGAAGAAGAATTCAGGGCTTCCAGGCATCTGTTTGTGCCCAAGCACGAAATAGTCCCGCCTGACGAAGTGCAAGCCCTTTTGACCAAATACAACGCTTCGTTGGACCAGTTGCCGTACATCCTGACGACGGACCCGAACGTATCAGAGCTAGGGGCGAAGCCGGGAGATGTCATCAAGATCACAAGGAAGAGCGAGACAGCCGGTGTCACCTACTACTACCGGCTAGTTGTGGAGGGGTAAATCAGCTTATGACCCAAACGCAACAACAGTTTGTCGATGGCTGGCCAATCTTAGAGGACATATTGAAGAAGGAAGGGGTCGCACGGCAGCACCTTAATTCATATAACGAATTTTTGGCAAGGGGAATCCAGAGCATAATCGACGAAGTTGGCGAGGTAGACATCGAAACCGCCACTGGACCGTACAAAATAAAGTTCGGAAGGGTAAATGTTGGAAAGCCAAGAGTAGTAGAGATAGATGGCTCTACAAGTTTTATTCTGCCTGTCGAAGCCAGGCTCAGGAATCTGTCCTATGTCGCCCCGATTCAGCTCGAGATTACCATACTTGACCCGCAGCTTGGACCAACCGGGCAGTACATCCAGACATACCAGATCGGGGACCTGCCGGTCATGGTCAAGTCAAACCTGTGTGCTCTGCACGGACTCTCCGATGAAGAGCTTGTCGAGTCAGGAGAAGACCCCAAGGACCCTGGAGGGTATTTCATTATCAACGGTTCCGAGCGAGTCATCGTCGGTCTGGAAGACCTTTCCCCCAACAAAATACTTGTCGAAACGGACAAGACCAGCGGAAAGATAACCCACAAGGCCAAGATCTATTCTTCAATTGTGGGATACCGGTCGAAGCTGGAAATCGAACTGAAATCCGACGGGGCGCTGTACATCAAACTACCTGCATCCCCTGTCGACCTCCCATTCGTTACCCTTGTCAGGGCGCTTGGTCTGGCGACAGACAAGGAGATAGCCGATATTGTGTCTGTACGTCCGGATATGCAGGACATGCTTGAAGCAAGCTTTGATAAGGCCACAGAAGCACCAACTCCAGCCGACGCCCTGATGTATATCGGTAACAGAGTCGCCCATGGGATGATGGATGAACTCAGACTGAAGAGGGCGGAAATGCTGCTCGACTGGTATCTCCTTCCCCATCTGGGCAGACAACCGACGAACAGGCTGGATAAGGCCATCTTTCTCGGCGAGGCAGCAAGCAAGCTCCTTGAGCTCAAACTCGGCCTTATCGAAGAGGATGACAAGGACCATTACGGCAACAAGGCGATAAAATTTGCGGGCCAGATGCTGGCCGACCTGTTCCGAACAGCATTCAGAAACATGGTTCGGGACATGAAATATCAGCTGGACAGGATAGGTCAGAAAAGGGGGCCGACCGTGGTAAACGCGGCGATTCGCCCTGGAATAATTACAGACAAGCTTGCCAACGCCATAGCAACAGGAAACTGGGGAAGGGGGAAGGTAGGTGTGACCCAGCTCCTGGACAGAACCAATTACCTTTCCACCGTGAGCCATCTCAGAAGAATACAATCTCCGCTCAGCCGCAGCCAGCCCAACTTCGAAGCAAGGGACCTGCACAGCACCCATTTTGGACGAATATGCCCAACCGAGACGCCCGAAGGTTCAAACTGTGGCCTTGTAAAGAATCTGGCTCTTTCTGCGATAATCTCCGTTACCTCTTCCAGCTACGATGTCGTAAACAAGCCCTTCACACTGGGCGTGGTCAGATATTCCGAGGCTGACCAGGAACTCAAGGCCAAGGGTGGAAAGGTGTTTGTTGACGGACGTCTGATAGGCTTCGTCGACGACCCGCAAAGACTGGCGCTAGCAATAAGAAGGCTGAGGCGCAGAGGCGAAATTCCACCCGATGTGAGCGTTTATGTTTACGCCCCGGAGAGCAAGAATGCCACCGTGCGGGTTTACATAGCGTCAACCGCGGGACGCGTTCTGCGTCCTCTTATCGTGGTCGAAAATGGAAGGCCGCTTGTGACACAGGATATGATAGAGAAGGTAAAGAAGGGTGTGATGGGTTGGAGGGACCTTCTTGGTCAGGGCTTCATCGAACTTCTGGACGCAAACGAAGAAGAAAACTCCCTGATCGCACTCTCCTACAACAATCTTACCCCGAAGACCACACACATAGAGCTTTACCCCCCTGCCATGCTAGGTGTTGCCGCTTCGCTCATCCCGTACCCTGAACACAACCAGTCTCCAAGGAACACGTATGAATCTGCGATGGCAAAACAGGCGCTGGGTTTCTCCACGGCGAATTTCTCGACAGCCAATTACGTCAGACAGCACCTTGCGGTTTATCCTCAGACTCCTATGGTTAGCACCCGCTCCAATACACTCGTAGGCATGGATGAAAGACCGATGGGTCAGAACGCGGTTGTAGCCGTGCTGTCCTTCGACGGTTACAACATAGAGGACGCCGTTATACTGAACAAGGCATCGGTGGAGAGAGGATTTGGGCGGACCTACTTCTACAGAATTTACGAGGCCGAAGCCCAACAGTACCTGGGCGGAATGAAGGACAAATTCGAAATCCCTTCAGCAGAAGACAACATACGAGGTTTCAGGGGAGAGAAATACTACAGATTGCTCGAGGAGGACGGGTCAATAGCCTCCGAAAGCATCGTGGGAGGTGGGGACGTACTTGTCGGCAGAACAAGCCCTCCCAGGTTCATGGAGGAATACAAAGAGTTCGAAGTGAGAGGCCCCTACAGAAGGGATACTTCCATATCCGTAAGGCCGAGCGAGTCAGGCGTCGTGGATGCAGTATTCATGACTCAGAATATAGACGGCAACAAGAGCTACAAGATCAGGGTCAGAGACCAGAGGATACCCGAGCTAGGTGACAAATTTGCCTCAAGACATGGCCAGAAGGGTGTCGTTGGAATGCTCGTCAATCAGGAGGATATGCCATACACCGAGCAGGGGATCGTGCCTGACGTAATAATTAATCCCCACGCATTCCCCTCGAGAATGACGGTTGGACAGTTCCTAGAATCGATCGGAGGGAAAGCAGCCGCCCTGAGGGGCAAGCCGGTTGACGGAACCTCATTCCTTGGTGAGAAGTCCGAGCAGGTCTACTCAATCCTGGAGAAGTATGGGTTCAGTCACTCGGGCAAAGAAGTGATGTATGATGGAAGGACGGGCAAGCGTTACACTGCCGAGATATTCATCGGGGTTGTTTACTATCAGAAACTCCACCACATGGTGGCAGACAAAATTCATGCAAGGGCCAGGGGACAGGTTCAGATGCTCACAAAACAGCCTACGGAGGGAAGGGCCAGAGGCGGTGGTCTAAGATTCGGTGAAATGGAAAGAGACTGCCTCATAGCCTACGGTGCGGCCATGGTACTGAAGGACAGACTCCTGGAAGAATCTGACAAAACCGAAATTCATGTTTGCGAAAAATGCGGCCTTATATCATATTATGACTCAAAGCAGAGAAAGTACATCTGCAGGGTGGATGGCGACTCCGCGAAGATCTCAACAGTAACCGTGGCCTATGCATTCAAGCTTCTTGTACAGGAGATGATGAGTCTGGTGATAGCTCCAAGGTTGAGGTTAGAGGACAAGGTGTGAGTGATAAAAATTGGCAGTAGAAGAAGCCGTTAAGACAGTTGGAAAGATAGGCTTTGATGTGTTCTCCCCGTCGGAGATAAGAAAGTATTCGACGGTCGAGGTAACAGTTCCTGAGACATACGACGAAGACGGGATGCCTGTGCAGGGTGGGCTTATGGACAACAGGCTGGGTGTGCTCGAACCCGGCCAGAAGTGCGGCACGTGCGGAAACACCAGCGCAAGGTGTCCAGGTCATTTTGGACACATTGAGCTGGCGGAGCCTGTGATGCATGTTGCATTCGTGGACATCATACACGAGCTGCTTGTTACGACCTGCAGGTCATGCGGCAGGGTGCTCATGCCGCAGGATGAGATTAATGTCTACCAGCAAAAGCTTTCCGAGCAGGGATATACGAATCCCAACCTTCTTGAGAGGGTGTCAAAGGAGATCATCGCGAAGACCAAGAAGGCAAAGATCTGTCCTCATTGCGGAAAGAGAAAGCTGGAAATCGAATTTACCAAGCCGCATCTTTTCCATGAAATCAACGAAGAGGGAGGAGCGATCAGGCTTCTGCCGGCGGCGATCAGAGAAAGGCTTGAGCGGGTAATAGATTCTGACCTCAGGCTCCTAGGGTACGACCCGCAGGGCGCCAGGCCTGAATGGCTCATCCTGCAGGTTCTGCCTGTTCCACCGGTTTCTGTAAGGCCTTCAATCACCCTCGAGACTGGTATCCGTTCTGAAGACGACCTTACACACAAACTCGTGGACATACTGAGAGTTAACCAGAGGGTGAGAGAAAGCAAGGATTCCGGTACCCCACCCCTCATCGTTCAGGACCTTGTGGACCTTCTCCAGTACCATGTGACCACTTACTTCGACAACGAAGTCTCGGGTATACCCCAGGCGCACCACAGGTCAGGCAGACCATTGAAGACCCTTAGTCAGCGGTTGAAGGGAAAGGAAGGGAGGTTCAGAGGAAGTCTATCCGGAAAGAGGGTGGATTTCTCCAGCAGAACCGTCATTTCACCAGACCCAAGCCTTGACATTTCGGAGGTCGGGGTTCCGTATGATGTGGCAATGAAGCTAACCGTCCCCGAAAGGGTGACACCATGGAACATCGATTTCCTGAAGAAGCTCGTCATAAACGGTCCAGGCATCCACCCTGGCGTTAATTACGTTGTAAGGCCGGACGGTGTTAAGATCAGGCTGGAATTCGCTTCGGACAGAGAATCCATAAGCCAGGCTCTTGCTCCCGGCTACATCGTCGAACGTCATCTCGTGGATGGCGATATCGTACTCTTCAACAGGCAGCCAAGCCTTCACAGGATGTCTATAATGGCACACTACGTCAAGGTCCTGCCCTACAGGACTTTCCGTCTGCACCCAGCCGTGTGTCCACCCTACAATGCCGATTTCGATGGCGACGAAATGAACCTACACGTACCTCAGAGCGAGGAGGCTAGGTCAGAAGCAATGATGTTGATGAGGGTGCAGGACCAGATAATCTCGCCCAGGTATGGCGGCCCCATCATCGGCGCAATCAGAGACTTCCTTACTGCAGCATTTCTGCTCACGAAGGTGGAGACAAAAATAGGCAAGGAATCGTTTGCCAACCTGGCATACGCAGCCGGATACGTGGGTGAACTTCCCGAGCCCGAGTTCAAGGACTCATACTCCGGCAGGCAGCTGTTTAGTCTGTTCCTGCCCAAGGATTTCAACTACAGACTGACGTCAAAATGGTCAAAAGCGAAGGGAGTGAAGAGTGACAAGGATGACGTCCTCGTCAAGGGAGGCGAGCTGCTTTCAGGCGTCATCGACAAGGCCTCGATCGGAGCCGAGGAGCCGGACACGATACTTCACAGAGTGGCAAAGGATTACGGAACCGACGTGGCCAGGAGTTTCCTGAACTCAATACTGAGGTTGCTGCGTGCGTACGTAAGCTCTGTCGGCTTTTCGTACGGCTTCGATGACCTGGAGCTGACCGAAGCGGGACGCAAGGAGATCGACGAGATCATAAGAAAGGCTTACACAAACGTTGAGGACCTGTTCAAGAAATACGAAAAGGGGGAACTAGATGTCATGAAGGGGCTGAGGCCTGAGCAGGTTCTTGAGCAGAGAATCATGACGGAGCTGAGTCATGCGAGGGAGTTTTCCGGCAGGGTGGTTGAAAGAAGCCTCCCAGACACCAACTCCGGCATAATCATGGCGAAGACAGGTGCAAGGGGTTCTTCCTTGAACCTGGGGCAGATGATGGCCTCGGTGGGCCAGCAGTCTGTCAGGGGCAAGAGGATCAACAGGGGATACTACCACAGGGCTCTTCCTCACTTTCCACAGAAGGACAGGAACCCAGATGCCTATGGCTTCGTCAAATCCAACTACAGGGATGGCCTGAACCCTATAGAATTCTTCTTCCATGCCATGGGTGGAAGGGAAGGGCTGGTCGATACCGCAGTTCGAACCCAGCAGTCAGGTTACATGCAGAGGAGGCTGGTAAATGCGATGGAACATCTCAGGGTCGAATATGACCTAACTGTGAGGGACCCTCAGGGAGCAATCATTCAATTCCTCTATGGTGAAGATGGTGTGGACCCATCCAAGAGTGACCATGGCAAGGCGGTCAACGTGGAGAGGCTGGCAGATTCAGCAGCCCTTCTGGACGACCCGAAGGCACCGAGAGTAACCGCCAAGGATGTCGATACTCTGTTCAACGAATTTCAGGCCAGACTGAACCCGAAACTGATCGAAGAGCTGAGAGAGGTTCTTGTCGTAGACTCGAAGTCTGGCAAGGAGCCTCTCAGTAAGAGGGCTGCAAGGTCGGTCGTGGAGAAGGCAACGGAGCTTTATCACGCATCCTTCGTGGAACCGGGTGAAGCAATGGGGGTGGTGGGCGCTCAGTCCATAGGCGAACCGGGCACCCAGATGACCCTCAGGACCTTCCACTTCGCAGGCGTGAAAGAAAGAGATGTCACGCTGGGACTTCCAAGGTTAATAGAGCTTGTTGATGCACGGAAACAGCCCAGCACACCTACGATGGACATATACCTGGATGAAAACCACAGAACAACAAGGGCTGGAGCGCTCGAGGTGGCAAAGGAGGTTCTCTTCACAAAGGTGTATGACCTGGTTCAGCAGGTGAAGAGAGACTACGCCAACAACTCTGTCGTGCTCGTCTTCGACCCGGCAAAGCTGGAAGAGAGAGGTGCCACCGTCGATGACGTGGCTGCCGTAATAAGGGCCCCCAAGGGGAAGGTGATACCCGATGCGAAGAGTAACACGGTCACCGTAATGATGGAGAATCTTGATGATGCTGCTGTTGTATCAGCAAGAGAAAAATTCCTGAACACCAGAGTCAAGGGGATACCGGGGATAACCAGCGTTTCCGTCATAACCAAGGAGGGCGAATGGATGATTCAGACTGCTGGTTCCAACCTTCAGAAGGTACTGAAGGTCAACGGAGTGGACCAGACAAGGACAACTACAAACAACATATATGAAGTCAACATGGCACTCGGTGTTGAGGCGGCCAGAACCGCCCTGGTCCGTGAGATAATCTCCACCCTCGAGGAGCAGGGTCTGGAGGTGGACATCAGACACATCCTGCTTGTAGCAGACCTCATGACAAGCAAGGGCTTCATGCAGCAGATAGGCAGACACGGAATAGCAGGGTCAAAGACAAGTGTGCTGGCAAGGGCCGCATTCGAAATCACGGTCCCCACGCTTGCAGAGGCAGCGGCTACAGGAGAGGTCGAAGAGCTCAAGGGTGTGACTGAAAACGTCATAGTGGGATCGACCATACCGGTCGGTACCGGCATGGTGGACATATACATGAAGGGAGGCAGTTAGTCCATGGAAACAAGGCTCATCGAGCCGTTTCTCAAGTCGGCAGCGAAAACGGGGCGGGTTACCTTCGGTATGAAGGAAACTCTGAAAGCGCTCAAGGGCTCGAAGGTTGTAGTCCTCAGCACTTCGGCCACAAAGAATGAACGTGACCTGATCCGAACCTCTTGCAAGTCGGTTAATGTCCCCCTTGTATCATTCGATGATACGTCCGTCGTCCTGGGTCGACTGGCCGGCGTCGGACATCCGGTGAAGGTTCTTGCCGTAAGGTCTGCGGGGGATGCCGATGTGGATAAGCTGCTGCGGATGGCGAACCAAGAGAGTGTTGCCCAAAAGATTTAAAGCAGTGCCAAAGACGGTGTGATTGCTCAAAGCCAGGGACTCGAAGTTTTGCCCAACGAAATCAAACTTACGCAAGAAGAACTTGGATTGATGTCCATTTTCCAGAATGTGACCAGTGTGAGCCCCCGCGACTGCATAATTGACCCCCAGGCGAGCAGAATAGTGTTCGTGGTGGATAAAGGTCAGATGGGCCTCGCGATTGGAAGGAACGGTCAAACCATCAAGAACCTTGAGAGAACGATCTCCCGTCCTGTTGAGTTGGTGGAATGGTCTGACGACCCGGCCGAATTCATTGCGAACGCGTTGGGCGGCAGGAACATCATAGATGTGAAGATCAATACCAAGGCCGATGGCGAAAAGGTGGCCGTCGTCCAGACCTCTATGAGGAACAAGGGGGCTGTACTCGGGAAGGGAGGAAGGAACGCCGAAAGGGCGAGGATGCTCGCTGAGAGATACTTCGGCATAAGTCATATTCATATTGTATCACAGTGATGAAGTATTGTGTAACGGTTATATGATACAGAAATCAGGTGGCTGGTGACCGACTTGGCACACAAATCCCCCAGGGGAGAATTCGCTGCACGCAAGCTAGGACTGAAAAGGCAGCGTTTCAGATGGTCCGACAAGTACTACAAGAGACGTGTTCTGGCACTCGATGAAAAGGCAGACCCGCTGAAGGGCTCCCCACAGGCCAAGGGAATCGTGCTGGAAAAGGTGGGTGTTGAATCAAAGCAGCCCAACTCTGCCATCCGTAAATGCGTAAGACTCCAGCTCGTAAAGAATGGTAAGCAGATCACAGCATTCTTACCTGGAGACGGAGCGCTGAATTATGTGGATGAGCACGATGAAGTGATCGTGGAAGGGATAGGAGGCTCTCAGGGAAGGGCGATGGGGGACATTCCAGGCGTCAGATGGCAGGTATCGATGGTGAATGGTGTCTCACTGAACATGCTGGTGCTGGGTAAGAAGGAGAAACCCAAGAGGTAATTGCAAGGTTGGTGGTGGAGTAGTTGCCCTCAAATATTCTCATGTTCAATAAATGGGATCTGAGCGAGGTGGAGGTAACGGATGTCGGGCTGAAGAACGTCATAAGCCTGAAACCAATGGTGGTTCCTCATACCTTCGGACGTCATGAACATTCCAAGTTCGGCAAATCCCAAGTGAATATAGTTGAAAGGCTGGCAAACAGTCTAATGCATTTCGGTAAAAAATACGCCAAGAATACCGGCAGGATGGGCGGCAAAAAGCAAAAGACGATAAACGTGGTTAAAACCGCCCTTGACATAATGTACCTGAAGACCGGGCAGAACCCGGTCCAGCTTCTTGTCAAAGCTGTTGAGAATGCTGCGCCGAATGAAGATACTACAAGAATCAGTTATGGTGGGGTTGTGTACCATGTTTCTGTCGATGTATCTCCCCAGAGGAGGGTGGACCTTGCATTCAGGTTCATTTCCGAGGGCGTAAGGGAAGCGGCCTTTTCCACCCCCAAGGGGATAGAAGAAGTACTGGCCGACGAGCTTATCGCGGCGGCTAACAACGACTCTGCAAGCTTCGCCATCAAGAAGAAAACCGAGCAGGAACGTGTAGCTCTGTCGTCCAGGTAGACGCGAATTAACCCTTTGACGAACCTACCTTCCTAGTGGAAACTGTTTATACATCCGTAATACAATACGTCAAATTTGTGGCGCAGACAGCACCATACGGCAGCTGGAGGTCTCCTATCACCTCAGAGTTGATCTCCACCAAGGTCACCGCCGTTAGAGAACTCGCGGTGGACGGAAGGACGGCCTACTGGACGGAGTGGAGGCCTTCGGAGGGCGGCCGATACGTTCTGATGAAGGGCGCACCCGGTGTCGAGCCGACCGATGCAGTAGCAGGAAATTACAACATAAGGTCGGCGGTACATGAATACGGGGGCGGCGCATTCACGGTTGCTGCCGGCACGATATACTTTTCAAATCTGAACGACGGCAGAATATACGTTCAGGACAGTGGAGGACTCGTCCGACCCCTTACAGGGGAAGGCATGAAAAGGTATGCTGATTTTACATTCGATGCTCAGCGACACAGGCTGATTTGTGTGTGCGAGGACCATACGGTGGATGACAGGAATCCGGTTAACTCCCTCATTTCTGTGGATGTGAAGACAGGAGAGGAATCAGAACTGTCATCTGGGTATGATTTCTATTCTTCACCTAGGCTAAGCCCCGATGGCTCCAAAGCTGCATGGCTGGCCTGGAGTCATCCGAACATGCCTTGGGATAGCACCAGTTTGATGGTGGCGAAAGTCAAAGCCGATGGCTCTTTTGAAGATGTTAAAGTGGTTGCAGGAGGCAACGGCATCTCGATCTTCCAGCCAGAATGGTCAGGGGACGGGACGTTGTATTACGTTTCTGACAGGTCAGGATGGTGGAACATCTGTAGACTAACCCAAGCAGGGGAAGAGAATCTTTTGCCCATGGAGGCCGAATTCGGAGTACCCCAGTGGCTGTTCGGATTATCCACGTACGCATTCGTCTCGGATGACAGTTTGATATGCACGTATACAAAGGACGGAGTTTGGTATCTTGGAATTCTTGATATCAACAACAGGTCCCTCTCATCGGTTCAGACACCGTACAATTACTTCTCCCACGTGAAGGCTGTCAGGAATTTCGCCACATTCATAGCAGCTTCATTCACTGAAATTCCCTCGGTAGTGCAGTACAGTGTCTTGGGGAAACTTCTTGAGCTGGTGTACAGGCCGAAGAACCCGGCGGTGGACCTCGGATATCTTTCTGTCCCCAAACCCATCGAGTTCGGCTCCTCGCAGGGCTGGCAGGGGCACGCCTTTCTATACGAAGCTCATAACAAGGACTTCGTGGGACCGAGCGGCCAGAAACCTCCCCTGATCGTTATCTCACATGGTGGGCCCACATCCATGGCGGCCCCGATCATGAATCTCGCAATTCAGTTCTGGACAAGCAGGGGATATTCAGTTGTAGACGTCAATTATGGAGGGAGTACAGGGTTCGGCAGACGTTATCGGGAGAGGTTGAACGGACAGTGGGGGGTAATTGACGTGGATGACTGCATCCGTTGCGCCAAGACGGTGGTGAAAGCGGGAAAGGCGGATGGCGACAGATTGATAATAAGAGGTGCAAGCGCTGGTGGATTCACCACTCTCTGCGCGCTCACATTCCATAATGACTTCAAGGCGGGTGCGAGCTACTACGGAGTGGGCGACCTGGAAGGGCTGGCCAGAGATACGCACAAATTCGAATCAAAATACTTGGAAAGGCTGATTGGCCGATACCCCGAATCCCAAAAGCTGTACAGAGAGCGCTCTCCTCTGCATCATGCGAACAAAATCTCATGTCCTGTGATCTTCTTCCAGGGACAGGAGGACAGAGTGGTACCACCCGAACAGGCTGAGGCTATGGTTGCAGCATTAAAGGCGAATGGCATCCCCGTATCATATCTATCGTTTGAGGCGGAAAGGCATGGGTTCGTCAGGTCGGAAACGATCAAGAGGTGTTATGATGCAGAATTGTTCTTTTATTCTGTGGTACTTAAGATACCTCTCGAAGAGCATGTCGAGCCAATAAGCGTGGAAAACATGAAACGTTGACACCTCCGGTACGAAACACACAAGAGTTACTGCTAAACCTTAAATAACGTTTTCTTTAACCCAACGACAGTTTAGGGTGTATTACGAATGCCAGATAAGCCACACATGAATCTCGTGATCACTGGTCACATCGACCATGGAAAATCGACCACGATGGGCCACTTCCTGTTCAATCTGGGAGTGGTGGACGACAGACTGATTGAGGAATATGCAAAGCAGTCGGAGCAGACTGGGAAGGGTGATACCTTCAAGTTCGCATGGGTGCTTGATGAGCTCAAGGAGGAAAGGGAAAGAGGCATCACGGTTGACCTCGCATTCCAGAAATTTGAAACCAAGAAGTATTCTTGGACACTGATTGATGCCCCTGGTCATCGCGATTTCGTAAAGAACATGATAACCGGGGCGAGCGAGGCCGATGCTGCAGTCCTTGTGGTATCTGGCAAGGAGGGTGAGACCGAAGCGGGTCTTTCCGAAGGAGGTCAGACGAGGGAACACGCTTTCCTGCTCAAGACGCTGGGCGTGAACCAGCTGGTTGTTCTCATCAACAAGATCGATACATTCAATCCTCCCTATTCGCAGCAGGCCTTTGAGAAGGTAAAAGAAGAGGTCTCCAAGCTTCTGAAGCTTGTGGGGTACAAACCTGAAACACTGGATTTCATACCGGTTTCAGGCTGGAAGGGTGACAATCTGACCGAAAGGTCCACCAACACCCCGTGGTACAAGGGCCCGACGCTGATCGAGGCACTGGACAAGTTACAGGAACCACCCAAGCCAACCGACAAGCCACTGAGGATACCGATCCAGGACGTTTACACGGTTACCGGTGCTGGTACAGTTCCTGTGGGAAGAGTTGAAACAGGTGTGTTGAAGGTTAATGACCCTGTTGTGGTTATGCCGGCTGGAGTCAAAGGCGAGGTCAAGTCAATAGAGACCCACCATGTAGCCATTCAGCAGGCTGGACCCGGTGATAACATAGGATTCAACCTGAGAGGGATAGCCAAGCAGGACATCAAGAGGGGAGACGTCGTCGGTCCTGTGACCAGCCCACCTACGGTCTCCAAGGAGTTTGTTGCACAGATCATAGTGGTTTACCACCCCACGGCGATCGCAGCCGGGTACACGCCTGTCCTGCATGCACACACCAGCCAGGTGGCCGCCACGATCAGCGAGCTGGTTTCAAAGATAGACCCGAGAAGTGGTCAGGTTACCGAAGATAAACCAAAGAGCCTGAAGACGGGTGACGCGGCCATCGTGAAGATAAAGCCTGTCAAACCGATCTGCATAGAGACATACAAAGAGTTTCCAGAGCTTGGTAGGTTTGCACTGCGAGATTCAGGAAGGACTGTGGCCGCCGGTATCGTGAAGGAGATATCAGTCAAGGCGGACATACAGGTAAAGTAAAGCAGAACGATACCATCGGCTTGCTTGAGCTCTGTGTAGAAGAAGACTCAGCGCAGCGTCAGTCAACCGAAGCGAACTCTGGTTTTATCCTCATGTCTTGAAGAGATAAGATAAAGGCATGTACCGTAGTTGATCAACCTGCCTGCCCGTGTCCTCCCAAAAAGGTCTCCTCTATCCTCTTATGCTTGTATATCACAACAGAAACCAGCCAGGAAATCACAAAGACGGATACCACGCCAGCCCCCATCGTCTCGAAATTCAGATTTGATAACCAGTTCCAAAACGACCCATTGAATCCCAATTCCCCCGCGAGAACCTGAAGAAGCTCTACGCCTCCGATTAGGAAGGCGACTAGCACGGAGATTACAGTTATTGTCATGTTATAGTAAATCTTGCGTATCGGATTCAGAAAAGCCCAACCATATGCGAATCTCATCGTCACCCCGTCCGTAGCATCCACCAGCACCATTCCACATGTGAACATGAATGGCAGAATGAGTATCATCCATACCGGGACCGAGGAGGAGATGCCGACACCCACACTGATTGCAATTAACGCAACTTCGCTGGCCGTATCGAACCCCAATCCAAACAGGACTCCCACCGGATACATGTCTCGAGGTTTAGAGATGACTTTGAACAGAGGAGATATTAGCCGGTTCATGAATCCGCGCTTGTTCAACGTCTCGTCGAGGTGGCCGGAGTCTATCTTTCCAGTTCTTAGCCCCTTGTAAATTTTGTAGATTTCCAGCACAACTGCCATATTGAGGAGTCCTATCAACCAAAGAAAGGTTCCGGATATAGCGGTCCCCATTACGGCCCCCATACTCTGAAGATAGGGGATCGACTGTGCGATCATCCTGGTCGATGACACAAGTGCAACGATCAGCACAAAAACTATGGTGGAATGTCCCAGAGAGAACCATGCACCAACGGTCACCGGTTTCTTGCCCTGCTGCATCAACTTTCGCGTGGTATTGTCGATCGCCGCAATATGGTCGGCGTCCAGTCCGTGTCTTAAACCGAAAACATATGCCACGATGCCGAATCCACCAAGAACGACCGAAACCTGCCGACTAACACCGAGGCCGCTATGCCTAAGAGGGTGGCGACCAAGATAATAGAGTACATAGAGATGATCTGCAGCCTCTCCGTCACGGTCAGACTCCTAAGAAACCCCCTGATTGCAGTCATCATCTGCTAAACATCGAAGATTGAAGACCACTCCATTAATAAAAGTCACGGATTCTGTTTAAGGGAATACTACAAGTGAATCTCCCAACCGTTGTCTTCGAATTTACACTCTGGTGCATGCAACCGAGCCTGCCTCTTGGGCACGGATAACTAAATTCATCTTTATCATTAGTTTTGAAGCCGATTGGGTGCGGGCATGGTGGACCTTGACACCGACTGTTGCCGGAACCCTCCTCTTCGCGATAGGTTTTGCAAACCAAATATGATCTGGATGAGTATAAACAACGGCTGTTTTAGCTGGCGCTGTTATTGCAGGGAGGAAGTGGCCAAAGAAAGCTAAATAAATCCTAGATAATATGATTAAAATGATTGCAACTGAGAGAACCAGGCGCAGGATTTGCTGTCTGCTTGATGATTATTTGTTCACTTATCATTCTAACTCTTCCAACAAATACAATATTGAGAGCAGCGGAGGAAACTCCTATAGGAAGCTACTCAAACGTCAGGTCGCCTACTCTGCAGGTGCAGGAAGTCGCTATACTCAAGCCAGGAATTACTTCATACAGTTTCCAAGCGTTTGAGCCAAATCCTTTGACAACCTACATGCCGACGAATGAAATACGAACGGCTAGTGCACATTCCGACGTGCCCGCCGCTTCAAACACATACTTGCAATACACTTTGCTTAATTTCAGGTCGGCATTACTGATGGACAAGAAACGTACAAGGATAGAAATATATTACAGGATAATGATGATCCTTGAGGGGTCGCTCCATACCACATACGAGGTGGCTTTCCTCTCACGCCTTAATCATTCGACGGCTAAGCGGTATCTCGATGAGTTGCTCGCTCAGGGATTTGTCTTGAAAACAGAGCAAAGAGGACGACTAATGTTCGGTCTAACCGTTTCTGGCGAGAGGAGTTTGATGCAGTTGGAGTATGCGGTACGCCTCCTGAGGGCGCTCAGCTGACAAAGCATTTTCAGCCGGAGCGCGCAATGTGGCCGTGGTTCCAGTTGCAAAGAGCGTTGCTATATAGCCCGAGTCGACAATTAGAGAAGAATGCATCAAATAAGAACAACTGAAAGAGTAAAAACTGCATGTTGTTACAAATTAATAATTTTTGCGCATCTCAGATACCCAGAGTTTTTATGTCTCGTAATCCTCAGTGATATTTTGGTTGATCAATGTGTCCGAAAAGACGGAGATTGGTCAAGGTGGCCAAGCATACAGAAGGCTGGCCATAGTATTAATTCCATCTGTTACACTAGTGACATCATCGCTTATGCTGAGTGAGGCATTTGCCGGCATAAAGAATGGTTCACAAAATGTCGGCTGTCTTAATGTGTCGTATGGTAACTACTGCGAATTCGAGTACCCCAACGTGTACTATTCGTTGAACCCCTATCTTAGTTCGACGAACCCGTCTGGACAAATTGCCTGCGTGGGTTTCTATGACCCAAGTTCAGGCACCTTGCTGTGTCAAGACATTACTCCAGGGAACTACGGCGATGGTTGGTCCTGTTCGACATGCCCAGGCACCGTATACAGCCATTATGAAAGCCATTCACTACAAACCGTAAACATCTACGGTACTGATTACTACACTTACTGCTCATCACAGCCCTGCCCGACAAACCCGTCCTCCTGATTTGTCTCCAGCCCGTCCTTGCGATCCCGTATATGATGACGTGGGAGAGGAAGTCTGGTTGGCTACGAATAATGTTTATCTTCTATCTGCTCGAAAATTGTATCGAGAATTCAAATCATCGATTCTACTAGTGCTTGTCGTCACCGCAGGCGCGGCTGGGTGGATTGTCATTCAGTCGATAGATTCGAGCGCGTATCATGCCGAAGCAACTTTTGCAAACACGATCGGCCCATACGTAGTTGTATATGATACGGGCCAAAATCAGACATTGAAACTACAGTGCCTAGCGCTACACTATAGTGTATGTACCCAGAGACTCCCCGAATCTGTGGTAAGCCAATTGAGCGCTATACATGGAATTGAAGCGTTCTATCCGTTGGTTATTAATTATACGGGCTACCTTCGATATAATGTCACAGAACAGGGCCAGACCTGCATTGGTAACGTATGCACTCCCACCAATCAGACTATACCCAGGGTCATCACCACATGGGGTAGTGCCGTCCTGAACGACAGTGGTTTTCCTACTTCGTTATTGGTGATGACCAGCGGGCGGGTTCCGATGCAGGGCGAAGCTGGATACATAATCAGCTCCTCGTCGATAGACCCTGCGCTGAACGCTACCAATCCGGCCTATCTGAATAAGACGTTCCTGTGGGAATTTACAGCCGGCAAGAAAGTCAATTCTCCAATCATACCCTTCAACGCTACCTTCGATGGGATATTCGCCCAAAGTCCGGTCATCGGCGGAAAGTTCTCAGGCATCGAAGTGTTGTGGAATTCCCAATTCCTTGAGCACGTACTTGGGAGCACGTTATACAATGAAAGCTTTGGAGGGCCAGGCGCTAATTATATCATAATCAAGGCGGATAACCTGAGCGCCATACCAAGTGTAGTTCAACAAGTGAACTCCATCCTGAATAGTACTGGTTGGACGGAATTCCAACCTAGATACGATCAGGCATTCATCTCAAGCCTTCAAAATCTTCAATCTTCATCTTTGTCGCTAAGTTCGTTGGCCGGATACATTTCGCTTGCAAGCGGTCTTGTTGCTGAATTAGCTCTGGTGTATCTCACCATGAAAAGGCGAGGATGGGAAAGCGGCTTGCTGGTTTCGCAGGGGTGGACATCTGGGTCGATATCTAGATTCTATTTCAGTTACTATCTGATGGTTGGTGTGATTTCGTACGCACTCGCGGTTTTAGCTTCCTTGGTTGTCACACAATTCTACACATTCAGTGTGGACGCATTCGGCACCGTCTTGGCCATCAACGCGACACCGGAATGGACTACTCTTGCATTGGCCTTTCCGCTTGTCACCTGCATCTCAATATTCGGCTCTGTGCCGATTCTTGTACGAACAAGATGGCGTCGGTTGGATGCCCTACTTAGGGAGTACTGACGAAACATGGTTTCGCTGGGAGTCCTATTTGTAGCCTCTGCCAGAAAAGTTTATCGAGAAAGAGGGTGGTCTACCGGTATGATAGTGGTTTTCTCAATTAGCCTTGTTATCGGTATGGTCATTCCATCTATAGGTTACGGCTTGCAGCTCGGTTTACAAAGCTACATGAATACGGTATTCACATATGTGGTTGTGGCCAATGCCGGAGGCTGCAATGAACCTGGTCTAGACTATTGCCTGAATATTACTACTTCATTGATAAACAACATATCATCTATTCGCGATATCCAAAACGTGTATCCAGTGGCCGTGAACCAAACAGACATCATTCAGCTGATCGCATTCAACGGTTCAACGGTGAAGGACTATCATGACTTCGATAGCGTGGTAATGGGGGGTCCAAACGGCCTTCCTCCAGACATGGTGACTACACTATGCAGCAAAATAATCGGAAATTCTGGATTTCTACTAGATTCAGCGCTTATCAACCAACTTCCGCCATCAAATAACTCCTTGTATACGGTATGCATTAACTGTTATCCCACAGGAATGCAGCCTTTCAATGCTTCATTGGAGGGAACCTGTGCTGAAAGCTCTCTGCTTACAAACGTAGACCTGATTTGGAATGCCACGTTTCTTCAGAACGTTCTTGGCGGTGAATCCTATAGGTCATCATTTGATAACAGCGGATTCGTGCTGGTCAAGGTGGACAACGTTAGAAATGTCGAAGGGGTTGTAAAGACTCTTGCTGGATCTCTAGGACAATTTGGCCTTACCCCTATTTATGATCAGGCGAATCTGCTCAATGCACAGTCCCTTGAATCCAACCTAGCCCTGCCATACACGATTATCGGGGGTGCCGCTATTGCCGCCGGGGGACTGCTCATGATACTCGTCTCTTACATTTCCACCGTGAGGCGTCGCTGGGAATCAGGCCTGCTAGAGACCCAAGGCTGGAGCCGAAAGGAAATTTTCAGATTTCAAACCGTATATCTCCTCTTACTCTCTTGCGCATCTTTCACAATTTCAATGGCATTCTCATTTGTCGTCTTGCCGTTTCTGTCTACGAATCTGGCCATTTACGGCCAAATAATCGCAATTAAGCCTTCAACAAATGATTTGTTCTATTTGATCGGCTTGATTTTTTCCGTTGCCGTTCCCTTCGCCTCATCATTTCTTTCATATTTGTCTGCGGGGAAGCACTCCCTGGATCAAACATTGAGGGAGAATTGATGGATGGCATTAACCTAAAAGGCATTTTCAAAGCGTATGGTGCAATCAGGGTCCTTGAAGACGTATCTGTTGACATCGACTCAGGCGAAGTTCTCTGCGTCGTGGGTCCGAGTGGTTGTGGTAAATCCACCTTTCTCAAAATTCTCGCCTTGATTACAATGCCGGATGCTGGATCGATGAAGATCGGCGGGACCGATGTAGCCAGCATGAACCAAAAGGAGCTGGAAAATTTCAGAAGGAAGAAGATAGCTTATTCATTTCAGGAACCTCTATTGTTACCCTATCTTTCAGCCTTTGAAAACATAGCGTGCGTAGTAGGTGCCCCTAGAGATATTGTCGTTGATGTCATGAAACAGTTCAGATTGGGAAATAGAATGAACCATACACCCACTAAACTTAGCGTGGGTGAAAAGAAAAGGGTTGACATAGCTCGCGCACTTCTAAGGAATACCGATTTTCTGATTACCGATGAACCATTGTCTAATCTTGACCCCGGAACCAGCGAGGTCGTGATGATGAAGTTGATGGAATATGCAAGCAGAGGCAAGACTGTGGTATATTCCTCTGTCGAACCCGCTGAAGCAAGATATGCGGATAAGGTGTTGAACATGTTGACATCCCCCCACGGCCAAAGCCCGTGAGATTCCCCATCACCTCGGGGAGTCGCGGTTCTTGCTTCATGTATGTTTTGCACTCAATAGAGCTTCTGCTCTCCGGCTCCCACACGCATCCGTCCTGCGCCAAAAGCAAGGATTGCACCATCAGCTAGCTATTGCTAACCTTTGCAGTTATCGCGGCTACCTACGCTATTCTATTTGTTTTACTTTGTTTTTGCCTTGCTTAATCTTCCAGAACCCCCATGCCTATCTAGAATAGGAGACTTATTTGGGGTCTCGTTTCGGACATCCCATCTACATCTTAGCTTGTATACCTGCTTTGATCCTGTTTTATTAAGCTCAGAACAAGTATTAAATTTGAACATTTAATGATGCGATTAATCTTGATAGCTTATGGCTGAGGCGTCTGGGCTTACGCTCGGTATCCAGTCATGCATCTGCTTCATCATCTGACCGTACTTCTGACGAGATGGTGAAACCTTCCTGAAGGAGTTGTTCATTCCTATCTACGGTCGTAGGGCAATTGTATTTTATCATGTTCCGCGCTAGTTCAAGAACCGGTCGATTACGGGCCTGGTGGGATTCGAACCCATGACCCGTCGGTTAAGAGCCGACTGCTCTACCTGGCTGAGCTACAGGCCCCGTTGTAGCGACGGCTCGAATAGCATATTTAAGCGTTAGAACCTAGTTTCAGTTGTATAAAATCAGTTGGTAGGTACATTACAGGCGTATCTATTCAAAACTGTTACGGCTTTCTGAACACATTTTACACATCTTCGCTAAATTTATGTCTGGGAGCAGCCGGGAACGGGATAAAAGACGTCAATATTGATTCTTGTATCAGCTTTATAAACCGACTGAGACGAAAGGGTACATAACGAACGGAGTTGACACTGGCATTCGTAGGACTGGGGGTTCAGGGCGTTCTTGGCGCGCCGGTAGGCGGTATAAGGTACCTGAGGTCCTGCGATACGATCTACGCTGATATGTACACCAGTCCTTGGCAGGATGGCATGCTTGATGAGCTGCAAACAGAAGTTGGGAAACCCATTGTCAAGGCACCCAGAATTATGATCGAAGATGGAAGGAAGATTTTGCAAGAAGCCAAATTACAATGTGTGGGTTTCGTGACCGTAGGAGACCCCTTGCTTGCGACTACGCACATCATAATAAAGGAAAGGGCGAAGGAGATGGGAATACCGGTCAAGATATTTTACTCCTCCAGCATAGTGAATGTAATATTTGGAGAAACCGGATTGCATATCTACAAACTTGGAAAGGTGATAACAGCGGTCAAAAACGACAGGTCCGTGGAGGATTCGCTGTACCCCGAGGTCAAAGACAATCTGATAAGAAAGAGGCACACGCTCGTATTGCTGGAGTATGATCCTGACACCCAGGCACATATCAGACCGGATGAACTTCTACAAAAATTCAAGCAGATGGAGATGAACTACAAACTCGGTGTGTTCGGTGAAGAGAGATTGATAATAGTTGCCTCAAGGCTGGGCTGGCCTAATCAGTCAATAACGGTGGGATTCCTAAATGAATTAATGAACAAGGATTTCGGTCCACCCCCCCACAGTGTGATAATTCCATCTGAGTTGCACTATACAGAGGCTGATGCACTCTCATCGCTCACGAACGTCAGAAAGGATATCCTTGAACGGGGCAACACCTCCTTGAATCCACCTGAAGCAACGCTTGTTAACAAAGCCGTACACAAGACTCTGCTGGCCCTCGAGAAGGGTAGGGCTTATGCAAGGGAGAATGGGATAACAAATCTTGATGATATATTCGAAAACGTAGAATGCTATCTATCAGACGCTCAGCGTTTCCTTCTGGACAACAAACGCGAACTCGCGCTGATACAGGCAGGCTACGCAGAAGGTCTTCTGGACTCGCTGAGGTTCCAAGGCGTGCTTAAATTTGATTGGTAGGGCCGTCCTTGATCAGCTCCCTGAGTAAAATTGTCGCAAATTCTCCCTTGTAAAGAATGAATCTGACCCTTGTTGAATCTTCAAGCCTCCAGCCTTTAAGCCACCCGATCATGGACGCAGGTCTTAACCCACCCTCGGCACTTACTTCTTGCAATTCCTTTACGAAAAAGTCCTTCGGGCTCACACCCTCCTCTTTCAGAACTTCCTCCATTGCCTTCCAGTAGAGATTCTCGCGGGAACGAAATGAATATCCAGGAACAGGGCACATTTGTACAAAGCATTTATCCTTAGAATTTGTGCCATGAGTTACAAAACTCGAACCAACTCTTGGTAGATTCCGGTCAAATTCCAAAAGCACTTCGTTCTCTGTATTCTGCGGAAGGCTGCCTTCGCTTAACAAGCGGCTCAGGCATCTGTTGAATAGGTACGACTGGTAGGCTGAAACGTACAGCCTTCTTACCTTCAGTGGAATCTGTCTGAGTGCTTTCAGAGGCTGATCAGAGGTATCGCTCACCAGTGCCGAAGCCTTTGCAAACTCCCTTTTTACGATGTATTTGCCCACGATATGATTTGGATGGACAGAACCAAACCTCTGCATGCCAAAAAAATTCGGTATCCTTGAATTCTCCAGAGCATGCTTGGTCAGAACCAGAGCTTCATTATCAGACAGACAATCCGAAATCCTGATGTCGAATGCATTTCCAAACAACTCCCTTCTAGTAAGTGGTCGGCTCGTATCCTTGCGGTGTACGACCTTCACACCGCCTCCTGACCAGTTATCACGCAGGGAGGTTCTTGATCTAGATGACACAAACTGGTGCGTGACGGCCCTCTTGTCTTTTAATCCCAGGATATTGACTTTAGACTTGACAGCCCCTTCGACTGTCTTTTTTGCTGAAAGAATATCTGTGTTCCATTTTGACATAACATAAAGAGGATAGCCTTCACCCCTTTTACGAATTAGCCTTCTCGCCTCTTCCGCCAGAACTTCTGCAACAACGAAGTCTTCTGGTCTCTCTTTTATCCTACCTCCGATTCCCTTGAATTCCGTGCCATAGCCAGCAATTCCTATACCTAGAAAGCGATCTTCAACATGTGAATCTGACATTCTGTTTCTATTCCCTCAGAATAGTTTCAGATGTCCAGTGACCTTGTCCACCAGGTCCGAAGGTCCTGGACCGATACCCAGGCATGTAACGGTACCCGGCTCCAGTTGTGTAAGACCACGATCTGCAACCAAACACGCTGACAGCCCCAGCTCCTCTGCCATTCTCCTCAGCTCGTTTAACTGGGCTTCCGAGTCGACTCTAACTACGATCTTTGCCTGGCCTTCCTCCCACCAGCCCCTGAACCATGAGGGATTGCTTCTCTCCGTGGCCCTGGCACAACTGACAGCCGCATGAGCGACCTGGGCGGCCAACTTCCCCTTTCCCATCTTCAGGTCTGATCTTGCAACGATGACCTGTTTAAATGAAAAGTCCCTTTTCACTCTCTTCCAACCCATTAATCCACATGGTCTCTTAAAGTGGTTTTTGAATATAAATCGAGTCAGGGAGTGGTGCCTGCAGGTGGATAATAGTACTGTATACCGCTCAGTATGAACTGTATTCCGATGGCTGCTATAAACACACCGACTACCTTTGCTACTACAAGCGAGCCTGTTCTTCCAAGTATGGCATAGATCCTGAACGACCCGCGAAGGGTAACATATGTTACCCCCATCACTATAGCTATGGAAGCCAACGCAACCACAAGTCCTGATGACTGAATCGCTACGATCGTGGTCGTGATGGCACCGGGTCCAACCAGAAGGGGGAAGGCAAGTGGAACTGCCCCAAGGTCACTCTTATTTGTAAGTTTCAGGAGTCCCTCATTGCTGAAAATGATGTCGAGGGAAACAAGTAATACAAGAATTCCACCGGCGATCATAAAGCTGTGCAACGAAATTCCAAAAAATAGAAGTATAGTCTGTCCCAGTATCGCAAACACCGCTAGAAGTGCAACGCTCACATAAAACGCCAGATTGAAGGTTCTCATGCGTTCCTTTTCATCCATTTCCTGGGTGACCCCAATTATCACAGGGATGGTGCCGAATGGATCTATGACGATGAGCAGGGTTATCGAAGCCTTTGCAAGGTCGTAAAGGAAGGTGTAGTCCATGCCAAGGAGCACCGGGTATTCCTCGATAAATGCGTTGGCCGGACGATTCGTAGCTGCATCGCTGGACGGGATAAAAGCGGAACGCTTTTAGATTGTGTTCACCTGCGCGCTCCCGTGTCCTCCAGGCAAAGACTCAATTGTGATGTGATAGTGGCCGGCGGCAGTATTGCGGGCCTCTCGGCAGCTAGAGTGCTCGCTGAACATGGCATAGACGTTGTCGTGGTGGAGGAGGACATGGAAATTGGTACACCAGAGAAGTGCGGAGGGCTTGTGTCACACACAAGTCTTGCGGATTTGGCGATAGCACCGACGGGAAGAATAGTATCACAACCGGTCGAATCAACCATAATTACATCGGCAGGCGGTAAAAAATTGGACATTGACGTAACAAAGGTAGGTATTTTCGCATTGAGGCGGCGAGAGCTGGACAGAGCCGTCGCACTGGAGGCTTCACGCGCTGGAGCCCGTCTTGAACTCGGTAGCAGGGTGCAGAGCGTGGACGAAGGCGATGAAGGTGTTAGAGTTGAAACATCAAGTGCAGAGTACAGGGCCAAATATCTTGTAGAGGCGAGGGGGATTTCGGTCTACAAGATGTACAAACCCCAGGGCGTCATCCAAACCGTTCAGTACGAGTGCTATGTGCCGGATATGCGCAGGAGAACGGTCGAAGTGCACATCGACAAGGAAATTTCCAAAGAGTACTTCATGTGGTTGATTCCCATTGGGGATGATACTGCCAGGGTGGGGATCGCAGGAAGAGGAGTGCTTGCCCCCATACTGGAAAGGCACCTTGAAGCCCGGAAGGCCAGGGTACTGAAGAAGATTTTCCACAGTCTGGCCGTCGGGGGACCCGTTGACCAGTTCGTCCAGGGGAAGCGTGTACTAGTAGGGGAAGCCGCGGGGCAGACTAAACCCACGACTGCAGGTGGAATATACACGGCCGGTATGGGAGGAAAGATCGCCGGAAAATACCTGGCTCGAGCTCTCAAAAATAATGATAAAGAGGAACTCAATGGTTATCAGAGAGATTGGATGGAAGCCTATGGTTCAGATTTCAAACTGCAGCTGGCATTGCGCAGAATCTACGAAGACTTCACGAACGAAGATATCGAAGCATTGTTCGACCTGATCTCTGAAAAGGATGTAGTAAGCATAATCTCGGAGGGAAACTTCGATTTTCATGGGAGAGACTTCCTCAAGCTGGTGGGGGTGTCTGGTTTTGCAAAATCACTTATGCTTCTGGGAAAAAGTAGGGCCAGGCTGGCTGCACTCCTGCAGCTGGCAGCGACCAGGTAAAAAAACAAAGAAGTAGTGAGCGTGTGCTCTATCGGTTCCCCTTCAGCTTACTTACTTACCGAGTATTCTGAAGAGTTTGGTGCCGCACTTAGGACAAGTGCCACTAAGGGCCTTCCGCCCGTTCTTCATCTTGACTTCCTTAGCGCCACTCATCGTTCGTTTAGCCCTACATTTTACGCAGTATGCTTCTGCCAACCTTTTCACGCACCGCAAGGCTACCATAGGCACGCAAGCTATATAACCATATCCAATTTGGAGGCATTTTTCACCAACAACAAATCCTTTTTTACCAAAATGACCGGATTTTGCATGGGAATTGATGGGGGTCTACCGTGGGGGGTGATAGATTTTCCAGCGTAAATTTACGCACGGGTTCGAAAAACGAACATAATTGACCGGAGAATTATAAAATCGAAGAAGTCTATTCAGGCTAATCTATTAATCTAGTCTTGGTTGAGTTTGCAATATATTTCCATAGGTAAAGTCGTGTGAGATCTATCAAGTCCCCGAACAAAGACGAAGTGGGTTGGCTCCTACTAGAGTGGATGACTTGTTCACACAACCACTCATTCGACGTTTCTACATATTCCTGGTCTGTCTCTTGCTTCAAGTCAATTTGTTTTCCAGTTCGCTCGGTCCTTGAACAGGTCCGGTAGCACAAATAACTCTAATCGCACCTGGCCAGGCCATCTTCCTTCATTTTGGATACTGTTTTGGAAAAATTCATTGCCCAAGAATGGAATACATATCATGAAGACTTGTCTGGATGCCTCTCTTATGCTACCGATGCCTCATGAATGCACCAAATTATTATATACGTACCGTTGGGGGGTCTGTGAGAAGCTCACTTGCCTTTAGTGAAACCGCCAATCTGTTCATCCTGCAACAAGGCAATCGACCCCAGAGAGAAAGCTGTGAAGTTCTACTGTCCAGACTGTGGAAAGGTACTCATATGGAGATGCGAAAGATGCAGAAGGCTGGCCAGGCCCTACAAATGCGAAAACTGCGGTTTTGAAGGGCCGTAGGTGGTTGGAAAGTTTGGGCAACATAATAGTTCGGGTCAAAATATTGCCGGAGTCTATCGAAACAAAGCCGGAGGAGCTTCTGAACAAGGTTGAAAAATCAATCACGAAAGTGGCTTCCGTTCAACGTCACGCTGTAGAACCGATAGCCTTCGGTCTCAACGCCCTGATTGTGGACTTCAGAATCGAGGATGCCGAGGGGGGTACCGATCCGCTCGAGGAGGCCATATCGAAGGTCGAAGGGGTTGGTTCAATGGAAGTGCTGGGCGTAAGCCGAGCATCCACCAAACTCTGATAATCATCAAAGCTAATAGGGAAGCGTTTAACGGGCATTTATACGGTGACTGGTCTTGCCTGAGAAGCTGAAGCTGAAGGTAATGGAAAGCCTGCCTCGAGACATAGGCAAGGCAAGGGCAAGATTATCCATGAGCTCGATGACCAGAATAGGCTTGAAGCCAGGCGACGCCCTTCTTATCAGGGGTAAACGTGAAGCAGCTGCGACCGCCTGGCCATCCGACTCGGATGAAACGCCGGCCGAAGCAATACGTCTTGATGGGTCTCTCAGGCGGAATCTTGGCGCAGCCTTGAATGATATTGTAGAAGTTTCTCGAAGTGTCGTAAAGCCCGCTACGAGCATCGTTCTAGCTACTGTGACAACATCGGTGAATATAGACCCAGAGTTTGAAACATTCGTTAAGAACAGAATCAAGGGAATGCCACTTGTCGAAGGGAATACCATCTCGATCGTGGTCCTGGGAAACCCGATGAGCTTCCTCGTCCTCAGGGCCTCCCCGCGTGGCGTGGTTTCTGTGACCGACTCGACCGCCCTCCATGTGAAAACCGGAGCCGCTGAAGCAGCAACAGACCTCAAGATCACCTATGATGACGTTGGAGGCCTGAAGCCACAGTTGAGAAAGCTGAGGGAAATAGTGGAGCTACCGCTGCGGCTACCTGAGCTATTCAGCAGGCTGGGCATAGAACCACCCCGAGGCGTGCTGCTCTATGGCCCCCCCGGTTGCGGCAAAACAATGATAGCCAAGGCCCTCGCCACAGAATCACAGGCAAAGTTCTATGCGATCAATGGACCCGAAATAATGAGCAAGTACTATGGAGAGACGGAGGCCAAGCTTCGGGATATTTTCAAGGAGGCCAAGGAGAATGCACCCAGTATAATATTCATCGATGAAATAGATGCGATCGCACCAAAGAGGGAAGAGGTGTTCGGCGAAGTGGAGAAAAGGGTGGTCGCTCAGATGCTATCTTTGATGGATGGACTCAGTGAAAGAGGCAATGTTGTCATAATCGGAGCCACGAACAGAATCGATGATGTTGACCTTGCGCTCAGAAGGCCCGGTCGCTTCGACAGAGAAGTCGAGATCGGGGTCCCCAACACGGCTGGCAGACTGGAGATACTTACCATACATACGAGAGGCATGCCATTGGACCCCGACGTCGACATCAAGAGGCTGAGCGAGATAACTCACGGATACACGGGGGCCGATCTGAAGGCGCTTTGCCGGGAAGCTGCACTAAATGCTCTTAGGCGTGTTGTACCCGAAGTGGACAGCTTTTCAAAGGTGCCGGCCTCGACACTGGAGAAGCTGAAAGTAAGCTCCAATGATTTCATGGTGGCCTACAGAGATATCGTTCCAACGGCGATGAGAGAGTTTTATGTCGAAATGCCTAACGTGAGATGGGAGGATATTGGTGGACTGGATGATATCAAGGAAACACTTTCAGACAATATCTCTCATGCAATAAAGAGACCACAGGATTTCAAGAAGATGGGGATAGAACCACCCCGAGGCGTGCTGCTCTACGGCCCCCCCGGGTGCGGCAAAACAATGATAGCCAAAGCCCTAGCCACCGAGTCGCGGGCCACGATCATTGTAATCCGTGGTCCGGAGATTCTCAGCAAGTGGGTAGGGGAATCTGAAAAGGGTATCCGGGAAATATTCAGGAAGGCCAAGGCATCTGCTCCCTGCATAGTTCTGTTCGACGAAATAGACTCCCTGGGGAAGGCTCGAAATGAATATTCTGAGGGATGGACGGGTGAAACAGTTCTCAGTCAACTCCTTACCGAAATAGATTCGCTCTATTCAGGTGAGGGTGTTTTTGTCGTGGGGGCAACCAACAGACCTGACATGCTGGATGCCGCTTTGCTTCGGCCAGGCAGGCTCGGTATTCTCGTGTATGTCCCCCCTCCTGATGAACTATCGCGTCTAAAGATCCTCAAAATTAAGACTGCCACCATGCCACTCGATTCTCAGGTGGACCTCGAAAAGCTCGCAAAATTCTCTACCAATTTCACTGGTGCTGACCTCGAAGCAGTTTGCAGACAGGCCGCGCTCTACTGCATGAAAAGAGGGGGCGAAAGGATAACTCAGAAGGATTTCGAAAAGGCTTTCTCAGGGGTGAGACCGACCTTCACAGAGGAAATGCACGCCTGGTACAAGGAAATCGAGAAGAAGCTTACCGCCAGCATGATGAAGCCCAACGCCCCACCTCCTTATACCTGAGACACCCGAACTCCGCACTATACTTATAAATCACATATATTCCAGTCGACATGCTTCAGATTTGGTGGACATTTTTGCCATGGAAGTGGCACGTAAAATAAAAGATATGAAGGTCACCACAGACTCTGACCTTCTTTCTGAACTGAGGAAAACCACCGAGATCTCAATGCCACAGTTGAACAATCTTCTTCTCAGACTGGAGATTCTTGGTCTGATAAATGTGTCCTGGATGGATAAGGACAGACGAAGAATAGAGTACAGAGAACCCACGGCGGAGCAAGTGCAAGAGGAAACTCAATAAAGTAATTCGGGCCAATCCCGGGTCATGGGCGTAGACCTGGGCCCGCTTGCAAAGCAGCGCACTAGAATTTCGCTTGACCAGATAGATGGTCTGATTGTTGCCATAGATGCATACAACGCCCTCTATCAGTTTCTTGCCATTATCAGAGGAGAGGGGGGCGAATTGCTGATGGATTCACATGGAAACGTAACCAGTCACCTGAGCGGTCTCTTCTACAGGACGATCAACATACTTGAAAGTGGTGGGAAACCACTTTACGTCTTTGACGGGCGGCCGCCCGACCTGAAGATGAGAGAAGTAATGAGGCGCAGTGAGATCAAGAGAAATGCAGAAGCAGAATACAAGGTCGCACTTGAAAGCGGTGACATAGCGGCAGCAAAGAAGTATGCTGCCATGACCTCGAGGCTCACGAGCAGTATGGTGCAGGATGCAAAGTCGCTTCTCACCTTGATGGGTGTTCCCTGGGTTCAGGCTCCATCGGAGGGAGAGGCCGAAGCATCATACCTCACAATGAAAGGTATTGCTTGGGCAACGGTATCACAGGACTACGATTCTCTTCTGTTTGGTTCTCCGACACTTCTGAGGAACCTGACCGTCTCTGGCAGAAGGAAACTTCCTGGGAAGGGGGTTTACATAGACGTCTATCCAGAAATAATAAGACTTCGAGACGTGCTGAGTGCAACGGGCCTCGTTCGCGAACAGCTCATCGATGTAGGAATCCTGCTTGGGACGGATTTCAACCCGGATGGTTTCGAAAAGGTGGGTCCTGCCACCGCACTCAAGTACATAAGGAAATATGGGAAACTGGAAAACATACCTGAATTAAGGGAGGAGCTCTCAAAGCTGGATTATAACGCCATCAGAGAAATCTTTCTCCATCCTGACGTCAGGGACATAGAACCCCCCCAGTGGAGACCTTTGGAGAAGGAGGGAGTGACAAGATTTCTGTGCGACCAGCATGATTTTTCCCCGTCAAGGGTGGCCTCCGCGTTGGGACGAATCTCCAATTTCAAGCCAACCCAATCCTCCACCCTAGAAAAGTGGTTTTGATCAGATGGATTTTGAAGAGCAAAGGCGAAACCTTGTAGCCCGCCTGAAAGCAGAAGGGATAATCATTTCACCATCGGTTGAAAAGGCGATGCTAACCGTCCCTCGTGAAGAATTCGTCTGGGCGGGACTGGAATCACAGGCTTACGTCGACGCTCCGCTGCCAATTTCCGATACGGCCCAGACGATATCTGCCCCACATATGGTTGCAATAATGCTCGAAAAATTGGACATAAAACCAGGCATGACTGTGCTGGAGGTCGGCACAGGAAGCGGATACAATGCTGCACTTATCGCGGAGCTGGTGGGGTTGGAGGGAAAAGTGGTCAGCATTGAACTCATCCCCAAACTGGCCGAGTTCGCGACTTCAAACCTTTCAAAGACTGGGTATGGTCAGAGGGTACAGGTCATCCATGCTGATGGCTCATTCGGTTATCCTCGCGGACAGGAAGCCGTTTACGACAGGATATGCGTAACAGCTGCTTCCGCTTCAATACCTAATGAGCTTGTGAATCAACTAAAACCTGGTGGCATAATGCTCCTACCGGTGGGGGGACCTTTTGCGCAGAGATTGGTGAGAATATTCAAGGATGACAGGGGGGAGGTCTTTCGGGAAACACTTGATTGGGTCAGCTTTGTACCTCTACGCAGGGGTGACGTGAAGTAAAAACAGAGAAGCTTAGGCTACTTGACAGTATAACATTCACCGGTCATCAGAACATTCTTGGTACAAACAGATCCACGCTAGAAATAACAACAGAGGATTTCTTGACATTGAAGGGTGACTGTATAATCGGCATCAACGCAAGCAAATCCTGCGCTGATTTGTCATCCGAGGCAAAAAACTGGTTGCAGGGAGAGGGTAACCCTTCTTTGATAAGGTTTGAGGTGGCAGGGAAAACTTTTGACATACTTGCAAGAGGTTCGAGCAGACTGACGCATACAAACGAAATCAGTATGGTTATCAGGAGAAGTGATTATGCGTGCGCCCGAACACTGGCGATCAGAGCAACCGCCTCCGCGATTGACTTGCCCCGTAGCATGATAATGGAACTGAAGAATGAGGCGAAGGGATCGATGAAAATATACTCCGTAAACGAATTCTTCCGGTAAACATTTTTTACATAGTCCGGCCAAACTGACCAACATTCAATTGGATAAGACAGACCAAAGGCTCCTTGAATTGATGCGCCAGAACTCCAGGGCATCCTTTGTCGAACTGGGTGCCAAGCTTGGCCTTTCCGAGGCAGCCGTACGCCGAAGAGTGGGAAATCTCGAGAAGGCGGGCATCATCAAGAGGTTTACGGTGGATGTGGAGGCAAGTCAGATAGCCAGCGCGCTCACCCTGGTCGGCGTCAGCCCCGGTTCTCCGACGCCTGAAGTCGCGAACAGCATTCGAAAGCTTCCCAACGTCAGAAAAGTACTCGAGATTACCGGACAGTACGACATAGCCATTATGATCGAGGGCTACAACATGGGGGAGGTGAACTCCACGATAGACCAAATTAGAAAGATGAGCGGCGTCTCGAGTACCAATACGATGGTGATCTTGCGAGAAGTGGATTGAGCGGTGAAAAGGGAGAATTGCGCAAGACTAAACATCAGACGATCCACACAAAAGACCGGGAAAACAGAAGGATGCATCACACAACACGGTGCATGAGAAAATGTCGGTGACCCGGATCAAAGTCTATGGCATGGTGCAGGGGGTCGGGTTCAGGTTCTTCGTCAGGCAGCAAGCGGTCGCACTGGGAGTCTCGGGTCTTGCCAGAAATCTTTCCGATGGCAGCGTCGAAGTTATTTTAGAGGGACCAGATGATGCGATTCAGATGGTCATAGAGGCATGCAAGGTTGGTCCACCGAATGCATCTGTAAGCAAAATCACGCTGGAAAAGCTCCAGAACATCGGTGGCTTCAAAGGTTTTCGCATAGAGTGAGCGAATGAATCGGTCAGCGTAGCGATGCGTTGTATAGTCGAAACCTATTTTTGGTCAGTTCGTCGCGAGGTCTTCAATGCCAGGAAGGCTCAGACTGGGACGGCGTTCACTTCATTCCACGTTTTGTTGATAGCCCCATCTCTTTAAGCCTTGCTCTGAGACCCTTGACAGAACCAGATGTGGCCACACATTGCATGTAGCTGCCGTTTTGACCCACCAGCGACAACGCAAATGGTAATAGCCTTCCGCTTCTTCCATTTGCAGCTCTAAGTCTGAGTATCAAGCCCCAATCTTCTTCCTGGAGAAGGAAAAGCTGGATATCCACCATTCCTGCGCCTCCCCAAATGTTGAAAACAGTCTTCTCGACCGCCGCCGTTGCCTCCTTCCCCCTCTGACTTGTGATCACGGCCAGGTATCTTCTGAATCTCTTCAATATTGGGTCAATGCCTCCAGCCTTTCATAGGCATTCTTTACTGCGGAAATCGAAAGTGGTTCTGGTCTGGAATACAGTACCGATAAGATTCCCTCCATGGCCAGTGGAGTTACAAGTTCGCCCTTTGCTCTCGCTTCAGAGCTCGGAATAAACGGGACACCTATTCCCAGGAAACTGCTTTTCACAAAGGACAAGGTCTTGAAGAGCAGTTTAGGGTCGGCTTCGTATAGATTTCTAACCTCCCTAAAACTTATCATGATTGCATCCAGTGTGTTCTTTTCCCTCAGAACATACTTACGGATAAGCCTGAAGTCCGCTGAAAGAGGCACAAATAGCGCTCGAAAACCATAATTCTTATCGCCGGTTTCAAGAAGATCGCAGCCGGCGCCAGCGCGGTCAAGCTTCCTGACATTCCAGGGTACGTATCCTGCGCCCTTTTGCTTCGCAGAGCGTATTATTTGCTCTGAATAATGCCCCGATTCGACCCCAAAGCTCCTGTAGCCGAGCAAGAGAAGTCTCTCGACCATCTCATCAGGCTGCAATGATTCTCCGATCTTACCGTCAAACCTGATCAGGTAAGCATCACCCTGAAAGAATCTAATTCGAGCGGCGGCGTCTTGGGGAACCTGAACCTCAATTTTATCGGGTCCGACTCCCCCAGTTCTATACGGCCGAGTACCAGCTTCTGCTTGTCCAGCCTCAGGTACAGAAATATGTTTCTTTCAACTCTTCCTTCAAAGGATGCGAGGAGTTCATGCTTGTCAATCTGTGGAAGGGATTTTACCACCAGTTCGAAAAGACCTTGTGCTTGCATACCTTCCAGCTGCGCAGTGTACGAGGCTATTTCATTACCAAAATGCCCCTCCAGCTTCTGGATGTTGAATGCAGCCTGCTGAACGCCAAGTATCTTTTCAATCGACTTCATCACCTTCTCCGGATCTTCGGTTGCATGCAGGTGGAAGGATATCAAGGCAGACTCGACACGAAGGGCCATGAAGGCATGGGTTCATAAACAAAAGATAAATCTTATCGTTAGCCGGGTTGCGATTGGTCATACCTTGGCGACCCTGGCCCTCGGAATAGAAAGCACGGCTCATACGTTCGGAGCCTCAGTCATGTCTTCCAGCGGGAAGATTCTCTCTGACGTCAGGGAAGTGTACAGAGGGCCGGAGGGTTCAGGAATTCATCCCCGGGAAGCTTCACGACACCATTCTGAAGTGGCTCCTGGTGTACTCGGCCGCTCGTTGAGAGAAGCCAAAGTCAAGGTGAGTGACTTGGGACTGGTGGCCTATTCTGCAGGACCCGGTCTCGGCCCATGCCTGAGGGTGGGTGCGGTTGTTGCGAGGAGCATCTCTGAATACTATTCAAAACCAATCGTTCCGGTGCACCACGCTATAGGACACATCGAACTGGGATGCCTTTTGACCGGAGCACGTGACCCGGTCTGTTTACTTATATCGGGTGGACATACAGCAATTCTGGCTGAAAAGTCTGGAAGGTGGAGATTCTTCGGTGAAACACTTGACATCACTATCGGTCAACTTCTCGATCAGTTTGGCAGATTCCTTGGCTTTGGAAGTCCTTGCGGACCTCGAATAGAGGAGCTGGCCAACAGAGGAAAAAAATACATAAGGATGCCATATACAGTGAAGGGGAACGACCTTTCCTTTTCGGGCATTCTCACATTTTCTAAGAACCTGACGAAGTCAGAGCGAGTTGAGGATGTCGCATATTCCCTTCAAGAGACCGCATTTGCAATGCTTTGCGAAGCTACCGAAAGAGCACTAGCATTCACGGAAAAGAAGGAGCTTCTTGTCACGGGCGGTGTCGCGGCCAATGGGAGACTCGGGGCGATGTTGGATGAGGTATGCACAAGACAGGGTGTGGAGCTGAAGGTTACTCCACAAAGATATGCGGGAGATTGTGGGACCCAGATAGCCTGGGCTGGATTGGTCGCCAAGAAGTCGGTTACACCGGAGAACGCCTTCGTGAGGCAATCCTGGCGTTTGGATCAGGTTGAAATCGCATGACACGACTCATCAAAAGGGGCGCCGAGGCAGACATATTGTTAGGTAAATGGCGGGACATCCAGGCCATCTTCAAGGTGAGAAAGTCGAGGAAGTATATGCATCCAGAGCTGGATGATTTGCTGAGGTCTCAGAGAACATTGAGAGAAGCGGAGCTGATCAAAGAAGCCAAGGATAATGGTGTACGCTGTCCCAGACTCTACTTTGTGAATCTGGAAGATTCAACTATAATAATGGAATATGTGAAAGGACCACGCCTCAAGGATGTATCAGATGAAGGGAACACAAACCTGTTCGGAATAATGGGAAACATGCTCGGCAAACTTCACAGATCTGGTATAATTCATGGCGACCCCACCACCAGCAACTTCATCCTATATGGTGATGAATTGGTGGTACTGGACTTCGGCCTTTCATTCAGGTCGAATACGATTGAAGACAGAGCGGTGGACCTTCATCTTGTGAAAGAGGTGCTATCCGGGGATGACCCGCTTGAATTCAGGCGAAAATATGCGAAGTTTCTGGAGGGCTACAAAGTGGGTTTTGGAACAGCGTCCGATGAGACCATAGGTCGTGTAAAACAGATAGAGAAAAGGGGAAGGTATGCTCGTTCCAGCTGGGGAGAGTGATCGGATCTGAAACTCATGTTCGCAACCAGCAACGGGCACAAGGTCCAGGAGGCCCAAATGATCCTGGCACCCTTCGGTATCGAGCTGGGGACCTATCCTCACAAAGGAGTGGAAATTCAGGATGAAGATGTGATCAGAGTGGTCGAATACGCAGCCGAATCACTTTCATCACCAAACGGGATTGGCGTGTTTATCGAGGATTCCGGGCTCTATGTGAACGGCCTGAACGGGTTCCCCGCAGCGTATTCTTCATATGTGCTGAAGTCAATAGGATTGCAATCGATTCTTAACCTGCTCGCAGAATCAGATGATAGGACCGCGCACTTCGATTCCGCAGTTGCCCTAAAATCAGAAGATGAAATCAAGGTATTCACCGGAAGGCTGTACGGAACCATTTCGTTAACGCCCAAAGGCAAACATGGGTTTGGTTTTGACCCGATCTTCATTCCGGAGGGTGAAACCAGAACCCTGGGAGAGATATCGATGGAAGAAAAGTGTAAAATGTCACACAGGGCTCTTGCTCTAAGAAGAATGGCTGCCTGGCTCGGGGTAAAGGCGACACACGAATAAGGTAGATTCTCAAAACCAGTAATATAAGCAGGATTCGGGCTGGAGTCGAGCTAAATTCAGAAGATCCTGTCTGGATGGTAAATACGGAGGTCTTGGGCTTTTTTGCTGGCCGAAACATCTGTTGGTAAATCAAAGCGATGCCATTTGGTCCCTAATACGTTTATTAACTGGCTTCGAACAGCCCAAAAAGGACATGGCTAGAATACACAGTCACCGCCATGGCAAATCACACTCCAGCAGGCCGCCTTCCCTGATATCTACCCAGTGGATCAACTATGGTCAGGACACAATCGAATCCACCATAGCGAAGATGGCCAAGGAGGGCAGTACGCCCAGCGTCATAGGTGTAAGGCTCAGGGACGAATTCGGGCTACCGTTAACAAAAAAGCTGATCAACAAGCCTGTAACCAGGGTTCTGAAGGAAGCCAAGGCCGCGCCGCAGGTCCCGGAAGACTTGGCTAACCTGCTCACAAAGGCAAGAGGGTTGCAGGCTCATCTGAAGGTGCACAAGGCGGACAGGAAGAACGTACATTCACTTGAGTTGCTTGAGGCAAAAATACACAGACTGTCAAAATACTACAAACGGAAGGGAATCTTACCGCAAAACTGGAAGTACTCAACCGTGGTAGCTCAACTAGCCTAAGCTGGCTCGGGCTGTGGGGGCTATGGCCGACATCGAGGGTTTAAGGAAGGCCGCCTCCGCTATTGCGCGTAATCTTAGGAAAAATGCAGTTGAAAAATCCAATGTCTTTCTGGCAGGACCTCCGGATTGTGACGGCATAGCTTCGATCGCCATACTCTGCAAGAGCATCTTTGCCAATGGTGGATTGTTCAATGCTAGGTTTTACAACTTTCTCTCGACCCAGGAAATTGAAAACATTGCAGATGATGCGTACGACAGCTATGTATTCGTCGACCTAGCCGAAGCACGCGAAAAGGAAATCTATGAAGCGCTGAAGGAGAAGGCCATCTTCATAGGCCATCACGATATTCAAGGAGAAGATGGGGAATACACCTCCCTGAACGCGAGCAAATTTGGTTTTGATGGCTCAAAGGAGATATCCGGTTCTGGTCTAGCCTATCTTGTTTCTAAGGAGCTGCTGCCCAATCCAAACTCGGCTGCGTGGCTGGCCGTGGTTGGCGCTCTGGGTGACAGGCAGGATATCGGCCCCAAACGATCACTCGTAGGCCTCAACGAGCTGTTTGTGCAGGATGCGATCGATACGGCCCAGGTCGAAGTTAGAGAGGACCTCATGCTGTTTGGTAGGGAGGTGAAGCCTATTCATGAGGCGATATCCTACACATACGATCCATTCATCCAGGGTTTAACGGGAAATAAAGACGTTTGCATGTCCGCCCTTGCTTCTTCAAAGATAGAGCTCAAGAATGCTTCAAAATGGAGAGTTTCTTCGGATCTTTCGAAGGAGGAACGGGACAAGCTTCTTCTGACGCTCACCTCTTATCTCGAAGTTTCTGGCGACAACATTTCCAGTCTACTTGGGAACACATACCTGCTGAGAAGAGAAGACGAACATTCATACCTTAAAGATTGCCGAGATTTTGCGAGCCTGCTCGATGCCTGCGGAAGACTCGGCGAGCCGGGAGTCGGGCTGAGCGTTTGTCTCGGTGACAGGGGTAGGGCCTTGTCAGAATCTGAGAGGCTGCTGATTGAATACAGGAAGTCAATACTCAGGTCTGTAAATTTGCTTCTATCGAACGAAGACAGGGTACTGTTCAATGATTCTCTTGTGACCGTCACGGCAGATGGCATCATATCAGAAAGCATGGCAGGAGCTCTGGCCAGTTCGCTCGCCGCCATCCCCAAGATCAGGGAAAGAGTGTTGATGTTGAGGGTCCCGGTCGAAGATAGCCTGATCCAGTTTTCCGTGAGAAAGGGTAACTGGTGCAGTGCAGAGGTAGATGTAGGTCAATCCGTCCGCAAAATAGCACAGTCCATGGAATGCCACGGAGGGGGGCACAGGGTGATGGCCACCGCCAGGGTCTCTGCCCTTAAGGCGTCCGAGTTCGCCGAAAGGCTGAGAAAAGAGCTGAAGTCATGAATTGAAAGCAGAGATATTGTTGACACTGGACTTCCCGAGTGAGAAGCTATCCCAGTCAACATACTCGGCGCTGGTGCCCGACAATGTGGGCATACCTGAGTGCATGAAACTCGACTCGAAAATCCTTAAGAAATCGATCAGGGTCCGCATCATATCTGATTGCCCCGAGGATACGCTTATTTCTACCGCCGAAGACATTTTGAAGTCATGCGAGCTTTCGCTCCGAACAGTAGCCTCTTTGGGTGATTCCTGATGCTTGATTATAAATTCATCAGGGAAAATCAGGGGATGGTCAGGGAATGGCTACGGAAGCGCAGAGCCGACTTCCCTCTGGACAGACTGCTCGAGCTGGATGAAAGACGCAGGGCTATAATTGTCGAAGTACAAGCTCTCAGACACACGCGCAACACTGTCACCGAACTTGTTGCTACGCTGAAGCGTGAGGGGAAGGACACATCCAAGCAGGTGGCGGAAATGAGGGAGGTTGGCCAGAGAATCTCTGCCCTCGAAGATGAACTATCCAGAGTCGAAGAGGAACTGAGACTCCTTGATTCCCGGATGCCAAACTCGGTTCATGATTCCGTTCCAGACGGCGTTGGTGACGAAGGAAACGTGGAGGTGAAAAGGTGGGGGGAAGCAAAGACTTCGAAAACATTCCACGATCACATCGAAATTGGCCTGCACCAGGGACTGATCGATGTCGAAAAAGCAGCATTGGTGGCCGGGTCCCGCTTTTACTACCTGAAGTCAGACCTAGTCAGGCTCAATCATGCACTCATTCAATATGGACTTGACTTTTGCAAAAGTAAAGGTCTCGAACCTCTTCAACCACCCTACATGCTCAAGGGAGATGTAATGAGGGGCGCCGTGGACCTGGCGGCCTTCGAAGACTCCATATACAAGGTGGAGAACGAGGACCTTTATCTGATCACGACTTCTGAGCATGCCATACTCGCATTCCACATGCAGGAAATACTGGATGGCAAGAGGCTTCCTCTCAGGTACTGCGGTGTATCCCCATGCTTTCGGAGGGAAGCGGGCGCGCATGGCAGGGATACCAAGGGTATTTTCAGGGTGCACCAGTTTGAAAAGGTTGAACAGTTCGTGTTCTGTAAACCCGACGATTCCTGGAAGGAGCACGAAAGGCTGATAGGCAATGCGGAGGAATTCTTTCAGAGCCTGGGCATCCCATACAGGGTTGTGAACATATGCTCGGGGGAGCTCGGTGCGCCAGCAGCCAAAAAGTATGACCTAGAAGCCTGGCTGCCTGGCCAGGGGAAGTTCAGAGAAATGGTTTCGGCCTCAAACTGCACAGATTGGCAATCAAGAAGACTCGGAATCAAGTACAGGGATAAGATGGGGGACGAACCTGTGTATGTTCACACATTGAATTCGACACTCGTGGCGACCGAGCGTACGATGATTTCACTTATGGAGAATCACCAGAGAGACGATTTCAGTTTCGAGATACCTAAGGTTCTGCAAAAGTACATGGACGGGCAGGAGACCATCCCATCCAAGTGAGCGCAAGCCCACACCCGATGAATCATTTCCAGAAGTGCGCATATCCAGAACTGTTTATATGTTGGGCTCTTTCGGGCATCTTGCACATATATGCCGAAAAGAAGCACAAAGGTCAAGGACAAATGGCGGGAAAAGACTTGGATCACTATACTGACTCCAAAGTCCTTCGGAAACAAGCCAATTGCAAGTATTCCCGTAACTGATGTAGAACACGCGATGAACCGAACGGTTGAAACCACGCTTTTCGACCTTCTTCAACAAGACCCGGCACACTACAACATCAAACTCTTCTTCAAAATCGCCGAGGTGGAAGGTGAAACTGCCTACACAATCTTCAAGGGTCATGAATATTCAAGAGAATTCATCAAGAGTCTGGTGAGGCGCGGAAGTTCGATGATCAACTTCATTTCAGATTACAGGACGAGAGACGGATACGTGGTGAGGGTTTACGTCTCCGCATTCACACAGGGGAGGGTGAACAGCTCCAAGAAGAGTTCGATGAGGAAGGCGGCCGACTCGGTTCTTAAGGAAAAGGCTGCTTCATTGCCTTATGACCAGTTCATTCAGGAAGTGGTCCTGGGTAAGCTTGGGGCCGATGTTTTCGGCGAAGCGAAGAAGGTGGCTGCCTTGAGACACATGGATATCAGAAAGACCAAGCTGATATCGATGCCTGAAGAGACACGCAAGAAGAAAGAAGAGATACCTGCTACGCCCGCCTAGATGTGGACACTATTTTAATTACGTCATCTTCCTTCAGGATGTGGTCTGCGCCGAGCCTCTGCTTGCGTTTTGCATCGATTGCGTACAGGAATCCTTCGCCAAGCTCGGTGTGTATTTTGAAGGCCAGGTCCCGTGCAGTAGAGCCCCTAGGCACGATGTAGGCGTCGGGAAGAACATTTCCATTTTTGTCAGAGTACCTGTTCTCGTCCTCCACGGGATATACCACCACCCCACCCAGAAGTTTGAAGTACGCATCGTTCAGCGCCTGCTGCACACCCGTGTTTCCCCACTTTTTCAGTACGCTTTCCTCGACAAACCTGAGGGCACGTTCTTGCTCGGCGCTCAGCTGAATCCCCTCCTTTACCTTGAAGGTGGATGAACCCGGCACATACTCAATCACTCCTTTCTGAGCCGCCTTTCTGAGTATCATCTCGGCTGCCGCCGAAACGGGTATGACCAGCCTTCCCGTTTTATTCAACCTCTCAATATTGGCCCTTGATGCGGGAAGGTCGCACTTGTTTGCCGCAATCAGTATAGGTTTGGCGCTCTTTCTGAGCTCGGAGGAGAATCCAAAAATATCATCATCGCTCCAGTCCTGAATCTTCTTTTGAGTCAACCCCGCCTTCCGTATGGCCTCCCCGAAGTCTGCCGCGGTCATGCCGAGGCCTGCTAATTTTTCTACAATCACGTCCCTCACTTTTGACTGGTCTTGTATATGGGATATCTTATCCCAGTCCTTCTTTAAAATCCCAGCAATCCACGCATCATACTCCTTTTCAATGAACGCCACATCTTCAAGCGGATCATGACTTCCGGGTTCCACCACCCTGCCCTCCTTGTCCGTCGACCCGGAAGCATCGACGACATGAATAAGTGCATCCGCCCGACGCAAATCATCCAAGAATTTGTTCCCGAGCCCCAGCCCCTTTGATGCATCCGGTATCAGCCCTGCTACATCGACGAGCTTAACAGGGATGTACCTGATCCCATTCACGCATAAGGAGTTCCTCGGGTTGTCGGTTACGCCGAGCTCCTGGTGCACACATTTCGTGACAATATATGCTACGCCGACGTTGGGCTGGATTGTCGTGAAAGGATAGTTCGCCACGGGGACATCCAGCAGGGTCGCGGCATTGAAGAAACTCGATTTTCCGGTGTTCGGCTTACCGATGAGCCCCACAAGCATCTTTTTAGCTTCTCCTTCTCCTTTGTGGCGGCATGGAGGGGAAAAGAGTCGTTATTGTGGGTTGCGGATTGGCCGGCGTTACAGCCGCCGAAGCTGTACGTTCTGTTTCAGAGAATGCCGCAATAACCATGGTAGATGAATCTGTCCAGGTCGCATACGCAAGATCCGGCCTGACTTATGTGGCTTCAGGGAAAATAAGCTCCGAAGACCTTCAATTGAAGAGTAATGAATACCTGACGAAGAACCTGAAAGCAAGGCTAGTCACCGGAAGAAAAGTGTCAACATTGGACGTTGAAAAATCCAGGGTGATTTATGACGGGTCGGGTGGTCTCGAAGGCGAAGACTACGATTCACTGATTCTGGCCACCGGTTCCCAGCCCGCTCCCTTGGATATACCCGGGTCCGAAAAACCCGGGATCTTCAGATTATGGTCCATAAGAGACGCGGAATCTATTCGGAATTCATCCCAGACCTCCAAAACAGCTTTGGTGCTGGGCGCATCTCCACTCGCGCTCGAACTATCTGAAGCATTTAATTCGCGCAAGATTGAGACAACCGTCGTAACAGAAGAAAACGAAGTGTTATCGGGATACCTCGACCCTGCCGCGGGAGCACTTGTGAGAGCAGTTCTGGAGGAGGAGGGTATCAGGTTCATGTGTGGGCGTCGTATAGAGAGGGTTGTGGGGTTCGAGCGAGCACAGGGGATCGTATCAGGTGGCGAAGTCATTACCGCGGACCTGATTGTCGCAACCGGGGCCATGCTTCCGAACTCCGCCCTAGCTCAGACGGCAGGTTTGAAGATCGGGCGAAGTGGAGGAATCCTGGTGGACAGGAGGTGTGCATCCAGTGTGGAAAACATCTATGCTGCAGGGGACTGTGCCGAAGTAATCACAGATCTGTTCAGGGGTCCACAACCCTCAAGGCTGGCCAGCACGGCGGTAAGGATGGGATTGGTTGCCGGTTCCAATGCAGCAGGTGGCTCAGCCGAGTCGCAGGATCTGGTCAGGAACTCATCCTTCAGATTAGACGGTATAGACATATGCACGGTGGGACTGACCGCCACCGAGGCCAGATCAATAGGCATTCAGTTCATAGAGTCCGAGTCATCGGAATATCAATTTGCCTTCTACTATCCCGGCGGGAGAAATCTGTACTGCAAGCTTATCTTGACTACCTCAGGCGTTTTGATCGGTGCACAATTCGTAGGACCATCTTCATCTGTATGGGGTAATATTGCGGCAATGATGATATCCCACTCGCTACCGATTTCCTACCTTTCGAACCTGGAAACCAGCTTTTCGACCCTGACACAACCTTACTGGCCATCCCCTATTCTAGCGGCAAGACGTGCAGAGGAAATTTTGCATCTTGGGTAAGGCATTTAAGCTATTCTCATCTGACCCACCATGAAACACAATGGGGAAAATACTGGTTTGCGACAGCATAGCCCAAGAAGCCGTTGAGATGCTAAAATCATCGGGTCATACCCTTCTTTATGAGCCCAAGATCACACCAGAAGAACTTCTGCAAAGGGTGGTTGACGTGGATGCGGTTATTGTAAGAAGCAGAACCCACGTGACTAAAGAAGTTGTAAACGCCGGGGTGAGATTGAAAGTGATCGCTCGCGCCGGCGTAGGCCTCGACAATGTAGATACGGAGGCAGCGAAGGCTCGAGGTATTCAGGTAATCAACTCACCAGATTCACTGACCAACGCCGTGGCCGAGCATGCATTAGCCCTCTTTCTGAACGTTGCAAGGCAGATTTCTTACGCAAACAGAAGGATGATCGAGGGAGAGTGGCCCAAATCTGCCTTGATGGGCGAGGAGCTGACCGGAAAGACGATGGGGATCGTGGGATTCGGCAGGATTGGTAGAAGACTTGCGCAGTTGTGCAGGCCGTTCAACATGACCATTCTGGCCTATGATGTGATACCGCCCCCGGAGGAACTTATCAAGACCACCGGCGCAAAAATGGTGAGTCTTGATGAATTGCTCAAGGCGTCGGACTTCATTTCGATACATGTTCCGGCAACGCCGGAGACAGAAAAGATGATAGGGGAACGGGAGCTCTCTATAATGAAACCCAATGCAATAATTGTCAACACGTCACGTGGAAACGTGATAGACGAACCTACCCTTGTTGCCTATCTTAAATCACATAAGATCAAAGGGGCCGGCCTGGATGTGTTCGCCGAGGAACCACCCAAGGGTGAAATTTTGACTCTCGATAATATAGTGCTTACGCCTCACATAGCCGGTCAGACGCTCGAGGCACAGACGTCTGCCGGAACTAGCGTCGCCAAGCGCGTGTTGGAATTACTTTCCTGAACCTTTCTTGGGGAACGATTGAACCATGCAGATACCTATTGCCTCACACATCATTTCTTGCTGGAAAGTCCCTTGATGCAGTCTTCGATGGTCACGTAGAGAGATGTTCTGACAGGTTCTTCAAGGTCCCCCCGGCATGTCGCTTGCACAAGAAGAAGATAGTAGTCGGGCATTATGTTTTGGACGTACACCTTAACACCTTCAGGGTCGGTCACCCACTTATCCTCGGACACTGCACGCCTTACGGCATCAAGCAATTCTCTGAGGTCTGTTACCTTTGGAGCCTGATATCTGACGCTTACGCTTCGTTCCTTTACGCCGTGGCTCACGACAGCCGACTGAATCAGCACACCGTTTGGGATCTTGATCACGGGTCCCTCGTCCAAAGATAGCTTTGAATAGATCAGCCCAATGTCTCTGACGATTCCTGTGTAACCTGGTATGAGCCGATCATCCGAGAAGAACTTGGGAGGGTAAGAAGGAATGACAAGACCGTACTGCCAGGTTGTCAGAGTCACCCTGTCCCCGACTTCGAATGGTCTGCTGATCAAGAGCAGCATGCCTGCGAAAATATTTGAAAGGACGGTTTGACCTGCCAATCCTATGACAAGACCTGCAAACGTCCCGCCAACCAACAGGGAAGTGCCGTTTACACCTGCGAGCGCTAGTATCACCAGGGCAAGCACGATATAAGCAAAGTACTTGAAAGCCGAGCTGATGGCGCCTCCCTTTCTCTCGCCAAAGAGCTCGATTCCGACAATACGTATCTCACGTACAAGAAATGTTATCGCAACTACTCCGACCACTCCTGCAAGAATTACATTGAATACCACTTCAAATCTGACAGGAATATACTTCAGTACAAAAAATAGAAGATAGGTGAATACTGCTAGGACCGCGATAATGATTACTACGACACTTGCGTAAAAAGTGAGTTTTCGACCATTCTTTTTCATGGACGTTCAGACCATCCACTCGTATTAATCTCCTTCGCCGCGAAACTAGTTTTAGCCTACTTTTCGCGATGGATTGTTTGACTTGACCTAGTTACACATACCAATCTTTCGAGCTAACTTGGTCAACTATACAGCACGGGTTCACCTCCATTCGGACCAAACATTTAAATCCCGTGTTGGTGCCGCGGAGCCCAGACCCGTCTTGTACAGACATATTTCACAAACATGGCAGGATGAACTCAAAAGTTCCGCACCAGAACTGAAACAAAGGATAATCCACTGGCGTCGCGGCCCCCGAGTGGTCAGAGTCGAGCGACCAACAAGATTGGACCGAGCTAGGGCGCTCGGCTATAAAGCCAAGCAGGGTGTTGTGGTGGTCAGAGTAAGGCTTTCACGAGGAGGCATGAGAATGAAGAGGCCCGTGGCCGGAAGAAGACCAAAACATCTTGGCACGATAAAGATAAAGGGTAATCTTTCAGAATCTCAGGTTGCCATTCAAAGGGCATCAAGGCGCTTTCCCAATCTAACTGTACTCGGAGCCTACCCTCTCTCCAGTGACGGACGGTACAGCTGGCTTGAAGTTGTAATGGTCGACGGCTCACATCCCAGCATACGGGCAGATACGGAATTCGCCAGTCGCCTGCCCGCATAATTTAAGCACGGTGTCATTCTTGTCAAATCGCAAAGATGGCACCCCAGCAGACAGCGGATCACTCATCCGGGACTCTATTTTGATGAAGAGAGCCCTCTCAAGCATTTTTGCTCAATCCCTGACACATTCGCCCACTGCGACCTCACTTTCTTCTGTCCTGGGTCTGGAACCATCAACGGTCGAAAGACTGCTTCACTCACTTTCATTATTGAGTTTGGTCCATGTTTCCGCAAATGGAACGGCAAGGCTCACTCCATCGGGAAGAGGGAAATTGAGGGTGGTTTTGACCGGCGGCGTATTTGACATTATTCATTCTGGTCACGTGTACACACTGATGAAGGCCAAAGCTTTGGGAGACGTTCTTGTCGTCTCTGTGGCCAGAGATGCGACCGTATTGTCGCTCCGCGGGAAACCATCTATTAACAACGAGAATGAAAGGGCGACACTCGTGGGGAGTGTAAGATATGTTGATGCGGCTGTACTTGGCAGCACAACCGACCCGCTTGGATCCCTCTGGGATGTAAAACCGGATATAGTTGCGATAGGGTATGACCAGAAATATGATGAGAAGGATCTGATTCAGAAAGCTTCTTCGAGGGGGCTTGCCATTACAGTAAAGAGGTTGGATTCGCCCATTCCCGATATCAAAAGTTCTGACATCAAGAAGAACCACGGGATCATGAGCCACTTCTGAACTTCTTTGTTTCTAGGTCCACTAGCCTAAGCTCTTCCGGGTATTCATATCCTCTCCTCTTGAGGAACCTAAGCGATTCCTCGAGCGAAATCATATTTCCCTGGCTAACATAGTATGACATTTTATTCATATCGATCCGATAGCCCAAAAGCTCTCCGTCCAGTGTGACTGGTGACAGCCCTTTCCTTTTCTCCACAGAGCCAACGAGCAGTGACTTTGCTATGCCAATTGTGGGTTTTTTCATTAGTATTCCCACAACAGTTGCGAGCCCTGCACGGCGCGGATGAAGTCTTCCGTGAGCATCTATCAAAAGCAGGTCATAATCCGTGTCGACTCTTGAAAGTAACTTGATGATTGGAGGTGCCTCCCTCATAAAGAGATAGCCAGGTATGTAAGGGAAGTACACTTCTGTCTTCATTTTCCATTTTCTGATAATCTGACCAGACCTGATATCATACATCAATGCACAGGTAAAAGCATACTTGTCAACATAAGAAGCGTCGACCGCAAGGGTGACTCTTATGTTCCTTGCTTCCGCACCACTATCCACGAAAAGGTCGCGCAACCGGAGTTGTAACTGTCGTGCGAACGGAATTAGCGGTGAAGGTCTGCCTTCCACAACATCTATTGATTTCATGCAAAGATATACATCTTGCTATCAGACACGCCAACAGGCCAGAGGGCTTCTCTGGGAAAGCCACATTTGAAAGACTTTGGTCATAATTTTCAATGTACTTTGTATGTACATAACGGATTTTTGCTTGATGCTACACAATGGTCTGGAACTCATTTTGTAAAAGATATTTTTCCCTGACCAAGCTTTCTTTCCACCCTGTTCAGCGAGTCGAGGAGTCTGTTTCGTCTTACCTCTTCTGTCATTAATCCTCTCATGTCTTCAAGCAGCATGCGATCCACATCGAGCTTTCTTCTCATGCCAGGAATGAGGTTATCGAATATCGCGAGTGGCTTGATCGTGAGATAGATGGATTCTGCATATTCAAAAAGCCTAGAAGCTTCTCGCTGCTTGTCCACCCTCACATAGTCGAACACTTTTCTTTTGAGTTCTCCCACCACGTCAAGAAGCCCCAGTACGTAAGACGAAGGCTTCACGCCTATTTCTTCAAGTCCAGGAATCTCCCTGTTGTTTAGTAATGCCAAGAACACGGTTGCTTCAACGTACTCCATTTCAGAAGATTGAATGTATCTGTCGAGATCGGATGCCGCGGCCACTCTGAGTTTCTTCAGCCCTTCCGAGGCATTTTCTATATTCATCTTGGCAACGCGGAAGTCTCCTATATGTGACGCCACGATTGCCTTCGAACAGAAAGAAATAACATCCCTTGAATCCTTTATGAGTAACTCTCTCCTCTTTTCGTCTGATTCAAATTTTCTGACCGCTTCATGAATTGACCGGTCGAACTTCGAAGGTCGCCGTCCTTTTTTCAACAGACTCAACACTTAAAGTACGATGCTTTCTTCACGGCCACCCTGCTTGGTGATCACCAGCATATCGACCCCGTCTCCGCTCGCAGAATCCCGCTGAGATGAGGCTTTGATAGCCTTCAGAGCCAGCTCTTTTGCGGCCTTTTCATCCATGTCTTCCTTGTATTCTGACTCAATTACACCGATGGCGATTTCTGAGCCTGATCCAATCACAGCATATTTGTCGGGGATAACCGAGCCCAGTGGATCAAGAACATATATGCTTGCTTCGTCACCTACGCCACCCAGAATCACCTGGGTCAGAAGAGGATACATCCTCCTTTCGAACATTATTACTGACATCAGCTTGGTTACAGAATTGGGTTTGATCGGTCGATGGAGCTCCATCTCCCTCATTTTGATTATGGCCTGCACATTCCTTACCAAAACCTGCATATCAGCAATCATTCCGGCGCATGCTGCACCCGTGTATTCGGTTATTGGGAAGACCTTCTTCGCACCCTTACTCATAATAAAGTTACCCAACGCGAGCCTTTTTTCAGCCGCCAGCACCACGCCATCCTTGAATACAACACCGACCGCTGTGGCGCCTGGTATGTACTGCTCTATGCCGGACATGTTTTCAACCCTTCCTTCAACTTGGTTAAAAGGATTTGCGACGATTCATTTCCGTATCCGATGAAGTCCCGATGTAACAGGCGCGCCCAAAATTCATAAACTACTGGTTATCGTTCTCAGTACTTCTATTCCACCGTCTTTTTCACGTACAAACCTCTTCCCGAAGAACAATTCTGTGACGTAGATGTTGCTCTCTATATGTCCGGTCATCTCAGTGAATCCAATTTCAGATTCGCCTCTGGCGAGACACATGAGTGGGACTGCCATGTCGGCGCAGTGAACGTCCAGAGCCGCACCAGATTCATAGCACGAAAGGAAATGGTGTGCCGATTTCTCACCCACCTCCTCTGCCTTCACCCCTCTTTCACCCACCGCATCTCCCCCAATAAAGACAGGCCTGTCGACTCCTTCGGCGTAGACACAGATTGCCGAGCCCGGTGATATCGCAGGCTCCTCGACCGCAGAAGATTTCGTCACTTTTATTCCATGCCCTTCCAAGAGACGTTCCGCAGAACGAGCCTGCCTTTCTGCGACGTGTTTTGGCAGGTTAGAACAGACACTCTTTACCATAACATTGACACTTCCACGTCTGACACAATTCAGCGGGTTGACTGTTGAGCCGTGATGAACCTCTATCAATACTTCTCCACCGCCTGCAGGGTAGTATCCTCTACGAATCTCATGCAGTGAGAAATTAACACCGAACGACCTGAACAGCGGACCCGCAACCTCATGGAAGTAGTCTAACGTGGGACTCCATTTCGTGTCCGTTCCTCCCCTTATCCTGATCGTCATATCCCTACCCGTCAGGGACAGGGCAGGGACAAGCGCGGATAGAATCAGCGTGATGCTTCCTGCCGTTCCAACATCCACGGTGACTTCGCCACTCTTTGAATCGCCCGGAATGAACCTGACAGCCGTACTTCCGACCTCTGCTCCAGCTAGCTGTCCAGACGTAACAATCGCAAACACCTTCAACGCGGCCAGATGTTGAGGTCTCAGCCCCGGATTTGGTCTCTTGGTTCTTATGTTGTCCATCACGATACCTCTCCCGGTGAGTGTGGACAGCATCATCGCTGTTCGTAGTATCTGTCCTCCTCCCTCTCCAACCGATCCATCGATGCGTACAATACTGGAATCCATAGCAGAAACTACCGCAAGAAGGTAAACTTCTTTATTATTGTCTTTTCCGTATTCAGCGCTGAAGCAATTTGCGTAGCGCCCTTTTCATAGGCAGATTTCAACCACTACACCTCGGGCACGTGGCCGCGATCGAGTATGCCTTGAAGAATGCAGACAGACTCATAATCGCCGTGGGTAGTGCGGAGAAGAGCTATGAGCCGAGAAACCCGTTCACCGCCGGTCAACGGGTGGACATGCTTCATGCGGTCCTTGTCTCAAAGAATCTGGCTTCCAGGGTGATCACGATAACCGTCCCGGACGTTGATAATCATGAGCTTTGGGTTCCCCTTGTGAAATCCCTGTCGCCAGATTTCGATGTGGTTTACTCCAACGACTATCTTACCATTTATCTCTTCAGAAGAGGAGGATACAAGGTGTCGGAGGTCCCTCTTTACCGCAGAGAGGAACTCATGGCAACAGAGGTCAGAAGGAGGATGGCCGAGGGAAAGGAGTGGAAGAAACTTGTGCCGCCCGAGGTCTACAAATTCATCAAGAGTATGAATGGAGATAAATTGGTCAAAGAACTAATAAACCATCAACCTAACAACAGCAATCATCCTTCCAAGAAATGAAATACTCAAGAGGGTTTATTTTCAGGGATTTCTCCCGCCCCCTGCATGCTGACCGACAGCTTTGTTGAGCACGTCATCGGTAAGGGAAGATTCGTTGATGACCTCGTACTGCCAGGAATGTTGCACCTTCATGTAGTGAGGAGCAGGTACGCAAGAGCCAGGATAACTAACGTCTCAGGAGGAATCACAAATGCCGAACTTCCGGCTACTGTTACTGCCGTTGGGGAGGGTGCGGCCGGGCGTCCTGAATCGATAGCATATCCGGTGCTTGCGAAAGATTATGTTAACTACGAAGGGCAACCGGTCGCGGCTGTACTAGGCAGAGACAGGTACGAAGCGGAAGACATCGCGGATTCGGTTCAAGTGGAGTATGAACCACTCGCACCCGTGATGGACCCCCTCAAAGCTATGAATTCACCTCCCATACACCCTGGAACAACCTCGAACATTGGTGTCGACGTACAGGTCGGCCAGGATTTCGAACTTCAAGACGCGCCTGTCGTCATAACAAGAAAGATCGATATCGCACGGGTGTCGCCCAACCCGATGGAGCCCCGTTCTATCCTGGTGGATTTCGATGGTCATAGGCTAACCGTGTATGCCTCGACACAATCCATTCATTCCTGGAGACGGGGATTGGCTTCATCCCTGCATCTCGACCCAAACATGATCAGGGTAGTTCAAATGGACACGGGAGGAGCTTTCGGAAGCAAGAGTGCTGTTTACCCGGAGTACATAATTGCGGCTTATGCGGCAATGAAATACAGAAAACCTGTCAAGTGGGTCGAGTCACGGTCTGAACACCTGAGGGCGACCAACCAGGGAAGAGGGGTCAGGGCCGAGATGACCATTTATGCTGACCGGTCAGCTACGATTCTCGGAATAAAGGGTTCTTTGGTAGTGGACACAGGCGCATATATGGCTGGTCAGGGGACCTTTGCTCCAAGATGGATTGCCATGCAGATTTGCGGACCCTACGCAATAAAGAATGCGAGCGTCAGGGCAAGGGCCGTACTCACAAACAAGGTACCGCTTGGCCCGTACAGGGGGGCCGGACGACCGGAGGCGGGATTCATAATGGAGCGCATGATAGATTCACTTGCGGATGAACTGAAGATGGATCCTCTGGAAGTCAGATTGCGGAATGCAACCACACAGAATTTCACTTCCCCCTTGGGCCTGACTATCGGACCGATGAAACAATTTCTCGAATCAGCTTCAAAGGAGCTGGATTATTCTTCGAAATCCAGGTTGGCCCCAACGGGTATTTCGTTCTTTATCCTCTGGTCTGCTGTGCAGCCAGGCGAATCAGCTATGTTGAAGGTAAAGGGAGGAAGGGTGAAAGTAATGCTGGGAGGCAGCTCAACTGGTCAGGGTCATGAAATAATGGCTAGGAAGGTACTCAACCAAGAACTCGGCATACCAGAATCTGTTGTCGATTTCGAGCAGGGTGACACAGAACAGCTCGACGAAGGGGTGGGTAGCTGGGGAAGCCGGACCGCAATTGTGGCAGGAGGAGCCCTTGTTATGGCAGCCAACAAGCTGAAGGAAGAAGTAGCAAAGAAGGGGTGGAGATATTCACCCGAAGAGCTCCTGAAGGGAGAGTATGAGGTGAAAGTCAATTTTAATGCCGAGGTTCCGGTCTATTCACCCGGATTCAACCTGGTCAGTGTAATGCCCGACCCGCATCATGGCGTCTCAATCACAGAGTGTTCAGCGTACTATGATGTTGGACGGGTGCTCAACCCTGACATGGTTTACAGCCAGGTCGCAGGCGGTTCCACCCAAGCCATAGGCGAAGTGCTTTATGAAGAGGCAAGATACTCCGAGGATGGAGCGCTGCTCGTGGGTACTTTGGTCGACGCTGGCCTTCTTTACGCTTCAGAGGTTCCGAACTTCATCACGAAGCTGGGCGGTGCTCCGTCTCCGCTTCCGCCAGGCGCCAAGGGTGTTGGAGAAAGTCCAACGATAGGAGTTCCCCCCGCATTCGTAAAGGCGCTGGAAGCTGCTTCCGGGTCGCGGATTGATAAGCTGCCTGTGCCTCAAGATATCATGTCCCGCTTGATCGAAAAGGCAAACCATAAGTAAAGAAATGTTTAGTTATCCCGTATGACTACGTGAGTCGGGTTAGCGAGAATGAGTTACTATCCAAGACGAAAACTCGTGATGTTGCCCGGACCGACCAATGTGCCCGACAGGGTAACAAATGCGATGCTGAAGGCCATTGTAAATCACAGGGGCCCCGACTTCCGTCCGCTACTCAATTCCATCAAGGGCAAACTGCAGAGCACTCTCGAAACTACGGGCGACGTAGTGGTGTTATCATCTTCGGGTACGGGTGGGGTCGAAGCATCGGTGAAAAACATAGTAAAACGGGGCGATAACATAATCGTTCCTGTATTTGGGGAATTCAGCGGGAGGCTGGCAGAGCAGATCAAGGAGGAGGGGGGGAATGTTACGAAGGTGGAGACCCAGCCGGGTACCGCGCCGACGCCTGACATGATCGATGATGCCGCAAAGAGGATCGGCCAGGTAAAGGCGATCTATGTGGTGTATAACGACACATCTCCCGGGACCACCTACAGGTGGTTGAAAGAAGTTGGGGATATTGCTCACGCCCATGGAGGTTTTGTTATCGCAGACTCAATTTCAATTGTGGGGGGTGATGAACTTCCTCAGGACAAATGGGGGGTGGACATGGTCGTAGGCGCTTCCCAGAAATGCATCGGCGCCCCGCCCGGCATAGCATTTATCACAATGAGTCAAGCAATGTCGAAATATGTGACTTCCAACGTACCCACAACGACTTACTTTAACCTCTCCAAGTATTTGGAATTCATGCAGCACGGAGAAACACCATTCACACCCGCGCTTCCGCTTTTCTATGCATTTGACGAAGCGCTCACAATGGTTCAGGAGGAAGGCATGCCGAAGAGAATAGAAAGGCACAGGACTACAGCTTCTGCCTTTTACGATGCGCTGACCTACGGTGGACTTCATCCATTCGTTGAACCGAAGGTTCGTTCAAACGTGGTGGTGACCGTAAAGTTGCCCGACGGCGTAGACGACACCACATTCAGGGGCACGGTTGAGGACAAATTCAACGTAATTCTAGCAGGTGGGTTTGGCCCGCTGAAAGGCAAAATCTTCAGGATAGGGAACATGGGCGATGTCAACAGATACCACGTGATAGTTACCCTGAACGCGATCGGGAGTGCCCTCGGACTCATGGGAAGGCAGGTCGATGTCACTGGAATGGTAAGGTTAGCAGAAGAAAGGCTGAAACAGCTCGCGCCGGTTCCGAATCCATCAATTCCAGCGTAGCCTTATCCGCAGCATGAATTTTTCGTATCCGCACCCGAATCAGAAACAGCAGAGCTATCATCGTTGCAACAGCAACAGCAACAGCAGGTTCCACAGTCGTTCTTTGCCAAGTTAGCCACCTCCAGCACGTATGGGTCAGAGCAGTAATTATTGACTTGCGCAAGCAGCGCTATAGCCATCTCTGGACTTCCTGATCAACCTGTGTGCGGTCAATCTGCGAAGTATCCTTGAAAGTACTTCCTGGTGCAGCGCGGTCTCACTTCTTATGTCGGTAAATGTAACGTTCGACCTATTTCTATACACTATATTACAGACGAGAAACTCCCTTTCCGTCAGCTCCACGCACTCCCCGGGCCCCTCAGTCGAACAGCAAAACGGCACGATCGGATTGGCAGACCACACATATTTATTGACTTGTTTGGTGGAAACTGGGCATTCTTTCGCGACAACTTTTAAAACTCGTCAAAGTTGGGTCATTCCATCTGGGTGAAATGCTTGGAACAGGGAACATTAGCGCTCATAGACTATGTCGCAAAGGTCAAGGACACCAGTGAAGTACTTGAAGCAACAAGGGAGCAGGATGCCAAGACTCTGTCTGTCTTTGACCCTGGCGTAAAATACGAGCCTAAACTCGTTGCCGTCGGCGAACAGTGGGTAATGAAGGGACTGGACGAAGCTTTGCTGAAGGCAGAACCCGGCGGAAAGCAAACCGTGGAGATACCACCGGAGAAGGGTTTTGGATTGAGAGACCCTTCGAAGGTCAGGTTGATACCTCTGAGAAGATTCGGCGATAACGCCTCAAAATTGAAGGTGGGTGAACAGATTGAAGTGGATAACAGGGTGGGGACCGTGCGTTTCATCGGGTCCGGGCGGGTTCAGGTGGACTTCAATCACCGACTCGCCGGCAAAACGATCATATATGATTTTGAAGTTCTGAGGAAGCTGTCCGAACCAAAGGAAATCATTCTTGCGCTGATCCACCGCAGAGTTCCTGTTGATGTATCGAAGATTAAGCTCGACCTGTCCCAGGATTCCGTCAGCATTGAGCTACCACAGGATGTATTCTTCATGGATGGTCTTCAGTACACCAAGAGGGCAATTTCGGATGAGATATTCAAATTTGTGAAGGGAATGGCTCACGTAACCTTTGCTGAACGTTTCGAGAACCCGGAAGCAATCAAAGCCGCACAGGAAGCGGAAGCCAAAAAGGCTGAAGCGGAACAGGCCCAACAGCCAAAGGAAGAGGGGCAAGCTGCACCAGAAGAAGCGAAAGCAAAGCCAGCCCCCAAGCGCGCTCCAAGAAAGAGGACCAAGGCCTCAAAGGGCGACTAGGTCTACGCCTGGGGGGCGGACCTCCACGCCTTGATGGCTTCATACCAGAAGACGGCGGCACCAAGTATGACCAACGCCGTAGGCCACAAAAGGAGTGGCTCCGAAAAGTAAAGTCTGATGGAAAGGATACCGAAATAAACAGCAAAAACTGTGAAAAATGCTCCATAAAATACAAATCTTGGGACCATCAGATTCCCTACCCGAAGAAATTCTTTCATAACATCCACCTTTACTTCGTTTGATACTTCATACTCCCCTGCTGTTTCCTTGAGAAGACCCATCTCCTGAAGTTTATTCAGATGATACTGCGCGAGTGAAGGGTTGGACATCCTAAGGGCTCGCTGTACTTCTCGTACACCAATCTTTCTCTTTTTCAGTGCGTACACGTAAACTCGAAGAGTGTTTCCTTTGAGCTGTGATTCGATCACATCTTTGTCCAAGGTGCACTCTCCGCCAATCCAGTCATGGCATACATCAAGACTAAAACGATTCCGCCGTTCAAATTATAGAACGGTTCCTACGCTGGTGTTCAACACCGTTCAAAACAGTTGGTTCATATTATGCAGGAAGTATATCCAAGGGTATGAGCAGCAGGAAGAGGTTGATTCTCTCCGGCACAGCCGCCCTCGCGCTTGCGCTAGTAATACTTGCTTCGGGTATACTCAGCGGGTCTCTTCCATTGAACCAAATCCCGGGTAGCTCTTCTCCGACCGGAGGTACACAGCCGGGCTCCAATTCTGCCTCAGGTTTTGGAACTTTATCGGTTTTACTGACCGACCCTCCCAGAATTCCATCGGGGATTTCGGCCGTCTACGTGTCCTATTCTGGCATCTCTCTACACCAGTTCGGCTCTGGATCGCCTGGAACGTGGGTCAACCTCTCTTCTTCGGGCACGGTCGAAGTGCTTTCTCTTGTGAACAAAAGCGTAACGATATCGGTTCAAAGGGTTCCATCAGGGTCGTACGACCAAGTTTCATTGATGATAACGATGGTCAGGGCTACATACTCGGGCGTGAACCTCACTTTATTTTCCGGCTCTCAGCAAGTAATAGCGCAGATTCCTGGTGGAATTAATGTGTACATGACGGCGAAGGCCGCACTTCTGTTCGACCTTCAATCTTCTATACTAAATCTAAACAGTGATTCTTCACCCAAATTCGTATTCAATGCGGCTGCATGGTCGGCCCAACTCCCTGTGGATGTACAGAAATCCCTGAACGAAGGTGAGGGACAGGTCATCAATCTGTCATCCGAAGCGTGGTGGTCAGAGCTAGAGAGTACGTTTGCCTCGAGGATAGCAATAGTGGGGGCAACCCTCACGAGCGATTCCCTCTCAGTAACCGTGAAGAATACGGGTAACGAGATGGTTCTTCTTGATTTCGTAACCGTTACCCCTCTCCAGCAACCACAACCAAATCCAATCGTGAAAATTCCCGACCTGATCGGGATTCCGATAGGCAACTCAAGCAATCTTACAGTAGACTTCGAGAACATGCCTGCCTTCAGTGGAGCGTCTGTGTTCGCAGTGCTGTCAAATGGCTCCCTGGTTCCAATATCGTCCGCGAATATTGCTTCCGCAGTTGCAGGCACATCGATCGAACCCTATTCGTCACTCAACCCTCACTTTTACCCACTTCGGCCGGGTGACGAAGTCACACTCTCGTATACCGGTCCCGTGTATGTATTCACCGGATACCAGGGCGGGGTTACAACCGAGCCCATCACTTCGCTGGCCAACTCTTTCATAATCACTGTAATTGGTAACACTGCAGTTGCGGCGACGCTCGTAAATTCAGGCTAAACCAAAACTGGTCGATCGACTGATCTGAACGGCTATTGTAATAAAATTCCCCATTCCCTGGAGCATTAAAGAGTGACTACGCCCTTTCCGAAGTATGCTTTGACATGGGGCCTGAAGAGATAGTAGAGTATCAGAACATTGATGAGCAGACTCACCAAAGAACCCACGCCCAATACCCCCGCTACTCCCAGGGAGACGAGGTCCCCCACGACCCCCAGTATCAGGAATATGATACCGACGGTCCACGCCCATCCCTTACCGCTCCAGAAGCCCCAAGCCAGGAACACGCCAACCAGGCCGAATATGATCAATACTCCGCCTAATGCACCGGCTATGGCAAGTACGAATGGAGGTATGTTGACCGCACCTTGCGGGAAACCGTTGGCTCCCCCCGGAAGGGTACCCGATTTCAGGAGACCAGCCAGCCCAATTAACGCCAATCCTCCAATTATGATGAAAATGGATCCTATTGCCTCAAGGACTGCTATGATTGTCACGCCCAGAGGTCTTTGACGTCCAATCGCAGGCTGAGCTCCGCTCATGGGTGGCATCGAGGGCGGTGGCGGTGGAGTGGCAGGAATGGACTGCACTGGCGCTCCGCAATATGGACAGTAAGCCACGCCGTTCGGAACTTCCTTGCCGCAACTTGCACAGAATGGCAAATCCTTTCGCCTTTCATCTCATTTACAACATATTAAGTCTTACTCGTAGTCCAGGTATTCATTCTGAGGCCATCGGACCAACAACTTCAGTATGTCTGACCAGATTCCGTGCTTCCGCCTCCTCCATTTGAAGCTTATGCAGTATCGTGTAACGTTCGGGCCTGAGAGAAGGCGCCATGACTATCGCCTTGATGACATCTTCTTCCGTTATCCCAATTTCTTGGAAATTTGTCGGACAGCCTGCCATCTTGAGTGAATGTTTGACCCGAATCCAGTCGAGCCCATGCAGTTCAGCCATAATGACGGTGGCTAACCCAGTCTTCTCACCATGAAGCCCCTTTCCAGGGGCTATCAGCTCAAGCGCATGGCTTATCAGATGTTCGGAGCCGGAACACGGCCGGCTGCTTCCGGCTATCCCCGCGGCCACGCCGGACGAGATCAGCGCTTCAACGAGTGCGCGTATACCATCCGGGATTCTGTCTCCTATCTGTTGCGCCCTTTCCATGACATGCTGAGCACTCATCTTCGCGAGATTAGCAGAGTAATCCCCGAAGTACTCCCCTCTTTCATCCCTTCCCAACTCCCAATCCTTCACGGCCGTCAGCTTCGCTATCATGTCTCCGAATCCACCCTTCATCAGACGGGACGGGGCCTCTGCGATAATACCCAAATCAACCGCGATCATGGCCGGGGGCAGTGTTACCCTGGAGTAAGGTCGACCGGAATCTCTCAATGAAGCGAAAGGGGAAGATATACCATCATGAGATGCACTCGTGGGGACGCTCACCATGGGAATGTTTACATTCATGGATGCTACCTTCGCCACATCTATCGTTTTGCCCCCTCCAAACGCAACTACCGTCTTTGCGTTTGTTTCCTTCACCCGCTTCTCCACGGATCGAGCCGCCTCTTCCGAAGGGGCGAAAACGTCCACCCATGACATTTCAAACGTCTTCAATCCTGCCGCAAGACGATCACCCATCATTCGCCTAACGTTCGGGCCGGACGCAATGCATACAGGACCCTCAAAATTTTCCCTTACGAGCAGTTCGCCAAGCCTGTCGATGGTATCCCCTCCAACGTACACGACTCTTGGTAACCTCATCAGGTGTCCTGACCGAGATTCGGCTCTTTCGATCTGAGATTCCGGCAAGCAGCAAATCTGTAATCACACGGCCTAATAAACGGTCTTCGAGAATGTTCTGTGCACTGTTAGGCGGAATTCATGAACGTCAGGTGCAGATTTTCATTCAGCGCCAAAAGGGAGACAACCCTTATCTACCTGTACCTTGCAGCCAGCATTCAGCACTTATATTGCGAAGACTGGATGGAGTGAATGGCGTGTCATACAATAATAGAGAAGTACCGGGCTTGAAACACACTGGGACTACTACCCTAGGTATCGTATGCAAGGATGCCGTGGTCCTAGCCACCGACTCCAGGGTTACCATGGCGAATTACATAGCACACAGGAAGGGTAAGAAGCTGTTCAAGATCGATGAGCACATGGGAATGACCATAGCGGGCGTGGTGGCCGATGCACAAAACATGATAGACGTGATAAGATACTATGCCAGAACTTACAGAATTGAACATCAGAGACCCATGCCGATAGCTTCTGCCGCAAGAGTGGCCGCGAATGTCTTCTTCGCCCAGAGGTATTACCCATACATCGTACAATCACTTATGGGAGGTTACGATAGTTCAGGGCCTGGCCTTTTCAATGTGGACCTTTTCGGTACAATGACTGGCGAACAGTTCGCCTCCACCGGAAGCGGTTCACCGATAGTCTATGGGATACTGGAATCAGGGTACCGTGAAAACATGTCAGTCGATGATGCTATAAAGCTGGCCGCGAAGGGTGTGTCCTACGCCATGAAAAGAGACTCCGCGTCTGGTGATAACCTTGATGTTGCAATCATAGACGCGAATGGTTTTAGAGAGCTTAGCCTTGATGTCAAGCAGGCTCTCATCAAGACGATTTAAGAAATTCAAGTTTGTCGAATAGAAGAGAAAACCACAGGGGACCAAGATCCCCAGGGATAGTGGAGGTAATACTGAAGAATATACCTCCCGAAGCAGGGGTTGTCAGGGTCGAATATGAAGGACCAAGGATCGCCCTCTATTCCAAGAGCCCTCAGTATTTTGACCAAAACACATTTGTGATTCCTGAGATAGTGAACAGCCTGAAAAAGCGGGTTGTTGTAAGAGTCGACGATTCGGTCAGAAAGGTTGAGGATGAAGCAAGGGAGCTTCTCGCCAAGTTGGTCCCAAAGGAGGCAGGAATAGAAAACATGTTCTTCGACGAAGTTACAGGCGAAGTGACGCTGGACTGCAAGGTTCCAAAACTCATCAACCCGGAGCTCCTGAAGAGCTTCGACAGCATGGGGTGGAGGCTCAAAATCAAGAAGGCTCCATCCATGGGAAGCACGACCGTGCAGCAGATAATGCATACACTCAAGTCCACTTCAAGTGAACGCGTCGCGTTCCTCAGGGAATCCGGTGAGAGGATATTCAGGGAGAGATTACTCGAAATAAATGAAGTGCGTCTCACCGCGCTGGGTGGTTTCAAAGAAGTGGGCAGGTCATCGATGCTGCTCGAGACCGATGATAGCAAAATACTTCTGGACTGTGGCATTCATCCCGGTGGAAGAGAACCCCCTCACTGTTACCCCAGACTGGACTGGCTGAAGGCGGATCTTGATGATATTGACGCTATAGTGTTAAGTCATGGTCACATGGACCATGCTGGCTTTTTACCAATACTCTACAAATATGGTTACAAGGGACCTCTTTATTGCACTGAGCCAACCCTCGCACTGATAACCCTGCTCCTCTCCGACGCCCTGAAGATATCCACGATGGAAGGGAAACAGTATTCATACGACATGAAGGACATACGCACGATGATCAGTCACGCGGTTCCAATACCCTACGGTTCTGTTACGGACATATCTCCCGACATCAAACTGGTCCTGTACAACGCCGGTCATATACTCGGTTCTTCTGCAGTCCACCTGCATGTGGGAGAGGGCGCCCATAACGTCGTCTACACCGGTGACTTCAAATTTGCACGGAGTCTCCTTCTTGAAGCAGCCTCAAGCAACTTTCCCAGAGTAGAAACTCTGATAATGGAGAGCACGTATGGTAACAAATCCGATGTGGTACCTCCAAGAGAGGAGGTGGACCTTGCATTCGTCAAGAGTATAAATGACACATTGAACCAAGGCGGAAAGGTCCTGATTCCTGTCCCGGCGGTAGGGCGTGCGCAGGAAATCATGCTGGTACTGGACATGTATATGAGGCAGAAGATCCTTGCCGAGACGACAATATTCATTGAAGGAATGATCAGGGAAGCTACGGCCATACACCTCTACTACCCTGAGTTTCTCAACAGAGAACTCAGAGACAGAATAATCGAGAACGGCGAAAACCCATTCATAACTGAATATTTCTCCATAGTTGAACATCCCAATAATCGGGATGAAGCTTTGAGCTCCGGCCCGGCAATAATTCTGGCCACGTCCGGAATGCTTGAAGGTGGTCCGTCTGTCCAGTATTTCAGAGAGCTCGCTGGTGACCAGAGGAACAAGCTGCTCTTTGTGTCATACCAGGTCCAGGGGACTCTCGGGAGGCGCGCTCTTGACGGTTCAAAACAGGTAAGTCTGATGGAGGATGGAGGGCGAATGAAGATAATCGATATCAACTGCCAGGTTGAAAAGGTAGAAGGCTTCAGCGGACACAGCGACTACAACCAGCTGCTCAGATATGTGGGGCGGCTGAGACCAAAGCTCCAGAGGGTAATCGTAGACCATGGGGAGAGGAGAAAGATTGAAAATCTGAGTTCAAGCATAGAAAGAATATTCCGTCTGCCGGTGTATCAACCGGCGGTGCTGGACAGCATAAAGCTGTACTAGGTTGATGAGTCCTAGCCCTGCGTGAGTTTTTTCAGTTCCGGACCCAGGCCACCATACGAAACATTCCAGTTTCGCTCGAACATATCGTACGGCACGGTGAACTGGGCCACATCCTGTGATTTAACAAAGCTTGTGTCGATTTTGTCTACCAGCTGTGGGAGTTCACCATTGAGATAGTCGAAGATGTTTATCATTTCATCGACAGGAACAACGAGTGTTGCAATGAACATGTTCCTGTTTGTGAAGTGCTCGGTCCAGCTGAAGGGGAGCCTGATGAAACCATTGTGAACCTGCTGCAGCTCCTTTTGCTTTACATCGGCAATCCTTATCCGGACCGTGGTGGCCGTCTGACCAACTTTCTTCTTCGCCGCCTCCGGCATCCATCTCACCATGTAGGTGTCTACGAGCCCGTACTTCTGTAGGTGAGTTCTGTAATGGTATCCAAGCACCGGTGTCGCTGCCTTGGACCTCCTTGCAATGTCCGTTGTATGCTGCAGCGCGTCTGCCTGAAACTCCTTCAGAAGCAGGAGGTCGTATTTGTCAAACGACACGATCTGTGTAGCCTTGATTCTGGACTGGGAAGGTTCTTCCGCCTTCACATTAGACCAGTCCACCTCCCACCTCTTAGAACGGAAATTAAAATAGCGCGGGTTAAGGGAATGATATTGAACATGCGTTACCTCATCGAGTTGATAATCAGAAAGGATTTTGTTTTTTACCAGGTAATCCAGGTTCGATGTGCACTCATTCAGTGTTCCCGAAGGTAAGGCAAAATTAGCGGAATACCTGCCATTTGGCAGTTCACGCGAGTAATAAACCAGATACCCCTTCTCGCCCAGATAGTTGAGAACTCTGGCTGAAAGTTGGGTATCCTGTCTGGCAAACCTCAACGTCGCCCAGTATACAGAGAGCCCAAGCTTTCCGTAGCTGGGTTGTGCATGTATGCTGAAGCCCATCTTCGGAAGCTGTCTCTTCAGTTTGTACCTGACAGTCTCGACAGGTATATTTGTCATACTGGAAACCTTTGACATGTTACGGGGACCGATCTGCTTGATCGCTTCAATCATTCTGGCTTCAGAAGGCAGGCTAGGCTTCTTGGAGGATTGAGAATTCACAATTCTTCATGATCCATGCAGTGTGGCACATTTAAAAACTTTGACCGAAATTTACCGGAATGCCACATTTATTGATGATTAATTAAAATACATTCAAATAATTCATGTATAAGTTTGTGATAAATTACTGGCTAATCGAACGCCAGATCTTCACACTCGGCGGGGTTATTACTATTCTTTCCTCCCCCAGCCGGGCTATATCACCGCCCATACCTTCCGCATATTCATAAAGCTCTTCAACCGCTTTTTTCAGCTCGTCAATGCTCCTCTGCGCAAGGGGGGTGATCCTTAGTATAACGATTGAATGGTTTCTCAGGTCTTCCTTGATCTTTGCTAATTCGTCTATGCTCTTCATTGGATAGGCCTTCAGGTATATGGATGACTGTTTCTCCTTCGACCCCAGTACTTCTTGACCCAACGTATATCACTGGCCTCGGTACACTATTACCATTTTCTCAATTAACGAGGTGTGTAAAAAAGGTTTAGCCTTATTGTAGATTTGTTTCACACTTAAAATGATGTTGCTTGATAACCGTCCACCATTCACCTAGGAAAACGGATGCGGGGGACGCAAACAGACAGGAGAACCTCTAACAAGGTTGATTGTCGAAGTCCCAGGCGCCAAGGCCGATCTGGGGGATTTCTTCACGGCTGTTTCAGCGTACATTAATACCGAGCATCCTGCCAGAAACATTAATGGATTACGCTTCTTACGGCAGTTCCAGCCATGTCAAAATCGCAATCCGGCGTATACGAGGTTGTGCAGGCTGCAGAGCAGCTCAAAGCCGTTCCGCGACTGGGATGGATTATTTCGGCACGAATCAGAAATCCGGAGTCTGTGGCGGACCACAGCTATGCAGTGGCAGTGACCTCCATGGTTATTGCCGATTATTATGGCTTGGATTCGTGCAGGATGATGAAGATGGCTCTGCTGCATGACCTGTGCGAAAGCATTACGGGTGATATGCAGCCTGGGGACACTACAGAGTCAAGGAAGCATCAGATTGAACGAAAAGCACTGGCCGCAATCCTATCAAAACTTCCAGCGAAGGTCCGGAATTCATATCTGGAGATATTCGATGAATTTAACGATTCGAAGACTTTCGAAGCCGAGCTGGTGCATCAAATCGATAAGCTCGAGATGGCAGCCCAGGCCGTTGTTTACAAGAAACAGGGATACAGCAGCCTCGAGCAGTTCTTCGATACAGCAGAGAGCAAAGTTACTTCTACGAAACTCAGGCCGATCATGAGAAGGCTGAGGTTAAAGTGAAGGGGCGAGCTGTTTGTAGACATTCCAAAATTTATCCCCCACATATGAGAGGTTCTTCAGCACTACACCTTTGTCAAGGATTTCAGCTTCTTTCTTACCGACCGAAGCTTCGCACACCGCAATTGTTTTGCCGAACTTCTCATCCTTAACAATCACGATATCCCCGGCTTCAAAATCGTTGGGAAATGACTTGATCCCCGGTCGCATTACGTTGGCACCGTTTGTGATGAATCTGAGCGCCCCCATGTCCACTGTCACACCGGGGAAGTAGGCGCACAATTTCTCATCGCCTATGAATGGGGCGATAGTCTTCCCCTCCATTACAAGTGTAAAATCACCGAGCACTATCCATCTTTCATCGTCAACCTCCACCTTTCTGACCGGATTCACATCAGGCACATTGAATCTGGACCACTTTTCCCTTAATTTTTGATTCATTTCTCTGGCTTCCTTGTTGGAAAAGAAAAGTACCTTCAAGCTTGAAAAGGTTAGAATGACGCAGATTTAAATAGATGCATCCGGATGACGGTTAGGACCGAAGAGGTTCAATCTGAGTTAGAGTGTGCTGAAATTGGCAGCGGATATGACATTTAAGGTTCTGAATGACAGCGTGGGCAAAGTAGTCCTCATAAAGCTAAAGGGAAACAAGGTGATAAGAGGAAGCCTGCAGGGATTCGACCAGCACATGAACCTCATCCTCGAATCTTCTGAAGAGATGCTGCCAGATGGCAAGGTAAATCCGCTTGGTACCATCATCGTTCGTGGGGACAATGTGGTTCTCATATCCCCCCCTCCACCAAAGGAAGGTAGCAAACAATGAAGGGGACGCCATCCTTTGGAAAAAGAAGCGCTCACAAGAGCCACATGATATGCAGGAGGTGTGGCCGCAGAGCCTTCAACATCAGGACCAAGGTTTGCGCATCATGTGGCTTCGGAGCATCGCCGAAGCTCCGGAAGTATGCGTGGGCTAGACATCCGTGATTTGCGGTCTACAATTTTTGATTTGATGGACAACAGTGGGACTAACGCTTAATTATACCTCGAGCCGCTGGAGTGTGACATATGATTTTGCTCGGTCTGGATGTTACCAGTCTGGTTGTTGGGCTGGTCATCGGCGCGGCTATCGTAGCTGTGGGGCTCTACTTTGGGGCCGTCAGAAGGAGAAGCAACATACCAGAAACAAAGCAGGTCAACCTGGATTTCTCTTCGTCGCCGATGCCGAAGCTTGTCAGCAAGGCGGATATAGATGCAGCAAAAAGGGAGCTTCGACTTCTTAAAATGGACAAGGAATATCTCAGCACTGCCCTTGCACGCATATACGAGGCCGAGGCGAGAGGGATGATCAACAAGGAGGAAAGGGTAACACTCTCTCAGAAATACAGGATACAGCTCAAGGAAGTGGAAGAAAAGATAGCAAAGGCCCAGATGACCGTCGATGTTTCTGACCTTGAAGATGCCAGGTCCGAGTTGCTCTCCTTGGTTAATCAGAAGATCACGCAGATAGATACCAGGCTCAGCGAACTGAAACAGAAGATAGCTCCCATGCTTCCTCCGCCGGAAATATCTATTCCTCCCGAAGCGGTGGTAAAGGAAAAGAAAGAAAGAGTGGAAGAACAGCCCAAGAAGCCAGAGATAATGGATGATAGACTGAAGAAGGTTGTGCAGGATGTCAACGAGGTCATGGCCAAGCTAGAACAGATGGACCTCGAAGAATGATGAATCAGGCTTGAAGTTCGATTTCGCATCCATGCCGGAAATTCGCACCACCTTCAAAGGTGCTGCGAGGATAGGACTCGGAAGTGGAAGAACGGTAGCCGGTTTTCTTGAAGCCGCGAGCGAATCCAGATTCATCAATAAAAAAGCAGTATACTATGCTTCGTCTTCGCAGATAGCCGAAGTGGCGGAGAGGCTTGGGCTGACGCTCGGCGATCCATCACACATACACAGACTGCAGGTGATGGTGGATGGCGCGGATCAGTTGCTGCCCGGCGGCTGGTTCGTGAAGGGTGGTGGAGGAGCACTTTTCAGGGAAAAACTGCTCTGGAAGCAGTCCGATGTCATCATTGTTATGGCATCCAAAGACAAGAAATCAGATCAAATCAGTGTGCCTGTTCCAATCGAAGTCCATCCCTGGGGGGTGAAAATACTCACCTCCTATATCGGCAAGAATGGTGGGTCTGCAGAGCTGAGAAGACTCGATAGAAACATCCCCTTTGTAACAGAGAACGGCAATTTCATTGTCGATGCCACTCTCAGGCATCTAAGACCGGAGCTGTATTCAGCTACGGCAGATACAATAAAGGGCCTGACAGGTGTGGTGGAGGTTGGTCTCTTTCATGATGAGAAGGCGATAGTCTACCATCCATACGGCCCCGCCAACGGTCAAACTGAGGATTCAACAGAATGGAGTTCTAATCGGTAACCATTATATAATTAGACATTTCCGAGCGGCATGTGGAGCCTCCAACCGGAATAATACTGGCAGGGGGGTACGGCAAGAGACTAAAACCGATAACCGATACTACTCCGAAGCCTCTTATCGAAATCAAAGACGGCTACTGCGTGATGGATAAGCAGCTGAACGACTTGAGATTCGCCGGAGTCAAGAGGGTGGTGCTTCTGACGGGTCACCTCCACGAGCTTGTAAAGAAAAAGTACGGGAGCAGTTGGAAAGGGCTCGAAATTTCTCATTCAGAGGAAGAGAAGCCCCTTGGAACGTGGGGGGCGATCAAAAAGGCAATACTCGACCTTGGTCTCGATGGACCGTTGGCCATAATGAACGGGGACATAATAACAGACGTGGACCTGGCCTCGATGTTTTCAAACGGCAGCCATCCTGTAACGATCCTGGGCGTTCAGATGAGGAGCCCTTACGGCACGATGGAAATAAGTGGTACCTCCATCGTGAGTTTCAGGGAGAAGCCCATTCTTCCCTACTACATCAACGGCGGCGTATATCATGTTGTAGACGCCCATGAGCTTCTGAAGTTAAGCGGAGATGTTCAGGCGCCAAGCAGCATTGAAAATGATGTGTTTCCAAAACTTGCTAAATCAGGAAAACTTGGTGTTTACGTGGAGACAGATCCTGACGTGCTCTGGAAATCTCTTGACAGCGTCAAGGACCTGGAGGAGACAAGAAGTCTGTACTCCAACAGAATAGACAAACCATGGGGGTATGAATTGGTGGTGGCTCTGACGAACAGCTACCTTCAAAAGAAGCTTTACATCAAAGAGGGTTATCGCACGAGCATGCATTACCACGAAAAGAAGATGGAAACCCTTTACGTGGTCAAAGGTAAGGTCAGGCTGGAGTATCAGGATCAGCCTCCCCTACAGCTCGAAGAGGGGCAGAGACAGACGATAGAACCGCGGACGGTTCACAGCATAGTTGCCCTTCGCAACACATTGATCGATGAAGCTTCTTCACCCCATCCAGAGGACACCATCAGGGTCAAGGATTATTACTTAAGGTAAGATGGGGAAGCCAACCTTCCCTTTATGCTTCTTTTGGATGTTATGATCTCTCGGCCCTGCTCTCTTTCGGTACCCGTCGAATCCTCGATCCTGTGATTATATTTGAGCTAAATCGCTCGGCAAAGAATACTCCAACGAGAGAATAGATTCCTCCGGCCAACAGGTCCACCGTAAAATGCTGGCCAAGGTATACGGTGGATAGAAGAACCAAGAAAACCACGGGGATGGCCAGGACACCATAAAGCCTTCTTGCGGACCACATCCCATACAGGAAAAGAAGGGCGAGTCCGGCGTGCAGGCTCGGAAAGGCTGCCAGAGGGTCAGATTCTACAATGGAGCTCAGTGTCGAGTACAGAGATTTACTTGCCCCGTTTGAGGCAAGTAAATTGAGTGCTTGGCCGCTGTACCAGGGTGGTGCGGATGGGAGAGACAGAAAGGTGAAAAGTGAAAGAAATACCACAAGGCTGATTGAATAAAGATATTTTCTGTACGCTCTTCGATTTACGTACCAAAGGAAGAAGGCTGAAAACACCACGAGAGGAAGGTGGAGCGCGTAGACATCAGTCATGAAAGAAGTAAAGGATTTCGACATGAGTGTAGTCTGAACCGCACCCGTCATGTTGAATCCCCACAGGGCGTGGTCAAGCCGGTAAACCTCGAACACCCCTCTTGTCGATTCGGCCGCTCTGTATATTCCTCCCAGTGCTTCGTAAGAGAATATGATAGTCAGAAAAGGTATCCAATTCCTCAACCATGAATTATTGGACACAAGAGAAAGTCCGCATAACAGCACGCCAATCGCAGCTACCGCCGCTCCGGCGGTGGTGATAAGATTACCATATACTGCATAGAAGAAAACAAGCATCACAGCATAAACCAAGGCCATCAGAAATAATCGGTTGCTCAGAACTTTCAATCTCTGGACCACCTTTCCAACTAAACATCGTAATCGGAGTGTCTTATCTGATCCAAGGTTGGCGTAGGTATCCGGAGTAACCTGGCGTTATAACGAAGCCATTTCTGTCTCTCTTTGTAGTTGGGACAGAACCTCCCGACCTCAGACCAGAATGCCTTGGAATGGTTCTTGATCTTTGTATGCACGAGCTCATGAATTACCACATATTCCATCACTTCAGGCGGGGCCATTCCTATCCTGAAGTTAAAGTTGAGATTCCCGTAATGAGAACAGCTTCCCCACCTGCTCTGCTGATCTCTTATGGAGATTCTACCAGGCTGCACCCCCATGGACCTGCTGTTCCTCCAGACACTTTGCCTTATTGAAAGTGATGCTTTTTTCCTAGTCCATTCATAAAGCAGGGGCGCTGCATCTCTAATTCTATTCACCCTTACGATTATTACAGAGTCCTTTTTGGAGACGCTCGGTTTGACCGCCCGATCCTCCAAGAACTCAACCTTCATCTCCACGCCACCGAGCAGCATCCGGCGGAGTTCGAAATAATCCGTTATATATTTCTGGCTGACTCGTCAGCATATCACGCCGTTATTTTTGCAGGCTGCAAATGCTTTTTGAATAGACTACATTTATATATAAACTCGGTCGACCCGGTGCAAAGAGGTAATATTTCCTGTGAATAAGGACCAGACTCTAGGAGTTGTGATCCTGATTGCAAGTGTCGTGGGGATCCTGATTTATGGCGGTCTCCTGTTTTTCGCGGGCAGGATTGTAGCCGTGATTGTGCTTGAAATTACAGCATTCGTCGCGGTTGCAGGCGTCCTGGCTATCTTGGCCTGGATCGGTTACACTCTGGCAACTACGCCGCCGCCTCAGCCAATAGAGGAGATTGAGAAGGAAATACAGATGTCTACAGGCGCTTCTCAGGCCCCTGCGGCGACTCAATCCCAAGCTCCAGCATCCACTCCAGCTACTCCGCAGTCTTCTCAGAGTGGACCAGCAGCCGCAGCAGGCGGTACGGCACAAACACAGACGTCGACTACAGCAACCGAACAGGCGCCCGCTTCCGGTCCGCAGCAATCCGGTTCCGACTCGACGGAACAGAAGCCTAAAGCCAAGCCGAAGAGCAAGAAAAGCGAAAACTGACCGGCTGGCTTGTAAGACCTGATTTAGCCAGTCAGGTTCTTGAAAGTGTGAGGCCAAGATCAAGTAAGAATTCTTCATCCTTTGCCCGGTGATCCCTTGCATCGCTCTTGCACGGGATTAGATTCTTCTTCAAAAAATCTTCATGGGATAAATTTTCCCCGCATCCTTGAATATATTTATCGATGGTAGTTGGTTTGACTTGGATGTAAAGTGATTGTTTGACAAGAAGTATTTGAAATGTGCCACAAAGTCTAATATGCGCGTGAACAATACCAAAATCGGGGGCCCGGTCTTTGCAAAACGGTGTACCCGACGATGCAAGTCGTCTCCGGCCTCCTTGGCGTGTTGCCTTCAAGCAGTTTCTTGTTGGTGTTCCGTGCGAACTCTTCGGAATCGGGAATCCGATAAAGGGAGATGACTCGGCTGGACTATACATAATTAAACAGTTGCGGAGAATGAACGGTAAAAGACCGAGAAAGAATATCATAATTCATGGTGCAATAACTGCTCCTGAAATTACCCCCCCTAGGTCTTTTTTCAAAGAATCGAGAATTATAATATTTGACTCTGCAGAGTTGAACTTGAAACCTGGTAGCATTGCCCTGGCAAATATATCGGACACCAGATATGGATTCTTTTCCACACACAACATTCCGCTAAAGCTGGTTTCTTCATTTTCTTCGAACCCATCAAGGGTTTGGATACTCGGCATTCAGCCCGAGGATGTATCCGTAAGCGAAAGACTATCTGATACAGTCAGGCAATCGGCAGATGAGGTAATTACTTTTGTCGGAGAAATCCTAAGAGGTGAAGAAGAATGAGCACAGTAGATGTCATTCTTGCGCCTCTTCTGGTTATCCTGGTTGACGTAGTTGTATTCTACCTTTTCGGCAGAATGGGCAAGAAGAGTTCTGGCGAGGGAACCAAGTACGAACCCTTCACAGGGGGCGAAAGGGACGTTCCCACGCGAGGGCTTTATCAGTCAAACCTGTTCGTCTTTGCTGCCCTGTTTCTGGTCGTCGAAGTATTCGCACTGATCCTCGCCGGTTCATACCTCGCTCCGGGCCCCTACTACCCACTTCTGTTTTTGCTTGGAGGAAGTGGAGCTATTCTGCTTGTTGTTTGGTGGCTTATAATCATCGGAGGCGTTAGATTCACTTGACCCTAAAGGATTGGGCCAGGAAAAAATCAATATGGGTCTTTGATGTCAATGCCGCGTCTTGTAACGGTTGCGATATAGAAATACTCGATGCATTCACACCTCGCTATGATGTGGAAAGAATTGGTGTTGTACTGGTACCAAGCCCAAGGCATGCAGATGTGCTTCTTGTGACAGGCACTGTCAACGCCATGATGAAGGATAGACTCAAAACCATTTACGAACAGATGTCGGAGCCCAAGTACGTGGTTGCAGTTGGCGCCTGTGCCCTTGGAGGAGGAGTGTACAAGGGCTGTTACAACGTGGGGCACGGGGTTGACAAGGTTATACCCGTGAACCTCTACATCCCGGGCTGTCCTCCAAGACCCGAGGCGATAATCTTTGGTATATTGAAGCTTGTTACTGGTGAGCCGCCTGACCCCAAGGAGGAAGAGTAGATGATAGAGGAGGAGCTCTCGGCAATGGCAGCCGAGCTATCGGGCAAGCTCTCCAGGGTTAGGAAGTCTTTCGTGTTGCAGGTGAGTCCGGAAAAGGTCAAAGACGCCTGTCAACACGTTTCACAACTGGACGGGTATTACCACCTTTCGACGGTAACAGGCGCGGATATGGGAGACAAAATCTCGGTAATGTATCATTTCTGGAAGGGAAAGGAATTCGTAACGGTTGAGGCTGACGTTCCGAAGTCAGATAGACATTTACCCAGCATCTCTTCAGAACTTCCGTCCGCTCTACTCTACGAGGCAGAAGTGAAGGACCTGCTCGGTGTTGTATTCGACGGTAACCCCCTCATGGGTACGAGGCTCCTTCTTCCCGATATCTATCCCGAAGACGCACCCCCACCTTTGACCAAGGAAGCGGATCCTGAAAAAATCAGGAAGATGATGGAGCTTGAGTGAAGAAGAAAAGGAAAGGAGGGAGGTTGGAGCCGGGCTGATGGAGTATTCGCCCGAAAATCTTGTACCCTTTGGTCCTGTGCATCCATCCTTGAAGGAGCCGGAATATTTCAAACTCATTCTAGAAGGAGAAAAGATAGTCGAAGTTCATCCTAGAATAGGCTATGTGCACAGAGGGATCGAGAGGGCCGCTCAGGACAGGACATGGGTCAAAAACATCTACCTGTTTGAGAGAATATGTGGGATATGCAGCTTTGCACACAGCCTAGCCTATACGGAGGGAACAGAATCATTGACCGAATTCCAGATACCGGTGAGGGCAAAATATCTGAGGGTGTTAATCGCCGAACTTGAGAGAATCCACAGTCATCTTCTCTGGCTAGGACTCGTTGGCTACTGGACAGGCTTTGATACACTCTTCATGTGGATATGGAAGGATAGGGAGCATGTTCTAGACCTGCTCGAAGCTATAACAGGCAACAGAGTCCACAAGTCATTTTCGACCCTCGGTGGTGTGAGAAAGGACCTGACACCGGCGCTGGTATCAAAATTGGAGGAGGAGACAAAATTTATAACAGAAAGGGTGAAGTATTACGAAACACTGGTACACTCGGAAGAAACACTTGTTAGCAGGACAAGAGGCGTTGGCAGGCTGACCAAGGAAATAGCTGAAAGATTGTGTCCTGTAGGTCCGCTTCTCCGTTGCTCAGGTATTGACAGAGATGTCAGGAAGGAGGACCCGTACGCTGCTTATGAATTCATTCAACCCGAAGTCAAGACTTCAAACGCCGGGGATATAGAATCCCTTCTTTCTATAAGACTGGCGGAGGTCACAGATTCGTGCAGAATGATTTCTGAAGCTCTTGACCGCTTGCCTGAAGGTCCGGTAAGGGTACCTTTCCCAAGAATAATCCCCCGGGGGGATGCATTCTTCCACGTCGAAGCTCCAAGGGGCGAACTCTTTTATTTCATAAGGTCCAACGGGACACCCAAACCCGAGAGGGTCAAAATAAGGACTCCAACATTAGCCAACCTGCTTACAGCGGCGGAAATGCTCAAAGGAAGACCCCTTGCAGACGTTCCGGTCGTTCTGACTGGGATAGACCCCTGCTTCGGCTGCATGGATAGGGTCACTGTGATAGACGTGGACAAGAGTAAGAAGTGGTCTGTCAGCGGCGAAGAGCTGAGGGTGTATGGCATAGAGTACTACAGAAGGGGGGCGGGCAAGAGGTGACTCCGATGCAGCTCCTTCAGTTGCTTGTCTTTCCTGGCCTCACCTTCTTTGTATGGATAGCATTCGCGTTTGAATGGCTCGAGAGGAAGACAGCTGCAAGAATGCAGGGCAGAGTCGGTCCGATGATTGCCGGTCCGTTTGGCCTTTTGCAACCGGTCGCAGACTTTCTGAAGCTGGCATCTAAGGAGCAGATCATACCGAAGCACTCAGAGAAGTTCGTTCTTACATGGGGCCCTCCCCTGTATTTCGCTGCACCAGCCATCGGGATCATCTTCATCCCTGTGATCGGTAACGAGTCGATAATCGGCCACCCCCTTGACCTTCTCTTTGTCCTCTTTGTCCTCGCCTTTTCGACCCTCATGGCTTCCCTCCTTGGTTATTCCGCCGCAGGGAGGTACTCAACTATTGCAGTAGGCAGGCTGGTCGTACAGTACACCAGCTACGAGATACCGCTGATCCTCTCCGTTATCTCACCTGCTATTCTTGCGGGGAATCTTTCTCTCGGTGGTATAGTTTCCGCACAGTCAAATTATTGGTTCATATTGTCTGCCCCCATTGGGTTTGCCGTCTTCATAATTGCTTCTCTTGCGGAGTTGGAAAAGCCGCCCTTTGACATCCCCAGTGCGAAGACAGAGATAGTCGGTGGCTGGATGACTGATTTTTCAGGGAATGCCTTGGCGTATGTAAAGCTGACGAAGAACCTTAGCTATGTATTTCTCTCTGCTCTCGCCGTAACTCTTTTTCTTGGAGGACCAAACGGACCCGTCCTCTTTCATCAAATAATTCTGCAATATGTAATGAACACCATTTATTTCATGGTCAAGCTATTCTCTGTGGGTTTTCTTATCTTCGTGGTCAAGACGGCGCTGGCAAGAATAAGGATTGACCAAGCCGCAGAGCTTTTCTGGACGATTCTAACTCCATTAAGCCTTGCGCAGCTGGGCCTGGTCATACTTCTGAGGTGATTCACTTGTCCAAGAAAAGAATAGGCAAGGCACTGGGTGAAATGTTCAAGACCGCCATGGAGGAACCTGTAACCGTAAAGTATCCCTTTGGTGCTGTAATCGTCGCTGAGCGTTTCAGAGGGAAGCTCGATGTTGACCCCATCAGGTGCACGGGCTGCGGGGTGTGCGAGATAGTTTGCCCGGCCGGCGTTATAACGATGGTGCCTGTAGGAAAAAGAAGCATAGGGCAAAGGGAAATAGAAGTAAAAAAGCCTGTATTCGACCTCTATACATGCATCTCATGCGGCCAGTGTGTTGAAGATTGTAGGTTCGGCGCGCTCGCCTTGACAAACAAATTTGAATTGGCTGTATTCGACAAAGGCTCCCTCATTATGAAGAAGGCGTTAAAAGTTGTACAGTGAACTGATCAGTCTTATTCTCTGTGTAGGTCTTATTGTTGCATCTTTCCTGGGACTATCATCAAAAAGAGTATCGGCTTCATTGATATTTCTTTTTTATTCCAGCGTCTTCCTTGGAATGATTTTTACAGTCTTTGGAGACTCGCTTCTAGGTTTACTTCACATGGTGACATATGCGGGAGCATTATCGGTAATGCTGCTTTCGGTTATTCTCATGACAGGTCAGTCGGACCTTTCTATGCACTCAAAAAATCTTTCTAAAATTGTTGGGGTCATCACCATAGCGGTTGCAGCTTTCGCGGCTCTGTTCATCTTCACCCACTCTGCTGGAAATTCTCAGATTTTTTCGCAGGATATCTCCCTTCAGCTGCTTTCTTTCATGTGGCAATTCAGGCCGTGGGACCTGCTCATAATCGTGATGGTATTCATGTCTTCGATGCTCGTCTTGGCTAATCTGTTCTCCAGGGGCGAATGAATTTGATAACAGAACAAATTATACTTTTGATTACGGGTATGGTTCTGCTCCTGATGGGCATCTATTCGGTCTTTACTGCGAAGAATCTGCTAAAAAGCGTGATGTCTTACCAGGTTGCCGTCTTCGGTGTTAATCTCACCTTATTCTCTTCAAGTCTTTCCTTTATTGGGATGCAGAGGCTGCTCGGCGATACTTTCGTGTTCATCTCAATAGTCGTGGGAGCTGCGGTCGAAGTTGTTGGCTTGGCCATAGTCGTGGCTGTTTTCAGAAAATTCGGGACACTTAATCCAGCAGAGATCAGGAGGCTGATCCATTGAACCAAATTCTTTCATTTCTTCCTTGGTCCTTTTGGCTGCTCCCTCTCTTTTCTGTTCCGTTTGCTCCATTGGTGGCCAGGGGTGGGCACAAGGCTGTCTGGAGTTACAGCATGGCCGTGGCAACGACTTCACTCCTTTTTTCTGCTTTCAGTGCATACACATTCGAATCAGCCAATAACCAAGTACTGACAGAATGGGTTCGATTCCTCTCCGTTCCATTGGAGATAACCATTGATGGTCTTTCGCTCCTTGTATCCGTTGTTGTCTCATTCCTTGTCATGCTGGTAGTAATATATTCCCTAGCATACATCAAAGGTGGTTACGGTCGATACTACTCGCTTATCCTTCTTTTTGCAGGATCCATGCTGGGCCTCGTAATGGCAGGGAACTTGATTCAATTCTACTTCTTCTGGGAGCTGGTTGGTATATGCTCTGCTCTACTCATAGCCTTCTGGCACGACAGGGAAGCAGCAAGAAAGGCTGGAATGAAGGCTTTTGTTGTTACCAGGATTGGTGACGCCTCTCTTCTTGTGGCGATATTCATCGCCTACTCCGTACTTGGCGTAACCAGCTTCACAGGCCTTCTGAATGGCCTCAATAAATTTTCAAGCAATTATCTTATGATATTTGGAACACTTGTGTTCATAGGCGCTATGGGCAAGTCTGCCCAGGTGCCTTTGCATGGATGGCTTCCAGATGCGATGGAGGGTCCGACAACGGTATCTGCACTGATTCATGCGGCCACAATGGTCAATGCAGGAGTTTACCTCATCATAAGGCTCGCTCCTCTGTACGGGTCCAGTGTCTTCCTGTCATACCTGGTTCTTTCAATAGGCCTTCTTAGCGTATTCGTGGGAGGGCTCGGAGCACTCGGAGCGGATGACATAAAGAGAGTCCTCGCTTATTCGACCATAAGTCAACTGGGTCTTATGTTTACTGCAATCGGCCTGGGGTCAGCGTCATCCGCAACTTATCATTTACTTTCACAGGGTCTCTTCAAGGCACTTGGCTTTCTCTCCGCAGGCGCGATAATAGAGACCTTGGGAACAAGGAACATGAATGCTATGGGCGGGCTTTGGAAATCCATGAAGTTGACATATTTAGGTTTCCTTTTGTCTGTCCTCGCAATGTCCGGCCTGCCTCCTCTCGTCGGATTCTGGAGTAAGGAATCGATCCTATCCGCTGCGGGCGGAGGGGTTATCTCATATGTAATTATTCTATCATCGGTCCTGACATCTCTATATTCGTTCCGAGCACTGATCAAGGTTTTTCATGGCAAACCAAATTTCTCCTCTACTCCTCACGACCCTCATCTCAGCATGGCTCTACCGATACTCATTTTAGCCATATCTGTTGTGATTGGTTCAGCATTTCTATCCTCCCAGCATTTGGTCAATTTTGTCTCTTTTCTGCCTTACACAGCCTACATCATTTCATTTGGAATAGTGGTCTTGGGCATCCTACCCGACTGGTTGGCCTTTCAACTGTATCCGTTACGATTTGCTAGTGCAGTTACGAACAATTCGGTACTGAAATCATTCAAGAACTTTCTGCTGGGAGGACTGGGTTTTGATGGTATTTACAGGTCAATCGGCAATGCTTTCAACTCATTTTCAAACCTTGTTGCTAGAATTCAAACTGGAATTCTTGGATACAATGTCGGTCTCCTCTTTGCCGCCCTGTTGTTAATACTTCTGCTGACTGCGGTGGGAGTGCTTTGACCATCTTCGTTGTCACCCTGACGGAGATACTCTTCACTTCCTCGGCATTATGTCTCGCCGCGGACTTTCTAGCGAAGAAGGTCGGAATATACAGGCAGTACCTTGTAGGCCTCATTGCTTCACTGGGGGTCATGATCTCCCTGGTTACGATGCTCTCAAACTGGAAGGATTATTTAGGAAGGTCGATGATATCTCAGCCCGTTTCATCCCCTTTTTCTAGCCTCTATATCTCCAATAATTTTACACTTTTCGTTATCTTTCTTGTTCTCGTGATATCTTTCACGGTTTCTATCTATTCGACCTTCTGGCTCAGGTCTGACAGTAACGTAGGACCATTTTATGCACTCTTGCTTCTGCTCACATGCTCTCTAGTTGGAGTAGCCTCCGCTGGAGACTTTCTGACACTTTTTCTTTTCTGGGAAGGCATGAGCCTCTCTTCCTATGGTCTAGTGAGCTTCAGAAAATCATTCGACATAACGCTTGAGGCGTCGTTGAAATACTTCTTTATCGTGGGGCTAGGAAGCCTCATAGCGCTCTTCGGAATATCTCTAATGTATTCTCTTGTGGGCAGTCTAGAGCTCGACTCTCTGAAAAATCTCCCGCTGGGGGATCCTATAGCCATATTGGGTCTCACGATGACATTTCTGGGATTCGGTGCGGAGGCGGCATTGGCTCCACTCCACACCTGGCTTCCTGATGTCTACTCTGCTGCCTCTACTCCCGTGGCTGCGATGATATCAGGCGCAGTAACAGGCATGGGTGTCTTTGGGCCGATCAAAATCCTTCAACCGATAATTTCATCGGACGCATCAGGTGTGCCAGTTAACTTCAAGCTGCTCCTTGCTATCATCGGACTAGCTACAATGTTGATAGGTAATCTGGGGGGACTTTACCAGACAAATCTAAGGAGAATGCTCGGTTACAGTACGATCGCTCAAACGGGATATTTTGTTTCTGCGCTGTCCACGTTCAGTTTATTGGGTCTGGTTGCTGCGGTTTTCGCAATTTGGAACCATGGTATACTGAAATCTAACTTCTTCGCACTCACAGGCTCCGTGGAGGAAGGCTATGAGGGTGGAGAGCTCAACAGGTTGAGAGGAGCAGGGAGGAAGAACAAGGGTCTAGGTGTTCTATTCGTACTCTCCTCGCTTGGGATGATGGGTTCTCCTCCTTTTGGTCTGTTCTGGAGTGAGATTCTCATAGTGGAATCGCTTGTTATGGCTGGTGGTTTGTTCATAGCACTCGGAGCAGCTGTAGCCTTCAATATGGTGATATCGATCGGCTATTACTACAGAGTGATAAACACGGTTGTCTTCGAAGAGCCTCAGAACGAAGTATCAACATTAAAATTGAGACAGCTCTCAGCTTCGGTGGCGTTGCTTACGATCAGTTTAATTGCCGGGATACTACCACAGCTCTTTCTGAACCTAATTACCTAGGCTTAAATTTAATAGCTAGCAAACCGTATTGTGAACCATCGGTGTTGTGATTGAAAAGGCCCAGGTTGATAGCCGACATAAATAATCTGGAACAGGCTGAGAGAGTTGAAACAACGATCAAGACAGGTTACTCAGAGCCCATACTGGCCTATTTAACTCAATGGATAGCTGTCGAAGAAGACCTTGCCAACAGCTACGAGAAGATGGGAAGCACTCTAGCATCCTCGGAATCGGGAGAGGTCGCAAAGAAGCTGGCCGAAGACTCGAAGAGCCTCATCCTGAAGCTAGAGGAATTACAGGAAAGGTTTGTCGCTCTCGATAACATTCAGGAAGAAAGGATCAGAAACATTGGCAAAAACATAAAGTGAAAGCCTAGAATGTCTTCCTCAATTTTGCAGTCAAGGTATTCATTGTAACCAGGTCGGAGAGTGTGTACTTCTCGATATTCCTAACCTGAGCACGGCTGAGCTTTTCGCACGCAAAATTCCAGTGTATTGACACATAGTCCCCAGCTTTTATTGCTTTGAAAGCGTCGATATTCGAATCATATTTGATCTTCGAAGCGACCTGTTCCCCTGTCGATATCACATCTTCGCGTCTCACCAGAGGTCTTTTCAACACGACAAGTTCATTCTTGCCCACCTCTTTCACTTTCCCCCAGGATACCCTGCATGCCTCCATCTGTTCGATGAGTTTATCTTCGTTATTCAGGTTTGGTCCTCCTTTTACCAGGGGTAGTTCGAGAGTCATCAATACGTACAAAGTGTGATGAGGGATAACCCTTACTTGGGGAGTCCTGAAGACCTCTCTTGTTACACTTTTATCTCTTCCTTTTAGAGTGGAATGAGAGAAGGCGTAAAAATCTTTCATTTCCACCTGGTTGAGCAACTCGTTTCCTATCCAGTAAGCCTCGGGTACTCTGTAATCAAAAATGTCATTCCCTGTGGATTTGGCTATCATATGGATGAAGGGATATGCGGCTTCAAATTTCATCAGTTCAGAAACCAGCTGCTCTGATACGGACCCTTCATGCAAATGTTCAAGGATCTTGCCACCTTCGTCGGGACCACAGAATCCCAGACTGTTCGGCATGTACGCATGCTTCGCATGCAGAATTATACCATTCTTGTTTTCTCTGATAGGCGTTCCGCATCAACCACCAAGTCAGCAGAAAGAAGCCTTCCCAATTCATTCCATGCAGCGAATCGCTTCCTGGCTTCTATGCCCGTCAGTTCTTTAAGTGCGAGATTGCCAAAAACCTCTATAAAAGCACCCTTCCTGACCTTCAACATAGAGACTTCGACCGAGTCGGATGTTCTGCCGTCAAAAAACTTCACAGTTGCCAGGTTCCCTTGGACTGACAGAACTCTGCCGACGCGAGAAATGCACATCATTATTTATTTTTGATCGTTCGTATAAAAACTCTTCCGACTTACCGCGAAGGAAGCGGCGAGCAAAGATCAAACAAAGGAGCTTTTGATGTGTTGGACGTGGAGCGCCATATTTAACCGATCCTTCTAATCAATAGGAAAGATGCAACACAAACCATCAACGCTGACGGTATGATCGCGTCCAGAGCAAGGGCTCTTCCGACGCCAAGGTAAAACAGATATCCCGAAATGGCAGGAGCCAACACAGTCGCCACAGACTGGGAAGAGGTGGTCATGCCGAGGGATGTTCCCGGGGCACCCTTCGCGTACTCTGCGGCCAAAGCTTGCATAACGGGAAAGACGGAAGAGCCGAAGAACCCCATCATCAGAGCACCTGCGAATGATACTTCGAAGTTCGATACAAAAAAGAAGATCAAGAAGGATGAGACCACCAAGAGTGAAGATATCAACAATACCTTTTCTCTCCCTATCGTGTCAGATACCCTTCCCATTACAACCTTACCAACTGCCCCCGATAGAAGAACCAGAGAGCTAAGTAGTGCTGAAGGCAAGACGCCGAAATGCATCACCTTGTAGAAATAATATGGTAAGAAAACCACCTGCCATACAGACGCCCATGTTGCCAAGAATGCAAAGAGCATCACCGCCTGGATTTCATTCTTCTTAATGACAATCCTTGCACCTGATATCATTTTGTTTCCAGTTTCAAGATTGTTACGGGAAAGCAAAATGCCGATGATAACCGGGATGCCTGCTAGGGGGGTCAAAAGAAACGTGTACCTCCAACTTTCGAAAATCGTATAGACAAACGCTCCCGCTGCCAATCCTGCGACGGAACCGACATCAAAGCCAACGTAAAAGATGCCAAGAGAAACACCCTTCCTGCCAGAGAAGGTTTCTGCGACTGCCGCCATCGCCACGGGCCAGAATAATCCTTCACCGATTCCGCTTAAGAATCTGAAAAGAAATGCCCAAAAGAAATTCTGCGCTATTGCTATCGTCCATGTAAAAGTTGTAAACATAATTACCCCAGCCAAGATGATTTTTTTTCTGCCGAACCGGTCAGAGAAATATCCCGAGAGGAATACAACACCCAACACCCCTAGGTACTGGGCAGAGCCGAGCAAACCGACTTCGGGTTTGGTGAGGTTCAATTCTGTCTCCATGACTGAAAGTACAGATGAGAGGATGCTCCTGTCAACTGCGTAGATGACATAACCAAAAGAAAGAGTTAGCAGAAGAAGGAGACCCTGTCTCTGTCGGAGAGACTCCGAGGACACAGAAAGCTTATCATGTATTACGATTAAAATCTTTGTATCAATCTCGGTGCAGTACCTTAATACCTACTGAATATTTGCTGTATGCATATTACTGCGCCGACCTTCCTTCCTCGCATGCATGAGTATGTATATGCAGATAGAATACTGCAATCAATCATTGATTTTATGAAAAAAGAAGGGAAAGAGCAGGTTTCGTTGGTACATGTGAAGGTGGGAGAGCTTCTTGATCTGAGTAGCGAGTCCCTTAACCTAGCTTATAGAAATCTATCTTCAGATACGATAGCTAGTGGTTCAAAACTCAGAGTAACGATAGAAAGGAGCGCAGTATCATGCAGGAAATGTGGATTCGAAGGCAGGCTCAGTGTCCATGGTTCACACACAATCGATCCAGCTTATGCGTGCCCCAGGTGCGGGTCGCCTCTAAGAATATCCAAAGGAAACAGTGTCGAAATTGTTAAAGTGGAATAATTGAGCAAATGGATGGCGTGCATGCCAGCGTTAAGGTACATCCTGCTGTAACAATCTCGGGGACGACCGTTTGGTGTATTAGCTGGCTATTATTTTTACTGGCCGGCCGATATCAAAATATAAAATCATCAAATAGCATTTCAGTCCAGAGTACTTCACGATGCCGATTTGGCCAAGCTTGCCACCTTAGCGTTACGCCCGATGTAAAATGGAAAAAATGCTTCATGGTCTTTCATTAAGACGGTCAAAGGTTTAATTCTGGGTTCATCTGATAGCGGTTCGAACATAGATGAGCAGGGTAGTATCGCTTCTGGTCCTAGGATTATTTTGCCTGGTCCTACTGAATATTTTGTCCGCTTCGCCTGTTCAGGCATCATCGGGTACTACGACCCTCTTCGTCACCAACAACCAAACATCCATATCCGCAGGTAACTTTCAGGACTCTTCGTCAAGTATATCAATTCAGGGCGGTTCATCTTTGGCCAGCTATGTCGATGGTGCGACCCCCACCGTGACCCCCGCATACTTTGCCGTGAACCTGACTGGTGTAAGCTTTTCAGGAGCGCAATTCTTCCTTTACCTTTCGAGAAACGGGCTTTCACAAATATCTTCAAACGACATTCAGTTCGCTGGACCATTCAATGTGGCCGATTTATCCACCTCACCGAAATTGGTCGGTGGATATTACATCGGTAAATCTGGGTCAACAGAGTATGTTTCTGGGAGGGTATCTTCAGGAGAGGCGGGTGGAACCTACTACATCAAGGTGTATGATGGAAGTTCTACAAGCATTTCCGTTTCGCAGCAAACCGTGACCATTCTACCTTCTGTGCAGATTTCCCCGACTTCAGGACCGGCAGGCATGCCAGTTGTTTTGACGGGATATGGTTTTACACCAAACGGTGTCGTAAATATTACCATACAGAACTCCACCTCGTCTCCGATCAAGCTTCTTTACACCCATAACATAACAGCAAGTTCTGCCGGTAATTTTACATGGTCATCTTCGAATAGCAGCTTGTTTGTGGCTCCGGACCTGGGGAAGCTGTTCAATGGCAACCCTGTTGTCCAGCCGGAGGGTAACCTTTACTACACAGCCTACGACTGGACGGCCAAGTTCAGGGCTGTTGCACCAGCATACAGCGAATATTACAGGGAATTCATATCGATTCGTTCATATGACCCTGCAACAAAAACATACCTTATACCCTCAGGATCATCCCCATGGGGGAATGGAACACACATTGTAGCGTACACTTATCAGCCATTCAACGTTACGGGAAATTTCTTCAATCCAGCATCCGGCTTGACGTTCACATTTGCCGGAAAACCGATAACACCACTTTACATGAAATCTGAGAATGGTACGGGATACTTCGTCGCCAATTTCACCACGCCCGACCTTACCGCGGGATACTACCCGTTCAAGGTGATCGATGCTTCAGGGTCGATGACCGTGGTAGTTCAGGTTGTACCGACCAGTTTGGTCATACCTCAGGTCACAATGACGCTTAGTTATACCATCACAGGAGGCGGAAGCGGCTACTCTCCACCGATCTTCACATACTATGTCAATGGTTCACTTCACACAGTATCTCTCACGGCCACCCCGACGCCGTATAAGGTGGACCAAGGAACCGGCTGGAGCATAACCAACCCGCTTACCGGTTCTTCGGCAAACGAGGTGTGGAAGCTCAACCAGCCCTCCTCTGGCTCCGCGAGTTCCAATGTGACAATAAGCTTCAATTACTATCACCAGTACCTTGTGACCTTCTCGTATGGGATCGGTCCATCCCTTACGCAGCTACCTCCTGGAGGGGGTCCGATCAACCCCATAATCACGTATGTTTCCTTCGGCGTTCAGGTCAATACAACTGTGGGTAACAATGTCTGGGCGGACGCATCAAGTGCCTACAGATATCAGAATCCGATATCCGGTTCGTCTGCGGGTGAAAGATACTCCACACAGACACCCACCGGCACCATATCCTCTTACGGTCTCGTTCAGAACACCTACTACCATCAGTTTCAGGTCTACTTTGGTTATATAGTCAACCTCGGCGGATCGTATACACCACCTTCAATACAGTACCTCTACTATAACCAGAACGTCACCACCTCAGGAAACACAGAGGTCTGGGTCGACAGCGGCTCTTACTACTCATACCCCCTAACCCTTGCCGGTTCAACGTCAACCGAACGCTGGTATGCGACCGGAGGCGTTCAGATTTCAGGCACAGTTTCTGCATCCCAAACACTTTCGGTCATTTACAGCCACCAGTATTACCTCACAATGGTCAACTCCGTTCAGGCTGGTGGGACAATATCACCCCTCAGTGGATGGTATGATGCCAATTCAATCGTGCAAATTTCTGCTACTCCTTCATCGGGCTGGCAGTTCGGCGCCTGGTCCGGTTCTGGCGCATCTTCGATCAGTGGCTCGCTTGCCACGACGAGTTTGGCGTTGAGCTCACCCGTGACCGAGACCGCAACATTCAACCCCGGACTCACCATATCTGCCTCGAACGGTGGTTCGGTACTTTACAGCTACGGCTCGGTTTCAGGTACAGTGTATTCGGGTCAATCCAGGACGCTGTACGTACCTCTCGGAACGGTTGTCTCGGTCACAGCCCAACCCTCATCCCTCCTTCAGTCATTCAGGGGGTGGAGTGGAGTATCACAATCGACTGCAGGGTCGGTTCAGGTGACTGTGCAGGCGCCGTCGACGGTGTCGGCGTCGTTTGGAACGAATTACATAGCAATATCGATAATTGTAGTAGTGGCAGCATTGATCATAATTGTTCTGATATTCGTCGCGCTCCGACTGAGAAGACCTAGGTCACCTGTTTAGGTCCTTCCTTATTTTCTCCTCTTATTATCAGAAGCGTGGATACAGCATGGGCCACCAGCGCGCCTTTTTCGTCTCTCACGTCAGCGCTTGCCAGAATTACGGTCCGGCCTCTTTTCAAAAGGGTTGCATTCGCTTCCAAGGTACCTGTTTTGACTGATTTCAACAGATTTATCTTGATCTCTAGGGTGGTTATGGACTCACCTTCCTGAAGAGAGCTCCAGGCGGCCCCGAACATACAGGTATCGGCCAAAAATGTGGTAAAACCCGCGTGTAGAGTGCCGATCACATTCATGAAACTCGGCTTTACCACCAGACGCATTCTGCACCTTCCTCCGGCTATTTCCAGAGGCTGTACTCCAACCAGAGCTATCGATGGCGCGGACTCGAATAACCTTTCCATATCTTGGCTTCCTGCACAGTGGGTAGGGGGGTCTTTAATCCGTTCCGAACGGCATATCGGCTTCCTTAAGCATCGTTAATCTTCCACAGTTGGAACATCTGTAGAACTCTCCGTCGTCATCTATAAAGGAAGCTGCCCCGCAATTCAGACAGTAAATCTGCGAGACCACCTGCATAAACCCGGCTCGGAGAGGTCCCATTTATAAACACTCTTAATGTCGGAGTTTTTATCGACAGAAGACGAATCGTCAGAGTCATGTGATGGGCGGCAAAGGCGATTCGTAGCTCTGCATTTTGGCTCACTCATAACAGAGAAACGAGTGGCTTAGCAGACATTCAAAGTTGCGATTTCTCGGACTCGGTGCATTTCAGAGAGAATCGTAGAACAGAATATAAAACAGATTTATGAAGCGAAGACGGATTGGCTACAAAGATCACGACACGTGAATCGGAACTCAAGGCCCTGGGTAGCTGCTCAAGATGTGGGATCGCGTTGAACAAGTCAGCAGAAATTCACTTCGTATCATTCAACAAGAAGGCCAAGTGGGATTACCCGGCTATTGAAAGTAGGGAGTTTCCCCTTCCCTGGAAAATAGCGGTTGGCGTTCTCTGCGATACCTGTTTTGCAGCGAAACTCTCCCCCTATTTCGCGGTTGAGCTTAGGCCGGGCACCTTCCTACAGTACACGAAGGTCGAACTGCAGGATACATTTACTCCAACCCCTGAACTCGTAAACTTTGTGCGGTCACACCCATATCCATTCAACTGGAGCAATGCACCTGAGCAGCTGCAGAAAGCGGTAAGAGCCTTTATGAGTGAAGATGAGGTCTCCGAGGAGGACCTCTCGCTTGTTCAGTGGTACGTCTGGCAGTGGGGACTAAAGCGCGACCTCCCGGAAGACTTCGCTCGAAGGATTGCGCATTCCGACCTCGTCTCATTTAGAAGATACGTATTGAACGAGATGAAGGGGAAAAGACAGCTGGATCCATTCAAGAGCGATTAGGATAAAGGTTGAGGGTGGAACCTCTTAACATGGAGTTGGCTGCACGCCTTATCTGAGGAAGATCCAAGCCGTAATAAAGCAAGAAAGTATTATAGAATCCATATAGTCCTTACTACCTGATTTGAGGTCAACCATCCTCATTGTATCCTTATTCTGCCTTCTCTTCCTTATTCAGGCTACTGCAATAAGAGCGGCCTCCCCTTCTGTGGTGGTCGTTAAGTTCAATGCAGAGGTGGACCCTGGAACACAGCAGCTCATTACAGACGCGGTTTCGACCGCGAAAAGCACTGGAAGCGTAGCCATACTGATCGATATGAATACTCCGGGGGGCCTGCTCTCCAACATGCAGTCCATAATATCAGAAATACAATCTGCAGAGAACAGCAGTATCAAAGTGTACACTTTCGTGGAACCGTTGGGCTGGGCCGCTTCGGCGGGTAGCTACATAGCGATGTCGACTGATGGTATCTACATGGGGAACGGTTCTGCAATAGGCTCTTCTACACCAATAGTTGTGGGTGGGACTGCCCTAGAGCAGAATCACACGGAGTCATTCATGCTGTCTTTCATGATGTCACTTGCGCAGAGCCATGGCAGAAATATAACCGCCGCGGCTCTAATGGTCACCTCTGACAAGGCATACACCGCAGATGAGGCCATAAATGTCGGCCTTGCGAATGGTAAGTCCAATTCGGTCTCTCAGACTCTGGAGATTCTGGGTCTTGGAAACGATGAAGTGATTCAGGTAAATCCAACCGCATATGACCAGTTGCTGAGTACGCTGAGTAACCCGACCGTGGACGGATTACTCATGCTCATTGGCGTTGTAGCTATTTTGCTTGACATATATCACGGCTCCGTGATCCTAACGATTGTGGGCGCGATCGCCATCGCACTGGGTTTCTTCGGCTCTCAGCTGATTGGAGCCCCTATAGTCGCCCTTGTAGTATTCGCAGCCGCTGGAGCACTGATTCTATTGGAGGCGAAGACCGGGCACGGATTTTCAATGCTTGCAGGAATCATTCTTGCTCTTTTCGGTATATGGTTGCTGGCAGGCAACAGCACCGGATACTCTCCATATCCTTTCGGCATTCTGCAGTATTCGATATGGGGAGTAGTGGGAGGGCTTGCTTTCGTCGGTTCGCTTTATCTTATAAAGCTGCGCGAGGCCGCGATGAAAAGACCGAAATTTGTAAGCGTAGAGAGGGTGGTTGGGCAGGTGGGCTACCTAACCTCGGACGTGGGCCCCAATCTGCAGGGTACCGCCAATATCGCATCCGAAGACTGGACAGTCGTGTGTGATGAATCTTTGAAAGCAGGGACGAAGGTAAAAGCGGTCCGGGTGGAAGGTACGGTTGTCACGGTGGTGAAGGCCCAAGATGTCAGTTAGCTACAGGCGAATGGTCAGATTTGGGCCTGGAACCATCTCAATCCTGCTTGTCCTTACTCTGATGGGGGCTGTATTAGCCTTCTTTGGAGTAACCCGTATGCTGGCAAACATCGAGGGTGGCGGGACGCTTCTTCTATTAGGCGTGATCATACTCTTGGCTGATGTATTCCTAATTGTGGGAATCGCTACCACGAGAATCACGCGGGTCGAGAAGAAATACCATCACCTTCCGTCGTTGATAGGAAAGAGGGGAGTGGTAAAGAGCAGCATAGCAGAGGGTGGACGTGGCGTAGTGCTGGTTGACAATGAATTATGGACCGCCACCTCCAACGAAGAGCTGGCGGAAGGGACCGTGGTTAAAATCATTAATATACAGGGAGTAGTTCTCAGCGTATCAAGAGATGTTTGATCTTGCTCGGACCGGTTTTCCAGGTGTTGTCTGACCAGATACCCACACTTGTTGGCGTAATCCTGGCATTCATCATAATAATCGTGTTCCTGAGCAAGGCGGTAAAGATTGTAAAAGAGTATGAGAGAATAGTGGTTTTCAGATTTGGAAGGGTTCTGGCCGAGAAGGGGCCAGGACTCGTATTGATCTACCCATTTATCGACCAACCGAAGAAAGTTGACCTTCGAGAACGTTTTATCACAATTCCGCATCAGACATGCATAACGAAGGATAACGCACCTGTGGATGTGGACTTCATTGTGTACTTCAAGGTATTTAATGCGGCGGATTCCGTGATTCAGGTTCAGAACTTCGAGGGCGCCGCTACCGGGATTGCCACGACCACCCTCAGGGCGGTGGTTGGCGATATAATACTTGATGAGGTACTAGCGAAGAGAGAAAACATAAACGCCATTCTTCGCACTAAGCTTGATGAAGTGACTTCAAGATGGGGTGTAAAGATCGCAAACGTGGAGATAAGGGAAATCCTGCCACCCAAGAACGTGTCTGATGCCATGATTCTGCAGATGTCAGCAGAACGGAGCAGGAGGGCTCTTGTTACTGAAGCAGATGGAAAGAAGACGGCATCAATCACTGTTGCGGAAGGCGAGAAGCAATCCAATATACTGAGGGCCGAGGGTGACAGGCAGGCGGCGATACTGAGGGCAGAGGGATACGCCACGGCGCTTCAGACGATCTTCGGTGCTGCAAAAGGAATAGACCAGAAGACAATGGTGCTGCAGTACCTGGACGCTTTAAAGACAGTTGGGTCCAGCCCATCAACTAAATTCATCTTCCCAATGGAGCTCACCAATCTGATGACACCAATTCAGAAATTTCTAAGGGACTCCGGGAAGGAGAAGTCGGTTTCTGACGATGACGAAGAAGAAAGAAGGTAAAAGCTGAAGCTAGTCACTTATCCGGTTCAGAGGCTGGCGTTGCGTCAGGACTTTCAATAGATCCATTCGATCTCGCTTCATCCTGTTTCAGACCGCCTTCGGCCGAGTCCTGGATGGGAGCATCAGGCTTCCTGCCCTGAATCATGTCACCCATTCTGTCCAGGTAGTCGGAAAGGGCGTAGCTAGCTCCACAGTACTCGCATTTCATGGTGTGGTCCGAAGACAGCTTTAGTTCGGCCCCACAGTTGGAGCACTTGAGTTGCTGGATTACAAAATGAGAACCGGTCGTCGCGGGAGAAGTGCCTGAGGAGAATCTCGACTTCAGTTCCTCCACCACTTCCTTCGTCACATTCTGGATCTGACTTTCAAGCATTTTGTGGAGTTCATTCAGCTGATCAAGGTATGTGGACAGTTGTTTGTCCTGTTCCCCGGTGATGGCCCTCTTCAGGCGTGCACTAGGCCTCATAGCATCCTTGCGTTCAACGAGCAACAACTCCCGAATGACGGTCAACTGCTTGTAAGTCTGAGCCATCGACACGATCGATTCCCTGACGGTGGGGGAAAGCTCTTCCTCCTTCACTTCATATCCACAGGCTGAACTTATCTTCCTCATTATTTCAGCCTTGGCATCCTGCAACATCAACGCCGGGACCACCTAAATGAACTGCATTATCTGCTGGTATATTGCCTTTGCATCCCTCGGTGGGCCATACATCTGCACGAGAGTCTTCCCCTCAAATTCTATTATGCCGGATCTGTTGATCAGGCCTTCTTCCCTGTATTTCACATTATGGAATTCTTCAAGGGGTATCGAAACAAGGTCGTCACTCTTCATCAGTGTCCCCCTCCTGGCATACATAATCAGTCGCTTGTTGGTTATGAATACCTGATAGCGTTTTTCCCCATATCTCATCTTCGTTGTGCTGCTGAATCTGATCTCCTCGCCTGGAGTTAGGAAATCATCTATCGGCATGCCGTAAATTCGACATCTGCTCCGATTGCAATGTATATAGACTTTAGCGGTTATTTCAGCAGGCGCGCTTACACATTGGACCTAAACGCCCGGAACTTGTTTTTCCTAGACCGAGTAGTTGACATTATTGTCAAAAAAAGTGGCAAAGGGTTCTTAAAACATCATCCTCTATTTGTGGGGCATCCGGAGGGGAAGAATGAAAACAGAATCATATCATTTGGTCATTGGGGTGATTCTCCTTGTGGTGGGTCAATCCTCGATGATACAGGGCATCGTGAGCATAAGCACTTCCTTCCTAAGTGGACTGCCATGGATGCAGCTTTTCGGTGCAAGCTCGGGTGTTTTGGCGATGGGGGCGTTCTTCATTGTGGCAGGACTTTCTGCGCAGATCGTCGGGTTAGTGGCGATATTCCTTATTAAAAGCAGGCGCAACCGCTTCAAGACGGCCGAAAGGATTCCACAAACCGCCTGATCCATGATCCAACACGATGTTCCAATTTCATGGAACAGTCGAATCATAACGCAACACGGCGTTCAAAAGCGCTTGTTTAAATCATCTTATTACCGCACTTAGGATGATTGGCAATGATTGAACAATTGGCGCACTTTCTTCCAAGAGCGATTCCGAACTCCGTCGGACTGCTTTTTGTCCTGCTTCTCGTAGCTCTTTCGTTCGTTCTGATGTTCTCGGGCAAGAGTGTGATAAAGGCCGTTGTATTTCTGGTCGCAGGTATCGCCGGAGCACTGGCCGGACTCGCGGTAGGAGGCTTACTACTTGGGCCGATAGGAGCAGTACTTGGAGCGATTCTCGGCTTCGTTGTTGTGGGCTTCATCGGTTACTCCTTGATATACCTGGGCGTTGGGCTTGCGCTCGGTTACTTCGCCTACGAACTGGCGAAATCATTCACCACATCATTTACGCTTGCAGCAATTATAGGAATCATATTCTTCGTGGTGGGTTTGATCCTGACCAACAAGATCCTTGAACTAGTCACGGCATTCCTGGGAGCCCTGCTTCTCTATGACGCGCTGATATACCTGACCGTACCACAACCAATCGCATTGGTTGTTGCAGTCGTATTGGGCTTGATGGGGTTGGTCGTACAGATGAGAGGGAGACAAAGGCACCAGGCGGTGAAACCGCCCGGAGTCGTGTAGCACCGGCAAGCTTACTCCACAGGTTAACCACCTGAATTCAGGAGAATAATTATTTTGTCTTCGTCTTCCCACACAACTTCAGTTAATCAGAAACCAGTGCATCGACGCAAGTTTACCTTCTATGGATGAGACAAAACCAAGTTGCCAAGGAAAAAGATCAAAACTTCACGTCATAGAAGTCTTTGCTGAGTCATTCAATTATGAGTGAATCCGTATCCCTCGGGTAGTCGGTGAGCCATTCGGCACCATCCTGTGAGATGATTATGGTATCGGAATGCCTGAAACCTCCCAGGCCCGGCAGATAGAGGCCTGGCTCAAGACTCATGACCATACCAGCCTTCAGATGAACTTCTTCGCCGACATCCAGAAAAGGAGACTCATGTCCTTCGAGACCCATTCCATGTCCGGTGTGATGTAAGACGTAATCAGTCAGACCGTACTCCTGTGCCACTTTAAACGATGCTTTATCAGGTTCAGAACAGGGGTTTCCTGGTCTCATGGCAGAGAATGCCGCATCTTGCATTTTCAGTACAATCTTGTGATAATATCTCATCTTGTCATCCGGTTTACCCAAGAAAAGGTTCCTTTCAAGTTCGCTGTGATATCCCCCAACATCCGCAGAAGCACCCGTACCGAGCATATCTCCTTGTTTCATCGGCCGTCCTATGCCCAGGGAATGTGGGTAAACCGAGTGTTCGCCCACCTGCCCTCGAAAACCTGCATGAGCGAATAGCGGGCTGGCAGAAGTCGAGACGTAGTCCTCCCCAAGAGCCTTCTTCATATCTCTTGAAGCATTTAGTGAGGCGATCACAGAAGCCTCCCAGTCAAAGAGACCAGGCTTCGTCTCACTCTGAAGGTATTCGTGCGCCACCCTCCCCCATCTTACGGATTCCCTTACCAAAGAAAGTTCATTTTCCGACTTGGTGATTCTCATGTCGTAGATTTCAGCTCCTATGTTGACGAACTTTGTTTCCGGCATAAGCTCCCCCAAATTGAGACCTTTGTACCCCCAGGGGCTGGAGTAGAACGAAGGATTGTCGGTGCCGATCTTCTTTCCATTCATCTTCATTTCGACGAGCCATTTCGCGAATTTTTTCATCGGATGCACATCCCCCGGGTAATCAAGATATGTGAAAGTGCGGGTGATAAATTTCGACTGTTTTAGAATATGGTCTCTTTCCATTACGGGACCAAAAAATGATACATCACGACCAGACCTTATCAAGAGTGCAGCCGGCCTTTCCGTGGGGAGGTATCTGTATCCAACAAAGTATGCAAAAGAAGTTCCCCCGCTAATATAAGTTGCGTCAACACCCTTAGTCTTCATGAGCTGTTCAAGCGCATCCAACCTCTTCTCGTATTCTGAGTCTGGCAGTCTGTGCATGATTCGCATTTTTCGGTTGAATATTTAAAATCTTCTAATAGGTGAAGCAACAGCATCTGAACTTTAATAAAACAGTACGAACTCTACCTAGTCTGTCGTTGAAGTCGGAGCAGGACGAACGAACCCTGAAGTCTTCGGCAGTGCACATGCTTCTTGAGAGAATGTTAAAGCAAGAGCAGGGCATTCGTTTTGCAGCGCTGTATGAAGGGGAGCGTCTGATAGAAGGTGGGATGAGAGAGGGAGTTCATTCCTATGACCCAGAAGCTGTATCCAAGGAGATCGATATCGAAATAGCAATTTTGGGAAATGTAGCTAAAAGGTGGGAGTCCTGGTTCGGCCGCCTAAGATATGTAGCATTGAGATTCGAGAAACTCAATATGATATTCGTACCAATCACTCCCAAGACACGCTTCCTTGTGATAAGTACCGAACCATCGGTGGATCCAGGCCGAATAATAGACATGATCAAACAGACTGTGGAAGGGTAGCGAACTGACTGATACTTCGTTAAGTGTTCAGACAGCCCCCTGAACATCAGTTCGTGGATTCAGTTATCGTGATTTGCGCGAAATCGTTAAAGCACCCCAAACTTCTCTACCTATGTAACCGATGAGTGAATCTTCAGAGGATGCCAGAAAGGAGTTTGCCCGAAGGGTAGAGAGGGCAGAAGACTATGACCAGATATTTGACCTAGTAAAGAGAGCCATTGAAAACACTCTCCACGAACACAGGGCGGGATTGAGCCTTGTTTTGACAGATATGCCAAACAGCATCGGAGCCTTTTATCCTGCATGGTCGAACTATATTGTGGTAAACAGGGCGTTAATCGAAGAAATGAAGAGAGTGGTCAAGGACCTCAGGGAGCTAAATGCGTTTGTGTTTGTGATATTGATGCATGAATACCTTCACAGTCTGGGGCATCTTGATGATGACGAGGTAAGAAGGATTTCGAAGTCGGTCTGCTCTGAGACGGTGGGACCAGAACACCCAGCGACGAAATATGCTGATAGTAACTGGCTTGAAATGTTTCCACAGCTCAGTCAGACCGGAAGGCCGTTTTCCAAATTCTACAGAACCGTCGAAAAATTCGATTCTTCCAGCACGCCATATCTAGGCTGAGCAGCTGCAAGTCAACTTGGGTTGAATACAACCTTGCTTGAACGAGTGGCAAACTCCACATTTTTCAGAACATAAGACAGATGTTCAAGTCAAATCCTCAATCCAGTTTTTAATCTATTCTGATCCGCTGCCATTGGATGCTATTCATCAACAATGGACTTGCCTTCTCATTGCGGACTATGGGAAGCAGGCTAAAATTTAACACTTAACCATACCCCGCCGCATTTTCAAAAGTATGGTAAATATTCTACGTCACCTTTTCAAACATTTGGCCAATGGCAACCTACAGATCATCAGGTAAGGCTAGTGTCGACCGCTTGCATTACAATACATAAAATTCGTTCTTCCTTGAAAGAATCTGAAACGGTTGACGGTCTTGTGCTTCATCTGCTGCTGGCTTGGTCATAGACACATAACAATTCAAATCGATTCTTTAGCCTAAATGACAAGACATTAGGCAGAAACACGAGATGAGAACGTCAATTGCTCCTGGGGGCAACAATAAGTTGTTCCGGTTCATGCGTCTTAGCCGGTTCATCCACTTCGGACTGTGTCTTTGTAGGAGCTTCATTACCCTCAGTATTCTGTTCGGCGTCAGATTTAGGGTACACCTCAGAGAGTGGCTTCATATGGACTTCTATTGATGATATGACATAACCAGCCTTCAGGTTTTTTATCAGCGCTTCTCTTAAGCTTGCTAATATCTCATCCACCTTCTGGTTAATCGCTGTTTCCTCGTTTGCATTTGTAGCTCCCGAATTTTTTGACCTGAATAGCCTAAAGACCCCCCTTACAGAAAGGCTACCCAGAGGAAGCGGTTCCGGAACTCCCCCTTCCGGAATCGCCTCTGGGTTTTCTGGAGCCGGCTCAGACTGAGGATATGGTACAGGCTCATCACCCGGCTCAGGCTGTCCTGCCAAACCCCCAGCCTCGTGCTTCCCTTTGCCTAGCTTTAGGTACACCATGGAGGCTCCTGTAGCTCCCAACCACGTAAGGAGCGCCACGGAGGTGACCGTGTAAGAGTCCAGCGTGAGATTTCTTGCTGAATCCGCTAAAACATATGCAGGCATGATAACGGCACCTGCCATCAGAGCAGGGAGTGCAAACATCAGAGCCCGCTTATCTAGTAGCAGGCTTCTGTTTGTCGGCTCTGGTAACATAGGGTGAACTGCCATGTCTTAATTATTAAACTTATTGAACATCATCTAATCTTTAACCAATATAATTGGCCTCTGTGCTTGGCGAAAAGCAAATGATAACATTCTATTATTGCTGAAAAAGCCATTAATGATTCATCCTGGCGCTCAGTTCAACTGATCCCTTGCGTGCGGCGAAAAAAGCAGCAAAACCCAGTACGATTCCTGAAACCTCCAAAGGTAACCAGCTCCAGGAAGGGAGGACGATTGAAGAAAAATTGAATGGAAGGAACAGAGGAAACTGGTTCCCCGGACCCGGTTCGATGTAGGTGGCTGCAAATACATCATACGAAAGGTGGGCAACAAGAACCATTGGTCCCAGCGCAACCAGTTTTATCAAAGCCGACCGGGTGAAGCTCAGTCTCCTTCCAGCATAATACATGACGGCGGAGACCAGGGCAGCAAAAAGGAGGCTGTGGTCGGGTCGTCCGCTTGATTCTATATTCAATATTCCAAGCAGATGGTCGACATCAATAAGGACCGCCATCGAACCGGCTAGAAGCGCGAACCCGAGTTCACCCAATGCAATGCCACAAGCAAAGCCGAAAACAAAATGCCCCGATACTTCCTTTGCGAGGTTGCCCAACGAGTATTCATGTAGATGCTGGCTCGGTTGAGGATGCAACAGTGCCAGAAGACTGTAAGCCAGTGCAAAGATCACGAACACAAGAAGAACTCCAAAGTATGATCTGTATCTTTCAGGCAAATGTCCGCCACACCATCAAGTGCTTGGAATTTAACCTATTCATCATTCAGAATTCAAAAAATGTTTTTGTGTGAGCCCATAATCATACCGTTCACCATGGGAATCGTGGTCGTCGTCCCCACGTACAAGGAAGAAGGGAATGTAGGTCCCCTGATTTCCAGAATCAAATCGTTCGCGGATGAGCTTGGAGACAAGATCACGATCCTTATCATCAACGACACGGATTCGCTGCATCAGAATAAGGGGGATGTAGTAGCAGAATACGATATTGGAAACGGAAACTCTGTACTGCTATTACATTCAAGAGGACGCAGAGGATTGGGTTGTGCCTACAAATCAGGATTCAGATACGCCCTGAACAACCCGGATTCAACTACATTCATTCAGATGGATGGAGACCTCCAGCATCCTCCCGAGAAGATCCCTGAACTGCTGCGACTTCTTCGTCAGGGATACGATGTGGTGATCGCATCCAGGTACATAAAGGGAAGCGTTCGCGATGGACTGGACAAGAAACGCGAATTACTCAGCAGGTCGACCAACTACTTCATAAGCAGGTTTCTTGGGTTGGGAGTAAACGACGCAACATCAGGCTTTAGAGCGATGAGCAGAAAGGCGGCCGAATCGGTCGCATGTGATGGGATAGCTGCGAACGGTTTCGCTTTCCAGGTCGAAGCACTAAACGTCCTCAAGAAGAGGGGCATGAAGATCGAGGAGACTTCATTTTGCTTTGGCCCCCGCATGAAAGGAAGGTCGAAGTTATTTCCAATGAACCCTTTTGATTTCATCAGAAGCGTAGTTCTTTCAAAGCTTAGACATTTTTAGAAGCAGTACCAGTTCTGGCGAACACCTCGTAGTACTTTCTGGTTATCTTAAAGAACAGGTAGATCAATTTTATGTTTTTGAAATAACCATCGAGTCTCTGAACATCGTCCGGAGAAACAGCTTTCGTGTAGACGAACAGAGGTATGAGCAGAGCCAGATACAGGACAAGACCCAGCACCGACACAATTATGGGATGCAGGGGGAGATATACGAGAGGATAAACCAAAATGGCAGAAATGGCCGAAGCGAGATATATCTTCCAGAGGGTCCTGAGTTCAATGTTTCCTCCCAGAATTTTGCCGATGAAGAACCAGAGGACCACGCTGGCTGTTATGTTCCCGAATAGGCTACCAAGGAGTACGGAGTACACACCAAGTTCTCTTATGAAGGCAGCCGATATAACAGCCGTCATTGACGATCCAAGGAGGCTAGTCAGCATCCAAGCCTTTCTCCTTCTTATAGAATTCAAAACTGCTGATTGGGCGATGATCCCGAGTCCGGTGAACAGGTAAATGACAACAATTATTCTCAGATAAGGTCCCGTGCCAGGGTAAAAGTGACCTAGCGCAGCAGGCGCCACCACCGTTGCGAGAGATATTATGAAAAACGTAATCGGCACAATTATCATGGTTGAATATCTTGCCGTCAACCTGTAAACATCGAGCAGCCTTTTCTTGTCACCCGCGTAGGAAGTAAAGAGGGGGAAGAGAACTGTCGAGATGGGATACGAGAAGACAGTTACAAGCGTCGAGAGGTTCGTGGCTCCATTGTACCATCCAATCACAGTATTGCTTACAAAATTGGCCAGAAGTGTGCTTTGAAAGGGTGGAATCAGTCCCCCAATAAGGGAAGCCACATAAATCGGAGTTCCATAGGCAAGTGAAAGTTTCGCGTCGCTCAGCATTCGGCGTGGCACCACCTTTCCATGTACCATCATGACGATTATCACCCCCAAGCCTCCGGAGACAGCGAATCCCAGTAGATTGCCTAGCACAGCGCCAAGAACTCCAAATCCAACCAGTATCAAGCCTGCAGATGAAGTCAACCTGACGATGGCGAGAAGGACCTGCAAGCCGGCCGACCTATCCATCCTAGAGAGCCCCTGCAAACCTGCGGTGCTGGTGTAGTATGCAACATGCCCCAGCACTGTAAGAAGCGCTATCGGAACAATCGCATCAAGAACCGGCCTGTCGAGCAGCTTCGCTGTAATCAGCGAAGACAGCGGCATCAGCGCTGCTACCGCTACAAGTGCAAGGATCAGCTGGAACAAGGTAACAGAGTATATGAATTCGTGTGCCCTCTCTAGATTTCCCTCAGCCCTGTATTTGGCCGCGAAGTACGTGGCCGATGAGGAGATGCCCAGCTGCAGAATTGTATACAGATACGTGGGCAGAACTAAGGCCAGCGAATAGAGGCCATAGCCTGCAGGACCGAGCAGTCTTGCGATTATAAATGATGAGATGGCGACAAGTACTGTAAACGTAAAGTTACCAATAAAGAGGTGGTAGACTCCCCTCGCAGGGCTGTCAGCCTCATCCTCAGAAGATGACAACGCTTCGGCTCACCAATTCAAATTACTTAAGGCACTCCCCGGCTTGCAGCACCTGATCCATTCACATCTTTCGCTGACATTCAGTCTCCATTCGCTCTAATTGGCTCAGTACTCAAGATCCAGATCATCCTAGCGTCACTTGGGCTAGAGTCTTCATCGCCTTGCCTCCGGCAAACCTCCCGAGATTTCATGTTTTCCTATCCAGGATAACTCTAACCTCGAACAGTAGGAAAAGATTTATCACGAGTCATCCGAAGGCCAACGTTGGACCAAGTGCCCGGAAAATGGCTAACATAGATGTCGAAGCTTCCCTTGAAGAATTCAGAAGGTTCCTGATTTACAGTACATGTGTTTCATTCATTCCGGAATCTTACTTTGAAGATCCCGAAGTTTTCCCCGAGCGAGAGGGAGCTCAGGGATCAATTTACGTCGAGGCAGAAGACAAGGCGACGATCAAGAAGATTCGTGACATAACATTCGTAAACGTGAAGGAGGTTCTGGGCGTTCTATACGAATCCAAGAGTGGCAATACGCGGCTTAAATGGCGGTCTACTTCGGGAACGCATGGAAGGGTGACGGGGGTCGCATCCGCCAACGCCCTGACTAATTTAATCAATGCAGGAGTGATCACACAGGATTACGTCCAGGAAGTCGTAACTAAGGCCTTTTCTAAGGAAGAGAAGGGTAACGAAGAACCGCCTACGGAAGATATGTGACGTTCGTTTACATATTGGGGTAACTGCATCGACTACTTGAGATGGACCTAGCTGTTTTGTTTAAATCTGGCTCAACAAGGAGGAGATATGTGCGAGGTTCGTCTAGTCTGGTCTAGGACGTCGTCCTCCCAAGGCGGCGACGCGGCTCCAAATCCCGCACCTCGCAAACCTATCCTTCATCAGGTTTGACCTGTTCTACGGCTATAGGATCGTGCAGAAAGAAGTGATATTCAGTAGCTTGGAGCGAATTCATTGTACAAGTGGGCTGCAGAGCCTTTCCTGAACCATGAAATGGCTTCGAGTTTCATCGGCATTTTTTTGCCTCGTTTCTTGGAAATTGTCAAACATGCAATACCATTGATTTCCAACATACGACATCGAAGACTTGGCCTGGCTCGATTCCCGATGCAACGGCAACTACGCCGTTATTATGAGATATACCACCAACAGCACAGATATTAACAGTATCAACGAGGAAGTCACATTCTCCATTCCTGTCTCCGATTCAAAACTGCCCTGAATTATTCTGGCTCTGTTCCGCCTGAATCTCCTGAATGCCAAACCTTGCAGAACCGCGCCTATCAGTACAAGAATGACTCCGACCGCGGAGGAAACATGTGTCGGTACCGTAACCGATGAAGGTGACAATTCGCGTATTATCAAACCAAACTTGGCGACCACGAAACCCAGCGCCATTATGGTCACGCTCGTCCTGACCCACGCGAGATAGGTACGTTCGTTTGCTAAATGGTCCGTTGCCCTGCCGCCATCCGACTGATCCATTTTATCTTTCGGCTGTCCACGTAGAGTCACATTTATCAACCTCACTATGCTAGGAAATACACGATCAGAATCCGGAATCTCATAATATCTGTTCTGTCCGTTTGGAAAAGAATGTCTTCGTCTCCCTTTCAAAAGTATTCGGGGGTACTTGGCGAGCTATGAGGCGAAGTACTTTAGTATGAAACTTTTGATCTTTGCTTCGAACGCCGAACCACTGCTTTGCTCGGAATTGCCATCTTCTCCATCTCTCTGTAGAATCCAAGAGTCCTAAATATCGGCTGGTCTGAATATGAAAACAGGATCAGCGGTTTGGTACCATTGTTGCTGATTCTGTATGTTTGCCACGTTGGCACGCTCAGCACATCAAACGGCTCGGTATCGAATCTCTTGTCACCCACATTGAATGTTCCGTTCCCTTCGAATGTGATAAAGACGGCGTTTTCTGTTCTGCAAACAGGTTCGAGTTCCTTCCCTGGTTTTACCAGATGCATTCTAAGCATCATTGTTGGAAAAGCCGGACCGCCAGTTGTCGGATTTACGTACTCTATCACGATGCCTTCATGTGGCGAGCCATCACTTTTAGCTGCCATTCTAAACAAAGAGTTCCTTACTTCATCATATGGATAGTACAACAGTGGATTGTTGGTTGCAGGGAGGTGTGGTGGTGGAGACTCGGAAAGGGGCTTCAATCCCATTGCGTACCGTGCAAGCACATCTTCAGCTTCGGAAGTCGCAGCCTGTGCTTTTCCGATTCCAGCCTCCTCAAAATCCTGATAGAAACCTGCGCCTATCCAAAATGCGATGGTAGCATCCAATCCATCGAACCAGATAGCATTCTTGTTTCCTTCGTTACCATGGTCATGCCAGACCCAACTGGGGGTAAGTATCAGGTCACCCGGATGCATGGGAACCTTATGACCTTCCACCACAGTATATGCACCCTGCGAAGGCGCTTCGAGGACAAATCTGAACGCGTTAACCGTATGTCTGTGGGTGTACTCCCTTTCGTCGGGCTTCAATAGCTGGATACCACCCCTCAAAGTTGGAAGAATTGCACCTGGAACAACATCTTTAAGACCTGGATTGATGAAATTTACATTTCTCCGTTCTGCTTCCTCTGGTGTTAATATTTCACCAAGCTCCAGCAGCATTTTCTTCGCTTTCTTGTACTCCCATTTGTGTGTCATCGAGAGCGGCACAGGAGCAGGTGTAAACCGGAAGTTCTTGGATTTGGCATACTTCGGATGAGTGATTACGAAGAAGGAGGAAAGGTCATTCTCCAGAAGTTTTTCAACGAACTTTTCTCTTCTCTTTTGCAGCGCCTGATTCAGTGGCACAGTCTAATTCATCCTCTCCTTACTGTAAGCAGTTAACCACTTATAAATTTCGCTGTTTCGTTTCCTGTTACAAATCCCGTACCCGACAAGGATAAAACCAGGTAAATCAAGATGCGTCCCATGTCTCAGCAAAGTCAGCAGGAGATGGAATCGACAAAGACCAGGTGGCTTGGAAGGTCTGTCAGACGTTTCGAAGATCGCCGTCTCTTGACTGCCGACACCTCATTTGTGGACGACCTAGTATTTCCTGACCTGCTGCATGTAGCCGTACTGAGGAGCCCCCATGCGCATGCCAAGCTTCTCAGGGTCGATATCTCAAAGGCACTAAAGCACCCGGGTGTCGTGGCTGTGGTGACTGGCGAAGATGCAAGAAAATTAACAAAACCTATTCCCGCATATGCAGTTTCAAAATTCAAGTCCGAGGAATACTGCCTAGCCGTCGGGAAGGTTCGGTATGTTGGGGACCCGATTGCAGCTGTAGCAGCAATCGATAGAGAAACTGCAGAGGATGCACTTGAAGACATAGATGTGGAGTACGAGGTTCTGCCTGCTGTTATCGACCCCCTGAAAGCGATGGCTCAAGATGCCCCTCTTGTCTTTGAATCATTCGGCACTAACATCGTCGCCCAATATTCGGCAGACTGGGGCCAAGTCGACAAGGCGTTCCAGGAGGCCGATGTTGTCATCAAGGAGAGGCTGTACCTGCACAGATACAGTTCGACTCCTCTCGAAACTGTGTCCGTGGTCGCAAAGTATGAACCCGGGGAGGGCCAGTTCACATACTGGGCAAACGTGCAAATGCCGGGCCACGTCATGATGGCCATGTCAGACCTTCTGGGCGTATCGACAAATAAAATTCATCTCGTGGTTCGTGACATAGGGGGAGGGTTTGGAATCAAGACAAGGCCATGGCGGGTTCTCCTTATCGTAAGCCTGCTTGCTATGAAGGTCAAGGGCAGGCATGTGAAGTACTGGGAGGACAGAAGCGAGCATCTGGCATCTTCCGGCCAGACAGCCGGCATGGTTGTGGATATCGAGGCGGCGGCGAAGAAGGATGGGAAAATACTGGGGTTTAAATTCAGTGATATCAACGATGACGGCGCTTCAATACAGTACGCTGGCACGTACGCATCAATGCACGCCACGCTCATAAGCGGTTGTTACGATATAAGAAACATAAAATGGGAGTCAAGGACAGTTCTTACGAACACCTGTCCATCGATGCCCAACCGGGGCGTTGGAAAGCCCGGGATAGTCTACATTGTAGAGAGGATGGCGGAGTTCGTAAGTCAGAAACTTGGCCTGGACCCCGCTCAGGTAAGAATGAGGAACTTCATACCTCCTGACAGGTTTCCGTACGCCACGGTGAGCGGAAGAGTATATGATTCCGGGAACTATCCGCTTCTGCTGAAGAAGGCACTGGATGTCTTTGGCTATGAAGATTGGCGGAGGAAGCAGCAGGAATACCTGAAACAGGGGAGGTTCGTTGGAATCGGAATCTGCTCCTACGTTCACGGCGCTTCAGCCACCGCTAAGGAGATCGAGGGGGCTACGATCAAGGTCGATTCCAAGGGGAACGTCGTGGTGACTACCGGTTCACCAGATATGGGTACCTCACATACAACTGCCATATGCCAGATTCTTGCTGAAATTGTCGGTGTCAAGCCTGAAACAGTCAAGGTTCTTCCCTTTGATTCGGATTACAGCCCATGGACCCCATATTCCGGTACGCATGCGAACAAATTTTCGGGGCCGGATGTCGAAGCGATAGTCGGCGCAGCAAGAAAAATAAGGGAAAAGCTGGTTCGCCTGGCTGCAAGCAAATTTCAGGTGGACCCTTCGAGAGTGGAAATCTCTGATGGTAATGCATGGGTAACAGGCTCCCCCGAGCATACGCTAACGATTCAGGAGCTGGCGAAGGCGATCTACCAGAATCCTGGACTGCTGCCCGAAGGTCTGGAAGCCGGGCTCGAAGCCACATTCATCGGGAACAGTCCAAGCGCCATTGACGCCTTCAAGTATGGTCATCAGTTCGAGGTTGGTGCCCTTCACCAGCTGGTAACCGGAAGCGGCTCCCCTACAGGGTACATGACCTACCCGAGCAGCGTACACGTTGTCGCGGTCGAAGTCGACGCGGAAACTGGGGAAACGACGATACTCAGATACGTCATAGTTCATGATGTGGGTCGGGAAATCAACCCCATGATTGTTCAGGGGCAGCTTCATGGTGGTGCTTCCCATGGAATCTCGGTTGCGATGAGGGAGGGGTTCGTCTATGATGACAACGGGCAGCTCTTGACAAGCACCTTCATGGATTACCTCAAGCCCACGATGATGGAAATGCCAGACATAATAGATGATAAGATAGAAACCCCTTCACCAAGATCCTCCCTGGGAATCAAAGGGATGGGAGAAGGTGAAACGTTGGGCCCCTTGGCCGCAATTCCCAACGCTGTGGAGGATGCGCTCAGACCGCTTAGAATCCGGATTAACAGAATTCCTCTCCGAAGTGAGATGATCTATCAGCTAATTAAGGGCGCGAAGTCAGAAGGGTAGAATAACACACAGGTCTGAATGAAAAATTCCCAGAAGTGATCTTCACAACTCTCTGACTTCCTTCACTGTTGAATAAACGACTGCCGGAGGTATGTAAGTTGCCGCTATCAGCTCAAAGGCAGGGACAAATCCGTAAATGCCAATGATATATGCTATAAGGAATCCCCAGAATGCCCCTCCTACGTAAGACACAACAAAATACATGCTGAATGCACCATCCCTATTTTCCTTGGTGGTTGAGTCTGACAGGAGAGCCTGGGAGAGTGGTCCTTCATTGAAAACGGCCAGTCCAAGCCCAAAAAGTGCAACACCAACAAGGAGCGGAGAGGCTCTGGCCATGACCAGCCCCACAGTTGCCAGTGAAGAGAACAACAAAGATACGATAATCACCCTCTTCCTACCAACCCATCTGTCGGCCACCGTACCTCCTATCACAGGCGAAAACACGCTCCCCGCAGCAAGTACCGTGAAAAAGAAGCCAACCTCTATCACTCCATAATGCAGAGATTGGGCCAGATACAGTGGAACATAGACCGTGATCACCCCAAGTCCTCTGCCAGCCGCCGTCATCGCCCGTGCAGAGATCAGTTTGACCACATTGCGGTTTTTGAATGCCCCGAAGTAAGATGGCTTCCTGTTTTCCTCCGGCCTGCCAGCGGCCATCGGAGGACGGTCATCCTTCAGGTAACGCCAAACCAGTGCTCCAATGATAAGGCCGGGTATTCCGAACAGAATCAATGTCCTCTGCCACCCAACGAGCGCGATCAAGAAGGCGCCGACCAGCGGGGTAAGCACCGTACCCACATTTCCACCGGAGAAGTGGAGCGAAAGGGCCGTGGCTCTCCTCTTCGACGGATACCAGTCGGAAATTAGGGAAGCGGCCATCGGATGCTGGGGGCTCGCCGCAACCCCGCTTGCAACTCTTCCCGCGGTGAAGATTCCTAGCCCGTTCGATATTCCGGAAAGCATCAATGATAGTCCAAGGAAGATGTTGCCCCCTCCTACCAGCGCCTTTCTCCTCACCCAGCGAGACAGCCAGCCATGAATCCCCTGCAAAAGTCCGGATACAAGCGTGGCGGCTCCGACAATAGCGCCAAGTTCGGGGTATCCGAAGCCAAGCGAGATCATCGCATATGGGTATACAAGCGGGTATATTGCGGATTGAACATGTGTTTCGGCGTGGGCGGCAGCTATGAGTGCCAAGTCACGCCCTTTGGATACATTTTCTTGCCTTTCTTCCGGAGTGTCCAGCAGCGGTCCCGAATGGAGTCGCGCCTCGGTCCGTTATTTAAAATCTATCTTCAAGAAAACTAAATTATCCCCGTCGTAGGTGCCTCAATCGTCTTGAAAAAGCAGATAACAGTTCAGGTCAACGGCGAAGCAAGGTCTGCCGAGGTGGAACCAAGGACACTTCTCGTGAACTTCCTTCGAGGACTTGGACTGAGGGGGCCCAAGATCGGGTGCAACACGACGAACTGTGGGGCCTGTACTGTTCTGTACAACGGAAGGGCGATAAAATCATGCACTATTTTTGCCATTCAGGCGGATGGTGCGGAGATCGTCACAGTGGAAGGATTAAGCAATTCAGGCGAGCTGCATCCGCTCCAGAAAGCATTTTCGGAGTTACACGCCCTGCAGTGCGGTTACTGTACGCCTGGATTTCTGATGGCGTCTGTGGGACTGCTGCGCTGGAATCCAAAGCCGAGCGAGGCAGAGATTCGAGCTGGGCTGAACGGGAATCTCTGCATGTGTACAGGTTACCTCAACATAATCAAGGCTGTGAAGCTGGCTTCAGAAAGAATGGCAGGAAACGAATCCGACCAGAGTGTGGAAGTATAGCCTTTAAAGCCAACCCCTCCTATTGCACTGCGTGCCGCCGGTAATCAGGGTGGTCGATGTATCAAAGGAGTACATGGCTTCCAAGGGCGCACTCAAGGTTGTTGATGATGCCAACCTCGATGTGGAGAAGGGGGCCTTCGTCACCCTGATCGGTCCGAGTGGCTGCGGTAAATCCACCCTTCTAAATATGATAGGTGGTCTGATATCACCCACAACCGGCACCATATATATTGATGATGAAGAAGTAAAAGGCCCCAAACCGGATAAAATTGCCATGGTCTTTCAGGACCCCAGTCTGTACCCATGGCGGACGGTTCAGAAAAATGTTGAATTTGGGCTTGAAGTAAGGGGCGTTCCCCAGAGCGAAAGGAAGTCGAGGGCATCAAAATATCTCAAGCTGGTCGGCTTGGAGGCATTCTCACACTATTATCCCACACAGATTTCGGGGGGGATGCAGCAGAGAGTGAGCGTGGCCAGAGCCCTTGCCCTCGAGCCCGAAGTTCTGCTTATGGATGAACCGTTTGGCGCACTGGATGAACAGAGTCGCATCTCTCTGGGGGCCGAGCTCACCGAAATATGGAGAAAAACAGGAAAGACGATAGTATTCGTCACGCACAGCCTGCTCGAGGCAGCGAATCTTGCAACACACGTTGCTGTAATGTCTGCTAGACCGGGTTCGATAATCGACTTTTTCTCAATAGAAGCAGAATGGCCGAGGTTTCCTGAAGACCCGGAAATCGTGGAGGCCAGAAAGCGAATGTGGTCACACATCAACCTTCAGTCAATCAAACAGGCAGAAACTTTGAGCACAGCGGATAATGATAATGTACCGAGATAGTCGATGCCCGAATCTGTTTGATTCAGAATCACTTAAAAACATCAAAGCCTTCTATCTTCAAGGATGGAAATTAAGGTCAGGCTATCCCAGGTGGGCGTTGTTGCGGCATTCATTCTTCTGTGGCAACTGCTTCCGACCTACAACATTGTGAATCGATACATACTTGTACCATTCACACAGGTGATAGCCTCATATCCAGAGCTGATGAATCCGGCTAACCCTGTTGTGCCCGGAGGTTTGCTCTTTCAGCTTCAGGCGACGCTTTTTGAAGTTGCGGTAGCTTTCGGACTGAGTGCCACCATAGGAGTGGTGGTGGGGTTCCTCCTTGGACATTACAGACTCGTAGGCTCGATTTATGAACCTCTGCTGTATCTATTTTATGCCGTTCCAGGTGCTGTGCTGTACCCCCCCATCTTCCTGCTTTTCGGAGTGGGCGTACAGTCGAAGATAGCAATTGCTCTCATTCTGGGACTCTTCCCCATGATAATCAACACGGCGACTGGAGTCAGAAATGTGAAGCATTCATACATCAAGCTGGCGAATTCGCTTGGTGTAAAGGGCAGTCAGATGATGACCAAGGTGGTCATTCCGGCCGCCGCACCATACATCATGAGCGGCCTGAGGTTGAGTCTTTCCTTTGTTCTCGTGGGCGTCATATTCGGCGAGCTGATAGCTTCAACACAGGGACTCGGCTGGGCAATTGAAAGTGCGAGCAACACCTTCCATATCGACATGATGTATGCCCTGATTCTTGTCGTGGTTCTTGTTGCTTTGTTACTTCTATTGATTCTAACTGCGGTTGAGCGGAGGCTTATAAGATATGCCTGAAAGGCGAAGGTACGCCAAGATAATCTTTGCACAGGCAGCGAGCATCGCGCTATTTCTTGCTGTATGGGAGTATGCGGTAAGAAGTGGCGCGATTCCGAGCATATTTCTCAGCCCGCCATCGGAAATAGCAAGGAATTTCTTTTCGGTACTTTCCATCCCCCTGGTAAGGCAGAAGCTTCCCTACGGACTCGCGGTTACTGTTCTGACATTTGGGGGCGTGCTAGCCGGCGGGGTCGTGACGGGGCTGTTGATAGGGTCTAACAGGTTCGTGAACGCCGTGTTTCAGCCATTTCTGGTACTCATCTACTCTGTCCCCAGAAGTGTACTTGTGGTGGTGTTCTGGGTGTTCTTTGGACTCGGTTTCTTCTATCAGTTCTGGTTCGGCTTCCTGAGTGGTATGCTGCCCATAGCTCTCAACACGATATACGCACTTCATGATATAGATCCCTCATATCTCAGAGTGGCCCATTCCATGGGCGCATCAGAATCTCACATATTCACAAAAATTGTTCTCCCTTCCGTAGTCCCTTCAATACTGTCTGGCGCGAGAATCGCCTTTAATCTGACATTTGGCGCGATACTGATAGCCCAGGAATTCGTTGGAACATCAGGCATCGGGTACCTCGTAATACATTATACGGACCTTTTTGCGAGCACCCAGCTCGATGTCATAGTGGTGGTCACCGCACTCTTTGGAATGGCATTCAACATGTTCCTTCTGCTTCTGGAAAGGCGTCTGACACGTTGGAACATCAAACCATACTGATACCTTACGGTAATACACCTATATCAAAAAAATTGGGGAGATGGAGCTTGAGGTACTACCCTACCGGCGCGTATCCAGGTGTGTAAAGCGAACCGGGTGTAATGGTGGTCTTGTTCCCTGTTATCGCGTTTGCGGTGTAAAGCACATTGATGGCATTCTGTAGCTGCGAAGTCACTATTTCGCCGTTGGTCGAATAGGATATGAGAGACATAAAGAGATTTGCTTCAGCCTGAGTAAAGTTTTCCCTGTTGATCAGGAAGTTCACGGTTGCGGAGTTCGTATTCGCATTGAATGCGGCGTCTGCCTTCCACAGCATTTCGAGGGTTGCTTTAACCGCATTCGGACTGGATTTAAGGAACGTTGTACTCGCTAGAACGACGAAGCCTGGCCAGGTTTCGTTGATGTATCCGATCACCCTCAGCTTACCTTGGGCAACAAGCGGATACACATCGAACGGATTACCGTTGCTGGTGGCTGCTGTACCGGTGAGCACGGATGCCACCTGTGCCTGGAATGATCCCACGAACGTCTCATGTATGGCGGAGGCAAAAGTCCATCCCATATCGGAAGCAAGCAGATGGTTGGTTACTTCATCAAGGCTGCCGGGTTTGCTATCCGCGAAGGTCTTGCCGTACAACTGGCTTAGGGCTGTGTATGAGGAATTAGCCGCCACATAGTAGGCCCTGTCGTTGGGCGATCTGTATGCTGCGACAATGGTAATTGGTGCGCCTGATACAAGTGCAGGTATCGCAGAATCGGTCGCCGCTATGCCCATCTGGATACTCCCGCTCACCAGAGCCTTCAGCACATCACCACTTCCACCTGGAAACTGTTCGATCTTCATGTTGGGAACGTAACTTGAAGTGTAGTTATTCATCCTCATGTAGGCGAAGCCGAAGAGGTCTGGATGGTCATCCGAAACTACGCCAAAGGAGAAGGATGTCGTATCTGGAAGGGCGGCCCCAGAAGAGGATGGGGAGCTCGGCCGTGTAGCATAGTATATACCGACCGCTGCTACTATGATCACGACGACGATGACGACTGCGACTACAGCCATTGAAACGGAGCGATGCTTCATTTCGACGATGTCCGGAACAACTCACGTATAAGTCTTTTTTTGCATGCAAAGTCTATATCAAAAACCCGACGCAAAATGAAAATAGTCATTTTTTATTGTCCATTTGATAACAATTTTTCAGCCTGCTGGGTCACCAGTTTTGTCATGTCCGGTACCGAAGATCAGAGACTTGACCGTCACCGGGAGGGTGGAGGAGTCCGTGAGAGGGTGGCCTATGTCGACATAGTCAAAGTCCTGCAGCTCAAGACCATCCAGTGTAACGACCGGACTGACCACTCCCAACTCCTCCTTCAGAATCGCACCTATGTTCTGTGACACATCCTGATCTGAGATGAGTATTAGAGGTGTACCTGTGTCCTTCATTGCAGTTGACAAACCAACCGCCACGCTTCTGAGCTTCTGGTAAGATGGTTCACCTTCCCACTTGATGTAGTAAACAACTGGATCGCCTCCATTCACCTCGTTAAGGGCTCTGTTTGCCCTGCGAACGCTCCTTACCACTTCCTGTGCGGACATTTGATCAGTCACCTTCAACTCAAGCTCCGCCACCCGCGCATTCTTGATGGGCAGGATCCCTTCGTCGGAGACATACACAGTTTCACCGCTGAGCTGTATGGTGAATTGAGAGACGCCAGTTACGGTTGCCCTTATTCTCTGCTTTCCGCGAACCACCGGTGCCCCGAACTCCTTCCTTTGGATCATCATGCCCAGCCTTTCGCCGAGCGGTTTTCCGAGGTCATGGAAATCCCTCTTCTCTTTGCCGTAAACATATTCAGACACCCCACCCGAAAATACAATAGCGTCAATACCAGACGGGACGATCGGTCTCGAAAGAAGTAGCCAGTCCCAGTCGCTTCCTAAATTTCTCCCGGTAATGAAATTCTTTATTGCAAAAGCCATCCAGTCGCAAACGATTTGACGTTCCTTATCAGAAAAGACTTCTCCAGCCTTGACGTCTAATCCGAGATGTTCACAAATACGGGTGGCAATCGGTTCGACCCTTACAACTCTGCGGTCCTTATCCGTAACGATCAGCCTTCCCCCAACATGCAACGCGGATGTAGCAACAACCCTGCCCCGCTTTGCTATCGCAACTTTGGTGGTGCCACCACCTATATCCACATTCATGACCTGCTTTCCATATTGCCTCGATAGGGTTACTGCGCCAGAACCATGCGCAGCCAGCATTGCTTCGAGCCGGTTCCCTGCTGTCACGCACACAAATTTACCGAGCTCAGCGGAGAGTGAGTCCGCTATCACCCTCGAGTTGCGCCGCCTTACCGCTTCCCCTGTCAGTATCAATGCCCCCGTGTCTACTTCGGAGCGCCTGATACCAGCCAACCCGTAAGCCCTCTCGACGATCCTGTACACTCCTTTGCCATCGATCAGGTGCCGACCAATATATGGGGTAAATGAAACTTCAGATGCAAAAATCGTTTTCCTAGAAACCACTGCATACCTGCTTGAAAGTGCGTAACCCAGTCTCCTCATCGTCAGCCTTGAAAAAAGCACCTGAGTTCCAGAAGAACCCACATCGATTCCCACAGTAAGTAAATTCTTTTTTTCGAATGTATCCGTGCCTGTCAATCGCTCTTCGTGGTGATGGTGGTGAGTCTCTTGAGTCTGCTTCTGCATCTCATTTTCATTTATCTCAGGATATCTTCTAGAATCATGCAAATCGCGCAAAGTCGGTCAACGTCGCAGTTTGGCAGCTTCGGCCTCGTAATACTTCTGCATTCTTGACTGGACGCCACTCTTTGCCAGCTCTTCAAGAAACGTCTTTCTTATCAACTCGTCTTCATCAGCGTAATCAATCTGGTCTCCACCCTCCCGGGAGCTGATCCACGCCTTGGGTATTCCTTCTTCGTTTCTTATCGTCGTCCCTTCATATTTCAGGGCGATGTATCTTGCAGGCATATTGCCTGTATTGAAATGCTGGTGGAACCACATGTTTGGCGGAACCACCATAGAACCTTCCTGCCAGTCATACCTCTGGGGCTTCTTTCCTTCGGGCCACATGAAGGTGTATCCTTTACCACTCACAATTATTACATGAGCGCCCGGGCCATGCCTATGTGCTTTCTTGTACGTTCCAACCGGGAATTCAGAAATGTGACTGTTCATCGTTCCCTTGGCAAGGTTAAACCTGATATGACCTCCGTCGGCTCCCCGTTCCTTGGCCTCCACCAGCTTTAGTCTTCTCGTATCTGGCACAAAATTCGTATCAGAAAAGAATCCGTTCAGCCGAGGGCTTGGCGCAAAATACTCTGGCTCCCCCCCAAACCTTGCGACGAAGTCATGCTTCGTGTTGAATATGAATTCTGCATCCTGGAAAACATTCATTATCAGGGGGGCGTTTGTTACACCTACGTACCTGGCGGGTTTTACACCTGATGCGTTATAATGAATATACCATGCATTCAATGGAATGGCAAAGAGTGAACCGGTCTGCCATTCGAAAGAAACCTTATCGCCTCTATCATTCCATACTACAGTCGAGCCCCGACCATCCAGAATGTACACCATCTCTTCATACATTTGTCTTTGCTGGTTCAGATTTCCCCCAGGCGGAATTTCGCACACGTAACAGTCATTGCTTCTGTTCGACTCCTCATGGTTTATGAAGACTGCAGAGCCTCTTCTTCGTTCCCATTTCTTCAATTCAAGCTTTCTGAGGTCAGGAATATAGTGAGCGGGTATTATTTCCAGACCTTCATTTCTCACCCAACTTCTGTAGAAGTCTTCCTTGATTTCTGCGGTGAATTTTCCTGCTAGGGCAGAACTCAAACCGTTTCAGTGGATGAGTAGAATTATTTAAGCTGAATGGGTATAATTTCGCTTGTGTATCCTAGGATTGGGAAGCGTTTAAATCGGTCACCTTCCCGTCTGGTATGAAAATGAGTAAGAAATCTCATTATGCGGAGCAGGAGGATAGGGTTTTCGTAAGGGGGATTCAGGGGGACTACAGCCTTAAAGAGGAGTTGAAGAGGCTCAGGTCTCTGCCGAGGGTGAAAAAGGCGGAGAATGTACCCTTTTGGGATGGTCCCCAGGTGTACAGCAAGCACTACCTAGAACCGGCCGATGGGCTTGGACAGACGATTCACATTCACGTCGAGGAGTATGGACCTGGTGGTGTATCTCAGAAGCACGGTCATGTGAACGAAGCCATGTTCTACATACTGGATGGCAAGGGTTACGAAATCCATGATAATGTAAGGTACGACTGGGAAGCAGGCGACGTGGCTATCGTCCACAACAACTGTGTGCATCAGCACCATAACGCAGACCCGAAGAAGCCGGCACGGGCTCTGGTGATCAAGACAAAGCCGATGTACATGTTCATGAATATGCTTTTCCAGAAAACCGTCATACCCAGACCAAAGGAGCCCACGGAATACGGCAAAGACTTCGTTCCCAGGCAGGAAAGGAAGAAGGAGGTCACTTAGATGAGCTGGGGAGAGTCGCAGGTATGGCTGCAGGGAGACTCGAATGCCAAATACTATCAGGACCTTCTTGAGGATGCCAGGACAAAACCCGCAAGGGACTCAAAAAGAAAGAAGATCATAAAGCCAAACGAGATGCCTTGGGAACTTTCGCCACACGGAATATTGAAGCATATGGTAAACGAAAGCATGAACACCAGACTCGAAACTTTGGACGTCTACATGCAGATCATACCGCCGGGAAGCAGGTCAGGCAGGCATCGGCACCTGGCCGAGGAGGCGCTTTACATTCTTGAAGGCGAGGGTTACGACATTCACGTCGACTGTGATGTCGAGATAACGGATACGTATCACTGGATACCTCAGAAGGAGTCCAAGAGATTCGATTGGCAGGAGGGCGACGTTGTATACATACCTCCGAACACCATACATCAACACTTTAACGCCTCAAAGGACAAGCCGGCAAGGTTGATATCCGCCACCAACAGAATATACAAACACTCCGGGTTGAATGACCTTGAACAGCTTGAGAACGCACCCGAGTACACTCCCAATACACAGCTCGACGCCAAGCGGGTTGACGAAATGATAAGGAAGGCCATTCAGGTCGCCGCCCGCAGTTGAGTCGCAATATTCATTTAGTCCTTGCCCAAATCGCTTCACGACAGGATTTGTCAAAACTCAGACTTACGCTCGCATGCTGGGATTATGATAGGACGAGGCCGCTCATGGATGGAGTTGTTAAGCCAGAAGGAATAGACCTGAATTACATCCCCATGTGGGTGGAGGAAACATTCTACAGGATGCTGAACAATAAGGAGTTCGATGCTTCAGAGATGTCTCTTTCCGCCTACACATCCCTTGTGTCAAGGGGCGTTGATACCTTCACTGCGATACCTGTCTTTCCTTCTAGAACGTTCAGGCACAGATCCATCTATGTGAGCAAGAAGAGCGGGATCAGGGAACCCAAAGAGCTTGCAGGCAAAAAGGTTGGAGTACAGAGGTACAGGCAGACTGCTGGTGTGTGGATCCGTGGAATTCTGGAAGAATACTACAATCTTCCTGTAGAAAGTGTAACCTACATTGCCGGGGGGCTCGAACTACCCGAAAGGGAGTCGAGGTTCTGGGGGCTTTCAGACAGAGGAGAAAAGATATTCAACCCCAACATAAAGCTGGTGGATATTGGTAATGCGGGTAACCTGTCCGCGATGCTTGAAAGGGGAGAAATAGATGCCCTTTACAGCGCGAGGATGCCATCCAGCTTTGTGAAAGGTGAAGGTGTCGAGCGCCTCTTTCCTAACTATGAAGAAGAGGAAAAACAGTACTTCCGCAAATCAGGCATATTCCCGATCATGCATACGATAGTCATCAGGCGTGACGTTTATCAGTCAAACAGGTGGGTTGCACTTTCATTACTCAAGGCGTTTCAGCGCTCGAAGGAGGTCGCATATCGGGAAAATTATCAAACCGGGGCGCTGAGGTACATGCTACCCTGGATGAACAGGGAAATAGAAGAGGCCACTGCACTCATGGGCGAAGACTACTGGCCGTACGGGTTCGAAGAGAACAAGAAGCTTCTGAAAACATTTCTGGACTATTCTTATTCTCAAGGTTTGCTCGAGAGAAAGGTGGAACCCAAGGAGCTGTTTGCCGAAGAAACGCTCGAACCTTTCAAAAAGGATGCTCATTCACCCATGTAAGGAAACCATTTTGTAATGGATGCCATTCTTATATGATGTGCGAATAATAGATGCTTCGACCCACATAACGCCAATCGAATACACAAGACGACTCTCCACCTCCAAGAACAAACCTGCAAGGGATGCGGCTCGCACCGTAATTCGGCTCTCTGAACGTTACCGTCATTTTTCGGACGTGAATGAGAGGCTGGCCGCGATGGACAGGTATGGCTACAGTTCAGAGGTCACGATGGTTCACAGCATAATCGAGCCCAATATATTCGATTTCACATCACAAGAAAAGTTCGATTTGTGTCAGGGACTGAACAGTGAACTTTCGTCTCTATCACGTGACTCCGGCAGGCGCCTATTTGCTCTGGCTTCTGTACCGCTGGAAAGTCCAGAAATGTGTGAGAATGAGATGGAAAGATCGATGAAAAAACTGGGATTGAAAGGTTTCATGGTACCCACGAATGTGATGGGTAAGCCTCTCGACTCCTTCGAACACTTCTGGTCAAAGGCTGAATCTCTGGATGCGACTGTATACGTACACCCGGTCGACCCGTCCGGTATGGAACATAGGACATATGAAAGGGAGTACGACCTTGCGCACGTCTTTGGTTGGCCCTATGAGACAACGCTTACCCTCACAAGGTTGGCTTTGGCTGGCATTCTAAAAAGGCATCCAAACCTGAAGGTAGTGGCCCATCATATGGGAGGCATGATACCTTTTTTCATGGGCAGGATAAAGGAATCCTACAGCAAGGCAGGGTCAGCTGTAAACGACGCCGGTGAAAGGCTGCTGGGGTCTTCTCCTCAGGAGTATTTGATGAAACTCTATTATGATACAGCTGTCGGCGGCAGTGAGCCGAGCCTGAAATGTGGCCTCCAGACCTTTGGGGCGGAACGGATAATTTTTGCCACGGATTTCCCCTGGGGACCCAAAGGAGGAATCGACAGGATATCGTCATATCCTGAGCACATGTATCGCCTCGATCTATCCGCCGAGGAGCTGAACAGGATATTCTATGTGAATGTTGAGAAGCTGATTCTGACATGATTCGGAGAAATCGGACCGAGAAAGACTCAAAAGCCCGGTTCATTAAATGGAACGTGACCTGAGTTGAACTCCGTTACTGTGGGCGGAAGGACGTTCACATTCTATGATGCAGGCAAGGGTCCCGCCATCGTTTTCCTTCACAGCTTCGGACACAACAAGCTCATGTGGCTCCCTCAGCTCGATGCTCTAACTTCTCAAGGTTACCGTGTGTTGGCAGCAGATTTCGAGGGGCATGGGGGAACGTATTTCGACCCCCACGGATACTCCATTGACAGGCTGGCTGATGATACCATACAACTGCTGAGCCATCTGGGTGTATCTTCGGCAGTTTTTGCTGGCATCTCCATGGGCGGCTATGTGGCCCTCAAGATCTGGAAAAAGCAACCCAGTCTTTTCAGAGGGCTGATTCTGAGCAATACCAAGGCGGAGCCGGACACTCCAGAAATCATGGAAAGAAGGGACAGGCAGATAGACTTCATAAAGAAACATGGAACGTCCGCCTTCGTGAATGAATATGCGCCGAAGCGTCTTTCGCCTCTAACAATTTCTTCAAAGCCATGGGTGCTCGATTTCATATCGTACCTCAATCGCAGCATACCATCCGATGTTCTAATAGCAACCCTGTGGGCCATGAAAGAGCGGACGGATGATACGCCTCTCTTGGATCATATAACCGTCCCAACACTGATAATTGTCGGCGGAGATGACAGGCATATACCAGTCAATGCGAGTCAAACCCTCAGCAGTAGAATAAAAAAATCAACCCTTGTTACGCTTGATGGAACGTCGCATGTAAGCAACCTTGAGGACCCAGATCGATACAATTCACATATTCTGAATTATCTAAAAGCTCTTGACACCAAGGAATCTTTTTAAGCGAATTTTGGTTCATCCAATGCATGAAGTTAGTCACCTTCTCGTTGGGACAAAACGCCCAAACCAGTCTGGGAGTTGTTCAGGGGGACAGGATAGTGGACCTGAAAAACTTGTATCGTAACTTGTATTCGGGTGAACCTCCTAACTGGTTTTCCGATGTCGGGTCACTGTTGAACGGGGGAGAGGCTGCCATGGAACTTGCCAGAGATGTAGCAAGGCTAGCGAACACTCAGCGGTCGGGGGATGTACTGCTTGGCTTGGATTCCGTGTACTACCATCCTCCGGTACCCAGACCTGGCAAGATATTGTGCATAGCAGCAAATTATGCAGAGCATTCGAAAGAAGTGGGTGGAACCGTCTCGGAAGAACCCTACATCTTCACCAAACTTCAGACCTGCTTGGTCGGACATAGGTGGCCGATCACAATGCCACGTGTTACGAAACAGTTTGACCATGAAATTGAACTTGCGGTTGTAATAGGAAAACGGGGGAAGTACATTTCTCGAGAGAATGCACTTGATCACGTCGCCGGTTACACAGTCTTCAACGATGTGAGTTCAAGGGATTTCAGATTCCATAAAGTCGAGCGATACAAGATGAACTGGCTGAGGTTGAAAAGTATGGACGGCGCCGCCCCGAATGGCCCCTGGCTTGTTACAAAGGACGAGGTGGATGATCCTCACAACCTGAGGCTGGTTCAGAGGGTGAATGGTGAGGTAAGACAGGACGGCTCAACGAGTAAAATGACCTTCAAGATTCAGGAGATAATAGAGTATACATCGGTCGGTATCACACTTTTACCGGGCGATATAATATCCACAGGAACTCCTCCCGGCGTGGGCCTTGCTACGGGTAAATTCCTGAAAGCTGGAGACGTCCTAGAATCCGAAATTGAGAAGATTGGCACCCTTGTAAACCCAGTCGAATCAGAACCCTAGTTGCATGATTTCCAAGACAAGATATCACTTTCGATCTGGTAGACTGTATTTTCTTTTGGCGAAATAATTGGGGCAGTTCGATGGGCTGCACGGCTTGATGTATTTATCATCAAACCCACCCACATTCTTCCAATCTTCTAGGAATTTGTCCATCGTCATGGTGTTACGCAAAACGCCCATCAAGGAGGCGGCACAAAACAGAGAGCCATCTTCGTCTATTCTGAGATACTTACATTCTGGAGCCTTCATCCAGCCCGCCTCCCGTACAGCCAGATGAAGCATTTTGCTCTGGCTCATTCCCTCATTTAGACCACTCTGGTATTATTTACGTCGATGTATACAGTTGTATACATTTGAGCCCTCTTTTCTCCCCGAACCAAGCATACAGAATCAGAAGGATTTTTATTCCCTTGTAGCATTCACCGGTCTATGGAACTGGGAATAAGAGGCAAGGTAGCGCTTGTTACAGCCGCCAGCAAGGGAATAGGGTACGGCGTAGCCAAGGTACTCCTGCAGGAGGGGGCAAGGGTGGTTATAACTTCGAGAAGCATGGACAATCTGAGGGCGGCGGAGAGCAGCCTGAAAGCAGATAGCAGTTTTGACGTAACTTCATTTCAGGCAGACCTTACACTCGAAGACGACCTGGTGAAACTGAATGATTTCATATCAAAGCAATACGACGGTGTCGATATACTTGCGTACAATACAGGACCTCCGAAGATTGGGAGATTTGCCGACCTTGACCTACAGGACTGGGAGTATGCGACGAAACTGCTGCTGATGAGCGCCGTTTCATTATGTCACAAGCTTACACCCAGTATGGTGACGAAGAGGTGGGGTAGACTGATATTCATTACATCGCTCACACTGCGCGAACCTAGGCCAAACTTGGTACTTTCAAACACAGTGAGGCTGGCCGTGGCAGGCCTTATGAAGTCACTCTCTGTAGAATTCGGTCCATATGGTATCACTTCAAATGGAATAGCGCAGGGCCACATCATGACGGACAGAACCAAGCAGACATCGGAGTTTGAAGCCAAGAGGTCGGGTCGTTCGGTTGAGGAAGTGATAGCCGATTCTGTAAAGCAGGTACCTTCTGGAAGACTTGGTACACCGGAAGAGATCGGTAATCTGGTTGCCTTCCTAGCAAGCGATAAGGCTTCATATGTAAATGGGGTAATGATAGGTATCGATGGCGGCCTTGTAAGATCATTATTCTGATCATTTAAGCAACTACTCGTCGTGAGAAGACCGGCCTGTACTTGGGGATTCGGAAATCTTGATTCCAAACCTCACAACTGATTGGTACCCCTTCACCCAGAAATCCTTTCAGGATATGTACAATATCCGATTTAATGACCTCAAAACCGTGGCAAGGCGGAAGTCTCACCCGAATGTCACCTGCTTCATTTTGCTCTATCTGAAAATCCGTGACACCTACCTGCCTCTCAATCGTTCGGATTATCTCCCGTGAATACACCCTTGTGCCTGCCGGAGTTACAAGAACTTCCTGAGGTCTGCCAACCACCTGAGATAATCTCGCCAACCTGGATCCGCATTCACATCCGTCGCTGGGGCCGACGACAGCAATGTCTCCCAGCTTGTACCGTATGAAGGGCATTAGCGTGTTTTCAAGATTCGTTATGACGACTTCGCCAGATTCTCCTGGACCAACCTTATGACCATCCTTCAACACTTCCACAATAAGATGGGGTTGCAAGTGTAGGCCATCATGAGCTGCACATTCAAGGCCAATAGAACCAAACTCCATCGCACCATAAGTTTCGAATACCTCCGACCCGAGAGAAGCATGAATATCTTTCTTGCAGCTTTCAGTAATGATCTCTCCTGTAATAAGGACCTTATTAATTTCCGGTCGTGGCGCATAGGACTCCAAAGCCTTCCCGAGTTTTCTCAAGTAGGACGCTCTAGAAAAAACCCCAGCAGGCTTGAATCGAATTACTTCTTCCACCATTTCTTCGACACTTCTTTGAAAACCCAATTTCTTCCATCTGAATGACATCAAACCAGGCGCTACCCAAGGACCAATCGTGGCTTTTTTTACTTCTCTAAGTGGATTCGGAACTCGGTAACCTTTTGACGGCGCGATTTTCTGTGGCCCATAGAATTCTATGTTCATGACTTTTTGATTCAGACCTATTCCAAGTCTCCAAGTGTTTACAAATCTAAGAGCCGTAACATAATCGGCATATGCGTTACTCCAAAATATTTTAGAAGGTTTACCCGTCGTGCCTGTCGTATGCCTGATTAATACATTCCAAAGATGCATGTTATGCGCAAGAACTTCGGACTTCGGTTGGGACATAAGTTCAGATTTTGGAATTATTGGCAACTTTGCGAGGTCGTCTAGGGAGTGAATTTCATCGGGTGTCAAGCCTGCTTGCCTCATCTTTCTCGAATAGAAAGGTACGTTTAGCCAGGCATATCGTACGAGTCGTTTGAGTTTCCACAGGGACTCCTGTTCAAGTTCCTTGACAGTAAATGTATGACGTCTGCGAATCTTGATATAATTATACAAAATTCTATTTAACATCTTGGCCTCCTGCAGAAAACACACCGGGAACACCGCCAGAGGTGTTAGTAAAGTTTTCTTTTTTCTAGTCGGCTTCTAAATTTGTTTAGATTTTTGATTGCATATATGCGATATATGATGCATTATCATATGTCGATAGTGTGTCGCGGTTACCATTCCCAGAGAGAGTAATGATGTATCACGATGCATCATATTAAAGGAAATATTGCTATAACAGAGAATTGCCTAGATGTCTTTGAGCAGTCTTCGAATTCGAAACTTCTTTTGAAAAACCCAAATTTGTTTTTAGAATCCTGCTGTTGATTCGCAAAGGATGATTCCGGTCGTTTAGCCCAAAAGATAACTGTGAACTAAATCTCATCGATGCAGACTTGATCGGATTTGCAGCCATTCCCCATTTGCCGCCCAAGGACGGTGGTTGAGATTGATAAATCACCACCACCCTGCGGATATACAGTTTTTTCTCACAAGTTGCAGAAAACGTAGAATCGTCTAAAATCCACTAGTCCATAAACTGGCTCTTGCTATTTTTTCTCTCAAATTCCTGATTACTTCACTCAGTTTACATTCAAATCAAGCCACTTGAAACAGGACCCCTCAATTTGGAAATTTTGGTCTGGCATGTAAAGTGTGGGCAATGAACTTTGTCATATAAATTCATGCAGCTTGGTGGGGGAGTCGCGTCTTCAACTTATAGCCGCACTCTCGAACGGGATTATTGTTCTTATTTTCGCTCTTGGTTCCTCTTGAACGAATTGAACATTGAATTTCATCTGTCCTTTTGTTATTTCTTGGAGCCTGGAAAGCACGTTCGATATCAGCAGCTCATCCACCTTTCTTTCAAATATCTTGATAATCGCTTCATCAGCAGACATACAAACGAGCTGGTAAGGGGGTATATCACGCACTCCGTCGAGCGAATTTATTATCGATCTGGGAGAGACAATGGAGCCGTCAGCCAAATGAAGGAATTCAATGTTCCTCCCTTCGATTGACTTGATTGTTGGCAGGGATCTCCCGCAAGCACAATCGTTGTCCCCTAATACAACTGTATCTCCCACCTCGTATCTTATTAGGGGCATGGTATAATTTATCAAACTGGTAACCAAAAGACTTCCTCTTTCGCCGGGGGAACATGGATTCCCATCTCGCACAAATTCGAAGAAAAAAGTGTCCGAATTCAAATGGTATTCGTTTCTTTCATTGCACTGCCAGGCTAAAAGCCCAAATTCTCTGCTTCCATAGAAATCGTAAACTGGAGCACCAAAGAAAGACTCGAGTTCCCGTTTGACAGGTTTTGAAAGCAGGCTACCGTTGGAAATTAGAGCCTTAGGTGTAATCTTACTGTTTTGGCCGAGATCATTTTTCAGGCTCACCAAATACGCTGGTTGAGCTTCTATCACATCTGGTTCGAATCTCTGAAGCTCATTTATTATTTCACTACAGCTGTAGGTGATGTAGAAGGCCCGAGTGTAATGTTGTCTGACCTTCGATAAACTTAGCTTTATTCTATCAACCAGTTTCATTTGGTTTGAAACAGGCTTTGGGTAAGTGAAAAATATCTTAGCGATTTTGTCCCACAACTCAATCCTGATTGCCTCGTTAGCACGCCGTCTGATCAGGAATCTGTACCTTGCTGTCTTCTCATCTTCGTAAACCTTTGATGGGAACCCCGTCGTTCCCGAAGTGCTTATTTCTCTGATACTGTTACGTCGTTTTCTACCACTCGGAAAGATTTGTCTGCCCAACATATCGAGATCCTCTTTGGACATCGGGGAAAGCTTCACCAATTCCCTCTGATTCTTGATTTCATCCGGCGAAATACCCATTCTGCCAAAATTATAATGATGAAATGGTATGTTTTTAAAAGCGAATAGGAGCAAAGCTTTGAGACGTCTAAATTGGATATCATTGAGTTCCTCTTTTTTTATCCATTGATTCCTTCGGAGCGATTGCATATCAAGTTGATTAAATTCCATTACATTCCTCTTCAGTATCCTGCTCCTATTGACGTTATGAAGGCTTCGTTTAGAGCCCCAAAGTACCAAAGCCGTAGCAATCCCAGCAATCCAAGATTTTTTCACCAGAATACCAGATTCTTTTTCAGCGCTAGGTTACAACCCGCTGATTTGCAGTATGGACACTAGGTGGATTGATAATTCACAAGCATGAATTCAGCATTAACAAAAGTTATATATCCTTCAAGAGTCCTATTGTTCGATCTTGCCAAAGATAATAAAAGAACTTCTTGCGGCGATATGGTATTCCATTCCAATAGGTGAAGCAACAGTCGGCATATCTGATGTATAGTAAGTTGACGTCTTATTTATTTTTGAAACTCAACCGCTGCCTATATTCTAATAAGTTCTGCCATGTAGTATAACGTAGAACAAGAGTTAGACGCCTGGAAATCAATGAATAGATGATCCGAACAGGATATAATGAATAAGTGAAGAAACACACCATGGTTAGTCACTTTAATGGCAGTTCAATTTTTAAGTTGGACAAAAATACCGATCTGTATCAGCGGGTTTGGATCTCTTTTATCTTGGCATTGCATTGCCGGTTTTTGGTTCATTTATGTTATTTATTCGACTCATTTACCTACTAAGACAAAGACGAAACTCATACTGGGAACTATTTCCTGAATTCGATCAGCTCGCCTCGAGCATGAACGTGAAAATGGCGATAGAGAGCAGAAGGTGGGAAATGACTCGGATTCCTGGGATAGCACAAACCAATCCAGTGAGGCGTAGCATTATGATTGATAGCAAAGTCTTTTCAAAACTTGATGCAAATACGAAAAAAGCGGTCATTGCTCATGAACTAGCACATCTTAAGCTGAGGCATTCAACCAAATCGTATTCCCTATTGATAGGCGGGACAGTTATTTCCTTGGTTACTTCGATTACTGGTTCTTTAATATTGCCATCTTTCATTTGGTTAATTTTTTTCTTCGCTACACTGGTATTGAGACGAAATTACGAATATCAGGCGGATTTCTTCTCTGTTAAGTTTGTAGATGCGCGCTACCTCGTAGAGCTGCTTAAACGAGCTAGAGATTCCTCGGGGGACACTGTAGCTTCTAGGATAACCCATCCTTCTGCTGAGTCTAGAATCGAAAAATTGGAGACCTATACCTCATCTCATTCTTGATCAAGTGTAAATTACCTGAAAAACCGAGCAGATCAAGGCTCGAATTTCCAGGTAGCGACTCCGTGGAATGGGGTCTATATCAACGCTAACGGTTGTCTTTTGAGCAGATGAATTTCTAAATTTACCCCCATATACTTTGAAGCCCATCATGGTGCTATAATCACAGCATGGAACATAGTATCATTCATAAGCTAAGAAGTTTGTATGCCAACTCGCAGGAAGACATAGAACTAACTGACCTATGTAGCGTATCAGTCGATTGCGACGTATAGTTAGGTTTCGGGTTATTTTCCATGGGTCCTTATATAATATAAAGATATTGGCCACAGTTGACCCTTGGCAGACACACAACCCGACGAAGGTGGGGACATGCCTTCTGATAGTATAAGAAAAATGCTCATCAAATCGATGACCAAGTCCAAACGCCAGGGGTTATGGTTCAGACTTTCAAGACAAGAGAGATCCCTCTACACACTGGCGCTGAATTTGAAGGTAAAGTTCGAGAGCATTCCGCTCATGAGGGCCCTAGTCTCCATCCTAAAGAGACTGGGAGAGCTAGGTAATGGTAACTATAACAGTATGCTGAGAGGAACCCAGATCGCCTGGGTATTTGCATCGGTCGCAGAAGAATGGGGTAATGTAGGCGCAAGAATTTGGAGGAATGACAGAAATTATGCCTTCTATTTGGGTCATCTCTTTGCAAAGTAGGTGGAATGTGAACGTCACACAATCAGGATCATTCATCTCAAGAGGTCGGTTTAACTGAAACCGGCAATTATTCCAGCTCCGAGGCCGCCCCTGCAGGAGTTGGTGGCAAGGTGAAGAGAACGGAAACCGAGCTAATAGCAATCCTGCTTGAAGCTGCGAAGTCCGGTTCAACCAAAAATGATATTGCACGAATGATGAAACTCAGCGCAAAATCCGTTGATAGGTACTTGACTAGGTCTGTGAATAGGGGAATGCTCTTCGAAGAGGACGGCAACTTGAGGATCAGCAGTAAGGGTGAAAGATTTCTTGCAGAGTATGGCCGATTTCAGGTATACCGAAAGGAGTACCTGAGACGGCTCAAGTTACTCAAGGAAATGCTACCAACTACAAGATCAAAAAAGGCCCTCAATTAATGAAAGCTGTCATCTTGGCCGGCGGCGCTGGTACAAGACTCCGGCCTCTTACGTACGTCATGCCCAAGTGTATGTTACCCGTGGCAGGCAAACCGCTGCTTGAGAGGACGATTAAATATCTAGGAGAATATGGAATAACAGAGTTCGTTGTTTGTGTTGCTTACCTCAAGGATCAGATAATCAACACCTTTGGTGACGGGTCTAAACTAGGCGTTTCAATAGAGTATGCAGAAGCGGACACACCTCTTGGAACAGCGGGCCAGCTAAAGACTGCCGAACCATATCTCGACGGACGTTTTCTGGCTATGAACGGAGACATAGTAACTTCGCTTAACATTCACAAGCTTGTGGCGACTCATGAGTTAAAGGGCGGTATAGCTACACTAGCAGTCAAAAGATTCGAAGTAAAGATACCTTATGGCCAGATATCGATAGGACCGGACGGAAGCGTAGAAAAATTCACAGAAAAGCCCACACTCTATTTCACCGCGAACGCCGGGGTATACATATTCGAGCCGAAAATCTTGTCATACATTCAAAGCGGGAGAGTTTGCAGCCTGGAAAGGGAAACGTTTCCCAAATTAATCGAGTCTGGCGAGAAGATCAATTCATACTTCGAAGACACCCAATGGGCCGATGTCGGATCGATGGTTGACTTCGAAAGGGTCAATGATGAATATCTCTCAAAAGAGTCCAACACTGTTTCTGAGGTAGTTCATGGTTGACGATGAGGCAAACGCTCGTTCCTCTGCTGAGTCTCGGTGTGATGGCGTTCTCGGCGCATGTAATGTATACGGTATGGATATTCACTTCAGCTCTATCTCCCTTCTGGCACGGAATGGTTTCACTTTTTGCATGGATCGCTGCCTTCGGGATCGCCACCGCATACTTCTGGAGGGTTGTTGAATCATTATCGGAGGCTAAAAAAGCTTGATTGACTTGATAGCGTTAATCATTGGCGTATCAATAACTGGCGTTGTAGCCTACCTGCTGACGGGTTTCCTTGCACCTTGGCTCGTCAGCAAGGGGATCTATGGAGTGGATATACACAAGCCGGATAAGCCTGTTCGTGCAGAAATGGGTGGAGTTTCGGTGCTGATAGCTCTCTCCCTCGGAGCTACTATTGTGTTTCTACTCCTAGATCCCCTCTCCACTTTATTCCTGGCTGGCCTGGTCACGCTGATATTGGTCGGATCAGTCGGGATTCTGGATGATGTCGTCGGACTGAGGCAGAGGTATAAACCATTCATGGTGGCAGCTTCCAGCATTCCCCTTGCAGTCGCCCTTCTGTCAAGAAGCTCCATATATTTCCCCCTGCTCGGTTCAGTTTCTTTTGGGATCCTTTACCCACTTCTCGTCGTGCCACTGGCCATTACGACTTCGGCAAATTTCAGCAACATGCTTGCAGGCTTTAACGGGTTGGAGGCCGGAAACGCATGCATCGCGCTTGGTACGCTTACCTTGCTTGCCTTCTACTTCGGTCAATTTGAGGGCGCAGCTCTCGGATTGATGCTTTTCGTGGGTTACCTTGGATTTCTCAAGTTCAACTGGTTCCCGGCAAAGGTGTTTCCAGGTGACACCGGCACTCTGCTTGCGGGCGCGGGGATAGCAGTCATAGGGTTGATGTCCAGGTTAGAATTCGCCGCGATCGTCGTCAGTATGCCGGCCGCAATGGATTTCACATTGAAGATGTTCTCAAAGAGGCCCTTTGCTCAAAGGATAGAGTATGGTAATAGTCAGGTAGATTCGAAAGGTCACCTTGTTCCGGCTACATATCCTGCGCTCGCACATGCATTCATGAGAATTACCCCAACAACGGAGAAGGGACTAGTGAAGTCACTTTTGTCGATGGAATTGGTCTACGCATTGCTCGCTGCGGCTTTGACCATAATCAAACTATAGGAGGAAGTAGGTTGTCCACTCCAAGACAGGTCAAAAAGATATGGATAGCCATGAGCACGCCTTTCCAGGCAAACTTCTTCGCTCCTTTGATCAAGGAGCTCGAAGCAGACTACGAATTTCTTGTCATGGCGAGGGACCACGACAGAATAGCTTCGATTCTCAAAGCGAAGAAGATCGATTACATGGTTGTGGGCAAACATGGTGGACGAGAACTGGTGAACAAGCTCGAGGCCTACGCAAAAGGGATACAGGAAATATTGCCTATCGTTGAAAGGGAAAAACCAGATTTGCTTTTGACCGAAAGATGGCCCGAGGCTGTCAGGGTGGCATTTGGGCTTGACATACCGGCATGGGCCCTCTTCTACGACGAAAGAGAAAGACATGTCAACCAGATGGTCTTTCCACTGGCCAGCAAGATCTTTGCGCCTAGGTTCTATACCTTCCAGGATCTTTACCAGAACGGAGTGACCGACCCGGAAAAGGTTACCCTTTTCAATGGATTCCACACCTGCTACCTGAAGGATGAACCGGTGCTGACAAACGACCCATTCGGAGAGATGGGTTTGGAAAAGCCCATAGTGTTCGTAAGACCGGAGCCTGAATTTGCAAGTTTCTTCCCCAGGCATCAACCTATTCTGGAGAAGACGGTTGAACTTCTGATCAATACCGAAAAGGCAGGCGTGGTGGTTCTTCCACGAACTGAATCACAGCGTTCGACCTATTCGAAGCTTGGCGCTACCATACTCGAAAACTCGCTTCAGGATAATCCGGTTGCACACGCGGATGTCGCGCTTGGTGCGGCGGAAACCATGCTAATGGAAGCATTCATTCTCGGAAAGCCTGTTGTCAGCTCGATTTACTGGACCCCTTCAAAACCTGTGATCGAACTCCACAGGCACATCAATCATTCAACCGAGCCCAGATTACTCGCAGGCTACGTCGATAAATTCATCGATGATGAGGATGAACGTAATGCGTTCAGGGAAAGGGCTTCTCTGCTGGTCAACAGTATGGATAACCCAGTCAAGATAATAATAAACGAAATACGGGCCCTGAACGAAAAGGGCGGCGAGCAGGAGTCACCCAAGAGAAGGTCTCAGATGGAAATTCTCATCGATATCATCCAGGCTGTCTCGTTCAGACCGCTGAGGCCCACTCATATTATGAGGTCGGCCAACATTTCCTACAATGAACTGAAGAAGATAATTGAGACTCTTGAAAAGAAGGGATTGATATCCACGGAGAGTACCGTCGGTGGAAAGTTCTACCAGGCCACGGAAGAGGGGCTGAAGGTTCTGGAGAACTATAAGGGAATCAGAGACAGACTTTTCAGGTAACCACGTTAAATATTAAAAGTGTGATTAAAGCGGTTGTTACGGTCTACCTGCTTTGTTGGTCAAGGTTTAGGTGTGCGGGCATGACCCCTGAGAGCGTTAGCACACTGACAGAGGGCATGCCCAACCGACCCCCGACAGACGCACACCCAATTTCGTTTAATATGGAATCAATATAAGACTTCTGAGTCCAGAGTTCATAACAATAATTTTCAAATTCATGTCCATATCGTGTAAGGTGAGCCATGCCAGTTGCTGTCCCAAATTAAAAGGAACCTAAAATCAGCCGCTCTTGCAATTTCCTGTTCAGATTCGACACTGGCGGAGAAACTGAGCAGGCCATTGTTCAGCAGAATGAATATAGCTTTCAATCCGCCTGGGGAAAAGGTAAACTTTGCAGGGACCTCATCTGCAGCCTGCATATCGATCGATTTTGATGTTACACGACCTGACCGGTTTGAACCGAACAGATCGGGTACCAAGAGACTGGTGGAGCTCGGCGAGAAATATCACATCCCTATGACGTGGGCTATCTGCGGAATGACTGCCGAACAGGACCCTGAATCATACCAAGCCGTCCTCAGGTCAGAGGTTAGGCATGAGATAGGAGTGCATACGTATTCCCATATCGCGATACCCGATCATGACGATGAGACTATCAGGGCTGACATCGAACATTGTATTTCGGTTCTCCATTTGCCGTACAGGCCAACAACCTTCGTCTTTCCTTGGAACAAAGAAGGTCGCTACTCGTTAATAAGGGAACTGGGCTTCAGGACCTTCAGGGGCAAATGGCGTGCAATCGGTGTTCCCGAACAGGTCGAGGGGATGCTGAAAATCTCTCCAGTGCAATATTTGGGCCCGAGTTCCTATGGCAGCACCAAGGTGATCAATAAACTGATGGATGTTTGTGTAAAATACAACTCGGTTTTTCACCTCTGGTTCCATCCATGGGACCTGGTTCATCCATCACTCGACAGGTTCTGCAGCACAACGCTTGAACCGGTGCTCTCACACATGTCACAGCTCAGAGAGACAGGAAAAATGAATATAATGACTCTGGGTCAGCTTTCTGAGAGTTACGCCAGTTCACAGTACAACATGTCAGAAAGCAGGGTTTCCACCCTTTGATGGAGTTAGTGAATAAATCCGTTCTTGTAACGGGTGGAGCTGGCTTCATTGGCTCTCACCTTGTCGACCAACTTTTGCTCCTTGGAAGCAAGGTGACGGTCCTAGATAATTTTGACAACTTTTACGTTGGAAAGGAGAGAAACATAGCACATCATGTGAATTCCCCCCGTTTCAGGCTTATCCGCGCAAGCGTAACCGATTTTGATACTATGCTCGATGCAACCGATGGAGTTGACGTGGTATTCCACGAAGCGGGTCAGGCCGGGGTAAGGTACTGCATAAAGCATCCTCAAAAAGCACACGAAGTCAACGTCACAGGCACACTCAACGTACTGCTCGCAGCCAAGCGGCAAAGGGTAAAGAAGGTGATTTATGCTTCATCTTCATCTGTGTATGGCACTCCTGTCAGGTTCCCACTGGAGGAATCACTCCCCACGAATCCGACCAGTCCATATGCTGCAAGCAAGTTGGCGGCCGAGAAGTATTGCTTGGCGTTCGCGGAAACATACAAGATGCCTGTCACCTGCCTGCGCTACTTCTCAGTATACGGACCAAGGGGAAGGCCAGACCAGGTGATATTTGCATTCGCAGATAAAGCATCCAACAATGAACGTCCGGTGATATATGGCGATGGATCCCAAACAAGAGACTTTACATTCATTTCAGACGTTGTCTCCGCAACCCTGCTGGCTTCACTGAGAGAAGAGTCTAACGGCCAGGTCATAAATGTGGGGTTCGGCAAAGAGACGAGAATAGACAAGGTCGCAAGGATGGTTCTTGAATACTATGGCTCAAACAAAGAGCCGGAGCTTCGGGAAGGTTACGACGGCGATTTTCCAAGAACACTGTGCAATAACAGCAAGGCACGAACCCTACTTGGATGGCAGCCCAAGGTCTCCCTAGAGGACGGGTTGAAGGTAACGCTTCGTTGGTACGATGAAAGAAAGAATCAAGCAGTCGATGTAAGAAAGGCAGTAACAGAATAATGAAACACGTAATTGCTATTGCCGGAAAAGTGTCTGTAGTGGATGTTCCTCCGCCTATATGTGGAGATGGGGATATACTTGTGGAAACAGCCTACTCAGTCATAAGTACCGGTACGGAAACTTGGACCATTAATTCCACTGAACCAATTGGAGCACAGGATATACTGAAGGATGGGACCAAACTTGCCAAGGCCAAGGACCTCATTCAACATGTCTGGAAGACCGAAGGCCTCGAGGGGATCATAGATTACACCAAGATGGTCAGAAATCCACAGGTTCCGTTAGGATATAGCGTCTCTGGAGTGGTGAAGATGGTCGGAAGGAACATTCCGGATATCGTACCTGGCGAACGCGTTGCATGCGTTGGCGAAGGCAAAGCCACCCACGCAGAGATGGTGGCTGTTCCCAGAAACCTTGTGGCAAAGATACCGGACAGAGTGGACCTTCAGGACGCTTCGTTCGCGGCGCTGGGTGCGATCGCATTGCAGGGCTTTAGGCGTTCGGGGTTGCAGGTCGGTGAAACCGTGGTCGTAATAGGCGTGGGACTTGTCGGTAATCTTGTTTCACAGATTGCGAGAGCCGCCGGTTGCCGAGTGGCAGCGATCGACATGAGAACGGAAAGGTTGAACCTTATCGCGAAACTCGGAGCGGAGCTGACAGTAAAGCTCGATGATCCTGACCTTGACAAGAAGCTAAATCATTTCACTAGGGGCAGAGGTGCAGATGCCGCAATCATTTGTGCAGCTACTACCAATAGTGATCCAGTGAATCTGGCGGCCAAGCTGGTGCGGGATAGGGGCACACTGGTTGTGGTTGGCAGGGTGGGTCTAGATTTTGATCGCAAGGCATTATTCCAGAAGGAGTTGCAGGTGTTCATGTCCAGGTCTCTCGGTCCAGGAAGGTATGATCCAATCTATGAAGAAAGAGGAGTGGACTATCCGTTTTCGTATGTCAGATGGACGTTAAATCGTAATATCGAAGGTTTTCTGGATCTTGTTGCTGCGGGTGAAATACATCTTAAGGAACTTGTTGCCAACATATACCCCATAGACAAGGCGGAAGAAGCTTATCGCGAACTCTCGGTCACGCCGAAGGCGGCTGTCCTGTTAAGTTATGGGAAGCAATCTGAATTAAATCGGAAAGAAAGCACAGATTCAAGAGAAATCAAAACATATCAATCTGGAAGACCTAAAATCGCAGTCGTCGGTCCCGGAAATTTTGCGAAGGAAACCCTGATACCCCTTCTCAAGGGAAGCGGTATCTTTCGGCTTGGATGGCTAGTTTCCTCCAATCCGGTTCATGCAAAACAACTTGCTCAGCGTTTTAGATTCGAAAGCGAAACAACCAACTTTGCAGACGTCTTGTCCGATGATGAAACAATTGGGGTCTTCATAACCACACCAAACAATCTTCATCATCAGATGGTGGTAGCGGCCGCTAGGGCCGGTAAGGCAGTCTTCGTGGAAAAACCTCTTTGTCTGAACGAAGTAGAGCTGAGGGATATCCAGAAGGCACAAACCGAAACCGGTTCAAGAATAGTTGTGGGATTCAACAGAAGGTATTCTCCTCTCATTCTCAGGTTAAAGGCGGAATTGGACAGATTGAACGGACCATTTATGGTGACTTACAGAGTAATCCAAGATTTCACACCTCTTTCAAAGTGGGTGCAGGACCCACTGATTGGCGGTGGCCGTATCATCGCCGAATGCGGGCACTTCTTCGATACATTCAACTTTCTGTTGGGACAATTCGAACCGAAAATAACTGTTAATTGTGCCAATATAAACGGCTCAAGTACTGTAGCTAGAGACAATTTTGTTGCGACATTGAACTACCCAGACGGCTCGGTCGCCACACTGATCTATACGGCACTCGGAAACAGAAGAGCTGACAGAGAACGCATCGAGGTATTCGCTCAGGGGAAGGTGATGGTATTGAACGACTTCCGAGATCTCACAATATATGACCAAGAAGGAAACACGACGGTAAAGGAGTCCGCACAGGACAAAGGTCATAGGAGGGAATTTGAGGCGTTCGCAGAGCTGCTTCAAGGTAAATCGACCTCTGTCATCACGCTTGAAGAAGCAGTGGCCGCTACAAGGATATCCTTCGAAGTCGAAAAACTGGCCCGGGGGGCAACTCCCGAAACCTCGACGGATTGATAGTGGATGTCGTTGGTCTCCATAGTCCTACCTGCATACAACGAAGAAAATGAAATACTTTCTGCACTTCATGATCTTGACTCACAGACGTATCAGGATAAGGAGATAATCGTTGTGGATGATGGTTCAACTGATTCCACAGCCAGCTTGGCAGAAAGCTTTGCCGCTCGTAATGATCATACAAAGGTGATTCGGGCAAAGCATGCTGGACCTTCTGCTGCAAGAAATTTGGGAATTAAATTCTCCTCTGGCGATGTAATATTCTTTGGCGAATGTGATTGTTCGTATGACAGCAGGTACGTGGAAAGGGCGATGAACGCGCTTCGAGCAAATCCTGAAGCTGGAGCCGTTTGCCTGACCGGTGCGCCTTTGAAGGTCAGGTCAAATCTAGTCACAAATTCCATTGAACTAGAAAATTTAGCCCAGCATACACTCCTGAAGCTGGGTCGCATCAAACCGTTTTATGCTTGGGTGTATAGGCGGAATGTGCTACATAAGACGGGGGGATTTGACGAATCGTTGTTTCAGGCAGAAGATAGAGACCTGTTTTTCAGGGTAACGTCTGCCGGATACAGAGTGGTACTCGTGCCAGGAGTAAATTGGTGGCATAAAAGGTCGCAGGGGGTAAAGGAGTTCGTGGCATCATCTTTTAGGAGAGGTAAAAACAGGATTGAGTACATTTTGAAACATGACCTCTTTGTTGAGCTGATTCGTTCAGTCGCTCCGCTTTGGATGTTTCTTTTAGGCATAATTCTTTTGCCATTTTACAGTACATATGGAACATCCATTATCTTCATCGATATTGCTCTATTCTTGTTCAGGGCATATAGAACAGAAAAGCTCACCGCTGGTTTGGTGCCAAGGATCAGAACCTATTTTGAATATCCACTGTTTGTCATGCTTCGTAATTTTTCGACTGCTCTAGGTTATACTGTTGGCCTGCTTCTTATCCCAATTAGAGGCATAAGGAGGAGTTCAATTTGAAAATCGGCACCAGAACAAGACATTCAAAGATGCAGAAATCCTCACTCGTCTTAACGTCAGTCATCCCGACATGGCTACTCATAAAACGTGGTGAAGAGGCATCCAGCATAAGCACCAAATTGACACCTAGTTTGATGAGTGGCGTGCGGAAGAAAATAAAAAGAAATTCTTTGATAGGAGGAATAGCGATGGCAGCGCTTGCGATCTTCTTTGCCTTTCTTTCATACTTCACAAAATCATTCGTGTTCGAAGCCGATTCCGTTGTGTCATTCATAGCTGCCCTTTTGCTTTTCACTACCGAACAATCAGATACAGTGCAGAAGCGCGTGGTTGGCAAGGTGATTGGCTCATTTGACACTATCCTATCAGAATTAGCTCCCCCATCTCTTAGTGATGGTAACGTGATTTTCGTTCCCATGTCTTCCAGTGTTGAGAGTGTGGTTACACTTCTCGAACCGCCTGGGTCGAACGACGGTAGCGATATTGTAACCCCGTTAACTTTTACGCCTTTGGGCAGGGGTTTGGCCGAGTTGATACTTCGAGAAATGGGGCAAACCAACCCATCGGTGGACTCTCTTCTTGAGTCGCTGCCTCATCTTGTGACAGGAGAGCTCGCCCTTGCAACAGGCATTCAGATCCGTTCAACTTCGGTTGATGAATATGAATTCATCCTCGACCATCCTGTGATGATAAATGGAATCTCGGGTAATAAGACAAAACCTGTTACCTCAGTTATCGGCAGTTTGTTTGGTGTTCTTCTCGCATATTCGTCGCAGCGCAACGTTTCTATCGTTGATTACAACACCAATCCTGCTGAAGGAACGGAGAGAATTGTTATGAAAATAGAAGAACAGAAGGATCATTCAAAGATCAATGGTATACAACATGAATGAAACAGGAATCAGACTCCTTAGCGTTCTCAAACTACTACTACTACTCATAGCCTTGCTGATATTTTATCGAAATGACATCATCAACCTAAACGTATCTGCATTCGGTGTTTTTCTGGGATCGGGGTTGGGTTTCGGGCTTTCTGCGGTTTCACTAATCGCCTCTGGACTGATCCTGAGAAGAAGGCTCTTTTCACAACTTATGTCTGTGTCGAAAAGAAATTACCTCTACGGAACAATTCTGCTGGTAGGTAGCATATCTCTATACGTGTATGGCTCTTATGGTTCGAGCGACAGCGGTCTTTTCCATTACGAATCTTTTATTTCTTTCATCCTCAGTTATGTTTTATTGCGTTTCGAGACGAAAACTGCTCAGGCGTTGTCCCCACTTTTTTTGATGGCCGCTTTCCTTCCCATTCCTTTCTCGTCCGCAGTTATGGGTTTCTCCATTGCGCTTTGGGCACCTTTCTTTGCCGCCACAGATTTGATAGTTTTCTACTCAGTGTACATGAGATTTTCGCGCAGTTCGATCGTGATTTCTTCCACGATGGCCGCTCTCTCCGTTTTTATCTGGTTCGTCCCCGTTCTGAGTCCATTTGCAGTTAGTGTGCTGTTCATTGCTGTAGTTCTGGGCCATGACAGAGTCAGAAGGGTTCTGGGCGAAGAATCCAAGAAGATCGTTACCACCTGCCATTACCATAATCAGGCTAGCAAAGACGGATTTTGCTATGTTTGCGGCCTGAAGATAGGTAATCATACACGTCTATCTTGGAACATAGGAGGTCTTGTAATCATGCTTCTAATCGTTCTGGCAGTGGTACAGGTACACATTCCATTGCTTGCTCTGCAGAATGGCAATGCTCAGATTTCTACACTCACATATTTTGGTTGGCAGAACGATACGATTCCGACAACACCCACAGGATGGCTTCGGTATTACGAGGCGCCTAACACAGTTTCAGGTGATATTTTTTCAAATACCGAAATATTGGTTCCCGCCTTTCATCCTGAATCCAAGAACTATACAATTACATACGAAGTATCATCAACCCAGCCGGTATACATGTCCAGTCTGAAATCGGCTCCTGGATTTAACTGGACTTCCCAGCTTTATAATATTGGAGGGACCCAAGGGCATATCATCGTAGGCCTCGGGCCTAGATTCAATGTTATAACCTTCACTACTAGCACTGGCCTGCTGTTCGTTAACTCATCTGATTTTGTGACCGAGACCACAGGATTGACCATTGAAAGACAGTTCTCTGAAGGTAATCTGACTCAGGAAATGTCTGGATTCGTTTCTGACGCATCTTCGATCTTGGCTTCGGCAGGTGCTCAGGCATCGGGGGGAAGATGGACAGCTTGGGCGGAGTCCGTGCTCTATGCACTATTTACCGCAGCCAACTTCGTGCTTGCCTTGCTTACTGTGGGAGTTATCTCACTCGTTACATACGCACTTCTTTGGGTTAATAGGAAACATTTGAAAGCCATTCAGCAATCAAGCAATTTGGCCAAGACAGATTGGGCGCTTCTTTCGCTCATGTATATGCAGAAGAAGTCTCGTGCGGTGGGGGGCGAAATCGCGAAATTTGCAGGACCGACAGCCTACTCGTCGGAGTTCTTGGAGAGGGTAGCAAAATCCTTTGCTTCACTAGAACATCAGGGGCTTTTGAAGGGCGTTCTTCTTATGGATCGTGATGAACTCAGAATGACATGGAAGGTTTTTGCCTGATTGAGTAATAGAATGTTTCTGTTTCTTGCCCTTCTGCTGATGTTCATACCTGCGATTGTGGTGTCTCCCGCAACAAGTAACGCGGCTTCACCATTACCTCAGGGTACATCCATTATTTACCTAAACGCGACCACGACGATTCAACCAAACTATGATTTCATAAGCCTATCCCAGCCTGAAAGCATAGTGGGTACAATTTCAGCCACAAACATTTCTATCAGCAACGCAACAACCCTTTCAATTCTTACATCGTTCCACGCCATTTACCAAGTCATTGCCACCGTAGATTCAACAAGAGTCAATTCATTTCCGAATCAAACATTTTCCGGTGTCTACGCCACATTTTACAGAACGAACTTCCTCTTGCCGAGTGGAAACCTAACCTTTACGATCTACTTTGCCGGAATCCAGCGAGGCAGCAGTGTTCTGTATCGCTATGTTGCAGGCGTTCCCTCAGTAGGAGCGTCAGCAGGAAATATTATTGTCCAAAGCACATTTCAGCTCGTCCTACCTACCAGAACTGTGATCTCAGGCGTCTTTGATCAATATGGCAACACGCTTCCGAAGCCCATACTGGTTGGACATCTGGGCTCAGGCTCTGAAGATGTCTATTCTCTCAATCAGAACATTCAAAGTCTCATACTCGTCGATCCCTCGTTTGCCACTTACAGCTTGATGGTTTTGAGCGCCGGATTGGTGGTAATGGTACTCGGCATCATCAGTTTGTCCACTAGGATGAATCAGAGACTCTTTGATCCAATTGTAAGAAAGGCTTCTGGGATACTAACTCTGTCGGATTCCGGAAACATGTCGAAGGGAAGAGAGAAATCGTTGACTTACATAGGACGGATCAGGTCTTACCTGCGACAGACGGCAAAACCAAGAAATCTCCTTGTTCTTTTCATACTCACCGGTTTTTTGATGGCCTCATTAGGAGCCATGGCAGGGCCTGATCCACAGTATAGAGCCTACGTTATAGCAGATCCGTCCTTAGTGCCTCAAATAACCGGAAGCCTTCAGGGGGCAATCGGACCCACCCAGGTAATTACTCCTGCGCAAGATTACTCTGATTTCGGTGTCATGTCGAGCGTAAACACATTCAACGTGGTCGTAGTTTCAAGATATTCTGCAACGTCACTGCCAGAGGTGGCCCAGTTTGTAACTCCTAACCTCCAGAACGTGCCGATTATTGTGATCGACAGTCTGGCGAGCCCCTCGTACGCTAGCCTTCTGGAATCATTGTACCCGAATCAGGTAATTTTCGTACAGAATGCGGCATCGTTAAACCAGAGTGAGACGATCACAATTCAACAATATATGAGTAGTTCTTCAAATCAGAGGCAGAACCCGCTTGGAGTCCAAATATCCGAGCATGACTTCAAAATCTTGGCAGTTATTGAAGCTGCACTCTCCTTCGTGCTGATACTTTTTGGCTGGGCATTTCTCGGTTCAAGATTCGCAGAATCGAACTCCGAGCCCACCCTGACAAAATTTGCCACTTTAATTGGTTTAGGCGTGTTTGTATTTGTTTTCTCTGAAACAGTCTATGTAGTAACTTCGATTTTGCTTTCTTTTCCCCTTTCTCTACATGCGGTGATAAGCGGAGCGAGAAGCATCACAGCGACAGGCCTTCTCGGCGTTGCATTGCATCTACCGCTTGGCGGCGGGAGCACCCCGAGGCTTCTCGCCGGTTTCGTAGGTATCCTGATTGGAGCATCCTACTCCAACTCAGCCTACAAATTCAGCAAGAAAAGTTTAGCAATCATCGTGGGTTTGGCTCTTTTCATTCTGGGTAGTCCTCTTGCGATCGGGAACTTCGCGTTCGAATTCTTGCTTCTTTTCGTGGGTAATGTTTCCCTTGGTACCGCGTTCTCTGCTTCGCTCAGCATCAAGGGATTCATTTACGGGGTGGGGTCTGCTTTCGGAGGTAGCCCGAACCCGTTCTACCTGATGTCGGCGGGCAAGATGCTTTATTTTGCCGGCTTGGTGCCGATGGCATTCATAAAGAAGATGGGGCGGGTGACTTCTACAATCACACTGCTCGGAACCGCCCTATTCGTTGGCGATGGAGGCGTAAGGGTGGGAGAGATGACCCCCGAAAAGACGTTGATTGCAATAATGCCAGGAATAGCCACGGGAATCGCATTCACATTCGTACTTTTGCTAATAGCAGCGCTTGAGAAATATCTAAGCTCCAGATATATGAGGACAAGAACTTGAACCTCAAGAAATTGGAAGGCCGCCAAGCGTCAAAAATACTTTACGTTATTACATTTCTTTATTCCGTGTTAGTATTTGCTTCGTCACTCCCTGTATTCTCGGACAGATTTGCGCCATTGATAATCCTCTATTATCTATTCCTCCCTGGTTATTTTATACTGAGACTCTTCAATGAAGATTATCCTATACTCAACAGAGTGCTATATTCGATTATTCTTGGGATGACATTTGTCGCGGCCATTTTGTCGATCTCGCAACTTCCTGGACTAAGTGTGATTCTCCCGCTCAACATAGTAGTACCAACCGTAACCTTGTTCCTTGTAGTGATAGACTATTTACGCGGGAGACAACCAGATATCGGGACGTACTGAATCTAACAATGAGAATTCTAATCGTTTCTTCATCGTTCTTCCCCAAAGTTGATGGATCGACTCGGTGCGTGTACGATCATGCTAGGAAACTCGCCGAGAGGGGACACGATGTGTATTTGGTCACAAGGGGTATGGAGGGGGTACCGCGATTCCAGATATTCGAAGGAATCAAGATAGTTCGATCAGCAATCGCGTACCGGAGTAGCTCTCTTTTGAAGAGACTAAGTTTGATACTCGAACAGATAATAACTATCATGATTCTCCAGAGAACGTTAAGATTCGAGGTGATTCATGTTCATGGATACACGGCTGGACTTTCCGCGATTCCGGCAAAGCTGAGCTTTGGGGTTCCTTTGGTTATTACAACCCATGGTACGGAGCTTCTTTGGCCAAAGGAAGTGAGGTGGAAGAATGATGCTGAAATCAGGCTGACACTTTTGTTCGAAAGATTCGTGTTGAATTTCTGTAACATAATAGTGGTTCAATCAGCAGGAGTCTATGATTATATGCTCAAGATTTACGGTACGAACATCTGGCAGAAAGCTAGACTCATTCACACGGGAGTTGACCACCTGAAATTTTCCTATTCTATGCCCAGCCAGGGAAACAGGGTTTTGTTTGTCGGCACTCTTTCTGAAATTAAGGGAGTTAGCAAGCTGATAAATGCGTTTGCAACGGTACACAGAGAGATTGCGGAGTCTGAACTTATTCTGGCTGGTGCTGGCCCGAACAGAGAACGATATGAGAAATTGACTAAATCACTACATTTAGATGGCTCGGTAACCTTTCTGGGAAGTATTCGGGATGATCAAAGACTCAAGGAATTATACGCGAATTCGGACATTGTAGTACTGCCCTCGTTGGTTGGGGGACCTGTATCATGCACTATTCTTGAGGGACTGAGTTCGGGCAGAGCCGTCATCTCCACTAATGTAGTGGGTGGTATCCCAGACGTGCTTAAGGGGGTTGGTGTTTTGTTGCCTGTTTTGGATACCAAGATTTTGTCTGATGAAATAATTAATATGCTGAAGGATAGGAATCGTCTGAGAGTTATTCAGAAAAAGAGCAGGGAAACCATCGAACGAAACTACACATTGGACTCGATGATTGATAAGCTTGAACAGCTTTACAGCTCTATCAGGAACTGAAGGCACCTTGTCACTGCATGATGATTTCAGGGGCAAGAAATTTGTTGTCACTGGCGGAGAAGGTTTCATAGGGTCACATATCGTCGAGGCGCTTCTTGAAAGAGAAGGCGAAGTCATAGTAATCGACGACCTGTCAAATGGAGCATCAAGGTTAAAACATCTCAATAGTGAAAAATTGAGCATATATCACGAAGATATCAGGAGGTTCAATTTCGAAAGCCTCGGAAAGGTCGAATGCGTGTTCAACGAGGCTGCAAGAGCGCTGATTCCTTCCTTTCGGGACCCGATAACCGATCTGGAAGTGAATGTCGGTGGCACAATAAAAGTACTAGACTACGCTAGAAAATTCAAGACAAAAGTGGTTCACGCATCTTCAGGAAGCGTGTACGGTAATCCTGAGCGCATACCAATCACGGAAGAACATCCCTTGCGCCCTATTTCCCCCTATGGGACAAGCAAGCTCGCCGCAGAAAGCTATTGCGGATTCTATTATAGAACCTACGGGGTTGACGTTGTAATGCTGAGGTACTTCAATGTGTATGGGCCGCGTCAAAGCGTAAGTGAAGAAATGGGCGTGATTCCCATATTTGTAGAAAGAGCCCTTACCCGGAATAGGCTGACTATTTTCGGCGACGGAAGTCAGACGCGTGATTTCCTCAACATTAAGGATGTGGTCCGCGCCAACTTGGAAGCGTACGTTGCACAAGGCGTATCCGGAAAAGCAGTCAATATTGGAGGCGGAGGACGGGAAATCAGTATCCTTGATCTGGCCAAACTGGTGATGCAGCTTTGCTCGTATGATTCAGAAGTTATTTTTAAACCGGCAAAGCCAGGAGACATTAGGAGATTAGTAGCGGACAATTCAATGGCTGCAAGTTTGCTCGGGTACCACCCACAAGTAAATCTCGAAGAAGGTTTGGTTGAATATATCCAGTATGTCAAAGATAAACATTCCTGATTCCGTCTGCTACGTCGCTCCAGATGTACCCGTTCCTGGCCCAAGAGGTTCATCTGTTCATGTGCTCGAGTTGTCGAAGAGCCTAATGAAGATAGGTTACAGGGTTCATGTGGTAGCACGAAGGAATTCACAACGAGACTCGGAAACGGAGTGTGTTCAGGGTATAACGATTCACAGAATATTCAGGAGGATGGCCATGAGGGAGAAAAAAGATGGTTCAGGGGGCAAACCGACGGCGATCAGTAGGATATACTACTTGTATTTGAGGACTGTTTTCACCATGTATGCAGCCTTCAAGATAGTTGCGATCGTCAGACATTATCGAATAGGGTCGATTCTTGAAAGGGAAACGGCTTTTGGAGCAGGTGCAATAGCTTCTGCGATTACCCGTCGGCCCCTTGTTTTGGAGATAGTGGGGCCGAGATACTCAAGGCTTAGCGTTCGCATGTCGAGGAAGATCCTGTACTATACGGAAACCATGTTAAGGGGCTGGGTCCCTGTGTCCAAATGTGTAAAAGTACCTGCAGGAGTCGACACAGAATCCTTCAAGCCTGATGGAATTTATAGAACGGAAGTTCGAGACAGGCTGGGAATTCACCCAGAAGATTTTGTATTCGGTTACATTGGCACCTTTCAAAAATGGCATGGACTAGAGACACTTCTGCATGCAACCAAGGCTTTGCATGAATCAGTCCCCCGCATGAAGGTTCTTCTCGTAGGACCTGACTACTTCCATTACGGTTCACTCTCAAAAGCCATGGGGCTGTCAGAGGTGTGCATCTTTCCAGGTCCAGTTCCCCACGAAGACGTTCCTCGATACATAAACGCGTGCGACGTAATGGTTGCACTTTACGACCCGACCAAGGAGCCTCTTCGGAAAAAGTATGGAATAGGATTCCCAATCAAGATTCTTGAATACATTGCCTGCGGCAAGCCCGTAATATCCACAAGAATTGACCTCATAATCAATCTTGCGAAGGGTGCTGAGGGTGTGGTTATGACGGAGCCCGGAGATATAGAACAACTGACTAGCGTAATGAAAGAAATGCTGTTGCACAAAGAAGACCGTAGAGCTAATGTTGATGTAGCTCTTAACTACAGCTGGGATGAGTTGGGTAAGACTGTATCAGAATGTTTGTCAACACGAGCGTCATGAAAACCAAAATCCAGTGCAAAATAATTCGTATAGTCGAGGACTATCCAGTGGGCGGCAATCCGTCCTATGGACTCCAGCCCGTATTCTACTACCTTTCAAAGGAGCAGTCTGCTCGAGGCCATGAGGTAAACATCGTTGCGAGACAACATGGCAACCAGCCTGCGGTCGAGGACGATGGAGATGTCAGAATCTACCGCGTTAGTGAACCATTCAACCGAACTGCTTACAGAAAGGTGCTGAGCCTTGATGGAGAAAGAGAAAGCTCGATCATTCATACCCACTCCACTTCTGGATTTTTTATGTCCTTTCTGAAGGGCACTATCCGCTCCAGGTTTGTCAGTCACGTCCACGGCGCTTCAAGGTCTGTGGCGATGCCGGCGAAGATAAAATTCAGTCAGTATGTTCCGGAGTATTCGATGTCGAAGATGTGGTATTATTACTTTAGAGAAAGGCTCCTATGGTCGGCATCCCAGAGAGTGCTGGCAGTAAGTTCCACTCTGAAGAATGACCTTGTGACATACTACGGTATTTCAAGTTCTAAGATTGATGTCGTATATAATGGGGTGGACACTAATCTGTTCAAGAAGCTCGAGGGGTTCGAACTTCCAGAACCGATTAAGAGGTTCGAGGGGAAGAGAATAGTCCTCTATGTGGGTCATTTCGGACCAAGGAAAGGCGTCACTCACCTTATCAACGCGATGAGATACGTGGTAGAACAGGTGCCGGATGCGGTTTTGGTATGCATTGGTGGGGTTCCGAAGTGGTTGACTGGAACCGGATATTGGGACCAGCTCAAAACTCAAGTCGACTCTCTGAATCTTCAGGACAGAGTATTGCTCTTGGATCGCATACCAAACTCCGAGCTACCGAAGTATTATTCGGCTGCGAGTATATTCGTTCTGGCGTCATACTATGAGGCATTCGCCAAGGTTGTCATCGAGGCAATGGCCTGCGGATTACCGGTTGTGGTCACGCGAGAAGGGGGACTTGGGGAGGCTGTGGAGGACGGAAGAACGGGTAGGCTTGTTGACTATGGTTCGCGAAGTCAGCTTACCGACGCTATAGTCGAGACGCTCCAGGATGACAGAGCGGCAAGAGCCATGGGAAGAGAAGCCAGAAAACGCGTGGAAAGGGACTTTACTTGGCAGGCAGTTGCAGAGAGGATAGACAAAACATATTCAACCATACTGAACCGAACCGAGCCGATAGTGACAGGTGATATTTGAGTGGTATCGAAGGTCCTAGTAACTGGCGGTTTCGGCTTCATAGGAAGCCACATCGTCGAGGAACTCCTACGGAAGGGGTTTCAAGTTGGAGTGCTGGACAACCTTTCAACTGGAGTCGAATCGAACCTAGCCGAAGAAAGGCCCAGAATAAAAATTCACAGAGCAGACATAACGGACTTGGTTACACTTAGAAAGGTCGTAATTGGATATGAGGCAATATATCACGAGGCGGCCCTGGTCAGCGTTAAGAGGTCTGTCGAGGACCCGATTTCTACCCATATGGTAAATGCTGGTGGAACCTTAAATGTCCTCAAGGTTGCCGTGGAAAGCAAAATCAGGAAACTCGTCTACGCATCTTCCTCTTCCGTTTATGGAAACTCCCAGTCCCTTCCGAAGAAAGAAGATATGCGATGCTTGCCAGTTTCCCCTTATGCTGTCTCAAAGTTGGCGGGCGAGGCTTATTGCTCTGCATTTGCCCGAGTTTATGGTCTTGATACTATATCTCTGAGATATTTCAACGTTTATGGCCCGCGTCAGCGGGAGGGTCAGTATAGCGGAGTTATTCCAATATTCATAGGGAAAGCTCTGCGTAACGAGAACCCTGTAATATTCGGTGATGGAACACAGATGAGAGATTTCACCTATGTTGATGATGTGGTAAAGGCGAACATTCTTTCACTAGAAATGGAAACCGATCCTGGTGAAATACTCAACATAGCAACAGGCACACCAGTGACAATCAACCTACTCGCCGATGTAATTAGCAGAGAAACAGGGAAAGACAATCTGAAACCAATTTATGAAAAACCAAGACCGGAGGATGTCTATGCCAGTTACGCCGATATAACAAAAGCAAATTCGGTGCTTGGCTACAGGCCCGGTGTCACGTTGGAGCAGGGTATTAGAAAAGTGATCGACTGGTTCGTCTCAACCGGAATTTACGCAAGGCAGAGGTGAGGATTGGAGTGAGCAAGATAGAATCATTTCTCACGGTAGGACTCATGAGTGATGATGATCGGCGATCCGCGGTCCTCGAAGAGATGATTTCCCAGCTGGGGTTGGATTATGAGTGGATATCGAACGGCGACATAAAATATCCAGCGGTTATAATTGACACAGTGGCAAGATTCGAATCAGCCAGGAGACATGTGGATTCAGATGATGCAATTGTTGTTGCTGAAAAGGTATGCGACATTAAATCAATCTATTCGCTATTGTCAGGAATGCGACAGCATACTCATGACGCAATCACGCCTGTCGTTAATATTGAAGAACGAAAGCTGATGGATATAATAAGAGCAGTCTTCACAAGGCAGGGGTTGCCACTTGTCTACAAGCCTTTGTGGCCTGGCGGTCACGATATCTGCGTAGTTCTGACGCATGATGTTGACTGGCTAGCCTATAACGGCATGCATCGGGTAGTCTTCCATGGTAGCTTGGATTTCAGGCGTGCTTTACCCCTTGCATTTAAGAGTCTTCTGAGGGGAACCAATCTGGGCTGGAACATCCCAGAACTTACCGAATTGGAGAACAAGTACAACACCAAATCTACATTTTTCTTCAAAACACGATACGACACAAACTCGGAACTTCTTGCTAAAAGCATCGGCATTGTCAAAGAATCCGGATCGGAGGTTGCATTGCATGCCTCATACGATTCCCATGTGTCGGGCGGCTCTCTGAGTCGACAGATTGAATTTCTTGAAAGTATTTCGGGAAAGGAGATAAAGGGGGTCAGACATCACATACTAAAGACGAAACCACCTGATACTTGGAAAATAGAGGCAGCCGAGGGCCTTTCCTATGATGCCACTTTTGCTTACAACAGATTCTTCGGATTCAGGGCTGGTTCCTGCCTCCCCTACCACCCCTTCGGCGAGATTCGATTGCCAATCATCGAGTTGCCGACATCATTTATGGATTGGACGGCACTTCATAGAAATATTCGAGGCGAGAAATTCTTTCGATCGATCGAACAGGTTTTGGATGTAGTAAACGAATATGGCGGCGTGTTTGTCGTCAATTTTCATAACACGTATATGAATGGCGAGACTTTTCCCGATGTAGTCAGCGCCTATGAGCGATTTCTACAAAAAGTAACCACACAAAATTCATGGGTTGCAACTGCCTCGCAATGTGTAGAATGGTGGTCTACGAGAGAGAGCACTCCACTCCGCGCCAAGCTCAATCGTGATGGTACCATAGAAGTAGGCACCGCCCTGCTCACGCCTCTGGTCGAGTCAACACACAGATTCCAAGTTAACGTTGTTCGTAATGGGCAAGATTAGGTCCGTGCTGTTTCTCACATATCATTTTCCACCTGAGATCGGTGGAATACAGACCAGAATATCAAAATATGTAGAAATTTTTTCGGCGAAGGGACTCAAGCCAACCGTGTTCGTGATATCTAACAGAGAGGTGAGAAGCAGTGAACATTACAGCAAAGTGGATGTAAAATATTTTTCAGGGGATTCCAAATTTTTTCTACCTATCATCGCAGAAGCCATCAATACACTCTGCAAGAAACACGTCGATGTTGTACATGTTTTTACCGGTTGTTCAACTTTGCTGGGTTGCTCGTTCGTATGCCTTGGCCGGCTATTCCGCAGAAGGACTGTAATCAGTTTCTTCGGTAGCGAAGATTTCGCAAGTAGAGCACTGTTTTCACGTGCAATGAGGACGATTTCCCTTACCCTGGCTGATGGGATAGCAACAAACTCGGCATATACAATGAACCATCTTCCAAGCAAGTTCCTTCAAAAAAACCAAATTATTTCCGGAGGGTCCGATCGGGCTCGTTCGACCGGTCTATCTAAGAAACGCAGAACGATTTTGTATGTTGGCAGGCTTGTTAAAAGAAAGGGAGTCGACGATCTTATTGAAGCATTCAAAATCATCAAAGAGAGAATTCCCGATGTGGTCCTTGAAATAGTTGGTGACGGGCCAGAAAGAAGACAGCTTATGAATCTAGCAGATTCCGAGAATCTGGGCAGTTATATTCTGTTCAGAGGAATTCTAACCGGTGAAGACCTCGATCAGGCCTATGAAAGGAGTCTAATCGTGGTGTTACCCTCCAAGAAGGTGGAAGATGATTTCGCAGATGAGGGTTTGGGATTATCACTGATAGAGGGTTCTATGCACGGAAAGCCTCTGGTAGGCACAAGAAGCGGAGGGATACCTGAGATAATAGTCGACGGCTACAATGGATTGCTGGTACCGGAGGCCGACCCTGCCTCCCTGGCAGAAGCCATAATGAAGTTGCTTGAAGATGAGCAGTTTGCAACTGATCTTGGTAGGAATTCCTTGATACGGGCAATGCAAGCATTCACTTGGGAAGCTTCTGCAGAGAAGCTCATCGCGATATATCAGCGTGATAAAAAATCGTGACGGAACCAAAAGTCAACACAGATAAGGCGCTGGGATTGGGAAAGACCGCCACTGGAGGCATTCTGGCAGTCTTCAGTTCGCGCATAGCATCAAAACTGGTGTCACTTGTGGGCTCAGTGATACTTGTCAGACTTTTGATCTCACCAGCAAACTTTGGAATTCTCTCGGTGGCGACAGTTCTCCCCGGCCTGACAATGCTGGGAGACGTTACTGGAGCATACTCAGCTTTACAGAAGGATGTAGCAGCATTCAAAGCGGGTGGTGATAGCGCGAGGGCTTGGTCCTCGTTCTGGACTGTTTTGTTAGTGAAAGGCGTTACGGGAGCCTGCTTATCCGTTCTCGCATTTCTGCTATCCTTTCCCGTAGCAGAGCTGCTTGGAAAGCCGAATGTGGCCCCATTCTTTCAAATCGGCTCAATTCTACCTCTTGTTTGGGTGCTACAGAATTCGGGGAAGGTTTTGATTGCGATGGATAAATCCAGATACTATGCTTTGCTGGACATCCTTGACGAAATACTGCTCAGCGCATGCCCGATAATTCCAGTTCTAATGGGTTTTGGCATTTACGGAGCCATGGTTGGTCTTGTCATGGGTAATGTTTTGTTCCTCATAGCAACTTTATCGGTACTGGTAAGGGAAATGAGTCACCTTATCCCCCCTGACAAGAGGAGCATTCAATTTCGCTTAACCTTTATACGCGTCACAAAATGGGGGCTACCTCTTGGCATTTCAAACAGCTTTGGCTCCTTTACTGGACAGCTAATCAACCTTATAGTTGCAAGATTCGTCAGTTTAGGGATATATGGACTCTACAGTGTGGCATCATCTGCAGTTTCGTTCGTAGGCTATGTTGATGACGCGATCGGTTCCGTCGCATACCCCACATTTTCCAAGTTAGAGATCAAGAACGAACCAGCTACATTGCAGGTTATATTCAGATACGCCGTCAAATTCTCAACCATCGCTGTGATCCCCATGGCACTGTTCGCTTCAATATTTGCTAAACCTATCATTGTTTTCCTATTCGGAGCTCAGTATACAAGCGCAGGCCCTTACTTAACGATTCTCTCTTTGGCTTTTCTTGCGTACGGGCTTGGTTCGGGATTGATTAGTGACATGCTGCAATCTCAAGGCTATACAAAATTTCTAGGCGGCCTTGCTATAATGTATACATCAATTCAAGTGGTGGTTGCCGCGTTTGTGATACCAACATTTGGTTTCATTCCCTATCTTCTGGCTAATCTGTTTGTGTTCGTTCCCACCTTCATAATCAAGGTCAGGAAGGCGCGAAAGACCCTCGGGATATTTCCACCCCTGAAGGCAGTCTTTCCTGTTTATGTATCTGCGGCTGTTTCTGCGATCCCTTCCATTCTTCTGCAATTGCTCTATCTTCCGGAGGTGCCCAAGATAATTCTGGGTGCCTTTATTCTCCTTACAATTTATTTTGTTACCTTGGTAATGCTGGGGGGAATATCGACCGGTGATATTCAGCTTGCCAAAAGTATTCTTGCTTCGCAACCCATTATAGGGAAACCGGTCAACGCCTTTCTTATGATACTCGACCGACTGAGCCGTTCGGCGATCAAACAAAAGAATCAAGTGAAATGATGGTGTTTAGTTCCAAAGGGTCACGCATCTTCACTCTGTCAATACTGCTTGTAATTTTGGTATCTTCAAACTCGATGGTACTAAGTTCAAGAAGCGACTCTGCGTCTGCCCAGCAATTTTCGAGCGGGATCCCTCCGACCTATGGGATATCCGAGCTCAGCCCATCCAATGCAATAAACCAGAGCGTTCTCTTTTCGGCCACCAGAGGCGACCCTTCCGTTTCGGCCTTGGAAGGGTTCATCGAGCAGAAACTTCTTCCTTTCGATATAAGGCTGGTTTTACTCGACATAGGCTGGCAGAACTACAAGGTGGGCGAAGTACCGTACGAGCAATGGGTCAACAACTGGCTAACAGCATGCGATTCCTTGGGGGTAGGCAATGTTCTCTCCATTCCGCAGCTTACAACTCTGGGGATAAATTCGACTTGGGTTGACAGTCTTCTGGCTATAGACCCATCTGCAAGAACTTTTGATGCACTCGGAAGGCCGATTAACTTCTTTTCTTTTGATAATCCAGATGTCACCACCTATCTGGAGAGTGATCTATCATTGCTGTTATCTTACTATGGGAACCACACTTCTTGGATAGGCTTGGGCGCTGGGGTGCCATACTCGAATCCATACTACCAAGGTTCTTCCGAAGTGCCTGTTATGGGCTACTCCAATTTTTCAATTCAGTCGTTCATGAACTCAGTATACTATTTCAGAGACGTTAACACATCAGGATTTCTCCCAAATGGTCTGCCTGATCCCCTCTGGAACACATTCGTCAATACTTCACAGACCATTCAGTTATCTTCTGGCGTTTGGATGGAATCTGTTCCCTACCGTGTAAGCGGGAACGGGTCGATGGGAACGACCGTGCGTATAAGATTCTATCTTCCGGCGAACGTTAGCGAAATTTCATTTAGCTGGTACGGATACAGGGTGGGTCATCCCGGGCCTCTTCTCTTGCAGCCATTTTCTGATGTGAATGGGGTACCCGGCAACAATCTTACGCCTGTTCCTATTGAGGACCCGGCTCAGAACGTAGGATCATCACCGGGTTGGCAAACGTCCCCGGCTCTGAACATGTCGCTTGCTTCTGGGTGGTACTGGCTATTCATCAGTAATCCGATTGCCAATGATTCTGGTTACTACTATGTTTATCAGAGAGCTTATCAGGTTACGGACGCAGAGCAGGTACAACTTCTAGGTAACTCTGTACAGAACATAACTTCCCCTATTCTGGAAGTTCTGCAGAATGGAAACCCCATCCAGGTGTATCCATACCAGCAGGACGTACCAAACCCCCAGCCTACTCAAAACTTTATTGCGACACATTCTTTTTCGTTTAACACCGTATTTCTTTTCCTTTCAGACAGGGCATATAATCCAATCAATGCTACAGTGGAGGTCATCGACCTTAACTCCGGAGCAATTGTCGGAGAGGGAATTCTCAGTCAAGCTCTACTTCAGGGTGTACAGAACTGGTCGCCCGTACTCCTGAATAAAACCGTAAGTGCAATTCAGGGTCATATGTATGAAATCCGAGTTGTGGAACCGCCTCAGTCGCAAGATTCATGGGCAACAGTCCTAAGGGGCGTGTTTACAAACCCATCATCAAGTGGTTTCCAGAACCAATCAAGTTATCTGCTATTCCGTCTAGAACTTCTTAGCTTTTCGGGCGGATTGCTGACATCAGACAGGATTACTTCTAACGGCAGAGATGCTGTAAGGAATGGCTTTCTCGACGCCGTCCGCATAATTCCTTCTTCCAACGAAACAATGGAATCATTTTCAATATTAATGAAGAATCTATTCAGTAATGGCGAAAATTACACAGGTCAAGGCACCTTCACGGTTTCTGTACGGCCGAGTTCTTCAAAGGGAAACTTTCCATCCAACATAACCCTCGAGTCCATATCTGTACCAGGAAGCAAGGTTCCGCAGAACGGATGGGTAAACATTACAGGCTTCCATGTGTCGTTGACAAAGGGGGATCCCTACTGGATTGTCATGTCATCGAATAGTTCAAGTGGTTTCTCTCTTGCGAGATTGACAAGTGCTTACAAATATCAGGTCCTGGTGTCACCAAACAATGGCACGAGCTGGATTTATCCCTTTGAAGGGCCGACTGAGCTCTCCTTTATGGTAAATACTACGGGCGAATCCTTCGGTAATTTCATTGAAGCTATACCTGAGATACAATTATCCGGTAGCCAAGAATACGCTCAGCCTTTCTCGGTGTCGGCTCCTACCGAAGCCGTGGGCGTTTACATGGGGATAATTGAGAGAGCGAATCTTTTGCCATTGGGATCTGCACTGAAGGTTTCAATTCATCCGGACAATGGTAAGAATGCACCTTCGGGAATCACACTAGCATCGGGTCTTTATTCTGGCTACAATCTGACATTTTACTCACCAGACCAAATACAATTCAGTACAATAGCTATGCTTTCACCTGGAATCAAGTACTGGCTCGTTGTACAACCCACTAACGGGACATATGATGTGGATCCAGTCGAATACTCTGCACGCCCGCCCGGTTTACCCGCCAATTGGACAGCCCTGATATCCCCTGACAGCGGCAAGACATGGTCCCGTATCTCCAATTTCACCACCATCCTTTCTTATGAGTTGATAACCCCGGCTGTTTCAAATCCAACCCTGAGCACATACCAGATTTCCTCGTTTTTGGCTGAATATCACGGAACCCCAATTGATTCACAGGAACCACACGGTTGGAACGCATACATTAAGAGTTCACAGATTGAAACGTTCGAAGATCTTGTTTCAGAGGCGGTGATAGACACTGGACGCAATTTTCACTTCTTTATTGACAAAGGAAACAGCTTGACCTTTTTGGCAAACTCGGGAGCTCTCGATGCAGTTGTTCCCATGAATCTGGGGAGCTGCAGTGAATTGGTCAGTGCGCTTCTTGACACCTTTCCGCAATCATATACTCAATATCTGAGTATTCAGGGACTCTCCATCCAGTCGTGCCCTCCGTCTGCATTTTCGCAATACACGCAACAGCTTCAACTCATGAGTTATATCGGTCCTCAGTATGGCGCTCGTTCTGTGGCAAGTATACTTGTAATTGGAAATAACCCGCCCCAGACTCTTATGGGAGACCTAGAGGCAATCGCCAATGTTCAGTTTGTTCGAATACAACCCGGCTCCGATAGTCCACCCTTGGTGAATCTTTCAGCATACACAGCCGTAATCTGGACAGCGTCCGAGCCGGTTGGGACGAATATACAGACATTATTCTATAATTACGTGCAATCCGGAGGCAGGTTGATTTTTGTAGGATATCCTCCAGACTGGGGGGTGAATTTGTTAGGCTTCAATCCAACGGAAATCCAATCTTACAAGCTATCAGCCAATTTGTCTTACACTAGGCAGCTTACAATTTTCACGGCCCACACACCATACTCCAGCGGTCTATCCTTAGGTCATCCTACACCAAATTCTACGCTTGCTGTTGGAAACGATGTCCTGGTTTCGACCAACCAGTTTGGGTCCGGGATTGTCGTGGTACTTGAATCAACACAGAATATATTCGCTTTATCCTTAGCCTCTCCACCCATTCAAATGCTGTCGAATGTGATTCAATACATATCGACTGGATCTCCCTCGCCTATTTGGTTCAACTTGGGACCCACGCCTGTATCACAACAGCAGATCACGGCATCGCTTTCAGGAATTCCCGGTGGTCCGCTAGAAGTATGGATTTCCAATCCAACCAACACCACCTTTACCGCCGGCATTGGCATTAACGCTTCTGCAGTTGGAATGAATGGAGCTTGGAAGGTTATTGATCCTCTGTCTCTTACTTCAATGAATGGCACGGCGAAAACGATCACGTACACCATGATATTGAGCAATTACAGCTGGGATGTGATTTACATCGAACCGCAGCGAAGTGACTTCATCATCCAATATACAAATATCAGATTGCTTGATCAGTTAACTTACCCAACTCAGACCGTATATTACCTGGAAGGTACATACAACGAAACGGCCCTCTTCGTCGTTCCAGTCCATTCCAGCATCAGATCTGTTTCGGTGGACGCCGGCGAAAGCCTTCCACAGTACGGTATTGCTCAGGCTTTGTTCAACGCTTCGCATGGCTGGTACTATAACTCGTCTAGTGCTACCCTCTTTGTGAAGTACAACTCTTCAGGGCTTGATACGGTGAGAATATTCATTTCATCCACTCCTGCCACACCTTTCCAGGAGTTCATAACTGTCTGGGGACTTCCCGTACTCGCTGCGCTCGCAGCTGTAGAGGGTTTGACATTTTTCGTATTCAGGATGAAGAATACCCCCAAGCTTCGATAGGTTCAATACAATTTGAAGCCAACGACTCCCATCTACTCTATCTGTATTACAAATTTCAATGAAGAATCTACTTTGCGAGAAAGTTTAGACTCGATCCTGTGTCAAATCGATACGAGCTATGAGGTGATAGTCGTCGACCAAAATAGTACCGACAGGTCGCGGCTTATCCTCGAGGAGTACCAGAATACAAACAAGATCAAATTGTATCACATGAGGGTCCGTAATAGAGGGATGGGTAGACAATACGCCTTCGAGAAATCCAGTGGATATTACATTATTTCCAACATGGATACGGATGATATATTCAACTCTAATCTGAAAATATTACTGGAAGGCTACAGAAAATATGCAGAAGGTAAGCTTCTTTGGGCGAGAAATAGAGCGGCAGATTCTCACTGGGGCGAGGGGCATATCACCGTTGTTCCAAGGTCGTTACTTATTGAGCTAGGCGGATGGCATGATTTGCATATCTGGGAGGATTGGGAGCTGGCATCTAGGGCGGCCAAGATAAAACGCTATTGCTGGACAGATTTTCAGCTCATAGCGAAATTAAACCCTCATCCAGAGCGGATACGTGCTGATAGGAAATTCTGGTATCGCGTAATCAGTTACAGAGAAATGCGTAGAGTAGGTAAACAGATATTCACGCCTGATGAAGATGTCTCCACCTTTCAACACCTCGCTTCGATCTTTGCTTGGTGCCTGTCTATGATGAAAAGAAGTTATAGGGACCCGTTCAACGCATATTTTGACTGTCAAGGCGAAGAATACCACATACAAGGCTGGGACATAGAATCACCACACTATTCCTGACGCGTCAGATCGAATTTCTGTCAACGGACGATAGTTGAATTGAGAATAGCACAAGTGGGAGTTTACTTCGCTCCATTCATGGTAGGAGGCGCAGAATGGTATATGCTTAACGTTTCAAAGGAACTTGCAAGAAGAGGCAACGAGGTACACGTATTTACAGCTGAAAAGTACAAAGGAACCACACTCCCCCGGCAAGAAACAATAGATGGAGTTACCGTTCACAGAATTCCACTCAGGTTTGACCTGTCATACAGACTCAAGTTATGGGATGGCCTGGGAGACTCGATCAAATCTTTTGATTTCGATGTGGTACATGCCTACGATTACGCCCAACCTCACACGGCAATAGCGATGCGGGCTGGCAAGGATATGGGCTCCAAAAACATCATCACTGTATTCGACGTACACTCGATGATTCCGAGACCATGGTACAAACAACTCCCTATGAGACGAATTGAGCGGTACTTTGCTGAAAGATCATTCCCGCTTTCAGACAAAGTGCTGGTAAGAGCACCGGAACTCATTCTTCCTTTGGAAGGTTTAGGAGTGTCTAGGGATAAAATCATCGTTACACCATCAGGTATTCTCGAGAGCGCACTCGAGCCTGCAGATGGTCAGATCTTCCTAAAGGAGCACGGCATAGAAGGTTCGCCGGTAATTCTGTATTTTGGCAGGATGAACCCACTGAAAGGACCCCAGCATCTGATAGAAGCTGCGCCACGAGTACTTCAAACCTTTCCCAAGGCCACCTTTCTTCTCATAGGACCAGACCAAGGGGGTTACGCAGCCAAACTAAATAGGAAAGTCAAGCAGCTAGGGATAGAGAACAACGTTCGAATCATGGAGCCAATTTATGAGCATGTTAGCAAGATGCAAGCCTTCGCCTCATGCGATATTTTTGTTCTTCCCACATCCTACGAGGGAACAAGTCAATCCATTTTCGAAGCTATGGCGCAAGGCAAGCCAGTCGTCTCGACTAGGACGGGAGGGATTCCGTTTCAGGTGGATGACGGCGTGGATGGTATACTTCTTCCGCTTCCCGTATCTGTTAGCCAACTTGGTGATACTTTGGTCGAGCTGTTATCAGACAAGCATAAAGCACATACAATCAGCGTAAACGCAAAGCAAAAAGCCGCTAAATTTACGTATAATTCGTTGGTGGACAAACTTCTCGGAATCTACGAGGGCAAATACACAACTTGAACCATCCATCTAATAGGAAGGTATCTGTGCTTCTGGTCATTCTTGCCATAGTGATCTCTTCAACTCAGCTTCCCTCAATACCCGGTCGTGCAGCTCTGCCTGAGGCGAGCATTCCCCAGTCATCGGTGTCTCCGCAGGTTCAATCCAGCTTGAAAGCATTGGCCATCGTCTCGAGTACTGACATGTATCAGCCACCATACACAGAGCAGGTCGCCATAAATATCATGCGTAGCTGGGGCATACCATTTGATGTTGTTGCGGTAGGCTCTCTTAGCCCAGCAACCTTCTGGAACTTCCAGTCCAATTCAAGCAGATATCAGTTTGCAGTTTACTTCGGTTCAGCTTCCATGTCCACCGAAGGAACCGACCCACCATTAGCTGTCAAAGCGATAGAATCTGCAATACACAACGGGACCAACTTTCTTTTCGTCGGTCCCGCAGTAGTCCCATACCAGCAATATTTCGGCCTTTCTGGATATACCGATTGCCCCAACCAGCCTCAAAACGGCGCGGGAGTTTGTGGCGAAACGTTGGCATTTGGAGTTCTTCAGAATTTCTCTGGAGTAATGCCCGGTTCTCCGTCATTCTACAGAGGTGAGGTGTTCAGCTCTTCTGGTACAACTCTGACCGACACAGCCATGCCCGTTGTCTCATGGAATGGCACTGGCACCGAGTTCATGAATGCTACCGTGGGGAGCGCCAACCTCTTCGAGCCGAATGTCATATACCGGAATCTGAACGGAACTCAGTTATGGTGGTGGGGTGGCACCGAAGGCCAATATGCCTTTTATCGAGAAGGATGGCAGGAAGTATTCTATAATACAGCAGATGCCTACAATGCACCGCAATTATTTGCGTCTACATTCGAGCCGGAGATAGACCTTTTCTACTACGCTCTTGAGAATATCACTTCTGTCAATGTTGGAATCCTTCCCTGGTCCACAGGCGGGTCCGCAGAAGTGATCCGAGCCGAAGACCATGCTTCCATGTGTCAGTACAGTCAGTGCGGTGCCGTCACTGGCGTGATTCAGGCTCTTTTCAAGAGAGGTCTCGTGGGGGAGATAAATGTGGATTTGAATGGCTGGAGCGATTCGGTTGAGCACGTCGTTTCTCCCACACTTCCACCCGGCGTTGTTCCACCTCCTAACACAGTCCCTGGTTACGTATACTACGGGAACATGGGCGCGACTTGGAATGATACCTACTTTGCGTTGGCCGCAGTGGTTGACAACAAGAGTTCGACCACACGACTCACACCTACCAACATTGTATCGGGGGGTGTGTATTCTCAGCCTATAGATTTCATAGATGGAAACACCACAGAAATTACTCAGGTTTCGGTGCTTGTAAATACATCATCATCAGCGGTCTGGAGGCTTGACCTTGCAGGGTCAAGCGGACAACTCCTGTATGTTTCCCCGCCCCAGACCTCCGTCGGCCCCAATCCCATGTGGATCAATTTTTCAGTGAACGTTCAGGGGAATCAGCAATCTTCTGGTGTCCCGAATTCGATTCAAGGAATCCTGAAACTGCAGCTGAACGTGACCTCCGGTGAAGTGAGTTGGTGGCGTGGTCAGAACCAGACCGACTACATCATTTTGGGAAGAAGCAACTGGGACATTGTGTATATAGCGAGGGTCGGCACGGCTAACTTCAGCAACTCCGTGCCCCTGGTTCCCGACAGCATTCTCATGGCAAATGGTGAACCTTACGCCCAGGATAACAGAACCATAGTCTTCGACCCCCAGGATAACATGACTTACCCAGGCGAACTTCATCCCGCCGACATCGTTGGCGAATTCAATCAAGGTGCACCCGGAGGAGTCAACTTTGAAGTATTTTTCACGCTTTATGACTGGGAACATTACGGCATGAATGCCATACACAACTTCCAGAACCTGGCGGCTAAGGGTTGGGTTGTGGACACGAACGGGTGGACTCATGCAAAGGATACACTGAATGATGCGGATAACGATTTTAGGTTCGGAAATGGATCAATTATGCCGCCGTCTGAACAAAAAATCAGGATCGACTCGATTGTCACGTATTTTAATGATTTAATTGGTCCGGGAAACTGGTCTAGATACTGGGCATTTGGAACAGATGCTTACACATACTACCCCGCGCTTCAGCAGATTCAGGAAGCGGGATTCACCTATGCACAGCTCTCAACACAAGCATCCTCCACGCTGGATTATGTTCTTGCGGGGTACTGGAAGACAACACCCTCGGGTTTGTACTCAATTGACCAATCGCAGAAGGCGGTCAATGGTATATCTTGGCAAAATGCTGTCACTTACAACCAGACAAGGGAAGAATTTGGGGTCATATCCACCCATTCGGACTCTAATTATCCTTACAATGATTATGAGCTGGCATCTCAAAATGGCTGGACTAGTGGATATGGTATTGCAGATACGTGGTTCTGTGGTACCACAACCAGATGTTTTGATTTTTGGTCCGCCACCATGCAGATGCTTATGAATGGAACTAGCAAGTACAGTTTTGACATGACGGGCAATTCCGGGCATCTTTCCTTGATTGTCAACACAGGTGGCTCCCAAATAAACGCGGCGATTTACAGTGACCCATTGGTGTTCCGCGTACCTGAAAGCATAGGGGGACTCTACCTGTATTCGATAGGAGATAATGCTAGTATTGGTAGGCTGGCACCGCAGGAAGGTGGCAGCTATTACTACTACATAATCGGTCGGGGGGCGGGTTGGCTAAACATCACCGCAGAATATGGTATCGCTAAGCGGGTGGTTGGTCAGACTGTTCAGGTAAATCTTATACCGTTTCCAGATTCAACGCCGCTCAATTCGACGAACACATTCACACTGCTGTACTTGCGTAACGGTACGACCGTCCCGATGCCATTGGGGGCAGTACCCAACGATACGATCGTTGTCGACCCTGGGAGTTCGATGACAATATCTGGCGTCTCTATCGCTTCAGGCTCACACAGGGCGTGGACCATATCGGGAAACATGTCTCCTCTAGTTATAAACCTGACCGGGGCTAGGATATACAACTACACATTCTATTATTATGAGTTGTTTAACGTAACTGTGGCCAATGATCTGCTATTCGGAGGAACTCCTCCTCTGTTCAATGTTACTTATACTACGATACCGGGTACAGATAATGCAACTCCCGTATCGAAGACCGCCCCTCTTAATTCATCGGTCTGGATGTTGAGCGGCACGGATTGGAACGTGGTGAGGCAATATACTTCACGAAACGGCACCGAAAGATGGATTCTTGTGGGAGCCGTGTCAGGGGAAGTAAATCAAAGTGGTGTTTATGTAGAAAATTACTATCATCAGTTCCTTCAGAACATTCAATTCTCAATGCTTTATGGAAGCAGCTTTGATACACCATCGGCATCGGGCTATCAGGATGGCAAATTGGTTTCCATTCAGCTGAATCAGGAACCGACCAATTACTGGTTTGACGCCTATGGTTCAATCAACTTCACGAATCCTATTTCCGGTATCACTGGCGAAAGGTGGGAAACCGGGATGGCATCGGTTCCAGCAGACCAGCCCAGCATGGTCAATGTGACATACTTCCATCAGTATTATCTGACTTTTACGGCTTCGAAGCCAAACGAAGGTGCAGTCCCGAAAGGCGGTTGGTATAACTCCTCATCGCTGTCAATCAACGCACTTCCCAACAAAGGCTTTCTGTTCCGGCAGTGGAGCACAAACTCCAGCGGGCTTGATATCATATCCCCCACCCAGCAGAGTACCAGGATCATTATCAACGGACCAGGAGTAGTCGTTGCTATATTCTATCCTGCGGTTAATTATTATTTTATTGCTCTCGTCACAGGCGTATTGCTCCTGGGAATATTCCTTGTCATTATGATATTCTTCCTCTTCTGGCGGAAAAGAGCAGTCCCATTATAGGAACTGCGGCGTGAACAATCATCCGCCGTCAGAGTCTTTCCCTATACCTTCGATGAGCTTGATGTTTTGTTTAGTCTTTAGCCATTCTATGGGGACAAGCCCCACGACAAAAACAGTGATCGACAGCATCGCACCATACCCCGCAGAAGTTGCGGTTACAGTAAATGTCTGGCCGGATGCACTTTCAGTTCCGCCAGCCGAGGGATTTGGGTTTCCATTTTGCGGCTTGGTCGTTGAGTTCTGTCCATAACGGTCAGTACTCGAAGTATTGAAAGTCTGATAATTCCATCCTTGGGTAGTATTTTGGTAATATTCACTCTGGTTCGTACCCTGGCCGACTATCACCACCCCACCATGACCCGCACCGTCACTACCGGGCGCCCCAAAATCCTGACCAAGGCCCGAGGATGTAGAGTTGGACGAACCCTGGCTTTGTCCTGTGCCGGTTCCGCTCCCGGAGCTGTTTGTATTCCCCGGAGTGCCGCTCCCCGTTCCAGTGCTCGACACATTGCCTCCTGATCCTGAACCCGTTCCTTGTTGGGTTTGAACGACACCCTGCAGGTAAACCGCAGAGATAGAAGTCGGGCCTTCAAGAAGCACCTGTCCCGAAGAGCCAGCCTGTGATGAATTTATTTGTGCATATTCGAAGTAGTAATACATGGATGAGTTCGATATCGAGGAAATATCGTTCTCGAACCCAAATGAAACTGGGGTTCCTTGAAGAAGGCTCATCGAAAGAGGCAGTTGTGTACCCTTCAGTGAAGTTATTGAGCCATTTATATTTAAAATCAGCGTGGTGTTACCACCATCCGATTCTACATTGGGTGAGGCCGAGAGAGCTAGCTGCACGTCCGAGGGTGGAGGCGGTTGCGAAGGAGGCGGAGACGTCCCGCCACCGCTGGTAACTGAGATGGACACCAGATTTGAACCCTTATAATGGATGAAAAGAAGTCCTTGACTGCTCAGGAACCAACCCTCATTATCATTATGAGACCAAGAGCTGCACGAGCCATCGGAAGCGATGCCTGTACATGTATATCCAATCTGAGTGGAGTTGATAGATTGGGAAGATGAATACTGAGGCAGGGAGCCTGAGGTGCTTGTGGAGACCGAGCTAACAGAAGTGGCATTGAGAACGACCCACTGGGACGAGTCAGGAGAACTGGATGTAGATATTGTGGCACCTCCGGAACTTACCGACATTGATACCACCCTTGCAGTGCTGTACACTGGCGCGAAGTTTCCACCGTCCTTAACTATGTATATCGGAAGCCAGCTGTTAGCCGGAACGTTCGTTGAAATGTGTATGTCATTTCCTGTGCCGGTGGCAAGAACAGTCATGTCCAGAACATCAATTGCCGTCCAGCCTCCGGTAAGTCCGTAGTAGCTAGCACTCAAATGGATGTCAAATGGTGAAACTGTGCTTCCGTTGTTGGACAACCAAAGAAGCAATGGTCCTCCGGGAGCACCATCCACGCTGAACTGTAAATATGGACTCCAGTTTTGTTGACCGCCGTAACTGCTCTCCCACAGAGCCGGAGCCATGTTCCCCCTACCGGCCGCATACAAAATCGCGTTTATCATGAGGCTAACGAAGCTGTCTCTGGGCGAGCCGTACATGACGCCAGAAAAGGAGGGTGGATTTCCTGAATAGGATAACCTCGCGTAGGGTTGTTCCAAAAGCACTGCCCTTCCTGAACCATAGCTGTTTACGGCTATGACAGGGTTAGAGTTCGAGTCCGCTACGAGAATCTGGGGGCTGGCACCTTGCATTGGAGTGATCTGGTACCTTATCCAGTACGGTGCATAGCTAATTGAGGTATATGGCCTTGTTATGGCGTTGCTCGCTATGATCGACAAGGAACTGGAGGTGGATACAGGGGTGCTTGAAGTCTGTAGACCAAGCAACACATTCTGGGAGTTGGGCGAACTACCGAAAGATGTATCGACCACCCCTCCCCCATTTTCCACGAAGCTCTGTAGTCTCTGTTCAAAGCTCGATGTAGGATTAGTGGGGGATCCCACGATTACGTTGAATTGGCTGAACGAACCATACTGCGTAAGATTACTGTCAGAACTTGGTGCCCAGGTGATGCTCACGGCTGGCGTAAGGAACTCAGGGAAGAATCCATCCTCGGAATCTCCAATCCAGAGAACTCTTACGTAACCACTCGTAGACCCATAATAACTTCCAGTGAAAACCATTCTGTTCAGAAGGCTTCCAAACGCTCTTGTATACATATTCTGGTAGAGGTCGTTGATGCCGTTGTACTGTGTTCCCCACATCCAATCATTCATTCCGAGTGGGTTGGTTGGAGCAAGCACGAGATCGGTGAGATACATCGTCCTGAGTTCGAGGGGTGTTAATGAACCCTGATTGTCCTGTGTATTCCCAAAGCTGTACCACGGAGAGTATGACCCGCTTGTCACTGAAAGGTCTTTTTGAATCTGAGCCATCGCATTATCAGCCCAAAAGGTTGCTGAACCGCCGCAACTGGACTGACTTGGGGGGCATCCTATTGGGCCTCCGGCACCTGAATTGGCAAAGAGAAAGTTAGCCATATTAACATTAGGTATAGATTCAACTATTTGGGTAGGCAGTCCGGTGAAAACCACCAAATGCTTACCAAAAGCAGAAATTAGCTGTGTAAGATTATATTCAAGGTATGCTTGTTCATAGTTGAGAAAGGCGTTCCAGCCTACTAGTGGATAAACGATAGAACCCCCGGAATAGCTGTTGTCGTCATATGTCATTATCTCATTTGCCAAACTCGCAGTGCTGAAAGATTTGGTTTTGGCAATGAACATCTGGTATATTTCGGAAAGTACGTTTGTTCCTATGTAATATCCCGATTGGGTAATCTCTCTCCTGAACATAGGGCTGTTTGCGTAGGCCTGAATCGTCGCATTGTCGAATGGTCGCGCCGTCTTTATCACATTGTCTGTATTGGCATAATAATTTCTGTCTCCTGTGGCACCCTCACCTATACCTATCCAACTAGAGTAACTTCCATACCATTTGTACAACTGTAACAGGTCCTGAGACATTTGCTGATACACATATGGGCTGGCTATGCTCCAACCACTGGAAGACGTGCAACCGGCACAATTAACAAGAGGCGAAACCTCCCCCTGACTGTTTACAGTCTGAGCGCCTGGGTAAGCTTGCAGAAACGCTGTATCCCAACCGGGCGCAAAGAAATAGCCAAATTGTTTAGTGAAAAATATGTTGTATATCCCATACTGCTGAGAAACTTCGAGCCAGTCAGCAATCCACTGTTGATAACCTCCAAGAACATACGTCCCCAGCGAAGAAGAGTTTACCGTACTTCCATCCATCCACCCAATATCTAGGAATACAAAACGGATTCCCATCGGGACAAAATACTCTTCTATTACTCGACTCATTGCTGTCTGGGTCATGTACTGGTAACCACCTACCATCTCACTCAGTGTAGACTCGTCAAGAACAACCGGACCACCACTCAAGCCGGTTGAAAACGTCTGAATGTTGCTTCCTATAACTGGCGCTGCGGTTGCTCGATCAACAGGCAAGACTTCAAGAGAGATGCTGAATGCAGACATGGCGAAGATACCTATCAGAAACAAAACAGTAAGTTTCTGCTTGATCATTTTATCCTCCCACTATGCACCACATATCAGCCGGGATGTGGATACGCAGCACATGTTCAAATCAGAAATCGCTTTTGAGTCTTTTAAAGAGTTTGTCATGTCGATATTACGATTATTCTTAATATGAACTGATATGGAAAGTATTACATGGGCTATTAGCCCTCATTTCTAATCGAAGGAGTAAAGCATTGCTGGATTCGAACATCACTCGAAAATTGTTAAATTCAACCAGACGACTGTTCTAGGGCTGTTAAAGATGGGCGATCCAGATATTATAATCGAAAGATTGAAACAGATAGGGGGGAACGTAGCATATGACATAGGTGGGAATGTCGGAGAGATCGCTAAGATTCTATCCCACAGTTTTGAACTGGTTTATTCGTTTGAACCAGCACAGGAATCATTTGTAAAACTATACAACCTATCTAAGGGAATACAAAACATAATCCCTGTACCCTTGGCCATCTCAGAAAGCCAAGGCGAAATCGAACTTGACGTTTCATCAAAATCTATAAGGAAAGGGCAGCTGGTGTCGGGAGATTATTTGGAGAGCTGGGGAGAAAAAATTGGCACGCGTAAAGTAATGTCCACCACGATTGACGAATTCATTAGAAGTCATCCACCACCTGATTTTGTGAAGATAGATGTGGAAGGGCACGAAATGAAAGTAATAAGCGGTGGCTTCGAGTGCATCAGGGTATTGCGTCCGAGGCTGTTTATAGAGGTTCACTCTAATTATCTCGGAGATTCGATCAGGAAAGCTTTGGCTTCCTTTTATGACTTCGAAATAATATATCATACCGCTTATTCACCCGAGTCTCCTCGCAAGAGAAACCATTACTTTATGTTCTCACGTTCAAAAGGCCAAACTTTGTAAATTTGCGTGAGATTTTTTTGAACCTACTCATCATGACACTTGATCCACCAAGCGGTGTAGGTGGAATAGAAGGGAGAGCCATAGCCTACAAAAGGGAATTGTCTGCGTTAGGTCATTCTGTCACGCTCGTGTCCATATCCCGTCTTGAAGAGAAAAGGCAAACCTTCCCTGAAGACTTCAGATTGTCATCTAGTCTTCCTTCGTTCTGTACTACAATAATCAAGATTGTTAGCATCATAAAAAGGAGGAAAGTGGAGAGTGTATTTCTTCTAGGTGGGAGCGATACGGCGATTGGCATAATCACATTATCTTTTGCCCGAGTTTTACGCCTTAAAACGGCCTCGCTCTTCTACGGTAAGGACATACTTCAATCGAGGAAGAGCAAAATCAAATCAGTGTTGCATTTGATTTCGCTTTATCTGACAGGCTGCATTGCTACCAATTCAAGGTTTACATCGTATTTATTGAATGCGAAGGTAAAGAAAACAAAAAAGATTGTACTGCTCTATCCAGGAATTAATGTCGACGAAAAGGTGCCTCGAACACAGAACATACAAGATAACGATCAAACCATTCTTTTTGTTGGCAGGCTGGTCAGAAGAAAGGGTCTTGAATACTTGATTCGGGCAATGGTGCCTCTAAAATCAGAATTTCCTCATATCAAATTGGTGGTTGTGGGTGACGGACCCGAATTTGGCAGGATGTCAGAGCTTGTGAATGTTTTGGGATTAAAAGGCAATGTGCGTTTTGCCGGGGAATTACGTGGTGACGACCTCTCCAGACAATATGAGGAATCAGTAATATTTTCTATGCCTTCTATAACTTTATCAGACGATGTGGAAGGATTCGGCACTGTCTTCTTAGAAGCTGGATTGCATGGTTTACCATCTGTTTCCACATTCAGTGGAGGCATTCCCGAAGCCGTGATAGATGGTACTACTGGAATTCTTGTCAAGGAAAGAGACCCGGCACAGCTGGCGGAGGCCATTCGATTACTTCTGCTAAGCCGGCAAATGCGTCAGCGGATGGGCGAGGAAGGTCGCAACAGAGTATTGAATCAATTCACGTGGCGCGCATCAGCTAATAGACTATTGACGTGTTTTGAGTAAATTGGACTTTAAAAGAACAAATAGGAAGTTTATGAATTTCCAATTCATATAAGTAGATTTGTAGTCCTTAATGCTTATTTATCTACCTAGTCACCTCGACTGCAGGTTAACAATATGAAAAGATATCTGCTTGCGGTAGTGGCTTTGTTGGGTATATACGCAATATCGTGGACGCCCGCTTTAGCTACAACTTACTATGGTCCAAGCTTCAGCATGCCCACTGCCATACCGCCTGGTTCCACCATTAACATAGTCTTGTCGACAGCATCTGGGAGTGCGGTGGTGGCATTACCCCAGGGCTCCTCCACCCCATGCTCAGGAACGTGCAGCTATCCTCAGCAACCATGGACGTCTCCCAGTGCGTGCTTTGTGTCGGTCCATGAAGTCACGGTAACGGACCCCAATGGTAACCAGTTTATGCTTGGTTCCAGCACAACCTCCGGACTGTACTGGCCGAGTGCCTTCGGCGGAAGCGGTTCGGGTACTTCTGTTCCCCCACAAGCTCCTGCCTTAAACTACACGGTTGGCGATTCATTTACCATCCCCTTCGGCACCGGTCCTGAGGGTTACACATTCACGAGCGTGCTGGGTTCTCCGTATAACACCAATCCTGAGGGTCCATATTACTGGTGGGTCTCAGTAGTCGGCGCAGGTAACCCTAACGGTTACACGGTAGGAGCGAGGCTTGATCAGACAAGCATAAACCCAACTATGACGCATGGTACGTATACAGTCGATGTGGAAGGCGTAGTAGCTTGTCCAGGCAGCCAATCCAGCACCTTCCAGAACGTACTGTTCTTCGACGCTGGCACGATTGTAACAACACCCGAATTCGGAGCTGGAATGGCAGCTGCAACGGCGGTAGCCCTCGTTGGTCTGCTGGTTCTGCGGAAGAGAATGCCAACCCTCGTTAGTAACCCATCAGCTTAGACCGTCTCAGGGACGCTATATTATTTATCTTGTATGCAACTCAAAGGGAGCTCTATTCATGAAACGCATACTTGGGTCCAACCGAGTATTAATAGAATAGAATATGTTCATTTGGGCTGATAGTTACTTATCATGACCACGTGAATTTATACATGATTTATTAATGGGAAAAGAATAGATGACCAATATGAGACTTACGAGACTTACTCATCCCCAACTGTTTCTAGTTTCAGTCTTGGCAAGCATACTTTTGCCTGCGCTTATTCCGAGGGTTGGACTAGACTATCCTTATCTGTTCATCTTCATGATTACTATAGCCACGTGGTTTGCCCTCAAGTGGGACGCAGTAAAGACCTTAGCTACAAGGGGCGCTACGCTTGAAGTTGGTGCTGGGATAGGAGTGATCTCATTAGACTATCTCCAGAATTTCATCTTTGGGTCACGATTTGGCTTAATAGATATGCTGGTCACATTTTCTGCAGTGGTTGTCGCCTTCTTTGGAATCAGAGCCTTCAAGCTGTTCTGGGTACCTGCGACGTATGGTATTGTCCTGCTTCTGGGTTATCAACTTGAGAACATCATTCCTAATTTCGTCACGCTTCAAGACTGGCTTGCAAGCGTAATGGTCTCTGCCCTGACTCTCTTCGGCGTCACGGCTACTACATTAGGGCATTTGGTTGCTATACAAACCAGTTCAGGGCCAATGATACTTGACGTTCAGAGTGACTGCACGGGGATTCAGGGGGTTCTTGCATTTGGAATGCTTTCGACCATGACCATACTTGACATAAAAAAGAGTTGGAAACGTTTGATTCCCCTATTCATAATCGGCTTCGTAGGGGTTTTCTTGATCAACATCCTTAGATTATTCGTGGTTTTCCTGACCTTCGAATTCGCCGGCATCGCACTCGGAACTACAATGCATCTGTTTGTTGGGTACATTCTTTTCGTGGCTTGGGTGATGGCGTTTTGGTGGATGTCTTTCAAATATATGTCCCCCTCTGTAGGTCCAAACACAATGGCACGAAAAAATCTCTTCGGTAGTGGCATATAATCGCACCTCTGCACATCACCCTGAACCATGTCTTTATGATTAGACCTCTTCGCTTCCAAGATTTCAAGCCGAACTTTCACAGTGTATGGACGTTACGGCTCAAATCATGTACAAACGCACGTCCTGCTATGGTCTACGAACATTTGTAGAATATAAAACAGGCGCGTATTCAATACATCCTCAGGAAGAAAGATACAGATTGCAATTCTAACGACATGATGTTCAGCTTCTGAATCATTAAAAAGGTTTGTTGGGCAGGATTTCTAACATGATTCATCTCCGATATTTATCAGCTTTGATGCTTGCAATTGGGTCACTCGTTGCTGGCTTCTCCATCACTCCTGTTCTTGCATGCCACTGTGTCAGCCCTCCAGGGATACAGGGTCCGTCATCCGCTGTACTTGTCTCCGGTCAGTCCACCATGCTGAATTACACGTTTTCATATGCTGACTTTCCGTCTGGAACCAACACAGTGACGATTCATATTACATCTCCTCCTTCTGGGTGGAGCTGGACGATCACCAAGAGTACATTTACGGTGAATGGTGGCTCAGGAGTCATAAAATTCACCGTAGTGGTGACACCTCCCTCATCTGCCGGAGCAAATGCTCAGTTCACTCTCACTGAAACAAGCTCAGCGAGTGGCTTTAGCCCGTGTCCTCCATTCGTCGTCAAACTCAGTACAACCTCACAAAGTACCGGAGTGCCAGAGTTTCCGTTACCGATGGCGCTGGTGGGTGCACTGGGCTTCGCCCTCGTGATGATGCAGAGAAAGCTTGCAGGAGCTAGGCTCAACAACTGATTGATCTCTAAGAAAGATACTCTGCTTCATTAACGTGTATCAGAAGGTACAATTACTTCGTTTTTCTTAAGCGATGCGGTTATAAATTGAACTCGAAAGTTTCTGTTATCGGACTCGGTTACGTCGGGTTATCAACCGCCGTATGTTTTGCCAGCCGAAGGATAAAAACAATTGGAGTAGAAGTAAACAAGGAGAAACTTTCGACTATACGTTCAGGAATTGTCCCATTTCATGAAAGGGGATTGGATGAAATGTTAAGACAGACTCTAGATGACGGAACATTTGATTGCACCGATGATATCTCAAAGGCGGTTCGGAATACAGAAATTACGATTATCGCTGTGGGGACTCCCAGCAGACCCGACGGAGGGATAGAACTAGACTTTGTCAGAGAAGCATGCGCCCAGGTTGCTCTAGCTATGAAGGCAAAGAGAAGGAACCACATAGTGGTAATCAAGAGCACGGTGGTACCTGGCACTACCGAGGAAATGATCAAACGTGAACTCGAATCGAGATCAGGTATGAAAGCAGTAAGAGATTTTGGATTGGCAGTAAACCCCGAATTTCTCCGTGAGGGGACCGCCGTCTATGACACATTTCATCCAGATGCTTTGATATTGGGCTGCTCGGACGGACGTACGCTGAGTACATTGAAGAAACTCTTTCAAAAATTCTATGGTAAACTGCCTGTCACAATAGAGACTACGCCCACAAATGCCGAACTAATCAAATATTCCGTGAATACGTTCAGGGCCGTCCAGCTAAGCTTCATCAACACTCTTGCCAATCTTGCATCGGCTTTGCCAAATTCTGAAGTTGGAGAAGTCATCAGGGGGCTCGCCACGATCACAAAGCTGGATAATCGGTACCTACGCCCTGGCCCTGGTTTTGGAGGAAGCTGCCTTCCAAAGGACACAAGGGCGATGATAGCACACATGAGGAATAAGGGGGTGGACCCTGACATCCTGGAATCTGCACTCAAGATAAACATGAAACAATCCAAAGTAATTGTGAATACTGCAGAGAGCCTGCTCAAGACTCTGAAGGGAAGGAAAATCGCCGTGCTCGGACTTTCCTTCAAGGGTAATACTGATGATATCAGAGAATCACCCTCACTGAATATTGTGAGGGAATTGCTACTTAGGGGCGCAGCCGTTTCGGCCTATGACCCGGCAGCCGGTGAAAACGCCAAGAATATTCTTGGCGATTCTATCAGCCTTTCAAATGATGCCAAAGATTGTCTACATGAGGCCGATTGCTGTATCATAGCCACAGAATGGACTGAGTTTTCAAAGCTCAAACCAGAAGACTTTGCATCCATTATGAAGGAACCAGTAATAGTCGATGCAAGGCGTATTTTCGACCCGGAAAAATTTGGCAAAGGCGGAGTCATCTACCGGAGGATAGGTACCTCGATTGAGTGATACTCATGAAAAGAATCACCAGCACTTTGATACCAGCCCTGAAGGAGTCCATGCTAGTCATCGGCGCTTACGTCCTTATAGGAATCGCTTTTACCATAGTGCCTCTGCTGTACAGCGCTTCTTCGGTCAGGATAGGAGTTCTGAGACCGATAGGTACGATACCTCCACATGAATTTATACTCTTGTTGGGTGCTCTGGCCATTTTTGCCTTATCTTCCCTAGTTTACAGAAAATTTGATTTTGCATTTCTGCTTCTGCCGGTTACCTTCGTCATACTGCTCGATTTCGATCATTTGCCTTCGTTCTTTGGAATACCTCAACCAATTAGGCCAGCTCACTCCTTATTCTTTCTGCTTGCACTTTTGTTAATTCTTCGATTTGGATTGAAGAGACAGTTATATGTCGAACTATTTGCTATTTCTTCATTTTTTATGCATATTACAATTGACAACGGCGTATTTCCCCTTCTTTCCCCCATCTCATTCAAGTACTACAGTCTTGGAGATATCAGGCCGTATCTATTTATAATTGCACTTGCCTTTGCGGCGTTTGCAGGTTATTCGAGAAGACACTCATTTAGAAAGAGGCTCGGGAAGGTAGATACAAGCATTTTTCAAGAGGGAAAGCCAGTGATGGGTGAACAAAGGCAAAGTTATAGATCATCGGCAAGGAAGTTATCAAAAACCGCATCGAATCCATCAGTCAGCACTTATATGTGCTATCTTGGTGGTTGAACGTTGATTTCCGGTAAGAGTTCCTTATGCATATCGGCTGAAGAAGTGAAAACTCTTCTCCGAGAAGGGGAGATATGTATAACTGTCGTAGGACTCGGAAGGATAGGCCTTCCGACAGCCGCTTCATTTGCAAACGCAGGCGCCAAAGTTTACGGTGTGGATATCAACGAATCTGTGGTTGGTACCATCAACAGTGGAGAAAACAGGTTTGTAGATGAACCGGGTCTGGAAGACATGCTCCGGAAAGTAGTGAAGGAAGGAAAGCTTCATGCCACTCTCAGAGCAGAACCGGTTATATCCAAATCAGACTTCTTGATTTTGAGCGTGCCCACCCCTGTGCTCCCCAGTAAGACACCAGACTATTCTGCGATAAGGACCGTTTCACATCAAGTGGGCGAGTACATGAAGAGTGGTACGACAGTGATAGTAGAAAGCACGGTAGGGCCGGGCACGGTCGAAAATTTGATTGCGCCCATACTAGAAGCGGAATCGGGAATGAAAGTCGATGCTGATTTTGGTTTGGCAAGCGCACCAGAAAGGTCGGACCCCGGAAACATCATGAAGAATCTGACTTCTGTTCCGAGAGTCGTCGGAGCCTCCAATTCCCGTACGAGAGATATAGTTGCTGCGCTTTATGAGGCAACTTTTGGTGTCGAAGTTGTAAAGGTTTCCTCTCCTCGGACCGCTAACGCCGTGAAGCTTACTGAAAACCTATTCAGGGATGTGAACATCGCTCTTGCCAACGAATTCGCATTGCTTTATGAAAAGCTGGGAATAGACGTCATCGAAGTTATCAAGGCTTGTTCTACGAAGTACAATTTTATGCCTCATTATCCCGGAGCAGGCGTTGGTGGCCCTTGCCTTCCCGCGAATCCTTACTACTTGATAGAGGAAGCGCTGAAGGTTGGTGACATACCCTATCTGATAAGGATGGCAAGAGAAATCAATGACAGAATGCCAGAACACATAGTAGAATTAACCATGGAAGCTCTTAACGAAGTTGCTAAAACGGTAAGAGGTTCAAAGATTGGTGTGCTGGGAATATCGTACAAACCCAATGTAAAGGATGTCCAACTGTCCCCTATAGTATCGATTTGTAGCCGATTGCAGGAAATGGGCGCCATATTGAAAATATATGACCCGCTTTTCCCAGCCGAGAGAGCGGCGGGATTTGATGTATTGGATTCTGTAGAGAAAGCAGTCTCGAACTCCGATTGTATACTCTTTGGAGTTGCGCATGAAAAATTCAAGCATCTGGATCTGGGTTATCTTAGGTCGCTGTCAGGTAACAGGTCGGCTGTGGTGGACGCGTGTCACCTGATCGACCCGCAGGAAGCGATGAAACTTGGATTCGCATACCGGGGCGTTGGAAGACCCAGATCTAGAAATCTCGAAGTCTTTTGAGTCCTTATATCTGCCAGGCGATTCCTTGAGGGCGAATTGACTAATGGATCAAGAAAGCGCCCTCGCTCAAATTATGAATAAACTACTCGAACCAGTAAAACCATATTATCTCCCGTTCCTTTGGAAGCCAAAACCGAAACCGGTGTGTCAGAATGTCTGCAGCCAGTTTGTCAACTCTTCTGACGTTGTTGTCGAAGTCGGAGCCAACTTTGGTGGTTTGACGATCATGCTTTCTGATCTAGCTTCGCATGTTTATTCGTTTGAGCCGAATCCGAAAACATTTAGGTATCTAAAGCGTTTTGTTCATGGGCGCAAGAATGTCAATTTGTTCAAGTTGGCTGCAACCGACAGAATAGGTGAAGAACGCCTAGATACAGATGACACTAGCTTATCCGAGATGTCAACCATTGTTGGTGCAAGGCCGGGTATTCAATTGACAAAACGTTTGTCGGTCAGAACTTGCACGCTGGATAGCGTTTCCTTTCACCCTGTTCCGACATGTATTGTACTTGATTGCGAAGGAGCCGAAGTGGCAGTTCTTAGAGGCGCGCAAAGATTACTGAACAACCATGTCTGCAAGGTGTTATCGGAAATTCACACCTTGCCAAGCGGAGAAACTACAGAACAGGCGCTTAGAACCCTCTTACTGCAAAATGGGTTCATAGTATCAAAACAGTACTACTGGCTCGTGGCTCTAAAGGATCCATCCGTAAAGAATCCCGCCCTGTAACGGTTAATTCTCACGCTGGATGAGTCCGCAGACACATATTTCATCATGGTATCCGTTATCATTCAATTAATTATGAGTATAGGGAATAGCTAAAGAATTGTTTTAAACGTATGGATAAGCTAATGTATCCCAGTCTAAAATGGCTCATATGACCATTAAACTGAATTAATTGTGCTGGCTCTAACCTCTAAAGCAATATCAAAAGTTCTATTGTTGTGAATCTTACGTTCACCCTCGAGGATTCAGGCTCCATAATCTATATATTCTCAACTCGAAAATTTTGATTTGAATATGAATCGAAGGTATATGCTAGTCGGACTAGCTTTTGCGGCTATTCTGATATCTAGTCCCGTCGCATTCGCGCTGAGTAATGGAACTTACCTCCTAAAGAACGCTAATGTAAGCGATCTAGCCGGTATCGTGATAACAGTAACTGCAACACACGATGGTAGTGGCAATCTGATTCTTAAGTTTCAACTCACTTCAAATCCAGTTGTTAATACGCCACTCGGGATTGACAAAATTGGTTGGAATGGTTCAGAAAATGGGGCCGTTGTAACTGACCCCGGTTGCACTGCACCCCATGGTTGGAGTTATGATGGATCGGGGACCGAGGATGGATTTGGCTCATTCACTTCAACGATGGACTGCCCAGCAGGAGACGGCGGTATCAGTTCACCGATCATAATCACATTTGCCGGTAACCCTACAATAACTAATAATACTCACGAAGCGATGTTTGTCGTACACATCAGGTACAATGATTGTTCCGGTTTTGTGTCTGACGGAATCACGTCAGTGCAAACCGAAACAGGCTGTACTGCGAAACCCCCTACGCCTGTCCCTGAATTTCCATTGGGGGGAATTCTTGCTGTCGCTGTGCTGGCCCCGATGGTTCTTCTACTGAGAAAGGCTGCTAAAGTGCAATTGAATTAGAAGGATCGAAAAGCAAGCCATTCAGTCAATGAATCGTATTCATTTTTGAGGTCGGCGTTAACCTTCGGGCGAGAACACAATTTTTGGGTCAAGCTTACGAGTCAGCTCTGTCAACCCAGCGGATTACAGTACGGCAGTACAGGTGTATGAACATTGAGGGTCCGATGAGCAGGATTCGAAAAATCAAGCAAGACGAAAAGCAAGGTGTTCATGCTGCTATTTAAGTAAGAGAGGTGCTATCTGCCTTTCGATCTCAGATTCATGCAGGAAACCTTCGTCCTGTGCATCTATATAGTAGATTCCTTTTTGGGCTAACTTCATTATCGTCGTTCCATCAACACGAGCTGGCGACACCAGAACTGCGGATGCAAGACCAGCCCGTTTTTTCCTCGATACCAGTCTTTGGAATGACTCTCTATCTATCGTGTCCGCGACGGGAATGACAGATACACCTACCATTCCAGTTGATCTCTTGTTTGGATGAGAAGCCACGAGGTCCCAGTATAATGATTCCCCGGTATGTTCCTGTAAGAAAAACATCCTTATATCATATCCCATTTTCGCAAGATAATTTCCTACCATTTCGTTGACCCGGAATGCAGCCTTCATCTGATGCTTCTTGCTTTCAGCAAATCTTGTCGGCAGGTAAAGCTTGAAGTTTACAGAAGGTTCATCCCCTTCTGCGTAGGTGGACATACATTCGGGGCACTGATAATTCGTTGAATACTTTTCGAAGATTGAACCACATGAGACACATTTATACTCCATTCCTTCATCTGTGTAATCTGCTCCCGCAACATAGAGCTTCTTCTTGCAGCTAGGACATTGCCAGTTATCAGACTGCCTGTACAGCTCCTCGAAATCTCTACAGCCACATTTGTGAGCAAGCACGCGCCCCCGTTTTATCTTGCCAGAGCCACAGGAAGGACAACGCCCCACAAGATTCAGCCCCATTGCAAAACATTCAACGCAATAGGTTGTTACGGATTCTTCCGCCACGAAGTATCCTCCATTGTCAAGGTACACCAACGCATTCAGGATATCAGAGTATGGCACATTGGTGGATGTATCAAGAGGCGGATCGAAGAAGTAATGATTTGAGAATTTCTCGTAGGTGCAGACAACCCTTGATATCTTCTCCTGGGAGTACTCCCTGAATATCTGGTTCACTATAAGCTCAGAACCCGCATTCAGCCCTCGCATCATATTCCTGAAATATCCTCATCATGCTATTTATTATGCGTGTTGAAAATGTTGCCTGATTTGTCAATTTGGTTAAAGTCAATCATACTATTATGATAGAACGCCAACCATTGATGGCATCTGACTCGTAGGATTGTGCGAGTAGGTGTAGGTGCCTACCGTGAGGTAGGATAACCAGCAAAAACAAGCCCCACAGAATACACGGGAAACTTCATATATCCCACAGTATACACATATTTCTGTGGGGCGCAACATCACCGTTTACCTTCCCGAAGATATAATCGGGCTAATGGGCAAATTCCCAGAGGTAAATTGGTCCGAGGTATGCAGGAAGGCGATCCTAGATTATGTCAATACGCGCACCACGCCCAACCTCGAAGCTACGGTAGCGAGACTCAAGAGTGAACGTACAGACGAATATGGTAGGGGGTATAAACTTGGACTTGACCTCGCAAGGGAACTTCCCTACAGGGAACTGGCGAAGATCGTCGAGGGATGGGAGGAAAAGAACAGCGAATTAATGAGATTCGAGGCTGAAAGCAGTGATATACCTCAACCAATCTCAAGAGCGCAGGAATACAGACGTTACTGGAGAAACGTAATTCCGGTTCCGTACAGGGACGGAGGCAAGGATTTCATAGAGGGATTTGCTCAATCCTTGACAGAGGTATATAAGGAAACAGCCGGTGAAACGCTCCGCAATCTGATGATCTGAAACATTTATAGCATCTATACTATCATTTGAACTGCGGAGTACCGTACCATTACAGTGGTATGAGGTAACTCAGCTCATCAGATGCCGAAATAAATTCTCGTTCATAATGGCATATAATCTTCGCAGACACGTTTTACGGCGTGAACAAGTATAATAAATTGAGGCTAAAAAGGACAATCGTCCTTGGAAGCAGGAGATCGTAAAAACAGAAGAAGAAGTAGAGAGGAAGTCCTTGGTGAAATTATCAGGGCGGCATCCAAGGGAACGATAAAGACCAGAATCATGTATAAAGCTGCGCTTAACTCAAGGCAATTGAAAAGATACCTTCAGATGTTGATGAAGCAAGGATTGATAAGTTACAATGAGGAATCAAAACTGTATACTGCAACAGAAACGGGCAACCTCTATCTTGAAAGGCTGGATGAATTTCTCAGAGCAAAGAATCAGCTATTCAATCAATCGAAAGCTCTCAAAGATCTTCTAAAGCCCGGCTCAGAACAATCAGTCTAAAAGACACGGCGAATACTCAAGCATAGATTGTCAGGCGCCGTAAAAAAGCAATTAGAAATCTCTGGCATATTCTACTGTCGAGCGTGAGAAGTGCTGATGGCAAGTATGCAGACTCCTACCGGTTTCGTCGTACTTATTGTTTCAATCATAACCTTGATTGTCGTGCATGATCTGTCCCGTTGGGGAACCAAGAAATCAACCAGGCTGTCTTCAAGGGTTACGGAAGTGAAAACTATGGATTTCCTTGCCTACCTGACAGAGGCTCTTTCTGGTGGCCAGGCCACGACTCTTCTTGATGAACTCATGACCTACTACACCTCTTTCAGAGCTTCTGAAGGCGAAAGGGGGGCAGAAACAGTTTCCGCCGTCCTGAGTAGACTCGAACCGATCAAGGGCGAGTTGCGCTCATTGCTGATAAGGGCCAGGGATATTGACAGGGCAAGGGTACTGGCCGAGAAGGTGAAGACAGACTTCAGAATATCACTCTCGCTTAGCTGGTTGTTCGCCTCAACCGGGGCGGTTCTTGTAACATTGAGCTTCATAGACCCAAATACAGAATCGTTTTTGATAGTGTTTGGAGCATCGATACTCGATTTCTGCATGACGCTATCCTTTATATACAGGGCTATGAAAAACATAAACAGAATGGACAGAGACGCATCAACAAGAGCTGAAGACTAGACGGCCGCCAACTGAAGCGAGCTCAGCTCGGTTTGGTTTGTAATCTATCTAGACTTCAAGCTGAGGACACTTTCGTATTCCTTGTCCAGCTCACTTCTCACCTGGTTGACCATGGTTCTGAGTTCTCCATACTGCTTGAGTTTCGAGAGAAGTCTGCTTCCCTTCTCTGTCAGGTAGTATAGGTCGCCTTCATACATAAGAAACCCTGAATCAACCAGCATCTTCGTATACTTGACAAGTAACTGGTAACTCAGATTGGTTGCATACATCAGTCTGGTCTTCTTTATTCCTGAGTTTGATGCTTCCAGCACATTCATTATTATTTCGGTCCTAAGTCTCTTTCTCATTTCATTTTTTCTCCTCGGAGACATTGGGGAGTTCCAGAGCATGACGGGCCACGGCGGGTGTGGGGAGCATCCCATCGCGGCACGTAATATTCCTTATCCGCATACCTCCGCGTTAAATGCAGAATTTAGTGAGTATTTATTTTTTATTGGGCCGGTATTTTATAGAAAATTAGCAATTATAAGATATACTAATAGCTGCTTTGAATGATGTTGAGTTCGAAATAAGGAAATTATCATCCAGCACCGAAATCGATTGTGAAACCACTAAAGGTTTTTACCATCTTGGTGCATTAACGTTTCAGATGATCAAGGCATCCTGTTTTTCTCTGGGACTAATTTAAACCTCATAAGTTGGTGCGGGGGCGTTCGCTCGAGCGCGAAAAGTGGGTTGAAACCTGTCAGATGCACCCTTTATATCGCATATGGTCTGACCTTAAGAGAATTGACTGAACGTATTCTCCAACTTGCGCTTCTTTTACTGCTTGTGACCAGCCTTTTCACGTCACCTTATTCACTTCTCGCACAGACAAATCAAACACCCATCCAGCACGTCTTCATCATAATGCAGGAAAACCACAGTTTCGACAACTACTTCGGCACGTACCCGACGGCCAATGGCACTCTTGTAAACAATATCACAACTGAACTACAAGGGGTGGATGGAATACCGGCAGGTCTTTGCCTCCCATACCAGGCTTCCTGCATGGCTCCCTATTATGCAAACTCATCTAGCACCGTATCCCCCAATGAGGGGCAGCTTACATATGAGGGGGACGTGAACAATGGGCTGATGAACGGTTTTCCTTCACATTCGGGCCCCCAGTCAATGGCATATTTTGATTTCCATCAGATAGCCGGATACTGGGATTACGCTGAAGAGTACGGTTTGGCCGACAGTTACTTTTCGACGTACCTGGCCCCCACCGCCCCCAATAGACTTGCCCTACTGGCTGGAACCAGCCCCGTGACGGGAGACTATGGTCCACCCCCCTACATTCCTTTCAACTCCACGATATTGTTTCAACTTCAATCGGCAGGTCTGAGTTGGGGATACTTTGATTTCATTTCCCAAAGCAGTGATTCTTCGAATGTATATCCTCTCAACTATCTGAGCGGTATGACCCCTCAGGACGAGGCCAGGGTACAGAACATATCATACTTGCTGAATGACCTTTATTCAGGTAAGATCTTACCAAACGTCGTCTACGTCTCTTCATTAGGCAGCCACTTGCTTGATGAACACCCACCCTACAATATCACCCAGGGCGAATTGTGGGTGGTTTCTATTGTAAATGCGGTGATGGAGAGTTCATACTGGAACTCGAGCGCCATATTTCTCACGTGGGATGAGGGGGGAGGATACTTCGACAACCTTCCTCCTCCCAAAGGCCAGTCACAGACCATCAGCGGTGAAAATCCACTGATAGGTTATGGCCAAAGGGTGCCTCTTCTTGTGATTTCGCCCTACGCTAAGGAAAATTACGTGTCTCTGACGACGCTGAACCATCTCAGTTTACTCTCATTCATTGAATATAACTGGGACCTTCCGCCGCTTGATCAGGCGGTGGCACAATCCAACAACCTGCTAGACTTCTTTGATTTCTCGTCGCCCCCCAGACCCCCCGTCATACTGACTTCATCAGGACCCTTCTCCTATTCCACTTATCCGATTCCCCTTCAGATACCTGTTTCACAGCTTAACTACGACAGGCTCGGGTCGTCTTCGAGTGACCTTTTGAATCAATCCACACTCGTCCCATCGTTTTATCCTGCGGTCGCGGCTGTAGGCGTTGCAGCCCTTATATTCGGTGTCAGTCTTTACCTCAGAAGACGGTCACTGCGTGATGCAATATGATAAATTTAGGCCGGTAAGTTAAACGGTCCACTTCTTTGCGGTGAACTGTTTTGAATCGGGCCTCATATATTGCTGTTTAAATGCTGGATACGAATTTCCTCCAGCCCAGGTGGCGGTGTCGGACAAGAGAATCACGGTGCTTATGGTCACCGACAGGTATCTGCCATCCATCGGTGGTGTCGAAAGACACGTCTTTGAATTGTCCCGTAGACTTGTCTCGATGGGAATGAATGTTAAGATCATCACCACAGATATGATAAACTTTAACACATCTGGAAGGGTAGCCGCCAAATCTACTGATCAGATCCTAAGGTTCAGGTCATATAGGCTGCTGCCTCTCCCACAGGGGCTTGGTTATGTTACGTTCGGAATGATTCAAGCTTTGTCAGGCGCGAACCTGGTCCACGCGCACGGATACGGGCGCTTTCCAACCTTCTTGGCACCTGTGTGCAGATTGATGGGTATCCCATTTGTAACCACCCCTCATTCAGGTTGGGGAAGAAAGAGTTTCGCCAAATCTTTCTTCGACGCGATTGTCCCCAAAGTAAGTCTTAACTGGTCTGATGTTGTGATAGCCTTGTCGAAGCAGGAGATTGCCTATCTAAGGTCGATCGGCGTATCGAGGCAGGTAGTACTCATCCCAAACGGGATTAACCTTAAAGAATTCGAAACGGAAGGGGAAGGAAAAAAAGAAAGAGGCTCTGCAACCACAGAATTACTCTTCATAGGCAGAATAGACATCGAACAGAAGGGGCTGGATGTAGCTGTGAGTGCACTTTCAACACTCACAACACGCAGCGGCATGAACGTTAATCTAACCATGATAGGCCCCGGTTCCCAGCAGGCAATTTCGAAGATTAGAATGCTTGCAAAGGAACATGGTGTGCTCGGAAGAGTTTCATTCTATCCCCCTCCTCCAAGAGCCGAGCTGATAGGCGCGATGAAGAAGGCTGATATACTGATACTCCCCTCTCGCATTGAATCCTTTCCACTCGTGCTTCTGGAAGCGATGGCTGCTGGAATTCCAGTCATTGCGTCCAGAGTGGGGGGAGTGCCCGATGTCCTGAATAATGGTGAACTTGGATTTCTTGTAGAGCCTGGAAGAGCAGATTCACTCGCCGACTGTGTAGAACACATAATTAAAAATAGAGAGGAGGCGAACTTCAAGGTTGCCTTGGCATCGAAAGCAGTCGCCGCATACGATTGGAGCATTGTAGCCAAGCAGACCTATGATGTCTACATGAAGCTGCTTGAAAAGTGTTAAGAGGCCCCGAATTTTATTATACCGTATTGAATTTCAGATGGCTGACTGGGGAGCCAAGAAAGATTCTGCTAGTCGGTCTGATCCTCCGCGAGTCATTTTCATCCTGGACAGGACACCCGTTCGATTTTGAGCTCTGGGTGAGGCTGGGATTCTGGGTGGATCATGGTCTCAACCCGTACAAGGCTCTCCCGATTGTGCCCGGGCTCAGTTTTGCGAACATATTCGGTCCTGGTGGTAATTCCGTAATTGCATACCTGCCATTCTGGCCGTTCATCACCGCTGCAATGTACCTGCTGTACACTGTAGTGGGATTCGGAGACAGACTCGTTTACTATTTCCTGCTAAAACAGCCGATCATAATATCTGACATACTTGTTGGGTACATGATATACAGGTACGTGATGAAGCGAAGTCCGTCACATGCCTCGTGGGCCATGAAGTTCTGGATATTTTCACCGATTACTATCATACTGTCTGCAATCTGGGGTATGTTTGATTCCGTAGCCCTGGTGTTTATCATGATGGCCCTGTTGTTGGAAGACGGTAAGAGCCGTTCCTTGTTGGCAGGAATGGCAACATTCGCAAAATCACTCCCGGTGTTTTTTGCGGCTCCACTAACCCTCAGGAAGATCACCCGCCCCTGGACATTCATTATTTCCCTAGCCATACCGGCATTACTTACGCTGAGTGTGCTTTACGTTACAGGCTGGGGTCTCACCTACTCCGTGCCAAGTCTATCATCCACCTTCGTTAAGGGGGGAGAAACGATGTCCCCGTGGGACGTGCTGTCCTTTCTACTGATCTTCAACCTTGTGCCGCAGCCTCCATCATGGTTCCTTTCAATCGCTGGCAGTATATGGATTCCAGTGACGGTCGGTGCAACTCTGCTGTGCTTAAGGAGGTTCGGGTTTAGAACTGATTATGGCATCATCATCTCTTCAATATTCATATATTCATCATTCCTTGTCTCCAGATATTCCGTAAACGAGCAGTACTCGGTTTACCTGATAGCTTTTGCCGCCATTGATGTGGCCATATGGCATCCTGAAAACAAACGCCTTCTTATCCTGATTTCTGCGAGTGTCATGGGGTATCTTCTTGCGAACAACTTTCTCCTGGTCCGATTTCTTGCGCCAGTGTTTCCGGGCTGGCAAATGCTTGAAAACCAGCTGAGCACTATGTTCGGAGCCCAAAGGTATGCCTTCAAGTTGATATTTGCCATGCTTTTCGGGGCATTCAACATAATGTACATGAAAAGGATTTTGAAATACAATCCACTCGGCGCAAAAACAGAATATCAACCGGATTCTGCCAAAGGTTAATTTTAAACCTGTGTTAATTTGATGCCGTGTGGTCGCGCGGCCAGATCATCAGACTGGAAACCGTCGGACGAAGGACCGGCAGGCCACACAGCGTTCTCGTGCGCTATATTTTGTTTGACGGTAAAGTGGTGATATTTCCAGATCCATCTGTAAAACAGGACTGGGTGGCTAACATCCAAGCCAACCCCGCAGTCAAATTATACGCTGATGAAGGTGTGTTTGAAGGCCAAGCAACATTAAGAACCGTAAAGAGCCTGAGCGACCCGGTTCTGGGAATCTTCCAGAGAAAGTATGGTTACCAGCAAGTACGCCAAAGGTACTGGGGGCAGCGCAGATATGTGGAGATTTTGCTGGGCGGAAAAAAAGGCGATCAGAGGATAGACGAACTGATCTATGGTGACCTGGAAGTAGCATTTGACTCTGTTGCAAAGGATTATGATAGACACATTTTTGGTAATCCGATGAACAGGTGGCTCAGGGACCAGTCCGTATCTCTGATGAAAAGTGTATTCAGACCCGGCGATACGGTGCTGGAGATCGGCTGTGGTACAGGAACTGAAACCTTGAGCCTGGCCTCCACCGGAGTAAGGGTCATTGCGACTGACATCTCGTCAGGCATGCTTGAAGTGTTGAATCGTAAGGCAGAAGCTGCCGGGCTTTCAAAACTCGTCAGTACAGTAAAATGTCGAGCGTCGCAGGTTGCATCAAAACTGACCTCTTTGGGCATAACCGATCTCGATGGAGCCTATTCCACATATGGTGCCATCAACACAGAACCAAACTTGAAAAGCCTGTCAAAAGATTTGCATGGAGTTCTCAAAGAGGGGTCCCCTCTAATTCTCGGCGTTTGGAACAAATACTGCATCTACGAGATAATTGGATACACGTTGAGAATGAAGCCAGCTATGGCTGTCGCCAGATTGTTAAACCCGGTGCCTGTTGGCAAGTCCAGATTCTGCGTTTCGAGCTATTCATATTCTTTAGGCGGGATCGTGGAGCTCGTCCGGCCATTTTTCAAGTTTGAACGTGCATACGGCGTGGAAATACTTCTTCCTCCGTCCAATCTTGTGAAGTATCTGCCCCCTGAACCATTCTTGGGGACCCTCAAACGAATAGACAGTGCGCTCGGAAGGATTACCCCATTCAACAGATTGGGAGATCATTTCCTGGCATTGTTCAGGAGAGTGTAAATTTTGCTTGATTCCGAGATAACGGTTTGCATATGCACCTATAATTCGGCACGAACACTATCAGACTGCATGAGCAGGCTCCGCCTCGCCTTACCTCGAGCGAGAGTTCTGGTCGTCGATCATCACAGCCAAGATGGTACATACGAAATAGCCAAGATGTTTGGAGCAGAATTATATTCGGAAAGAGAAGGGCTGGGTGCAGCAAGGCAGATGTGTTTTGACCTCACTAGCACTCGTTTGATCTCATTTCTGGATTCCGACGTGATCCTAACGGATTCCAGATTTTTCTACGTCGCATCCAGTCTGCTGAATAATGCTAGCGTGGGAGCAGTAGTAGGAATGTCGGTTGGGCACAGGTTAGCATATGGCCTCCCTGCGGGCCTCCTTGTGCTACGTACCAGGGATTTTCGTGGACAGATAATTCCACCCGAAATAGATGCCAGAGAAACATACTATATCCAGAGGCGACTCACCAAGTTGCGGCTGAAGACAAGATATCTGGCGAATTGCATGATCCACAAGTCTGGATACCGAGAACTAAAGCCCGAGTGGGAAGGCGCCAATACCAGGCTGATCAGGGGGCTATCTCCAGCCGAACTCATTTATGCCTTCAGAATCATAGTTCTTCTGACCTTCAACAATCGAAGCCTCAAGAACATCTTGTATGTCCCCATCTTTTATGCCAAGTTTATGAGAGGTTTCCTTGATTTCAGGACCTGGCGACACATTCAGCGAGCACCTGTTGTTGACCTTACTTGATATCCGAATCTCATATGGTGAAGCTCATACTGGATAAAGAAGGCATGTTGTTATCGGTGACTCTTCAAAGCAGGGCTTTTTTCATATTTGTGACATCCCGCTTTGTCGGAATAAAAGTGGCGCCAACGACCGACCCGTTTCCCGGAATAGTTGAATTGTGTGGTTACAGAATATCCAAGATATTGAAACATTGGAACGAATTGTACTTGGTCAAGGTTACGAAAGTTTCGAACCAAGATTCCGACAGATAGCAAGAATAATATATGCTGGAGTACGTGGAGGTTTAATTGGAGCGGGGCACACCATAGCCCCTCCCATGCGGATGGCCTGATAAGCTTGAGTCAGATATTGAGTTCTGCAGAAGAGCAGCAGAAGAGGTTGATTCCCTTCACCGTTGGAATCCCAATTTCGGCCGGTGACAGTGATGCAACCGAAGCGCTAGTTTTCGTACTCCGTGAGAGACTATCACTCGGTCACCAACTCAAACGAATTGTCGCGGTTGCCAGTGGTTTATCGGCGGAACAATTGTCTGCTTTGAAATCACTTGCGGCTCAGGACAGGCGCATATTGATCATTGAAGAGGATAAAAGATACGGAAAATGGGAAGCTCTGAACAGGATCCTGGACAGTGCCGAAGGAGAGTACCTCGTCCTGCTTAACGGGGATGCTCTACCCCTGCCCGGGTCAATAGACAGCCTGCTCGAAAAAATCTCATCTGACAGCGATGTTGCCGTGGCTTCTGCATTCCCACTTGTATACAGTAATACGATGGTCACCGGCCGAATCATAAAGATCTTCTGGGACGCCCATAACGAAGCGTTGACTAGACTGGCAAGGACTGGAAGCAACAACCATAGCTGCGACGAGCTGATGGCCATTAGACTGGCCTCCGTTTCAAAACTACCATCCGGAACAATTAACGACGGAGCTTATATGGCCGGACGCGCCTATCTTGAGGGGTACCAAGTAACCTTCTGTCAGGATGCCTTCGTCAAGGTGAGGGTCCCAAGAAAACTGGGGGATCTTCTGAGACAGCGTAGACGAATTGTGTATGGCCACATGCAGATTTGGAAATTGCTTGGCAAACCACCTAGGACCATGGAGTCCATTGCTGTGATGAATCCGATTGAAGCGATTTCCATACTTACAACCGTAATGGCCCGTGACCCAACATTGATCCCCATCTTACCTATCGCAGTCATTGAAGAGGCTTTTTCGGTCACGCTGGCCTTTCTTGATAATCTGCTTGGAGGCAACAGACACATAGTCTGGGATAGGTATGTGTCCTGAGATTCAAAGTCAGGATCGACTGGTTGCCCGGATCCTGCTTCTCTGCGGGATAGCAGAGCTGAAGCATTCTCACATATCTACCAAGGAACTGGCTGAGCTACTTCCAGACGTCTCAGAGGAATGGCTTTCCGAGAACTGGAGTTCGATAAACGAGCTTGGCTCCAGATACAGATTGAGTGATGGAATTGTGATTCCACTGTCTGAAGAGAGGCTTGTGTCAGATACAAATGCCCGTGAGCAGTCGATAAAAAACATATCACTAGCCCTCAGATTTCTGTCTCTGAGCGGAACTTCGGACATTTACAGTGCAGGCATAAGCGGCTCGACTTCATATTTCACCCCGAAACCTTCTGACGACGTGGACCTGTTTTGCATAACAGCCACAAATGGAATGTGGTTTTTTCTTTTCCGTGCACTCCTGCTGGCAAGATTTTTCAGATTTCTATATTCTAAGGAACCCGAGATTACACTTGCACTCACAATGGACTACAAGTATGCAAGCGGTGAATTTTCGAGGCGGCATGATGCCTTATTTGCAAGGGATGCACTGCAGGCCCTACAGATTTACGGCAGGGCAAACTACAAATCCCTGCTTTTAAAAGCCAGCTGGATTTCCAGGTTCTATCCCAAACTGTATTCGGATAAGCTGAACAAACTAGCAGAAAACGAAGATTCAATCAGCTTTCGAAGTCACACCAGAGGCAACACCCCCCTGAACCTTTTTTTGCGACTGCTCCTTGGAAATTATATCCGACTTAGGTCATGGAGTACTGACAGAAGGCTGGCCGCTCGAGGCAAATCTTATGCACGTTTCAGGATTCGTATGAACGTGGACCACCTCTTTTATGAGTCAATTCAATACCTCAAACTCAGGAGCATGTACTTCTCGCTCTTCAGCAAAGACAATCAGTCACCCACGGAGCACTTGAATCCTGGCCAGTAAGGTCGATGTGGATCATGAGGTTCGTTAACAAACTGACAGCCTCCCTGCTCATTGCCCTGTTAATACGGGAAGTATTCTCGTTTTGGACAGGGCATCCGTTTGATTTTGAGCTTTGGGTAAGGGTGGGGTATGGGGTTGTCCATAATCTAGACCCGTACACGCCACTACCTCAGGTGACGGGTCTGTCATTCGCCAACCCCTACACCTCTCTTGCTCAGCCATCCATAGTATACTTCCCTCTGTGGCCACTGATTTGTGGTTCGATGTATCTGGTATACGGACTGGTGGGTGTCGGAGACAGATTTGCGTATTACTTTTTGCTGAAACAACCCATAATATTGGGGGACGTTATGCTCGGTTACGCCATCTACAGACTCGTTCTCAAATACGACGAAAGGAACGCACACTGGGTCCTCAGATTCTGGTTGTTCTCGCCCCTCACCATTCTCATATCTGGCGTTTGGGGCATGTTCGATTCACTCGCCATGTTGTTCAGTATTCTGGCAATTCTCACAGTCGGGTCCATCAAAAGAGGATTTTTCTCCTCAATCGCGTTTCTTATCAAGTCGATTCCGCTGATTTACGTTCTTCCGCTCACTTTGAGGAGAACCACAAAACGCCTGGCCTTCCCCGTGGCAGCCCTGTCTGGGATCTTTGTGATCTTTGGACCTGCCCTTCTGCTTCACTGGTCCATTGGAGACATGCTGACCGCGATGTCTGCTTCAGCATCTCACACCCTAACCACATCCATGTCCTTTTGGGGTGTGATATACTACGTGCAGTTCGAGTTCCTTAAGGGCGGATTGCCATCTTACCTGAACAATGTACTAGGTTCGCTGTGGATCCCGGCCGTGGCCGTCATGATCTACCTCTCATGTAGGAGGTGGGGATTTGAATCTGACAGGTCTCTTATTCAGAGCATGCTCGCCTGCACTCTGGTTTTCCTTCTTTTCAGGACACAGGTCAACGAGCAGTACTCGATATATCTGCTTTCTCTTCTTGCCATAGATGTGGCTATCTGGCACCCGATGCGGAAAAGGATGCTCTACTCCATTGTAGTGGTGGTTCTTGTATACCTCGTAATGAATAACTATCTGCTGGTTCGTTTCATATCGCCAGTGGACCCGAACTACACCACGCTGGAAACTACGATCGACCATTCCATCGGCGCGGTTAGATTCTCACTTCAGCTTGCAGCGGGCGTGGTCTTTTCTGTTCAGAATTTAATATTGCTGAAGGAGGTACTCACAGAGGCCCCTCTAGGGAACAAAACTTCATTACAACAGTTTCAGAATGAAGAGGTCCACGAAACACAGAATACTTTCACTTCACCCCTTACGTCTTTGCATGCATTTGCAGGAAAAACTGTTATAAACCAAAATACAAGATATACACCCATTGACCGATGACCTGATCTGGGACGAAAGGGCACTCATGCCAGACTACGTGCCTATGGAAACTCCCGGCAGGCAGGAGGAGCTGCAAAGGATTCACCATACATTCTCTGCGATATTCATCGATCCAACACTTGCACCAGTAGCCATGGTCGTAGGACCGGTCGGCTGTGGCAAAACCATGACCGTCAAGAAGGCATCTCAGACTCTTTGCGAAGAGGCGCGCCTCTCCGGTGTCTACATGGCCTCAACTTATGTCAACTGTCGGATAGACAGGTCCCCCGCATCGATCCTCAATCGGGTGACGCACTCCCTTTCCCTTCAATTTCCCAGGCGTGGGTTCGAGATACAGGAAACCCTTGATTTCATACATCAAAACCTTGTTTCCTCCCGGTCAAAACTACTGCTTATATTGGATGAAGTTGATTCACTCTCCCATCCGGGAGACGAGAATCTCCTCTATGCGCTACTGAGAATGGGTGAGGTGTGGGGAAGCTCACCCGTGGCCCTTTTACTCGCAGCAAAGGATGTATCATTCATCTGGGGACTTGATGAAAGCGTAAGGAGTTCGTTGAGGAGGCAAACGATCAGGCTGGAGCCGTACACAGCTCAACAGCTCGTGAAGATACTTGAAGCAAGGGCGAAAGAAGCTCTCGCCAAAGATGCATTAAACCCGGATGCCTGTGAACTCATAGCCGAAATGGCCGGGCAGTATGGTGATGCAAGGTATGCGATAGAACTTCTGTACCGGTCTGCGGTGGTGGCCAGGGAGAGGGGTGCGGTCAGGATTTATGCACCGGATGTGTTAGAGGCGAGAAACTCCCTTCCTCCTCAGGTTGGCCTGCAGGAGCTTGAATACCTGACCTTACACGAGCGAATAATTCTCATTGCCACCGCGAAACTGCTTCAGAGTTCATCGAAAGCGTTTGTCTCAACTGGCGAGCTGGAGGCCGAATATAGAAGCATCTGTGCCGCTTCGAAGGTCAAACCCCATGGGCATACTACCGTATGGATCACTATAAACGAGATGAAATCTAAGGGTCTCCTGCTGACTTCGCAATCAGGAAGGGGCCGACGAGGCAGGACCACGATGGTGGGTCTGAACGTGCCCCCAAGAGAGGTGATGCGAAGGGCTGCCCTCCTCGCGAAACCTGGAACTTAACGACGTTCTCGGCTCTAGAGGACGCCTGAAGATTATGTTCCTGCTTTTCAGCCTGAACGAGGTCAATATAACTTCCCTTGCAACCAAGGCGGGTCTAAACCACACATCAGCCGCCAGGCATCTTTCAAAATTGGTATCTTCGGGGCTCGTGACTGAAAGGCGGTTTGGTAGGGTCAGGATTTTCTCCCTTAACGAAAATAGCCCCCAGATCCAGCCCTTGAGAAGGTTATACTTCGACCTTCTCCACACCCACAAGATCGATGGATTCGCATACACCTGAGTCTGTTTCAAATTTAAACGAAAACAAGTGTAGTGCCTATTGCATAAAGAATCCCTGACGCCACCGCGGCCACCAGCGTGGTTTCTACCGCACTTCTGAGGGTCCTGCCTACGAGCTTTCCTTTCCACGCCCCTGCAAAGAAGACGAAAATGAGCGATACCACGACCGAGGCCTCGACGGCCAGCACCCTGTCCAATGTGAGGAAGTAGGGGACCAGAGGAACAAAGGAGCCAATCAGAAATCCGGCGCCGATTACAGCAGCCACCCTGTAGGGATTTTTGAGCTGGTCGGAATGCAGATGCAACTCATGCAGTAGCATATCCCTCAGCCATTCTTGCTTATTTTCTGATATTTTGTCCACCACGTTTTGAGACTGATCTTTCGTCAATCCCTTCTTCATATAAAAGTCAACAAGCTCCCCCTTTTCCTCTTCAGGCTCGACCTCAATTTCATGCTTTTCTCTCTCCGAATCGGCCCTGAACAGTTCGAGCTCTGACCTTGCTTTCAAGAGCCCGCCAAAGAACATGGATATCGTGCCCGCAAGCATGCCAGCTATACCGGCTATTCTGAGAATCGATATGGCTGAAGCGGCCCCGGCAAATCCTGTAAGAAATGCGAGATTGGTCACCAACCCGTCGGACAGGCCGAGAGCTAGGTCGCTGACGAAGTCCCTTCCCTTGATGTGTGGGTGTATCTCTCCACGGGTACCTTCCAAGGTCATGCTGAATGTCTGCTACGGGTTGATAGGTGTTTCCATCATTTGTCCAACCAAGCCGAAGTTTCCCATTTAAGGCGAAGAGCCATCCAACTTCGTGTCTGTTCCGATGGAGATGGGCTTCAGACAGTTGAATTCAGACTTCATCATGTATATATTCAAACTCCTACATTTTGGACAAGTTAACCATGCTGATTCGCGCCTTCTACTACGGCCTTACAGATGGATTCGACTACGTTGACCCATCAATTCTGGACGAGAAAGTTGGTAGCCGCCTTCACGACATGGCCGTATTTGCTTCGAGTACCATTGCGTTGTGGAGGGATGTCTTCAAAGCTTCAGGACTCGATCCTGAGCGTATTAAATCTCCTGAAGCTCTTTGCCAGCTTCCTTTTTCTTCGAAAAAGGACCTACTTGCCAAACCACTTGAGGAAAGGCTGGGAATCCCCGCATCCGAATGCGTCGTGATGTCAACCTCTGGCACAACAGGGGGACCCATGCCTGTCTTTTACTCGAAGAAATTTTTCGACTACATGGCTGGAGTGATCAGATTCCGAATAAGAAGGATGCAGGGCTGTCCTTCTCACCTGAAATCTGCGACGATAACTTACGACGCAAATGCCCGTCTTGCGAACGATCCTAATAACAGGCCTTTGGCGGTCAGGCGAAGCAATGCGATGGGTTTGTTAACACCGCTGGCAAGCCCACTCTACGACAGACTTACCAAAAGATTCTACATAGCCACAGGAGTTCAGGATATCATGACGGGCCTTATAGAGTTTGGTCCAGGGAGGATTTCCGGTTCACCCGCTTACATGCGAATGATAGCGGATGCCTCTAGGACAGACCCCTCGATAGAGTTCAACCTTCATTCTATAATCTCTATCGGGGAACCCCTGGATGAGCCAACGAGGCGCTATCTGGAGACTAGTTTGGACTGTGATGTGTTTGACGGCTACGGTTCGAACGAAACAGGCATTGTTGCCGTGGAATGCAAGCATAAGTCTGGTCTTCACATAATGACGGACTCGGTCATAGTCGAAGTTCTACGTGATGGGGAGCCGGTGAAGAAAGGGGAGGAGGGGGACGTTTTTGTCACCACATTGAAAAACAGAGCGATGCCCCTATTCAGATACGATATGGGCGACAGAGCCGTGCTTGGAGGTTCAGGTTGCGCCTGCGGAAGAAAAACCGCAGTACTCAAATCCATTGAAGGAAGAAGGCTTGACTATGTCATGGCAGGTGATGGGAGAATGGTGTCCCCTCGCAGGATATCTAGCATCATACATTCGATTGATTGTGCCCCTAAATGCCAACTCGTCGAGCTCGAAAGATTCCGTTTCCAACTTCGTATTTTTGATGAAGGGAATCCGAAGGAGCTCGTTGATGCCCTTGCCAGGGAACTAGGAGATGTTACAATATCTGTATCTCTGGAGAAGCCTGATGTTCTCAAGGCAAAGTTCAGACCGGTAATTTCTCGTCTTTCATTGCTTGTCGATAGCAGGTGGACGAAACCGGTCAAGCAGCTCCAGGCCGCAGCCTAAACCCATTGAGTTCAGCCGAAAAGTAAGCTCATCTGCACGAACGTTATGAATTCAGGTGGATATTCCTTTTAACCAGCATCTACCAAGTCAACCGACCGGAATGGCCAGGATGGTAGATATATCCTCCAAGGAAACCGTGAGGAGGGAAGCGACTGCGGAAGGTTTCATTAGACTGCAACCAGATACAATTTCGGCAATACGAAAGGGTTCGCTTGAAAAGGGAAATCCCATAGAAATATCAAAGGTTGCCGGAATCATGGCGGCCAAAAGGACCCCGGATATTGTTCCTCTCTGTCACAATATACAGATAGAATCCGTCGAAATCGAAGTGGAGGTGGAAAAGGAAGGTGTTAGAATAAGGAGCAGGGTTGTGGGCATCGCCAAGACCGGTGTCGAAATGGAGGCACTTACTGCAACTTCCGCTTCGCTTCTTGCCTTCTGGGACGTGGTCAAGAAGTTTGAAAAGGATGAAGACGGACAGTATCCAAATACCGAAATAAGTTCTGTACGAGTGCTGAAAAAGGTGAAGGCAAGATGAAATCTCACGAGAAGCACCGATTGAAAGCGAGGAGCAAACTGAGGATTGCAGTCATCACCGTGTCAACCTCCAGGTATTATGCCGCGAGCGAGGATAGGGGGATCAAGGACGAGTCGGGCGACCTGATATGCAGGCTCGCAAGAAAGGCGGGTCATGTGATCATATACCGCTCACTCGTTTCTGATTTCAAGCCTGACATACGTCTGAAGACCCTCGAAGCTATGAAATTCCAGGTGGACGCGATCGTATTGACTGGTGGAACTGGCGTGTCCCCCACCGATGTCACCATAGAGGCGTTACAACCCATGCTCGACAAGGAGTTACCCGGATTCGGAGAAGCGTTCAGGTCGGAAAGCAAGAAGCAGGTGGGTTATGCTTCAATGCTGTCACGTGCACTCCTCGGAACGATGAACACCGTCGTAATCGCATGCCTGCCGGGTTCACCCGATGGAGTTGAACTGGGGATGAAAATACTGCTTCCGGAACTGCCACACATCGTTTCAATCGCTAGTGGAAGCTAGCAGCTTTCTCCATGATTCCTGGTAGGCTCTGAGTCCCCTTTTCATACATGAGTCGCAGATGCATCGACCACATCTTTCGATCGAACACGATACGTGGTACCTGCAGTCAGTGCAGGACATCGTCTCGCCGCACACGAAGCATCTGAATTTGAATTCGATCTCATCATTCAGCTGACTTCTCAGTGCCATTTTGAGCTCTACAAGGTCTGCATTCCTCTTGACCCTGAATCCTGTTTTGGTGTCATACTCCAGCCCCGAGGACATCAATTTCCTGAACCCCTCCGATCCGACACGAGGAAGTCTGAAGTCTCCCTCGAGTGGTATCTCTAACATATCAGATCACGTAAATGTACAACCATATAAGCAGTGCACCTCCTGGAATGATCAGTGATAACGCCGCCCAGTCGTTTATCTTCAGTCTGAGGACATCCATCGATGTCGGCTTTTTGACGGCGCCATATCCCCTGCTCTCCATCGCCTCAGCCAGCTCTCCGCTTCTCACCAGCGAATTCACAATAAGCGGAATAAGAACGGGGACCAAATTTCTGATTCTTTTTATCGGGCCTCCCCTATCCAGTTCGAGTCCCCTGGATTTCTGCGCATCGATTATCTGGGTAAGGTCCATGAGAAGAACCGGAACGAACCTTATCGAAGTTGCGAACGCAAAAACGAAGTCACGAGGCATCCTGAACCACCTAAGAACATATTCAAGTTCGTCGGGCGAGGTTGTGACGAAGAACAGCGAAGTCGACGCCACGATTTCGAGAAACCTTACCGCGAGAACAATCGATTCAACCACCGTGCCCCCGGCGAGTAGATTGATAGCCACCACGAATACTCCGAACGTGATGGAAAGGGCGACCACCCTCATCAGCCTCTTCAATGATTTGGCCAGAGTGGCCGGGACTGCCACAAGCACAAATGTTATGATTTCCTGATAGAAGTTGAACCCGAGCAGTGCAAGCGCGAACAGGACGATCGATAGTAGCATCTTCACCCTGGGGTCGAGTCTGTGTATGACGGTTGTCTTGTATCTGAATTTGAGCCCTTCATAGATCGCCTTGGCCATATCCACTCATCCTTTTCCGAAAGCAGTTTGGGACCCCGAACTCCAGGGTCCGTTTTTTTCCCTGAGCCAGGCGACCGCTTCGTCAACATCCCTGAAAGGGGAGGGGCTCTCCAGGGCAACTGCTAGTCTTGCAAGTTGGGGCTGCCTCAGACCCGAGCTTTCCAAGAGTTCAAAGTTTGTAAAAATGGATGCCGCCGGACCGTCTGCAACAATCCTTCCCCCCGACATAACGACCGTCCTTGGCTGGAGGGGCCAGAGGAATTCTAGGTCATGTGATACAATCAAAACGGTTCTCTTATCCCTGATCAGTCTTCTGACCAGCTCCAGCAGTCTGACCTTGTTAAGATGGTCCTGTCCAACTGTGGGCTCATCAAGGGCCAGCACGATAGGGTCCCAGGCGGTAACAAGTGCTATGCAGAGTCTTTTTTTCTCCCCCCCGCTCAGCGTAAGAGGCGCCCTGTCGGACATCTGTCCCAGCCCAAACGCATTCAGAGCCCGCGCCACACGTTCTTCGACCTCCGAAGGTGGAAATCCAAAATTCCTGAGGCCAAACGCGACTTCTTCCTTGACACTTTCAGAGAAGAGCTGATGGTCCGAGTTTTGAAACACAAGGCCTATCTGTTTTGAAAGTTCGGCCACACTGGATTCTGTGGTTGGTTTTCCCTTCACCCTTACCGTTCCCGTAACCGGTTTCAGGAGACCATTCATGTGCTTCAATAATGTCGTCTTACCAGCGCCGTTCCCTCCGACGATCGCGACGAGTTCGCCCTCATCCACCCTTAGGTTGACCTTCTCCAGCGCCAATACCTCATTGGGCATCTTGTACGACACATTCTCAAATTCTATCAGCGCCAAAGTCTGGGAACCTCCTTGACGAAGTCCTCCACATCGAGTGCAATGCCACCCGATTTGAGACCGAGCTTCCTCTGGACTTCAACCACTGGTGGAAGGGAAAGACCCACTTCCTCGAGACCATCGCTCAACAGTACCTCCTGAGGAGTGCCCTGAATCCATATTGAACCATCCTTAACGACGATTATCTTCGAAGCAATAGTCGAGACAAGCTCAAGCCGATGCTCCACGAGAATCACAGTCAAACCAAGTCTTTTATTCAGTTCTTTTGTCAGCCTGACAACTTCTAGGGCGGTGTGAGGGTCCAGAAGCGAGGTGGGTTCATCCAGCACCAGAATCGTTGGGTCCATGACGAGCGAACCGGCTATGGCTACCCTCTGCTTCTGACCGTCCGAGAGCTCGCTGGGTGACCTCTTTGCCAGGTCCCTTATTCCAAGAAGGTCCATCGCCCAATCCGTCTTCTCTCTTATCACCTTCGGGTCATATCCCATATTCTCAAGCCCGAAGGCTATATCTCTCTCCACTGTGAACATGAAGATCTGATTCTCCGGATTCTGGAAAAGGAACCCCACTTTCTTCGCCAGTTCATACGTCGGTGTTTCCTGAACCGTCATCCCCTCCACCTTGACCGAACCCGAGTATTCTCCAGGATAGATGTGGGGGATCAGGCCGTTTATCGCCCTGAGTATAGTCGATTTTCCGCTTCCGCTCAGGCCCGCGAGTACAGCGACATCTCCTTCCCCGACGGTGAAGGTCACGTGGCTTGCCGCGGGCTTCGTCGAACCCGCATACGTGAAGGAGAAGTCATTGAACTCCACGGCTACCCTTTCCAACGATATCACCAATATTCGAGTAATTACAAGCCTCAATGCCGCGGTTTTAAATGGTTTGGTGATAATCAGCTGAATGCTTCAGCATAATGATTGAGCTTCATAGGATGAGAAGAGGCACAACCATCACCATTGATATGTCGAACAGAAGTATCACTGGTGAGGAGAAGTAGGGTTCAGCATCCAGTTTGACCCTGCGCCGAAGACCTTGATTTGCGTTTTGTCGTGTTCAAACACACAATCAACTTGCTCTACTTGACGGGGACGACAGCTGTTTCATCAGGACGATCCGCAGGATTCACGATAACCTTCATGGATGACCTCAACCCGTCTTCAACAACCTGGATGAACTTCTTGGTCGCCTCTTCGACCGAACCCGAAGTATTGAATGACCCTGCCGTGGGATGCCCACCGCCCGAACCGTGCAGCTCATCCGCCACCGCTTTACATATGCTGTTCCCGACATGCAATTTTGTAGATGAATAAAACGACTGGCTCGCCCGCACGCTTCCTCTTATCTCTCCGTCGACATCCCCCAAGGCGGCTGCTAGGTCGCAACCCAAGTCCACCAGTGCCCTTGCCACGGAAGCATGATATGACCCGACCCTGGCGATGCCAACAATCCACTGGTCACATTTGTAGAATCCGGCCTTTCTAGCACCCTTGATTCTGGCTATCTGTTCAGAGGGTTCCCTCCTCATTCGGAGAATTGTACGGATTTCCTCCACGTCCACACCTAGCTTTATCAGCTCGGACATGCAAAGCAGGGTTCCTGACCTTGCAATGCTGAGGAATTGCGAATCGGCCATTATCCCCAGCGCCACCACGAATGCAGTCTCCCTGTCCACCTTCATCTTTGAATCGAGGAAAAGTCTGTAAGCCATTTCGCTGGCCGAAGACGATGACTCATCCACTATCGCCCTGTCCACGATCTTCTTCATGCTTGGGTCGAGCGGGTGGTGGTCCACCAGGAATTTCTTTCCCTTCTTTCTTCTTACAGAGGCAAGTTCATCTTCCAAGAGGTTGGAATGACCTGTGTCTGTGATGAAAACCACATCGTGAGGCATCTGCGGAATCGTCTCCTGAAAGGATTCCCCCAGTATCGCAAGGACCTTCTTCGACTGGGATGAAACTCCCTGGGGGGCCACAAGGTCGATCTTGGCCCTCCTGTTCAATTTCAGCATCAGTCTCTTTATGACTATCGCGGAGGCGACTCCATCCACATCAGCGTTCCTGTGTGTTATGATCAGCACTCGACGAGGCTTGAGTTTCCCCAGGACTGTCATCAAATTCAACCCGGGGTGCCTTGGTTAGCCGATGGTTGCTTGGCTTTCAGAGATTCGGTAATCCTGTTCTGGAGCTCCTGCAGACTGGCCTGCAATCTCTGTTCCTGCTTCTCCAGCACCATCACTCGTGTGTTTGTAAGCTCCTTCTTCTCTTCCATTTCCTTAAGTAACGAGTCCCGGTCCACCTTTATCAGGACGGAACCTGCGATCTTGTAAGTGGGAGTTTCGTTTGTGGCCTTCTTCAGTTCGGTCAGCGCCCTTTCTGTATCACTCAACTCCGCCTGCAGCTGCTGTTTCTGCGCCATGACTGATTGCAGAGTCTGTCTCATCTGATCATACTTCGCCAGCTGCTCCTGAAGCCAGGGGGGAACAGAAGCATCGCTCATTGTATATCTATCACTCGTATGCTGTCAAATGCTGCCTTTAAAACTCTTAGATGGGAATTCAAAGCCGCCCTTGCACTCTGGATTGACATACCTTCCGCGGTTATGAATAACCCGTCATGCGTAACTTCCAGCTTTCCTTCCTTCTTGACTTCGGGTTCCATAGCCTTCGCCAGTGCGGAAGCCATTCTCTCCGAAACCGGTAGGAATATGCTGAGGCTGACCTTCACATTTTCAGGCGAAGGTGTACGCGCCACTCGCCACCGTGTAGCCACACTTACCACATTTCCAGACCCCAACTGCAGACCTTGAAAACCTTCTTGACCCGCAGGAGGGACAGTTTCTCTTCGCCTTGAGCTCCCTGTAGATCCTCGTGTACCGCTTCCTTACGGTAGCACCATACTTCGCACCCAGTCCGCTCAACGACTGCTTATTTTTTCTTGGCACCTTCGATTGCCTCCTTCAGGATCGCCCTGTTCTCCTTGGCCTTCGCCCTGGCAACTTCCATCTGTTTTAAGATTTCCTCAGGAGTGAATCCAAATGTCCCACCCTTCTGCATCGCACAGAGCTCGTTGTTGGAATTGAATGTAAGTGTAAGTCTGGCGTCCATCACGGCCTCTTCGACCCAGTCAGGGTCCACCACAAGTGCCCTTCCTATCTTTGCCGTCGTCACAGATGAAGGGATGGTCTTCGGTTTCAGGGGAACCCTCTTTTCGGAGAACACAACCTGATCGCCCTTTAGAGTTGCCTTTCTGTACTTCGTAGTTGCAAGTGCTACCACTGCTGCGTACGAAACTGCATCGAAAAGATTACCATCCACATCCAGCACCGTTACGTCCACAAATACTGAATATACCTTCTTGCCCTTCTCCAGAACGAGCGATTCCATATCCACCATGTGAGACTCCCTTATGCCCCTGTCCACCACCCTACTCAGTTCTATCGTGCTTTCATCCGGAGGGCCGGGTTCTTCGTAGGGGGATGCTATCGGCAGTATGTCAGCATTTACAGTCAGGATTCCTTCATCGGGGGTATCCGGAAAGGGTGTTCCCACCAGCACCTTTACCCCCACCAGTGCCTTTGTGTTCCCTATCTGGACAAGGGCCGAGCCGTCCGCCTTCACAATCGGACCCACCTCTATCTTGATCTTCCTGTACTCATCCATCTTCCTACCATCCAGCCTAACCCCTGTTTCGAGGGTCCTGAACACCTGTTCACGCCTGATACTGTCTACAAATTCATGCTTCCTTTCTTCTGCGGACAATCAGTTCCCCTCCTTTTCGTTCTTTCTACCCACAAAACCTTCAAGAAGAGCATCCCTCACAATTTCGTACACATATCTACCCTTTTCCAGCGCAAGTTTGAATGCCTTCTCAAACTCATCTTTGGTCAGCGCACCATCGCTTTGCAGCAGGGTGATAAGGTTGAGATTTGGCATGAAGGCGACAGGGAGGTCCACCTGCCCCTCCTTGTCCTCCGTATCGCTGACATCAGCAACTATCTTGTCCTGAACCTTTCCAACCGCACACCCAACCACCAGGTCCCTCATGGGTATCCCGGCGTCGGCAAGGGCTGCTGAGGCTGCCGTTATGCTCGCAATTCTAGAACTGCCGTCGGATTGCAACACTTCAACATAAACCTCTATGGCAGTTCGGGGGAAATCCTCAAGCACTATGGCTGGCGAAAGAGCCTCCCTGATGATCTTCGAAAGCTCTATCTCCCTCCTTGAAGGCTGCGGAGGCTTCCTGTCGTCCACGGAAAAGGGTGCCATGTGGTACCTGCACTTCAGCAGGGCCCTGTCGGGAAGGGCCATGTGCTTGGGGTGACATTCTTTCGGGCCGTACACCCCGGCCATTATCTTGTTTCTGCCCCACTCTATGTAGGCCGAGCCATCGGCATTCTTCAGCACGCCCACCGTCAGCTTGATGGGCCTCAGTTCATCCAGCTTCCTGCCATCCAGTCGCAGGTTCTTCTTACTGATTAATTGGGTCATCTAACTACTCACTTTCACCGCTATTGAAATCATCCGATTGAGGTGGACCTTCCTGGGGCTTCCTTACAACTCTTCCGGTTTCCTTTGACAGAAAGTTCTGCACGCTGACTGACAGCCCGGCTAGGTGGGCCTGAGTTTCAACCATTTCAATGGCTTTCACCGCCAGAGGTATCCTGCTCGGCTCTCCGTTGATCACAATTATACCATTCTGGCCGATCGTAATTCTGGTGCCAGTGGCCTCCTCTATCATCTTCGACATCGAGCCCCTTCTACCGATCAAACGTGGCACCTTGACAGGTGATATCTTCATCAGGTATCCACCGTTGACTCTGCCCAGCTTTGGGCCTGCCACAGTTAGCATCGGGTCTTTGGACCTGTCATACGCCGCCACCCGTGCTATGATCACATCGCCTATGTCGAACTTGCTGCTCAGGTCTTCGGATTCCGGAGAGTATCTCTTACCGAAAACATCTGTGGCGGTAAGAAATGCGGGAAAGAACGAGTTTATGTCCACAGACCAGGCGAAGGCGTTCAGGTCGATTACCACGCCCACCACCAGGTCGTCCGGCCTGGGCACATATCTCCCTGCTAGGGGGATCACCCTCACATTTCTTCCTTCTATCTCTGAAAGTCCCACCTTCAGAGAATGCAGCCCATCATCCATCTGGTACGTGTTGGGCGCTGGTGGGTAATTGCCCTTCACGATAAGGTCCCCGGGTAGGACAAATTTTCTTAATACCTTTGCCATCTCAATCAATCACTCCAACGGTGTAGCCTGTGCATTGCCCTTCGTAGCCGAGCCAAGCCTATCGAGCAGTGTCCGCTGCATCGCTATGGGAAGCTCAATGACTGCATTAAGCCCCCCATCCTCTCTCCATTCCTCCTTTGATACATTCCCAAACTGTTTCAGAATTCCAAGTACCTGGGGTGCAAAGGATGCATCTGCCCTGACGGCAAGCTTGACGTTACCTGTCTTCAAAGGAAGTATAACCCTGAGCTCATCAATCACCTTCTTCGCCTGCTCCTCTGCAGGCTTGAATGGGTCTATCGCCAGTCTTATCTGAAGCATTGCCTGCTCTATCCTCAATGGAGGGTGGGGAAGATTTGTTTTCGGGTCCACGTAGTTCTTTGCAATTAGTGTAACGATCTGCTTTTTCTTATCTTCGACCATCCTATGACGCTGTTCTGTTGTAAGTTGCAGCTCCCCCCTCCTCAAAATCATCTCTGCGACCTGGGCTAGGTTATCAGTGTGAAACGCCTTCTTCAATTTTTCACTTGACGCCCTATCTCCCTTTGACGAATCTGTGTAGATCTCGTCAGCGGCCAGCACCTGGCTCATTTCGAGCTTCTTTCCCTGCTTGAAATTGAGGGCCGCGTCGGCCTTGACGAGGATCTCGAATTTATCCCCGCCCACCGTCAAACGGACGGTGGTCATCTTTTCACTCAAATTTGCCTACTCGCTTGTAGGCTCTCTTTTGTAGGGTGTTATAAATGATACCTTAACCGTTGAGACAAGAAAAAGGCAAAGAGAAGGGAACATAGGTTTCAACGCTGTCAGTCTCGGTTCGTACCTGGCATCAACTCAAGAATTCCTCCTTTTGCCCAAACCGAAAAAACCGCGTCTTGCCCAAGCAACCACAAGAGCCCCCCACCAGAGGTCAGTCCTAACGTATGTATGCGCGACACTCAGCTCGTCGAAGATGGGAAGAGCGGAGACAAGGAAGAAGCCTGAGGAGATCAAAAAATTTGTGGCCTGCAGTTTCACCTTCCTGAGCATATCTTTGGGGACAAGCTTTTTCTCTTCGTCTGCCAAAGTGAGTGAAAATATTCCCAAGATGGCCATCATACCGCAGATATCCAGTCCATACAGAGCAGAAGTGGTAACGAACAGCTGAAAGCTCGGCGACGTTGGAGACAGATTGACGCGTAGTAGATTGAACAGAAACGGCTCAATGGATACGGCAAATAGCATCGCAACATTAAGGGCCAGCGTCCTTCTGTTTTCCAGCGGAAGCACGGAAGTTACGCTCGTATAGTTCAACCAGACTGAAATCAGAATTATGAAATTAAAAGCAAATGTGATGATATCATTTTCGAGCGCTGACGGTGTGGCAGGTGGGTTTCCCACAAGTATGATCGCGCCGATGGACAGAGCCAAACCAAAAACTAGGTCGGCAAGAGATTCTATCCTCGGCCGGGGCCTTTGGGTTGGATGTTCTTCCATCGGGACGGATGTAAGGTATCACACGACATTACTTAAATGATGATCTTGGCATTCAATCCAGACAACATTCTATCCTAACTCAGCTAGAAAGATCGTAGTCCCCAAGGGGTGACTTCCTTTTATAATATGTTCCACCATCCTTCAAAGAGACCTTTTCGACCAGTCCTTCGGCAACCAGTTCGTTGCAGGCAGATTCAACATCATCTGGAGACAGGTCAAGACCAAAGGCCGTCTCCACCTCGTCCTCGATCGTAAAAAGCCCCTTCTCCTGCATATCCCCAAGGACCGAAAATATCTTCCCTTTCAGTGTACTCAAGGGAGGTTCATCAGGGAGCGCAACAGGTTTGATTTCACCCGATTTCAGCTTCAAAATGGCTTCAGCCCAGTCATTCAGATTCTTCTTTCTGCTTCCGGTTATCTCTTGAACGAACTCTGTCTGGTTCGTCTTTCCATCTTCTCCCTTCCACACTACAATGAGTCTCGGGTTCTCTATACCACCCCTTACGCCTTCAATTTTAACCAAAGATCCAAGCGGAACATCGATGTCCAAGCCTTCCTTTGGTATTCCCCCCTCGATATCGGAATATACGATAGACTTACCTCTCCTTCCCTGAAATTCAGGAAGGTCTTCCTGCCTGTTTCCTATAAGGAAAACGATTCTTCTGCTGGTGAGCAAAAGAGTTCCTTGCGCATCCCTTCCAACATGAAACACTTCTTCAAGAGCATACTTCGCACCAACCTTTCTGTTCAGAACTCCCTGTTCCTCTGCCAGAAGCAGCTCTGCATCATCTTTGATGCTGGACCCTGACACAGAAGACTGCCGGGAAAAATGGCTTTATAGAGATTCTGAATAAATCTATGTCGGCTTTGCTTCGCCAGAAGAAGCCTTGAGATACCCTTCTACGACATCATCCGGTACCTGTTTCATCTTCTTTGTCTTTATGTCAATCGTTGCAACTTTGATATGCTTCGGTTCAGCCTTTTCTTCGCCCGCCTTCTTTACGCTCTCCACCGCCAGTGCAATCGCTTGCTCAAGAGACATACCAATATCATACTTTTGCTCAAGGTATTCGTTTACTTGATCACTTCCGCCGCCTATGGCTATGGCATCATAGCCGAGGTAAGTGCCGCTCGGGTCCGTAACAAATATGGCTGGAACCTCATTGTCAACCCCTGCGATTATTAGCGAAACTCCGAATGGTCTCACTCCCGCATATTGCGTATACTGTTGGGCCATGTCCCCCAGCTTCCTCGCTATGCCCTCCACCTCGATAGGTTCGTCGTAAACCAGCCTGTTGTTTTGTGCCTGAACCCTCGCCTGGTCCACCATTATTCTTGCATCAGGCACGTAGCCCGCGGCCGCGATGCCTATGTGCTCATCGACTTGGAAAAGCTTCTGGCTCAGCCCTTCCGTCTGAAGTTTTCTTACCCTCTCCTCTGCGCAGAGAACAACGCCTTCCTTGCACTTTATTCCAATGGCCAGCGTGCCTCTCCTTACCGTCTCAATAGCATATTCAACCTGATACAGTCTGCCATCAGGTGAAAATATCGTTAAGGCTCTATCGTAACCTGCCTGTGGAGCAAACAATCAGTAATACACCGATTAGTTGAAGGCCAAACGACCCCATTTTTAACCCCTTCGCTCCTTTTCACGGGACACGCCGGTAATCGAACGAGAAATCTTTTCAGAATGATTTTTTAATACCCATAGGTACATGTGCTAGTTTTGAAACCCATTTCCTGGGATGGCCGACAACTGAGGGTCATCGACCAGAGGCTTTTACCGGTTCGGGTAAAGTGGATAGACCTGAACGGGGCGGAAGACGCATTTGACGCGATACGTGAGATGAAAGTCAGAGGTGCTCCTCTCATAGGTGTGGTTGCAGCGTTCGGCCTTGCCCTCGAACTCCAAAAAAAGGATTCCTCCAATCTGGAAGGTCTTAAGACCGAGGCGGAACGGATCGCATCCAGGCTGAACGCAGCAAGACCAACGGCCGTCAATCTGAAGTGGGCTCTTGACAGGATGCTGGAAACTGTAAGAAGATCCACGAATCCGGATGACTGCAGAAATGAGGCGATAAAGAGAGCCGTGGAAATAATGGAGTATGAGGAGCAAACATCCAGGAAGATAGGAGAAGTGGGAGAACCTCTACTGGAAGATGGCGAGACAGTCCTTACCCACTGTAACGCTGGCTCTCTTGCCACGGTGGACTACGGAACCGCTCTCGCGCCCATTCGCGTAGCCTTGAAAAGAGGCAAAAGAATAAGGGTGATTGCGACAGAAACCAGACCCGCGCTGCAGGGCGCCCGGCTCACCGCGTTTGAGTTGATGAAGGACGGAATAGATGTGACACTCATTTCGGATACAATGGTGGGTTATGTGATGTCAAAGGGAATGGTCGATAAGGTGATAGTCGGATGTGACAGGTTGCTATCTGACGGACATGTGGTGAACAAGATAGGCACCTATCAGGTGGCAACGATGGCCGACAGGCACGACATTCCGTTTTATGCTGCACTACCATGGTCTACCGTAGACCTTACCACCCCCCTCTCCGAGGTAAAGATAGAGCAGCGTAACCCTGCCGAGGTGGAACTTGTCAGGGGGAGAAGGATAGCGCCGAAAGGAGTCAAGGTGTTCAACCCTGCATTCGATATTACACCGCCTGAACTGGTTACCGGGATAATCACGGATAGGGGAATGATTTATCCTCCATTCAGGAAGAGCATTCTTGAGGCTAACGAAAGAGGCCTCTCCCGGCCCGTGGTAGCCAGGAGAGTTTAGACCGACCCATCAGGTACATAGGGGAGAGGTGAAGACCGGACGTGATGGCTCAAGAGCGGGTTACGGGACCGGAAAAGAAGCCGACCTATCTTCCCGGCCTTTCCATCGCCATCATTGCAGGTGGAAAGAACCATGGCATGGATCCTTCGATACCCACTCTGCAGCTTGATGGAAGGTCTTTGCTTTCTGTGCTTGTGGATGAGATGAAGAATATTTCCAAGGAGCTGCTGGTGATGAATGGGGAAGCTGACAACGACTATTCATCACTTCTTGGGAACGGGGTACGGCTGGTTAATGATGAATACCACCTGGACACACCTCTTGGCGCGATGCTGTCTGCATTTCCCCAGATTTCAAATGATTACGTGGCATTCATATCATGTGAATATCCATTCGCGAAATCACAATTCATATCCCAGCTGCACAGGCTGGCCATTGGACGCAGCGTAGCTCTGCCGCTCGATGCACAATCCAATCCAGTGCCCCTCTGTGGTGTATACAGCGTCAGACATGCGGAAGAAGCTGCTCTCAAAGCCTTTTCTCGCAAGCTTTTCCATCCTTCCGACATGCTCGCCATACTGCCTGAGCCTAGATATGTGAGTCAAGAGGAAGCGGTTAGATTCGACCCGTCTCTGAGGTCGCTGACCCTTGTCAGGTCAGCATCGGACCTCAGCCGTATGAATGACAAAAAATAAAACAAAAATGTCGACCTTAGATGCCGATCATTGCATCAAGAGAAAATGCGCCTGCGCCCAGGACGAGCAGAACAATGGCCAGCATAAGGTAGAGCGCATCAATTTCGTAACTCGGATTGGCCACATCGATGTACTTTGATTTCATCTTGAATCTCTTCATGATGATTATCGACCCGAAGAATATCACATAGAACAGGGCAACGACAGGAACTATAAGACCAACTATCATGAAGATGCCACCGAAGAATTCCAATATGGCAGCGGTGCTTACCATCGCTGTGACCGGTCCCTTCTTGTCCTGCATGCCCATCCATCCGGCCATCATCTGGGCAACCTGCCCGGTCTGGACAACCTTCGGAAATCCATGTATCATCATGTTGGCGCCGAACCATATTCTCATCAGTAGTGCAAGATATGGCACGTATGGAAGTAGTACATCAAGCAGTGCAGCCAATGTGTACCACACCTCCGGAACATATAGATTTCAATTGCATACTTGGTAACCTTTAGTAACTTGGCTTCTGGAGGTAACTATTTATACTTAACGCCGGAATCTTACTGACGTGCAGCCCCATCTTGCCGAAGGTTCTGCGGAGGAATTGTGGTGCCCCGTCACGGCAGCGGCTGCGGTTCTCGGAAGAAGATGGCAGCTGGTGCTTGTAGATAGGTTGATGGGTGGCGGAAAGAGATTCAACGAAATAAAGGAGCTGATACCGGGTATCTCGAGCAAGGTTCTTTCTGAAACTTTACGGGACATGGAAGAAGATGGCCTTGTCGAGAGAACCGTTACAGCCGGGCCGCCGATCCATGTTACCTATTCGCTTACCAGGAAAGGAAGGGAACTGAATCATGTGCTTCGGGATTTCAGGGCTTGGGGAGAAAAATGGATGTCTCACCGGCCGCATAATATCACTCAAAAAAGATGAGCGCCGCCATGATCAGCAACGTAAGCCCGGATACCAGTTTGAAGTACCTGAACCGGCGTATCAGCACCCGCTCAAACCTTTTTCTGAGCAAAGCTGCCACGGCAAGGCTGAACATAATGCCGAAAGTAGTCGAAATTCCTGCCTCGATTGCGTGGTAAGATAATACAAGTGGCAACACGATCAGCATTATCTCAAGCTCTTCCACCATTGTCAGCTGGGTGACTAGGAGAAGACTTCGTGAACTTGTTGCCTTCTTTCTCACCTCATTCAACTCATCGAATATTCGATACCCTCCACCCAATGAGGCAATCAGCCAGTAAATGCCTATCGCAACCAGCAGAAAGGCGCTTGCAATCTTGATGTAAGAAAGCACCGGCCCGATCTCACCCAAGGCGTAGCGAACCAAGACGAGCAGGATGCCGAGGAGCACCATCCCTGATAGTGCCATTCCTTTCAGTAGATTCGCCCAGCCAAACAGTGTACTGTATGAGAGATCTACAAACGCATCCTCGACCATTTCGCTCGAGAGCGCCCACAGGGAGGCTGCGAGTATGGCAAGACTGAATGGCAAGCGAGGTTGCGTGTACCACCGTATTGTTAAAGTTTGACGTCGGTGTGGGGATTTTCGTCTGGTCTTCTAGCAAAAGTTTCGCCATCAAAAGGGCGGACTATGCGTAATCTGACTATGCGTAATCTGAGTCTAATTTTCGAAGGCAGATCGCTTTAAATACGGGTTGTAAACAATCAGTTTCAAAGTATGGCATTTCATTTTCAGGACATTTATGTATACAATATTCGGTGTTCTTGAAACATCTTAATTAGGAGTAGACATTCATGCGTTTCAGGCTCGGAGGAAATCTCTGGCATCATTCCGATTTCATCAGGTTCTGGACAGGTGATACGGTTACCCAGTTCACAGGCCAGGTCACTTCCTTGGCACTTCCTACAATAGCAGTGCTGACTCTGAATGTCAGCGGGTTCCAGCTTGGTTTACTTTCAGCTCTGAGCTTCATCGCCTTCCCTGTTCTGGGGCTTTTCGTCGGGGTGTGGATGGACAGGATGAGGAGAAGACCTGTGATGATAGCTGTCAACCTCGTCAGGCTTGTGACGCTTGCATCCATTCCGCTGGCATTTATAACTGGCGTGCTATCACTTTACCAGCTGTACGTCATCGCTCTTATAATGGGTATCTGCACTCTCTTCTTCGATGTAGCCTACCAGTCCTATCTGCCGAGTCTCGTGGAAAGGGAAAACGTAGTGGAAGGTAATCAGAAGCTGCAGATAAGTGCATCCGGAGCCCAGGTCGTCGGCCCTAGCATCGCTAGCCTGCTAATGGGACTGATAGGTGCGGCCATGTCTATCTTGGTGGATGTCATGGGCTTTTTTGTGTCTGTTGTGATGCTCTTCTCCATAAGGAAACCCGAGCCGGCGCCGAAAGCAGATTCTGCCGATGGCGGTCGACACTTTTTCGGAGAGATGAAAGAGGGAATAAGGGTGATTACTGGGAATAGCCTGCTCTGGAGTCAGGCCGGGTGTACCGCAACCCAGAATCTAGGGACTAACATGTACTTTGTTGCACTGCTTTTGTATGCGTACAGAATCCTTGGCATATCCAAGTCTGTCATAGGTTTCGCATTTTCTCTTGGTGCATTAGGTTTCCTGCTCGGTGTTCTTGCCTCCACAGCTTTGACGAAACGTCTTGGTCTCGGAAGAACGATTGCACTATCCACAGCTCTGAACCTAGGTCTTCTTCTTGTTCTTCTTCCCATGGGCAATCTCTCTCTGCTCATTATAGGACTGGCCCTCTTCGTGAGTAATGTGGGAATCCCGATTTACAACATAAACCAGGTCAGCTTGCGGCAGATAATAACGCCTGACAGGCTTCAGGGTAGAATGAATGCCACAATGCGGACAATCGTCTGGGGCACCATTCCAGCAGGTTCACTTATAGGCGGCATTCTCACCACGCTTATTGGAATAATTCCCACGCTGTTGGCAGGCGCAATCGTGGGTGGAGGATCGATTCTTTGGATCCTTCTTGGCCCAATAATCAGACTCCGAAAGCAGCCTGAACCCGTCGATGGCGAAAGTTAACAAATATCCTCTCTTAAATAATGCAACGAGTTCCTCAGAAGGGTGGTCGAAGCGTCTGAACCCTCCGTTTTATTCGCTTTCAAGTTCGCTGCTAATGCGTTTATTAAATTCTAGATTGCAGCCCATTTCAGATATGCTGAGCCTACAGTCAAAGCAGGTCAGATTCTTCCTAGTATTTGTTCTACCACTTGTATTGTTGGGCGTCATCCTGGGAATACTTCAGGTGAGCACAAAGGCGCTGGTTCCACTCGAGCAGGGAGTAAACGCCGGTTACGGCGTGGCCGTGCTGATATGGTTGTCCTTTGTTCTATCAATCATAGCGGACGCGGCTTTAATAGGCATAGCAGCTTTCAACACATTCAACGACAAACCCGTTAACAAGAGGCTGGTAAGGCTCGGAGTAGCCGGTGGTGTGGCGGCTGTCGTCGTAGTATTCCTGATTATTCAGTTCGGCACCAAAATACTTACCCCACTTGAAAGCGGAATAGCAAGCGGAGAAGTACCCCTCTCGCTGGCTGGAATAGCTTCGCTCCTTGCGTTGTTTGGGACGGGTGGCGCGTTCTTCTATGCCACAAAATTCAAGGCGATTCCCTTTGTTCTTCATCCCGACGGTGGCATAAAAACAGAGGAGGTTGTCGTCAGTGTGCCAGATACAGGTGCCACTCAACCCGAGAAGGCTCTGCATTCTTCTGCTGCAGAGCACCCACCTGACCAGGTGCAGCCTCAGGCAGCACCTGAAAGGCCCGCTCCGATTTTATCAGATGCGCACTCGGCAGAAAGCAGCACAGTACCCGCATCACCTCAACCTCAACCTCAACCTCAACCTCAACCTCAGGCTTCTCATCCAACCCAGGAACCTTCTCCCGTGGTATCTATTCAGGACCTTAAGCTTGTAGAATCATTTGTGAGTCGCAGAGATTTCGACCTGCTATCTGGCCAACCCCAATCAGGAGAGGACAGAGACCTTATCCAGACGAAGGCAAATGTCGCAGAATGGATACTTCTCTCCCTGAAACTGGGGGGCAAGGTTGCGAAAACCAAACTGGAGTCGAGCTTCGAGGAACAGTTCCCGAAGATATACGTCCCCCTCTTTAATTCAGTGCTATACGACCTCATTTACAAGGGAAAGGTTGATTCCGTAAAGGAAGGAAGCAGAATGATGCTTATGCTGAAAGATGACAGTCAGGAAGGCGGATCAGGCTCCAGTAAGACATAAATCATCTTAAGGCATAATAAGCTTGTTTGACCGAGTCCGATACGAAAGACCAGACGGCTAAAGCGATTGCAGCCATATCCAACTCGATCAAAACCGAAACCCGTGCCAGGATGCTCCTTGCGCTCAAAAAGAGCCCGATGAGACCAAAGGATGTTTTGAGACTTTCCACGGAATCACCAAGCACAATCTACAGAGCGGTGGACCAGCTCATTGAAGCCGGTGTCATTTCAAGAGAAGGAGGAGGGGACCAAGTCGTGTGGAGCCTGACCCCACTTGGTACAAGACTCGTAGATTCGATGGTGAACGTAGTTTCAGGCCCCGGTATTTCTACTTCCGAAGCGGTCTCCTCAAGAAAAAGATATCAGAAATATATCGAAGCGTTGGCACCCGCGGCACTTTTCGCTTTTGCTGCGGTCAGGGGGGTATTTTCGCACCAGGTTGGATGGGTTATAGGAGGCGCATTGCTCGCCTTGATTTTATATGTGATGCTCAGATACGTATTTCGACGTTAAGAGGTCCATTCATAAAAACCATTAACTTAGGAAGCCAACGTAGCATTATAATTAACCATAAACATTTTGCGCTAACCATGAGGACATGTCCTGACGGCCTTCCGTTTCCAGTGGGAGCCGGTTAACTCAACTTCTGTCTTGTACAGTAGATTAGGAACATCTTAAGTTCGGTACTGTAATTCGCGATCTGGTCCAGAGCCTGCAAAATCTTTCTCACCCTCTCGTCTGTAGCAAGGCCAGATTGGGGCAACAAAATCTCTCCGGTTATGACGCCCTGCGCGTCGATAACAGCCTTTCTGAAGACATCCAATGCGTGATCGAGCGAGCCGAGGTCATACTTTTGTAACGCCCAAGAAAGCAAAAGCCCCTCGACCTCTCGTTTCTGGGCTTCGCCATCCACATGCCGTCCTTCAGAACTCATGGGTTAGCGAGATATCGGCACGATTTTAGGCAGTTGTTTCAACATTTATTCACTTGCAACTGAAAATTAGTTTCTTTGCGGTCTTGGAATACATTTCTCTCTTGGCCAGTCAAATCAGAAACGCATTTAATCAGGCAACTATATTCTAATCGCAGTATACGTTGAATCTTACGGATAGACAGAGAAGCACCCTTACCCTCATCTGTGATACGCTTTTCCCTGACGTGGGGGATGGTTCCGACTTTTACAGGCGCAAGGCTCCAGACATGGGTGTTGACACCGCTCTTGCCCGGGTGATCGAGGAAAGTCTTCAACCAGGCAACTCTAGCGCCATGGCCAGGTTGCTCGACATACTGGAAAACCCCATACTTGAACTCGCTCTTTCCCGCAAACCGAGGGCTTTTTCAAAAATGAGCCTTCAGGAAAGGACAGAACTGCTGCGCTCCTGGAGGGACAGCCCGCTGATGGTAAAGAGAACCGCCTTTCAGGCAATTAAGAGGATCGCATGCTTCCTTTCCTACACCGTACAGACGTCGGGCGGCATAAACCCAAACTGGAGTGAGATAGGATACCCTGGACCCGATGATTCGGGGAGGGTGCAGCATCCCCAAGAGCTTACGGTTAAGCCATTAATCCCAGAGGAAGGTTCCAAGCTCGAGGCGGAAGTATGTGTCGTTGGCTCCGGCGCTGGGGGAAGCGTTATTGCGTATGAGCTGAGCAAGGCAGGTCATACAGTGATAGTGCTCGAGCAGGGCAGTTACGAAACTTCCACGACATTTATTCAGGACGAACTCCAGATGATGCAAAAATTATTCCAGCAGCAGGGTACCGCTTCAACGAGTGACCTTTCCTTTACGCTCCTGGCGGGAAGGGGGGCGGGCGGCGGAACAATTGTGAACTGGAACACGTGCCTGAGAACCCCTGAACCGGTTCTCAAGGAGTGGCAGGAGGATTACGGTATCCAGGACCTCCTCTCCCCCCATTTCAGGGAGCTTGTCGAGCAGGTATGGAGCACCCTGAGGGTAAACACGGGTGAAAGTCAAAGAAACTCCAACAATCAGGCTTTGTGGGATGGTTGCTTAAAACTGGGATACACGGAAGGTACAGACTTCGAGGTCATAAACAGGAATGCGGTTGGCTGCAGGGAAAGGTGTGATTTCTGCAACATGGGCTGCATTTACGCCTGCAAGCAGTCCACCATCATGAATTACATTCCCATGGCGTATGCCAACTCTGCAAAATTCATATTTAACTGCAGGGCTGAAAGAGTGCTTATCGAGGGGGACGAGGCCAAGGGGGTGGCTGCGGTGTACGCCCCAACGCCGGGCAAGACCGTACGATTCGAAGTGAAGTCAAAGGTCGTTGTAGCGGCCTGCGGAAGCATCGAAACACCTGCACTTCTCCTGCGCTCGGGGGTAAAGGACAGGAACGTAGGGCGAAATCTCAGACTCCACCCCACAGCAGCACTCTCCGGAATCTTCGAACACCAAATACAGGCGTGGAAGGGTCCGCCGCAGACGGTGGCGGTAAGGAAATTCATTAATCGTGATGGAAATTATCACGGGTTTTGGATTGAAGCAGCTCCGGCTCACCCCGGTCTTTTCGCCTTTACGATTCCCTGGAGTGATGGGAAATCTCATAAAGACTTCATGAAAAAGTACTATACCAGAGCCGCCTCCCCGATCGTACTTGTTCGTGAATGGGGCGGAGGAATCGTATCCATCGACAAACAGGGATTTCCTGTTGTATTTTATGACCTGGACCAGAGAGACAAAAGCACAATGATGGCAGGGATGGAAGAAATAGCACGGATACTCGTCGCTGCGGGAGCTACAGAAATCTGGAGCACTCACAACGAACCTGTATCTGTTGGGGATGGAAGCCGGTCGTTGAAGGAAGAGGACCTTGACAGCTTCAATCAGCAACTAAGGCGGAAGGGAATAGGAAAAAACAGAATGATGCTATTTAGTGCACATATAATGGGTTCCGTAAGAATGAGCCAGGACTCATCTCAGGGTCCCACGAGGCCTACGGGTGAACTGCACTCCACACGCAACCTGTACATTGGCGATGCAAGCGTCTTCCCCACGTCTCCAGGGGTGAATCCCATGATCAGCATAATGTCCATGTCAAAGCGTACATCAGAATTCATAATCAGCTCGCTCTCGTCGGCGCATGCTTCTTGATCGGATTATATCACGGTAGACTCTTATTCTGCGTCGGAGGTAATCCCATCCTTCTCATGAGGTCACGGAATCTTTCTTCTCCCCTGATATTTTCGAACCAGTATTCCAGACCTATGTTTCTGAGATAATGGGAGTGCTCACCGTATGCATTTTCCAGCCAATCAAGGGCAGATTCCTTGTCACCGAGTATCGCGTACACACCCGCCAGTGCGACCATCGCGGCCTCGGTCTCGGATGCAAGCTTCTTCAGAGCTTCAAGTATCGCTTCGGCTTCTTCTCTTTTGCCGCATTTTACATACGCGTATGCGAGGTCTGCCTTGCAGAACGGATTCTGCTGGTCCATTTCCACTGCCTTTTTCAACTCTTCGACACCAAGGTCGAGTTCCCCCTTCATGACGTGGCACATGCCCAGGTTATCCAGCGCAGACTGTTGCTGAGGGTCCAGCTCCAGTGACCTTTTGTACCTTAGCATTGCTTCATCACACCTTCCAAGATAATAAAACACGGTGCCCGCAATCGTGCGGATTGTTGAAGAAAGGGGGTCCAGCTCCTCTGCAAGCAGAACTTCGGAAAGTGCCTCATCCACTCGTCCCTCGATAAGCAGCATCAACCCATATCTTGCGTGCGCAAACGCGTAGCTGGTATTCAACTCAAGTGCCCGCTTGAATTCCTTTTCCGCCGCCTCAAAATTCCATTCATAGGAAGCCTGAACCATCGCCATGGAGAGGTGCGCTTCGGCCAGCATGGGGTCCAGCTCAAGTGCCTTGGCAGCGTAGGCCTTTGCCTTACCGCCCCCCTGTCTTGTCGGCAGATGTCCGTTTATCACGAGAAACATGTACGCATTTGACAAACCAGCATACGCAAGTGCAAAGTTGGGGTCGAGTTCTATCGCCTCTTCGAAGTATTGTATGGCGCTGAGAAAACCATCAGTGCTGCCCCTGAAGAAATGAAACCTTCCTTTCATGTAAACGTTGTATGCCTCCGCGCTCTGGGGGGCCCTGCTCCTTATCCTTCTCCTCTCACCCGACAGCAGCTGAACCCTCAGCGCCTTTGAGACTCTTTCGGCTATGTCTGTCTGTATTGCGAATATATCCTTGAAGGGTCTGTCATATGTTTCAGTCCAGATATATTCTTCTGTGGAGCCGTCGATAAGCTCCACCGTCACCCTTACCCTATCGTTGACCTTCCTCACGGTTCCCCCCAGCACCGTTCCGGCCTGCAGCTCTCTCGCTATTTCCCCTATGGATTTCTCACTCCCCTTGAATTTCATCACGGAGGTTCTTGCTATCACCCTCAACCCTGCTATCTTGGAGATCGAGGCTATCAGCTCCTCTGTGAGTCCATCCGCAAAATATTCATCCTTTCCATCCGGTGTTATGTTCCTGAAAGGTAAAATCGCTATTCTTCCCCTTGAGAGAGTTTCTGTTTCAACGATCTTTGGTGTCTCCCAGGGCATAACTACCTTGTAAAGTTCTATTGGGAGTTGTACGTTCTTCAATCGCATTTTATCAATCGGTTTGAACGTGAATTCTGTCTTGTTCCAGACTTGGTCGTAAACCTGCTGGCTCACACAGATGCCCCCCGGTTCCGCAAATGGTTCGATTCTAGACGCTATATTCACAGCATCACCGTATATGTCACCGGAGCTGTGAATGACATCACCAAGGTGCACACCAAGCCGAACGAAGATCCGGTCTTCCATGGGAACCTGGCCATTCCTCACGTGAAGTTCTCTTTGAATCTCAAAAGCGCAGTTCACAGCATCGAGAGTGTTGTTGAACTCGACCACGAATGCATCACCCACGGTCTTGATTTCTTTGCCTCCGAATTTCTGGAATGCGGCTCTCAGTATTTCCCGGTGTTGCTCAAGAAGCTTCATCGCCAGACTCTCATTCTTTTGAGTGATGGCCGTGTAACCCACGATATCCGTGAACATGATCGTGGCTAGGCGCCTTTCTTCCTGCTGTGGCTGGCTAGACGGTGTGATATTGCCGGTGGCTCCCAAACCCGACCCTTTGCATCCGCCCTGGTGTCGAATAATTAAGGATATACCAGGTTCGATTCAGTCGATGTTAGATTTTGAATAATATTACTTCAGCCACTCGTTGAGCGTCTGCCGCATCAGACCCCTTGAACCAAGGTCATCACGACTGGCCGAACCAAACAGATAATCAAATGCTGGTTCGATCTCCCCATCCTTTCTCGCCTTCGATTCCACAAGTACAAATGAATCTGCTGATTTGCCAAAATCCTTCAGAGGATGCGAAAACATGAAGGCCCCAGTTTTCGATATCACGTAGGTCTTTTCGAAAGGAGCTTCGCCGCTACCCGCCCGCCCAACGAATCTCACGTCAAATCCCCTCCCCCTTCCTCTCAATCTTTCAAAATTCTCCTTCATCTTGTCGAGCGATGATCCCTCGCTGCGCCTGACCCCAGTAAGGAGCATGAGATTTGAATCCTGTTTCACGTAATTTCTAAGTATTCTTAGGGTTTCTTCATCCACATTTGGGTCCTCCACCTTTACATATTCGCTGTTTGCGCCGAATACCTTCAAAAGGGCATCGTTAAGCTCGGCTACGTTTCCGGCGTGGACTGTCATGACCGCACCTAACCGCAGCGATTCTTTCAGTACACTTTCTATCCTTTCAGCAACTGCCGTATTTACCACAATATCCTTCTGTGTCAAGTAAACAATCCCCAGCTTCGCGGCTTGAACGAGGTCTTCTTCTAAAACGTTAGAAACTGATTCTTTCTCAAGTGCGAAGAAGGGCGTGGAAGTTTGAACAGCCTTGTTTGAAAGAAGCCTCTCGACAAGTCCTAGGTAGTACAGATTTGAGGTTCTATTGTAAAGCTTCTGCTTGGCGGACTCGAACAGGACGCCGTTCAGCCTTTCTGCGTGTTCCCAAATGAATCGGCTCTGCAGAAGATGTTTGAGGTCGTCATCCACTATGAGAGACTCATCCTTTATCTGAACCACGCCTTCACTTACAAGCTGGGAAACCGCCTCTCTGAGATGTTCGGTCGTCAGGTCTGGGAGATTGACTTTCAGGTCCTCCATGGTCGGGGGGTTGGGTGAGAAGAGAACGATTGCGACAATGGCGAGGTCTTCAAGGGATTTCAGCTCCCCAAGCTTCGCCTTCTTTGCAAGCAGCTCTTCCAGAGTCGTGGTTACACTGAAAGGATACCTCCTCAGATAGAACGAAACATAATGATGACCCGCCTGGTCCCACCCATGCTGAAACGCCATTCTGTCGGCTGCCAGGTCCATACAAACGCTCAGTACTGTAGTGTCTTCAAATTTGTCCACGAATGTGATATCAGCCCTGCCATCGTTGGACCTGACTGCCGCAAGCAGCCAGGGCAGTCTGAAATCATTCTTTTCAGCCATATCAAACAATTTCTGGCTGTTCACATGTATTGCATCAAGGTAATTTCTCACCTCGAGCGCAGCGCCATCCCTATGAGAAGGTTCAAGCGAAAGAACGCCGTCCTTCTCGACGATGAACTTTTCTTTTTTCAGCGAATCGATGGCCTCGCTAAGCCTTGATGAGTTGAGAACTACGTCAGACTTTCTGGCAGCAAAGAAGCTTTCCACCTTCGCCCGCTGGACGCTTCCAACATTAATCAGAAGGTCTAGTATGTAACTTTTATTATCGTCAACAGTTACTATTGTCATCTAACAGGACGTGCGTCCTGCATACAAAAATAAGAAGGTTCTGTCACCGAGCAAGCAGACTTGTTCAAAGAGGCAAAATAACGTCCAATCGCCTTGGCGACCGATTAATCTGCAGCTTCAACCTGCACACAGTAAGAGCAATCCGCACAGTTGCATAAGCCGCCGCAGCACTCACATCCAATTTCAGCCTTCATGTCGGGGTTAAGCAAAGCCGGCCTTATCGTAATTTATGCGCAACTTGAATAAAACGTTTATGGTGTACTGCTCCAGAAGCATGAATCTTGGCTCTTCCTCACACCGGAAGATCATTCTGACGTAAACTATCGTTTTGATATGGGTGATTGAAAGTTTCTTCCGTTGGATGTTGCTCTCTGTCAGCGCTAGGCCTTGTTCTGTTGTTTCTCTATCATCTCTCTCACAAGCGATCCGGTTTCGCTCATGCCGAGCCTCACTTTGCTCGGGTCCAGCGGCCTGTTCATCGCCTCGAGCAGTTCGGACGCATTCGAGTAAGACCGGATTCCCCCGGCCGCCTTTATCCCTATTTTCGAGCCCAGCCTTCTGGCGGTTTCATCCATCAGCCTCACATTCTCCACAAGCGCTCCAGTACCGCCGTTACCTATGCTAGTTGCAAATTCGCGTTCGGCAAAACCCGTGCTTGTCTTGATGAAATCTGCCCCCGACTCACAAATGATCTCATAGAGCTTCGTCTTTTCTGCTCTGGTGGTATACGCATCCTCGGCAATCACCTTTATCAGGATGCCGCTGTCGTGCGCCGAAGTAACCACTTCGTGAAGATCCCTTCTCACATTTTCATACATTCCGGAGCGAACGTATCCAATTTGTACCACTATGTCGACTTCATCCACTAGTCCTGCCATCCTCTTAATGATCGAAACTCTCTGATCTGTGGTAAGCACGCCGAACGGGAAATCCAAAACCGCATCGAGTTTAAGGTCGATTTCGTTGCTTCTGATGTATTTATTCGCCCAGCCAACCCAGAGCGGCTGTATGCAAACTGCACGAGTACCCCAGCTCCTTGCTTCTTCGATCAGAACTCCGATTCTTTCTCGTGTAGCATACGGCTTCAGATAAGTGTGGTCCACCACGTTAAGCAGATCATAAAGCTTGTACTCATGTTTCGGCATATACATTGTCACGTCACTCCTTCCTAGGAATACAGCAGGAAATCACTATAAGACCCATTGTGTACATCTGCACTCAAAGGTTATCGAAATCGGGAAGGCTGAGCATCCAGATTCAGTATTCTCATTGGTTGGCGATCTGACTTGCAGGTCCAATAATGGAGATCGTGTATCTTACGTATATTCCGCCCCTTGTGGCAGGTCGAGACGGGGTGGGCTGGGCGATTTGATGAAGTGTTATGGTAGAAGTGCCCGGTCGCATCGCCAGAAAGTTGAATTTTTTGATCATTACACCCTGCACTCCCGCATCCACCCAGCTACGGGCGAGTTGGAAAAAGTTGGGATCGAATTCCGCCACCCAATCGTAGCCCTGCATGAGCTGTTCCTGCAATTCAAAGTACATTCCCGAGTTTACGCTCATGATCTTCTGCCTGGATGAGTGTACAGCAACGGTTTCAATGGCGGCGGCTTCCCGCATCTGCATCATCCTGAGTACATCGGACCGGGTGATTATGCCTGCAAGCTTCCCCTGCGAATCCACCACGATCACCCTCCCCAGCCTCGAAGAATTCATCAAGTGGACGACAACCTGGCCACTTTCATCCATTCCTACGGTTGGAACCTCGGAACGGGGGGTCATGACATCCTTAACGAACACATTGCCCCACTCCTCCTTCTTCACTTTCCTGAAATCGTCGATCGTGACGCATCCGACGAGTTGCCCATCTTCTATTACAGGATAGCCGTTGTGACCCTGCCTGATTATCATGTCGTGAAGGTCTGAAAGGGTAAGGTTCGGCTGAACCACATCCACCTTTGAGCTCATCATTTCTCTTGCTGTGGACTTCTTCATTCCTTCTTCAATGATGAGCTGGCTCAGTGATGATCTTGCTCCGCTGGCGATAAACCAGCCTATTAGAAGTAGCCATAGCCCTGTGAATATTTCAAGCAAGAATATTAGAAAGAAAGCGCCGATTCCCATTATGACGTATGATATGGCTCTGCCTACAGACGCGGCTGACCTTGTTGACGCGAGCAGGTCCCCATTCCTCCTCCATATGAGAGAACGGAGCACCCTCCCCCCGTCCATGGGGAACGCCGGGATAAGGTTGAACGCGGCCACCACTTCATTGACCCATGCTATGTACTGAAGCGGCGCCTGAATCAGAACACTCGCATTTACAAAAACGGAGAGAAACCATGCCGCGTTAAGGACTCCGGCCAAGGCCAAAGAAGTCAATGGGCCAGCAAGGGCCATTTTCAGTTCAAGGTTTGCGGTACTTGGCTCATCGGCGATTTCTGAGACCCCCCCGAAGAGGAAAAGTGTGATTCGCGTGATCTTCATACCACTTCGCTTTGCCACAACCGAATGTGCCAATTCATGGATGAGTACAGAAGCGAACAGCGCAAGGGAGGATACGACGCCTATCACAAGTTCATCCAAGAATCCGAGACCCGGGTAATTTATGGGCATCAGGTCAAAGCCCACTGTCCACGCAATCAGGAGGAAAATGATGAACCACGAGTAGTCGATCTGTATCGGAATGCCATAGATCCTCCCGACAGTCAGGGACATCGCGTTAAACTACACACTGACTACTTCTTTAGTCCTCTGCCAATTTCATCTCAAGGGTCCAGGATATTTATCGTCAACACGAACTAGGAGACTGGCTGAATCAAGTGGCATATTCTCAGAATAATTCTCGAATAAGGTCTTCCTTTCAATCTTATATGAATGGTATGTTTACTGGCGGTTCGCACAATCACGAGTCCTGCGAATCACCGGAGTTCGAAATCAAGTTTATCATATACCTGTCGATGGAGTCGACGTCGTTAGTGATTCTCTGAATAGTTATGTCCCTGAATTTTTGGAAAATGTCCTTCAGAGCTTCTTCGTCCAGGTTATTCGCCATTAACGGGTTAGAAAGGAGGGATGCCCACCCGATATTACTTTGCTTCATGAATTCTATACACTGCATTATCTTGCTTAGACACTCAAGCCTATCTTTGGGCTGAGATTTCTCGAGCTCTTCCTTCAGAGCAATTATCGATGTCCTGATCTGTTCAATGTTTCTATTCCACGAACTCATTTCGTATAAGTCAAGCATCTCATATTAAAAAACATTCGGCACAAAACGAGGAAAATAAGCCACAAAAAGCCCCTACAAAAGATATCTGTGTAAGGAACACGGGAAAGATTAACATGAATCTATCTTTCCAAGTACCTCAATCCCTGGACCTGACTATTCGAATCGCGAGTAGCACCGGTACGGCCACCCACAGTGCGCCTGTCAAAATCAATGTGACCGGAGTGATGCCAAATTGGGAGGGTTGTATAGGTATACCAGAAAGAGACCGGAACTGAAGTATCTGCAGCAGGCCGATGAATTGTGAAGGGTTAACAAAGGAAAGGTCCACCTGCAAACGAAGTGCCGAGAGGGATCCGAAGCTGACACCTGTGGCTGTCACCGCGAGGGCAAGAAGGAGAGACCACAGGAGGTCCAGCACAAGGAACAGACCTATTCCGGAACCGATCAGCGCACCGGTGGATTTGGTGAACTGGGATACGATGAAGATTATTCCCACAAATGCTGCTATCTCCACGAAAAGGGAACCGACCGATTCGAGTACGAATGTCATACCCAGTGCTTCCTTGATTTCATACCACACTATCAGGTCGACTATCAGGATCGTTATTACCGTGGCCAGTGTCACAGCCGCGACTATGGAAACATACCTCGAAACCAGTACGCCTCGCCTCGTAACAGGTCTGACAAGAACTGATTCCAGTATACCTGTCACTCTGTCTCTACCGTATACAGAGTAGGCACCGATGATTGCCATCAGCGGAACAAATAGTCCAAGCAGCGATGAGAAAAATGTGGAGGCTAGTTCGTTCGCATTCAACTGGGGGGCAACTGAGAGATATGACTGTACCGGAGAGCCCTCGCTGATCAATATTGTTCCGTTACTCGTTGCGAGGACGATCCAGAGGAAGTCCGCCGGATTCGCATCTGAGGGAACGGTGATGTAGGCAGAACTCACATAATTACTGACCCTTGACAGGGGAGTCATATTGCTCAGAGAAGGGGGAAGGTTCTGAGCGGTTATTTGGTAGTAAATCGAGTCATCGGGTTTCGTGAAGTTTGGTCCTACTGCGAACACGAATATATCCGTCCTGGAGGAATTATTCGGGTCCGCAACAGTGCCTAGAGTAGCCGGGGGCTCGGGTTGGCCCAGCTCGATTGAGCCGATCTTGGACGAGGGAGGTAGAAGTTGAATCCCCACGACGTTCGAATTCAGGCTGCTCTGAAGGGTTGCAAGATAACTCGTGGTCGTGTTCTGATTGGGATAAGGTATAACCATGAAAGCGAACCCGCTAGAATTCGATTTCGTCACCTGTGAAAAAAGTCCAGGAGTGGATGACGTAACGTTCAGGGTTACACCAGATAGTGGTTGCCCGAAGCTGTTATACACATAGAAAAGAATGTTGAACCCATTCGGTTCGTCGATTACGCTGTAAGCTACCTGTGATATTGGTGGTGGTAAGGACACCTGTGAGTTCCCTATAAGTGGAATGATCGCAAGGCTGAACACTATGATGAATATCATTACAGCAAGCACTCCCTTGCTGGTGAACGCCCTTCTGACATCGTAAAGTAGGGGATTCATTGTGCTTCGCCAATAAGCTTCAGGAAATATTCCTCAAGGCTGGGGGTATGATACGATATTTCCTTCACCGAATAGCCCATCCTTATCACTTCCAAATTCACGGCTGAAGGGTCCCCGGTGTAACCAGACACGGTCACCTTATCATTGTCAACACTGGGCTTTCCAAGCGTACCAAGATAATCAAGAAGCCTGTCATCAACAACATTCAATCTGAGCACGAGTACGCCGCCTTCCAGAGATGAAAGTTCATTCCTCGTCATGACCTTGAGCAGTCGCCCCTTGTGTATGAATGCGACCCTGTCGGAGAGTCCCTCCACCTCGGACAAAATATGAGAAGAAAGCAGCACCGCCTTTTTCTCCTGCCTCAGTTTCACTATCAGATTTCTGAAATAATGAATTCCTTCAGGGTCCAGTCCATTCAGAATTTCGTCGAACAGATAATTCTGGGGGTTGGAAAGCATCGCTGCCGCGAGGACAAATCTTTTCTTCATCCCCTGGGAGTAGCTCGAAGCCTTCCTCCTTTCGACTCCTTCGAGCCCCGTCTCCTTGAGGAGTCTGAGTGAAGCCTGTCTAGCCTCTTCCCCATGGATTCCGTAGTAGCCGGCATAATACATCATCAGGTCGATAGCCTTTGCATTCTGCTCGAAGTTAGGCAGCTCCGGGACCCATCCAATCCTTCTGGATGCCTCCACCTTTTGTCTTACAATGTCCAAACCATCAATGCTTACGCGGCCCCCACTGGGAAGCGCGACGCCTGCAGCAATTCTTATCGTTGTAGTCTTTCCGGCTCCATTGAGGCCAACAAAACCAACGACCTCGCCGTCGCGTACCTCGAACGAAACATCCTTTATGGCAGGACCGATCTTCTTTGAATATATCTTGGTAAGGCCATCGATTGATAGCAAGGTTTCTATTCAAAGTCACATCATTTAGGTATATAACAGCATCGTAGCTGATTTTCACAATAATCAAAGAGAATAGCCATTGCAGAAGTATCATTCAAACGGCCATACACTTACGCTGCTCGCTGTGAGATAAGCGGCCGCTATATGGAATCCACCAATTTCTATGCCGCCCCCGGTCACCTCGCCCACAACGTAGACGTTTGCCGTGCCAACGGCAGGCAGCGCGCCGCTCCAGGTCACGTATATGGTTCCGGTTCCGTCAGATAACACAAACCCCCCACCGAATCTCTGGGTGACGGTACCAAACAGGCTGACCTGCTTCCCCTTGTAGGAAGCCGGGTCGGACATAACTTTGGAAATCTTCGTTGAATTCAGGATTGGGTATGCTGCGTAGAACGCCAGAATTACGATGATCCCAGCTACCGCGGCCAGCAGAAGGGCATACCTGCCTTTCATATCTCTGGGAAACCACTACTGCAAGATAATTTAACGGTTTTGGATTGTATGAAAAGAGTGAGGCAGATAATCGGCACGTTCTTGGTCAGAAAACGGCGATCAATGTAAGTTTCAAGAAAAATTTTCAACTATTTTCCGTACTTGGCAACACATGGATTTGCTCAACAGGACGAAGGCTTTCATTCAAACACTTATATAATCAACGGATAATCAATCCCATAGGCGATGGAGTCCGCCGGGGCCTGAATGGCCCGAAATGTGCTAATCGCGCTGATGACTCCTACCAGGTTGGGTAGGAGAAACAAAATGTTCAGTACTTGCATGGGCCTGTATAATCCAGTCTCCAAGTGGGGGCTCCTAGGGAGTGGTTCTTTTCAGATATGAAATTCAGTTTATACCTAGAAAGAGATCTGCTGGAGAAGCGGCTTTTAAATGAGGTTGAGATCAATAACCTGATCTTACAATGGTGTGATTACATATTGGCGGAAATGGAGTATGAACAGAAACTGAAACAGGCAGAACGCCTTAAGGGTGAAATTCCCAAGCTGAAAGAAGAGCTGGAATATCTGACATCCTTGGAAAACGAATCAGAAAATGACTTGTCTTGGATGGATAACCGTGTTGACGAACTTGAGATGGAAAACAGAAAACTGCTTGAACATTTGAGGCGAGCCAAGAGATGAAGCCCTTCTTCAATCGTGCGAAGAACGGAAATTATACGCTTGTACTCGATGAACAGGTAGCAGAGAGGCTGAAAAGAGAAGCGGCCAAGTACGGATTAACACTGGATGACCTTTTGGCGCTGGCTGCCTCAAAGCTGGTCAACGGGAAACTCGACGTGCACGACCTGCCTTCGAAGAATAAAATTCTGGATGAAGAATTGGAGCGGCTTATTCATGAACACCTTGGGATATCTTCAAAACTGGCTGCTTTACGTTTCAAACGTTTTTCCACTCATTCTGGTTGCTCCACCGAATCGATTAGACTTCTTGCACTTGAGGCCGAAAACAGATCTTTGTGCAATGAACTCGGTCTAGCATATGATGATTCTAATTATAAAAAGGCGAAACTGCTCTTTGAGAAGTATCATCAGGAAATGAACACTCAACTCGAGAAGGGGTACTAGGATATCTTGTCTTCACGAATATATCATCTTTCTGGGCGAACCGATACACCAAACAGGCTTTCCGGAGCACGCCCGTCCAGATTGCTGGTGAATAGCCTTATCAAACCGTAAATCACACTTCCTTCCATGTCTGTTTCCCAAGACGAGCTTGCAAGGTTGAGGGACTCATTAAGGAAGGATGTTAGAGATGTGTCCTACATGCTGGCGAAGACAGATAACGAAGTCGAAGAGTTGAAGAAGCAGAACGAATCTGTTCGCGAAGAGATTCATGCACTGAAAGAAGAAAATGAAAGATTGAACATTCAGAGCCTAGAAATGAAGAAAAAGTTAGAGTATTTTTCAAAGGTGGGAACATTGGCGAAGAGCGCAATTGCAGAAGTGGAAAGGATCGAGTCCATCAAGTGAGCAACTCCAAAACCTCGGATATCGATGAATTTTATTCACAGAATAGGTTTGGAAGCGATATTCTGCCATTCGTATTTCGATTCGATGACGTGTCGCGTTCCGACGGAGATATGATCTGACAACTTGGTTCGGATTGATTCAGTTTGGCGTAAAGGTCTTGACTTCAATGGCTACCCTCCTCGGCATGTGGAATGTAAATCATCTCCCCCGGATATATCAGGTAGGGGGGAGGGATGGAGTTGACCGCAGCCAAGACTTTCCAGTTCACATGAAAGCGTAAGCCGATGTTGTACAAAGTATCTCCACTCACCACTTTATAGCAATCGTCAGAGTCATGATTGCCTGCACACAGCGATTTGGGAATGAACAGTACCTGCCCTGGATAGATTATGTAAGGCGATGTGATGTTGTTCAGCTTGGCAATACTTTGCCAGCTCACATTGAATTTCATCGCTATGAGAATCAGGTAATCACCCGGTTTGACCGAATAAGTAGTGAATGTATGGGCCTGTATTGGGACTGAAACAAAAGCCAATGATAGCATAGCGGCCACAAATACCATCGCTAGTGCCCTGGGCAGCACAACTCTGCATCGGCAATTCGAGTATAAAAGAACCTCGCTTCACTCGAACACAGGCCGGAAAGTTTCCTTCTGTTGCGTCCTTCCTTCTATTCCAATTTTACCCTTTCCTTTGCTATATACACGACAGAATCGTGATCAACCTGTGCGTTGGATGGAGGGTTTATTCGAAGCCCGCCCGGTCCCCTCAGGGCAATCGGCGTTGCGTTGAGATCGAAAAGAAATCTGGCTATCTCACTATAACTCTTTCCCTTAGCCCATTGAGGCAGTCTGTCTTCAAAAATCTCCTCTCCCGATTTTGCGGATAGAATCGTTTCCATTATATCTACGGTACCAGGGTCAAGTGCCCCCCTCGAAAGAAGTTTGGCAGATACCTGTCCCCTGACTACCAGTTCGTCCACTCCGGCAAACTTCGCATTCTCCACACTCTCCGGCTTTAGCAATTCCGCGACGATGTGCACCTGAGGATTGAGCTTTCTCGCATTCATTATGCCCAGGATCGTCTTGGCATCCACGCCGCTTGACAGTTCTCCTTCCGTTATCGTTTCAGATAGAATTATCACAGATTTTGCACTCCTTATCCCAGCCTTTTCTAGGTCTCCAAGGTGCAAGCATGTGCCCCTGACAAATTCAACCTCCTCTCGGGGGCTTTTTTCCAGCTGTGCCAGAAGTACAACGGCTGACTTTTCCATAAGAAGCTCCTGACATAGCGTCTCTGCTATCTGATTCCAGTTGCACACCAATATATGATCATTCATCTTTACGGTTCTTTCCCCCATCCTCCTTGAGACAGAGTAGTCTATAAGCCGGGCGGCGAAGCTGGCACTGAAGAAGCCCAGCACCCCTATTCCCACAAGCATCAGAAACACTGCATTTACCCTTCCCCAGAAGGAAACCACGGGCGTATCACCATACCCGACGGTGGTTATGGTCTGCATCGTGAACCAGAAGCTGTCAAAGAATGACTTTACTCCAGAACCCGCTGCCCCTCGTTCAAGGAAATACTCCGATATGGTGCCATAGACGACCACCAGAAAAAGCAGGATTGCGAGCTTGAAAAAATTCCTTTTCAGAAGGCGTCTCAAATGGCCTATAATTGTGAAGTAAACGGACAACATCGATCCCCAGGGTTAAGAGGTAAAAATCAATTTTCTGCATTTCAAACTGAACGAGGAGACCTGAAACAGCAGGGCGGAAATCTTATACGCAACTTCGTATACATTCCATGCATGTCTTATGAATACCCGCTTACCATAAACAGAATACTTTCGAGAACTCTCCACAGAAGAAGCAGGTCAGAGATAGTTTATCGCGAAAATCGGTACGACTGGACAAAATTCCATGAAAGGGTGAGAAGGCTTGCTTCCGGGCTAGGATCGATCGGCGTAAAGAAAGGTGTGAGAGTTGGTGTAATGGATTTTGATACTCACAGATACCTCGAAGCATACTACGCGGTTCCCATGATGGGGGCAGTGCTGCACACGGTGAACATAAGGCTACCACCCGAGCATCTGGCGTATACAGTGGACAACGCAGAAGACGAAGTCCTGCTGGTCAGGGATGATTTTCTTCCCGGCGTGGCGAAAATGCTTCCATCACTCAGGAAGGTGAAAACCGTCGTAACGATGAGCGATTCCGGTTCCGCCCCCTCATTTTCCTTTGTTGGTACCAATACGAAGTACTATGAAGACATCCTGAGTGAAGCAGATCCCGCCTATGAATTCGATGAACCGGATGAAAACGACATGGCTACCTTGTTCTACACCTCCGGTACCACTGGATTCCCAAAGGGAGTTTGGTTCACGCACAGGCAGGTGGTTCTGCACTCCATGTCATCTCTTGTTGGCTTCACCCTTTCGCCTAGAGAGCATTCACTGCAGGCAGGGGATGTCATCATGCCAGTCGTACCGTTCTTCCATGTTCACTGCTGGGGGATACCTTATGACGCAGGATTTTTGGGTTCAAAATTTGTGCTAGTCGGAAAGTACGACCCCGCGAACATTCTTGAATTGGTCAGAACCGAAAACGTCACATTTTCAGCCATGGTTCCAAGCATACTCAATATGATAGTCAACCTTCCCAACGTAACCGAATACAAGGACACCCTGGCCAGATGGAAGATCACTGTAGGGGGTGCCGCGTTGCCAAGGGGGCTCGCGCAAAAAGCACACGCACTCGGGATTCGGGTGATGTCAGGATATGGTCTTAGTGAAACAGCTCCCGTCCTTACGTTGGCCACACCCACGGAAACCCATACCGGCATGAATGAAACTGAACTTCTTGAGAAGGTCCTGCTCAAGACGGGTCTGCCTATTCCACTCGTTGAAATCAGGGTTGTGGACGCCGAGATGAAGGACGTACCGAGGGACTCAAGTACGCCGGGTGAAATCGTGGTTCGTGCGCCCTGGCTCACAAGAGAATATTACAAGGATCAAGAAAAGACGAATACTCTGTGGAAGGGAGGGTGGCTGCATACGGGGGACATGGCTGTAATAGACGAAGAGGGCTTTGTCACCATTGTGGACAGGCTCAGAGACGCCATCAGAAGTGGCTCGGAGTGGATATCGAGTGTCCTCCTTGAAGATTACCTGAGCAGGCATCCCGCCGTCTCCGAAGCCGCGGTTATAGGAATGAAAAGTGAAGCCTGGGGGGAAAGACCCCTAGCGATAGTGTCTGCCAAAGGAGCCGTGACCGAGCAGGATCTCCTGACATACATGAGCAGTTTTGTTGAACAGGGTAAGCTAGCCAAGTTCTGGCTACCAGATAAATTCGTGGTGGTCAACGAACCCCTCCCCAAGACGAGCACAGGCAAGATAGACAAGAAGCCGCTCAGGGAAAAGTATCGGAACCTTGGAGCTATCGCCCCGGGATCGATGAAGTCATGACACCGATGGCAGCGGACAGCTTATCGACACGCCCAACTTGTATTTTGCCAAAAATTCAAAGAGTTAGTGATAACGATTAATTCAACTTCGACAAAGGAATCAGCTTGCGCTTCGCGATAGCAGGCTCGATTCGATCTCTATTCTCTCGGCCCTCGTCCAGCTCGGTTTCATTCCAGACGCTATCTTGACTATGCTGAGAATCGTTATGACATCAACAAGCTGCTTGTAGCCAACCACAAAAAACGGAGCATAGAGAAGCAACTTCTTATCCTCCCCGTCCATCTCGATGGCGAGCAGGGAGAGGAAGAACTGTAGTAGGAGGAATAGCACGAAGATTTCTGCCAGAAATAACCCCTGTCCTAGGATAATAGCAGCAATCGCCGCGCCCCACACCACCAGACCGGCGAATGGAACCACGGCCATGGTTATCAGCATGAAAGGAAAGCCCAATTCATACAGGAATCCATATCTGGGATTCGTTATTACATCGGAATGCTTCCTGAATGTCTGAAAGTTACCGCTGTACCACCTGCTCCTCTGTCTGTAAAAGTCACGAAGCGTTCTCGGCGCCTGTGTGTATGCCAGGGCTTCGGGACTAGCTTGGACGACGGCTCCAGTTTTCAAAACCTTCAGGGTGGCGTCAAAATCTTCGGTCAACGTATCCCTGTCATAATTTCCTGTCTCCTCAAGTGTCTCCCTCCTGAATGCACCCAAGGAGCCGGGCACGACCGTCACACAGCCAAATCTGTCGAGTGCCCTTCTAACGATCTGTATACTTACAATATACTCCAGCGCCTGACACCTTGTCAGCCAGTTCTGTCTGTTCAGAACCTTCACGTTGCCTGAAACAGCAACAACTTCCCTTCGAATGAAGCATCTGGCCACTTCCTTCAACGACTCCCTGCCTATGGTGGTGTCCGCATCCACGGCCACGATAATGTCACCGCCTGCATAACGAAGACCATAATTCAGGGCGCTCGACTTTCCACCATTTTCCTTGTGCAGAACTAGAATGTTCGGGGAGTACCTTTTTGCGACCTCCAGCGTCCCATCACTGCTTCCGTCGTCCACTACAATTACCTGCTTCTTCGGGTAGTCTGCTTCGATCACAGATTCTATTGTTCTGGCTATCACCTTTTCCTCATTGAATGCAGGTATAATGACAGAAACGGTGGGGAAATATCCAGGACCGCCTGTACTCTTCGTTTCCTCGAAACCACTCATCATTGCAAGGGGGACGGTCACGATGTCCACCCAGAATGTCAGCATGAGCCCGATGGCCACCACCACAAGCACAACGGATCCCCAAAGGACAAATCCCTGAAAGGCTACAAGCACAGAGAAGAACACTGGTGAAATAAGAACGAGCAGCAGAACTACTGGTGGAATCTTCCTTTCTCCTGCCGCTCTTTCGTTAAACCCTTTCTGCCCCCTCGGCAGCGCAAGTAGATAGAATGAAATCGTGAATGCCAGGATAAGGGAAATTAGCGTCAGGGGTGACTTCATCACATATGCCATAATACCGAGTATGACGAATATCGCCACACCCCCGCCCATGATGATTTCAGGTTTCATCTCGCTATGCTTTACCTTTCCTGCGCATCCTCTGCCTCAGGAAGTTTCTTCAGAAGCTCCTCCAGTCTCTTGAAATCCGACCTAGTCCTCTGCGATATTTGCTTGATCAATTTCAGGGTTTGCTCCTGTTTTCCGTACATTAACGCAAGAAGGGTATCCTGGTCCGGCTCATTTTCTTTGTCAGCTTCCTTGTCAGCCTCTTCTCCCCGTCTTGTTGCTCCACCCTCTGCCTTGTCGCCTGATGTCTCCGCCTGTTGAATTGCCGCACGCTGAGCCGAAGCGCCGACCGCCATCCCCGAAAGCTTCGTTTCCTGTCGGAAAATTTCGTCTAGAGCGGATTCGAACTGTTCTGGTATGCTTGGTATCCCGCTACAGTCCCTGACTATCACTCCTCGGAATTCGGCCAGCTTCTGTGCCTGCTCGGTTGCTCCGTGCAGCGTCAGAATCACTCCCTTCTTGACCTCAAGGTCATCCATCTTGCTGATGAAAAGCCTAACCGTGTCAACATCCAGGGGGGCCGCTGTCATGGCGAAGTCCGATATCAGCTCAATTTTCCCTTTATCTCTACCGCCATCGGAAGGCCAGGCAGCCAAATCCACGGTCACCGGAAGCCCGGACCTTCCCGTGATCGTCTGTTCGAATCCGGCAGAATACCCCCTGTCTTCCAGGGCGTCCCTGATAGCTTCATGGTTCACAAGATATTTTTCAATTCTTTCTTTTGTATCCGGGTTAAATCTGTAGACATAATACAGCTCCATCTTTGCATCGCCCTGCTTGAATCTCCTCCTGCATGAGTTGCATGCGAAATGCAACAGCACATCATCGTCGACTTTTCCACATTCCATACACCTGTAAAGCACCCCTATCTTTCTGTAATCAACTCCAAGTGCTTTCATGCTCTCCTTGCATTTCGGACAAACCAGCCCACGGTCCGTTACAAATGCGCTCTCAAAATCTTTGTATCCGCAGTGCAGATGCTGAAACCCCTTTGAATTTAAAATGGATTCCGACTCACACGCCCTGCATCTGGCCCTGGCCTGAAGGTTCTTCGACGAACAGTAGGGACATGAATAGTATGATTCGGCTGGTTCCCTGTTCAGTATACCTTCATCAACTAGAAGCTCCAGCGCCAGCCGTGTCTGTTCGCTGTCCAGCTCTGTTGCCAGTTGAGCATCCGTATACTGTACGGTCAGGGTCTCTGCATCGAAGTACGGTCTGTACTCTGTCACCGTGCCTTCCTTGACCCTACGAAGCAGGCGTTGAATGGCAGGGGTTTCGAAGTACTTTATTCTTGAAACCGGCCCAGAATCGGGGTTAGCCCTGCTCACACTCAAGATCGAATGTCTCCCCCTGAGAAACACGGATTAAATTCAAACTTCAAACAGATGCCCGAGCCGAACTCGTTTGTCGCGGGATTGGATTTAAGTGTTTGAGAAGATTTCCTCAGAAAGAAGGCAACACTTTGGTCCATATACAGTATCTATTGAACCTTCACGAATAGAAAATAAACCTTCATTTTCCGTACCCGGTTGTTGCTTGACGCGTATCATGAACCGAGTGAAATAGCCCTCCAACATACAGGATACGAGAAGCTCAGATTAGAGGATTCGTCTAATGGTTCAATGGAACACTCACAAATCCCGACATGTAACTGGAGGCAAATATGTAAACATCCGCCCCACGATCGCTGCTCGGGCATATATTCAGTGAGGTCTGAAATATCTGGGAGCCCAAATTCGCCATCTGTATTGTTCGCCCCCCAAAAACCACATAAGAGGTGCTAGCAGTCAAATTCGCACCTCTCGGGAATGTTGGCCACGCCGTGATGATCAGCCTGCAGCCCTCCGTCGCGACACGGGCGTTCACCTGCAATAGGCCCAGAACAGTAAGGAGAAAGAATTGCATTCCGATGTCCTTCACCAGTATGTCTGTTCCGAATGCCCCGACATGGATCACCCTGCCCTTTCCGAATTGATGCTCATAGATTGCAAGCGTACCGTTGTAACCTTTGAGGTTCCACAGTGCTATCACCCTGTCCGTCGAGTTTGTAACAAGATTCTCTTCATGCGGGAAGTAGTCATCGAATAGTCTGGGGCCAAAGGCAGTGCTCAATGCCCAGCCGTAAGGGTCTGAGGCGTTCGCGGTTGCCCCGTAGATGCTGTACCTTTCCGAGGCGTAGAAGAGTGCGTAATTGCTTCCGACCCAGTTTGTATTCTCACGGCTCCACCTCCCAAGTGGCCCCTTCCATGCCGACACACCGTTGAAGTACCATGTATTGCCTCCAACCAGGGCCACCTTCGAGACACTGGGGTAGTAGGCTACCTGAGCCAAGAAAGTAGTAGCAGAAAGGATGACAAGTGTGCCGCCGGTAGCAACAAACCTCTCGAACGCCCTGTACTCCGAGGAGGTAACATATTCAGAGAATCCCAAAACGGCGTAATCATAAAGTCTGCTCCCGTTGGTGGGAGAAAAGAGCTTTCCCTGGTCCACGTCGATATCTGTCAGAATAAAAGCATTATCGCCAACAATAAGCCCAGCCTGTGAAGCAATCTTGGACCTGAGAAAGAGATACAGTGGGTTGGAATGTCCCCACCCCATCACGACGGTAACATTAAGAAGGTTCAGGTCTGTCGTAACATTTTGACCCAAGGGGACCTTCGAATACTTCGCATAGAATTTATAGAACGAGGAGTATGCGGTTGTGGTGAACACAGGTTCCACGAAAGCTATTCGTTCCGAAGCTGCTCTGGACCTGAAGATGGCAGCCGGGCACTTTTCCTGGGCATTGTGAGTCCCGGAGACCGCAACACAGTTTTCAACGAAATTTGTGTCGACAAATGGATATACCGAGGCTACCAACGAAATAATCAGTAGCGAGGCAAATGCGAAGGATGCGATCGCCCAGTGGTGGTGAACTCTGCCAGCGAAACCCTTCAACTGGATGCAGGATTCGCGTTCTCCTATTTATCTATGGAGCCGCCGTATCTAGGCTGCCTGAAAACACGTTCCGCAGACTATTCATTCCTGATTTTGCTCTTCAACCTTTCATAATCATCCTTCGTAATACCCATGAGAACCGCGTCATGAAACCTTCCATTGAAATAGACCGTTTCCCTGAGTGTTCCCTCTATCCTGTATCCATTCTTCTCGGCTGACCGGATCGCGGCTTTGTTTTCAGCCAGCGTCCATAATTCAACCTTGTGCATGTTGTACTGTTCAAAGGCCAGTCTTGTCAGAAGATAATTCACCTCTGTTCCCACCCCTTTGCCCCTGTGCTGTTTGTCACCAAGGGCTATTCCTATGTCTGCAGTCGTTGTATGGGGTCCGTGCCATCGTATTGAAGCCCAGCCTATCGGCCTACCACTTGTATTTTCAACAACTACGAACGTCCTTCGCCTGGGGTCATCGCCCCTCAGTTCGGCCTCGTATTCTCTTTCCAGGCCCTCCATCGATACCATGTGATCGGGTCTGCTTCTAGCCCATGCCATCACTTCCTCGTCGTTTAGATAGGTATGAAGCAGTCCGAGGTCTTCCTTTTCCAGTCCCCTGAGATAGACAATCTTACCCCTTATCATATCCTGACGCGCCGTCGGTCCCTCATATAACCACTCTGAATTCTTAAAAGCACGTGGAATGAGCATCTGTCCTCAACCGTATCGGCAAAGGTGTATTTGGGATATGTCAAACGGCTCTGAAAATTCCATAAAGGAGGAGTTGACAAGATACCTCAGTATCAAAAGTTGTTATGCGCCTGTCTTTTTCAACGAAGACAGATCGCTTGCATTCATTAGCGACCTGACGGGAGTTCCTCTCATTTGGGCGGTTGATATTGGAAGGAATGACTGGCCTTACCAGCTGACCTTCGGCGACGACCGGGTTTCTTTGCTAAAACCATCGAATTCTGGGAAAATGCTAGCCTACTCATCCGATGTTGGTGGTAATGAAAGGTTCCAGATCTCGACACTGACGCAGGGAGGAAGAGTGCACAGGCGCCTGACCTCAGAGCCGGATGTAATTCACAATCTGGGATGCTGGTCGCACGACGACAGCTACATCGCGTACACGTCCAATGAACGGGACAGGAGATTCTATGACCTGTACATAATCGAAGTCGAGAACGCAGCGCGCAACCTGATTCTTACGCAGGATGGTAACAACTACGCCCTTGACTGGTCGGGAGATGGCAAGACACTATTGTGTCTTAGAACCGAAGCTCCATTCAACCAAAATCTTTACCTGGTGAACGTGAGTAACGGTGAAGTGACCGAACTTCTGCCCCACGAAGAAAATGCTGTTTTCTCACCTGCACAGTTCAACAAGAGTGACGGAGCCATATATCTCGTAACAGACTTGGATAGAGATAAGCCTCAGCTTGCTCGACTTCGACCCGGAAGTCATGAGCTCGAATTTTTGACGAATTTTGATTCGGAGGTCGAAGATATGACTCTTTCGAATGACGGCTCGAGAGTCTGTCTCTCCGTGAACAGAGACGGATACTCTGAACTCTGGATCATGGAGACGAAGAGTCTGGAGAAGCGCCGTCTTGATCCCCCTTCGGGTGTACTCGGCTCCTTTGCGTGGTCATCTTCAGGCGAAAAACTCGCATTCACGGTATCCGGATCTAGGTTCAATGCAGATATCTGGGTGTACAGGTTTGACACGAATACATTCACGAGAGTGACGCACAGCTCCACTGCAGGGGTCGACCCGGATTCTTTCGTCGAACCCGAATTGATAAGAACCAGTTCCTTCGATGGCACCATCATACCTTCATTTGTTTACAGACCAAATGGCAGGGTCGGACCGAGCCCGACTGTATTTTACATTCATGGAGGGCCCGAGTCTCAGTTCAGACCTTCCTTCAATCAGCTCGTCCAGTTCATGGTGAACCAGGGACTGACGGTGGTCGCACCCAACTTCAGGGGAAGCACCGGTTACGGAAGAAAGTTCACTCACCTTGATGATGTATACAACCGCATGGATACGGTAAAGGACGTGCTAGCAGTAGCAGAACACACGAAGAAGCTCGGAATATCCGACCCAAATCACATGGCCTTGTATGGTGGTTCTTATGGTGGCTTCATGGTTCTTGCCTGCATGTATCAGAGCCCCGATACGTGGACGGCCGGGGTGGATGTAGTGGGCATTGCCAATTTTGTGACGTTTCTGAAAAACACCGGCCCGTGGAGAAGGAAACTCCGAATTGCAGAATATGGAGACCCTGAGAGGGATGCCGAATTTCTGGCAGGGATATCTCCCGTGACCAATGCGCATAAGATCAAAGCACCATTATTCGTGATTCATGGTAAAAATGATCCCCGAGTTCCACTGAATGAGACGGAACAGATCGTAAACACACTGAAGGGTCAAAATAAAGAAGTCCATTTCATGGTGTTTGACGACGAGGGACACGGTCTTGTGAAGCTTAAGAACAGAATACAGGGTTATTCAGCAAGCATGACTTTTCTGATCCAGCATCTAATGTGATCAAAATACTAACACTGGATGGCTTTTCAAATAAATGAAATTTCGACTATGGCCATTGAACAGAATCAGTATCTGAAGTAGTCGTATGTTGTAGCCTTGCTCTTTATGAAACTTCCATTTCTGAGTTCATCAATCGCTAACTGAAGCTCATTCTGCGTATTCATCACGATGGGACCATACCATGCGATCGGCTGATTCAGTGGTTTTCCCGCGATGAGCAGAAATCTCGCACCGACATTCCTTGTTCTGACCTTTACAGAACCACCACCCCTGTCAAAGAGGACGACGCTTCCCGACCTCACAGGAGCCTCCTTTCCATCAAAGTATATCTCCCCCTCCATCAGATATGCAAAAGCATTGAAAGACTCAGGCAGCCTGTACTCAAAATTCCCGGAATCCATCATCGTAATGTCGAGGTAGTGCACAGGCACCGACAGGTCAGATACGGGACCGGTAACCGTACCCGTTCCAGGAACCCTCTCGATCTTCCCGGAGACAAGCCTCACAGATGTGCCATCATCCAAGGCGAGAACAGGCGTCTCGGGCGAAGACAGGTTGCGGTATTTTGGCTCGGACATTTTGTATTCTGTGGGAAGATTCACCCACAGTTGAAGACCTTTCATCTCTGGATCCTCCACTTCTCTCCCATCGGTAATCTTCCTGCCCGGTCTGGGCATCTCGGCATGGAATATACCGCTACCTGCGGTCATCCACTGAATCTCACCACTTTTTATCACACCCTTGGTTCCTGTGCTGTCCTCGTGGTTGACTTCACCCTTGATGAGGTAGGTTACCGTTTCTATGCCTCTGTGTGGATGCCAAGGAAAGCCTGCTAGGTATTCGTGTGGAAACCTTGAACCGAAATCATCTAACAGGAGAAATGGGTCGAACAGTTTTCCCATGTCGGGCCCCCCGAATGCTCGTCTTAGTCGAACTCCAGCGCCCTCAATCGTGGGCCTGCTTTCAAAGATTCTGAATACTCCTCTAGCATCTGTCATACTGTATATTCTCGACTAGTAAATTGAACCTGATTATTCAGCTTTGTCGTAAAACTTTCTCAAAGCCCATAGAATCCTCTTTACTAATCTACAGTCACCGTCCTCATGAGGTAGCAGATATACTTCGATCTCGGTTGACTAAACAACAAGTCTCATACGATCCAGAACTTGGTCAGCCGGCTTGATGAGATAGGTAAGGCGACCCGGAATTGCTCGTCGTACCAAATTTCCAAATTATACCTGAAATGGCAGTTGACCGATGTCTGGCACGATCCAGTGATTGTCGAACAGAATTGCAAAGACTGCAGGGGCCGGCTTCTGTGGAAATCGTTTAAGAAATACATCCTTATCGCTTCGTACCTGGCGTTAGGGTTGGAAACCCGTGCGGTCGAGTGGTCGGAGGACCCCGTAGAGTTCGCGATGAATCTCCGAGCGGGCGACCATAGCATACTCATCTACCATGATTCATATGATGCAAGAACCATAGAAGCCGCCTTTCTCTTGACCGGACTTCTCAGAGGTGAACATGCGATCTATCTTACCGCTTTTGAAGACCCCGCCTGGACTTCGAAGTCCCTCGAAGAAGCAGGAGTGCGTGACATCGAAAGATATCACGATCAGGGATTATTGAAAATACTGAAAATCAAAAGTCCAGCAGATGAGACAGAAGAGTTCACACACGCCTTCGGAGAGCTGTATAAGAAAGTGCTAGCCGGGGTTAAGCCTCCCTATCGACTGGTGGGAAGGCTGTACAACCTTGTTTTCGAAAAACAGGTCGAACGAAACATTAAGGTGGAAACAACTACCCAAAACATGTCAAAGGTCATTGGTGGCTCGATAATGTGCTCGTACGACATGTCAAAAATTTCCGACCAGATGCAGCTTCCCTGGTTCCCGCCTGCGGTGAAAGCGCATCATGCCCTGATCAGTGCTCCGGGTGGCAACAGGGGCGTAGGATTCTTTATGCGCTGAACGCCCTGATATGCCTGTCTTCCGGTCAGATATGTAAATAACTAAGCTTAAAAGACACAGGTTGAATGATTTTGGAGATTGGATAAAGAAGCTCTGCCAGAGGCCTCCACCGAACTTTCATTTGAGCGGCTGTTTTCCAACTCGCTTTCAGACAGCCTTGTGCATATGCTCGGGGAAAAGGCGGCCGCTGCGACTGTAAGGGTGCTTAAACTAAAGGAGGTTGAAGAAGATCCAATTCAAACCCTTTCGAAGCTCAGGAGACTGTTCGGGGCGGGGAGTCAGGTAATAGAAAGGGTAGCCATGAGAGAGTTTTTTATCAAACTTGGTATTCAATGGGACGAAGAGAAAAGTTCAGACACCTCACATATGCTAAAAATGGCGCGAGAGTCATACTCTAGGCAGTGCGGCTCTCATCAGTAACTTTAGATAAGAAACATTTCTCTTTATCACCGCGCAACTCGATTACTCCACTCACTAGGTGACTAGCCTTTGGTGTCCTCGATTGGTTGTTGCATCTTGGCGAGAAGGGGCATCGCAGCATGAAAGGTTAGACGTCAGGCTGGACCGGACCTCCTGTAAACAAGCCATCCTTTCAGATTAACTGATACAATAAACGCGGACAAAGATGATACGAACTCCGGCCTTTAATATTACAAACAAGTCTCAGCCCGGTATTCAGCGCATACCACTGGGATCATAGCCTCTTTTAGGGATAGCCCGCATACACCGAAGGAAAGTCCCTTATCAGCTGAAGATTCAGGTTGAGAACATTCACGTACGGTTCTCCCGATATCCATGAGATTGCTACCACGTTTCTCTGAATCAAGTCATCCAAACTGGACACCGGAATCCCGGTGGCACTGTGAATTCTGGGCACCTGCGCGAGCGCATCTTGAAGCGTTATGTCAGGGTCGACGCCGGATGCGGAGTCGTTCCTTGGATGGAAAAAGATAGGACCAGTGAATGGCTGAGCTATAAGATTGGAACCCACGATCCGTCCTCCCGCAGAAACAGGTTCGCCGTTTGCCTGATATGGAAGCAGCACTTGCGCCACACCTGTAACCACAAGGGGGAAGATGACACCACACACAAGCAACGAAATTATGGCGACCCTCGCCGCCACAAGGTGTCCTCCATGAGCCCTTTGTCCACCCGAATTTTCGTTCTTGGCACTATCTTCTGTCATATTTATCACACCCCGAGCCCGATCAGGTTGATGAGCAGGTCTATCAGCTTGATACCTATGAAAGGAACAAGCACACCACCCACCCCGTAGATCAGGACGTTCTTCATGAATATCGTCATCGTGTCTGAAGGCTTGAATCTGACACCACGCATTGCCAGGGGAATGAGTAGAGGGATAATGATTGCATTGAATATAAGGGCAGAAATTACAGCCGTGTGCAACCCGAGCCCAAGGACGTCCAGCTCACGAAGCTGAGGAATCATCACGAACATCACAGGGATAATCGCAAAGTACTTTGCCACATCGTTGGCTACACTGAATGCGGTTACGGCTCCTCTGGTCATAAGAAGCTGCTTTCCCAGAAGCACCACATCGATTATCTTCGCCGGATTCGACTCCAGGTCCACCATGTTGGCCGCTTCCTTTGCGGCCTGAGTTCCTGAATTCATTGCGAGACCGACATCTGCCGCCGCAAGCGCTGGCGCATCATTCGTACCATCGCCGATCATCGCAACCACTCTCGTCTGGGACTGCTCTTCCAACACTATCCTGTGCTTGTCCTCAGGCTTCGCCTGGGGGACGTAACTGTCTATTCCCACTTCACTTGCAATGCTTTTCGCCGTCAGCGGCTGGTCCCCAGTTATCATCAGCGGTCTTATCCCCATCATCTTCAACGACTGTATCTTCTCCCTGATTCCAGGTTTCAGCATATCCCTCAGTCGAATCAAACCCAGGATCCTTCCCTCCCTGGAAATCGTCATAGCCGTGTCACCGGAAGAGGAGATGGACTCCACCAGTCCATCATATTCGGGGGGGATGTCCGTGCATCGACTTTTCATTACATCGGGGGCTCCCTTGATTATCTCTTCCTCTTGAGCCATGTAACGTGGCTGGTCCACGCTCTCTGCGAACTTCTTTCTGAACCTGAGCCTCTGACCGATTTCCCTGGCTCCCTTGGAGAGTGTCAGGCTTCCACCGATGTACAGTTTCACGCCACTGATTCTGGTGCTCGCGGAGAATTCGTATACCTCTGCCAGGGCGAGGGCATTAAGGTCTCTCGGAATATACCCTTTGTCGGAAGCGAGTCTTATTATGCTCCTTCCCTCCGGAGTGTCATCATACCATGAGGCAAGAAACGCCGCCTCACCCACATCCCTCTCGGTATATCCGTTCAGTGGGATGAACTCTGTCGCCTCTCTGCTCCCGACGGTTATCGTGCCTGTTTTGTCCAGAAGTATGGTATCCGTGTCGCCTGCAGTCTCTATTGCCCTTCCGGATTTTGCAATCACCTTCTTTTCATGCAATCTCGTCATTCCAGAGAGTCCTATGGCCGGCAAGAGCGCTCCGATTGTGGTCGGGAGTAGACAAACGTAAAGTGCGAGCAGAACAGAAAGGTCGACACCGAGCCCCAGAACCAAAGAAAGGCCGAGCAATGAGATAATAACTATGCTGAAGATTGCGGTGAGTCCCAGAAGTACCACCGTAATTGCCTGCTCGTTGGGGGTCCTCGGTCTCTTCGACGATTCAACCAGCCTGATCATCTGGTTGATGTACGTCGATTCCGGGTTTGTAGTCACCTTCGCAATCAGCCTGTCGCTAGTAATCTTCGAGCCACCGATCAGCTGGTCCGACGGCGCCTTCCTGATGGGGGTGGACTCACCAGTCAGAAGAGATTCATCCACCATCGCTATACCCTCCAGAACCTCCGAATCTATCGGCACGATGTCCCCCTTCTCAAGAAGGATAATATCTCCTGCCTTGAGTTGGCTAGACGACGTCTGGACCGTCCTGCTTTCCCATCCCTCTCTGACTACCTTCTTGCACGGAACTTCCTCTTCGAGCTTGCGAAGGCTGTTCGCCGTGTTTCTTGCCTGTCTTTCGGCAATGGAATCGGAAAGCGTGCTGAACCAGACCGTCAGCAGCAGAATAAATGCGACCAAGGCATAGAAACCCCTTTCGCCAGGATTCGCCACCGGAAGGAATCCCTGAGGATAGATCGCCATAAGAAGGACTAGTATGAAGCTCATCTCTACGATGGCCATAACAGGGTTGGAAAGAAGAGATCTGGGGTTCAGCCTCAACACGGACTCGATCAGCACCTTCACTGCCCCGTCACCTTCTTGCCGGTCGGTATCTGCATGCACATCAGCCATGAAGCATCCCACTCTCCTTCATCCTTATCCCACCCCCGCCGCAGTGTGCCCCTGCAGGAAAGAAAGAATCGGACCCAGAGCCAGAACTGGAAAGAATGTAAGCACTACGAGCAGCATGATACTTGCGATGAGCACAGTCGAAAATGCGACACTACTGGTCTTCAACGCGGTTTCTGAGGTTCTCCTTCTGCTTAACATGGAACCCCCCAAGGCAAGCAGTATTGCCATGGGAGCATATCTGCCAACAAACATCACCACGGCTGTGGATATGTTGAAGAATGGAGTGTTTGCAAGGCTGCCAAGAAAGTCCGAGCCGTTGTTTGCAGCCGCACTTGTAAATTCGTAAAGAATCTGGGTGAAACCGATAGCTCCCGAACTCGTGATCACACTGGTAGCTGCACCTGTCGCGTAGGAAAGAACCGTCGGCACAAGAATGATGACAGGATGAACCAGGAACGCTGCCATAACAAGCTTCACGTCCCCACCCGTTATCTTCATTCCCAGGTATTCAGGCGTCCGGCCGGACATCAGTCCCACAAGAAAAACGGTCATTATGATGTACATCAGCATGTACATCAAACCTACACCATCCCCGCCTGGCGAGGCCTGAACAAGCATTCCTACGAAGCCGGCCAGAATGGCAAGCGGATTCATAGAAGACAGAGAAGAGTTGACAGAGCCGGTTGTCATGGCGGTGGTGGTGACCGTCCAGAGCGTGGAAAAGAAACCGCCGATCCTTGTCTCCATTCCAGCCGAAAGGGCGACTGCGGGAATGAATGCTATCGCGATGTCGAGGGCGTATATCCCGTAGGCCCCGATGAGAATGGGTCTGCTCTCCTTCCTGTCATTGATGAGTCTGCCGTACACGAATATGAGTGCAGTGGGGATGAGCATCATAAGAAGGAGTTCAAATATATTCGACAGGGGGGTTGGATTCTGGAAGGGGTATGCTGAATTTGCTCCATAGTACCCGCCACCGTTCGTACCTATCTGCATAATTGAAACAAGGGATGCCACCGGTCCCACAAGTATGGACCTGGTTGCCCCCTCCACCGTCTTCACCGTCATGTAGCCGTCCAGAGTCTGCGGAACCCCCATCGCGACAAGGATCAGGGAAGCGATGAAGCACAAAGGGATAAGGACCCTGGTGATCGTTCTAACAAAATCAACGTAGAAATTTCCGATGTCTTTCCTTCCAGAAACAAAACCCCTGACCATAGCCACAGCCACGCTTATTCCCGTGGCAGCAGATGTGAACTGCAGGAACTGTATGGCAGTCATCTGGCTGAAGTATGAAAGCGTCGTTTCACCTGCATAGTGCTGAAGATTCGTGTTCGTCGCGAATGAAACCACCGTGTTCAGGGCAAGGTCCCACCTCAGCCCCGGAAACCCCTGAGGATTGAGTGGAAGTACCCCCTGGAACAGCAGTATCAGAAAAGCGATGGCCATCTGGATTATGTTTATGGAGAAGGCCGAAATGAAATATTCCCGCCATCCCATGCGTCTGGCAGGGTCAATTCCACCAAGCCTGTATATCCAACCTTCGACCGGATTGAGTAGTCTGTCCAGCCTTTGGGGTGCTGATGTAAACACTCTGACAAGGTATGGTGAAAGTAGGCGACCCAGTATCAGTGCTGTCGCAAGTATCGATATAATCGCGATGATCTGCCCAGCATCTATCAAGTGCACCCGGACCTCTATCTTCGATAAGGTACCTCATTTTCGACTCCGGTATTAAATATCAGGCTCTGGATGCGGAATTCTGCCCTTGCTGCTGTGACAACGTGGGAGGCTGGCCGTTCCCGTTTCTTGGCCCTTTGTGGGTATGGAGAACGATGGAACTCACCGTGCTCTTCACACCCCTTATCTTCATTATCCTGTTCTTCAGTATATCCCTGAATTCCTCGATGTCGCCAGCAGCCACCAGGGTGACTATATCGAACTCTCCAGTAACTTCGTAGAGTTCCTTTACATTATCGATTTCGTACAGGGACCGTACGACCTGGTCCATGTTTGGCGACTCGACAAATATATCCACGAACGCGAGAATTTGTGACATGGCACCTCATCGTACCTTCTGCGACCTCGCTTTTCGGCTTGTTAATATGCGTTGCGGGAAAGGAGAGCTCAGCGAGGTCCAAGAACTCATGCATCAGACTGTCTGACGAAGCCGACAGGTTTTCGATCATGTAAGGAGCTAGCCCTTGAGAATTTCACGCCTGTTTCTGCCGAACCTGGCCGGCATAAGCTCAGGAAGTTGCACCAGTCCGCTTCCAGAAAGAATGAAGATCATCCCGAGCCCCATCGAGAGGCTGATCCCTTCGCCGAGGAATAGCCATGAGAGCAACGCGATCTGCACCAGCATCGTGTTTTGAAGTATTGACAGTTCAAAAGCCGTAAGTACCTTGAGAGAGACGTTCCAGAGGTAGAACGCAAATGCTGTGTTCACAAAAGCAAGCCAGGCCAGTATTCCCCAGTCCTCAAGACTCATAGAAACGGCACCTCCGACAAAAGCACCCGATGCCAGCAGCATCAGGCTACCTATGCTCATCGTTATCGCAGTAAAACGGAGAGGACCCAGTCTTTCAGATATTCCAGTCGCCCTTAACAGAACTAGGTAAAGAGCCCAGGAAACGGAGCCGACCAGTACGATAACCACCCCCCCAAGCTCGGCCCTCACCGGTTGTCCGAGTAGAAAAGAGAACAATCCTGCAAACGTAACAGCAAGGCCCACCAGCTGAACCTTTGATGGTCGATCTCTAACCATTGGGTACGAGATTCCCAGGACAAACACAGGCGTCATATTCTGAAAGAAGGCAGTCGTATCGGTGGAAAGCAACCCCAGTCCAAGAAATTGAAAGCCCTGAGCCACAGTGTAACCTGTAACTGCCATAAGCACGAGCACGCCTATGTCCCTTCTGGTGATTCCTTGCGATGGGCGTCGCTGAAAAGAAGTAGCCAGCAGGAGAACCAGTGAAGCGAGACCGTATCTGTAAGCTGCAAAATCCAGCGGAGGTATCTGAGGAAGCCCATACTTTATCAGAATAAACGAAGTTGACCATAGGAAGGTCACGAATATAGCCGCACCTTCTGCGAAGGAAGGTATCCATCTCAACGGTAAGGAGGTGGACTGTTCGGCATATATAGTATCCATGATTGTGATTTACATCATACTTTGAAACGGATATCTACTGAATCTAGAGTATGAATCATAAGGCAGGGTATGATAGGAAGCGGTCGGTAAAGGAGCGTCAACCCACATATAGAGTCTGCTCACGTTATGGACTTACGGACGTGTCGGTCAGCCGGAACATATGAATCAGCCCTCCTTCGATCCAAGCAAAATTCTTGAAATCGTCATGAAACATGGCAAAGCGCACTCGTATCTGCTTAAATATTAGAATATATTAGATTCGGAATCGGAATGACATCAGCTCAAGTTTCCTCTGATAAGGTATTGGATGCCAGAGGCCTAATGTGTCCAATGCCCGTAGTAAAAACCGGAACCGCCATCAAGGAAATTCAGGTGGGGCAGGTGCTCGAGGTTCTAGCCACAGACCCGGGTTCGAAACCTGACCTTACTGCCTGGGCCAAGATGACGGGTAACGAACTGCTACTCGTGGAAGAGGTTGAAGGCTCCCCAAAGGTTTATCGTTTCAAATTCAGGCGCACCAAGTAACCAGCTTTACAGGTCAGTTCACGTATATTTTGCATTTTAAGACGGCGTCGAAGCGTAAGCCTGCAGGAAGATGTTGCAACGAGCGTCCTCCTCGATGAAGTCGTTTTTGCCCGGATTCTTAAAAATTCCAAACGAACAAGTCAAGAGGCATGTTCGAAAAAATGAAGGCTACTCGTTGCTCAGTCCTCCCAACTTTGAATTGTTACTGGTCGCTTATTCCAAAGGCGTATAAGCCGGCATCCACCAGTTTTAAGACTGAGTGAAGATGGCCGAATCTCCTTATCCATTTATTTCGGATGCGTATGGTAAAAACCACTTCGAGCTTGACAGACCTTTCAGTTCAATCCTGAAACACTTCAATTACAATCACGAACAGACCAGGCTAACATCACTCGGAGAATTCGCGGGTACCGACCTTTACGAGATTGCGGACTACATCGACAAGTTGGGCAGGCCGAAGCTCATAATGTGGTCAACAGACGGAGAAAGGGTGGACCGGGTCTGGCTCGACCCGGCAGAGAAGGTGGTGCTGGAAAAGCTGATCGGTGAGTATGGAGTAAACCGGGGCCCATATATATCCGGCGACTGGTTCCATTACTTTTCTTCTATCTATTTGATAGGAGACCCAGGCATATCCTGCATTCTGACGGTTACGAATCAGACCGCATACGCAATATACAAGTATGGCGATCCTGTCGTCAAGAAGTTCCTGCCGTCACTCATTGGAGGGGATGAGACTACCCCCCGAAAGGAACTTCGGTATGGCGCGACCTGGTTCACCGAAATACAGGGTGGAAGCGATTTGGGAGCGAACTTGGTTGAGGCAGTCAATCAAGGCGGTAGATGGATTCTAAACGGCGATACAAAGTACTTCTCAAGCAACGCGGGATTGGCGAATCTGGCAATCGTCACCGCCAGACCCCGAGGTGCGAAGGAGGGGGCCAAAGGCATCGCCCTTTTTCTGGTCCCCGAGTTGAACTCAAGCGGAAAAAGAAATTTCACAGTCAGAAGACTCAAGGAAAAGAGCGGCACGGTTAGCGTTCCGACGGGAGAGGTCGAATTTGAAGGTGCCGAAGCCTATCTCCTGGGCGAAGCCGAAAAAGGAATATACTATACGCTGGAAAATCTCATGGTATCGAGACTATCAAACGCAGTAGGAGCACTCGGCATAGCGAGGAAGGCCTACCTGGAAGCCTACTACTACGCCAAAAAGAGGAAAGCCTTCGGCAAAAGGATCATCGAACATCCCCTCGTTCAAAGGGACCTTATGGAGATGGAGATCTACATCGAGGGAACCCTGGCCCTGACATTCAGGGCCATCGATGAATTCCAGAAGACTTTCATGGACACCCCGCCGTACACCGATAGATATCATTACGCCAGGCTTCTCACGCATATCTCCAAGAACCTGACGGCCGACATGGCAGCCCATGTGACAAAGCTTGCGATGGAGCTGCACGGGGGAATAGGCTTTCTCAGCGAATTTCCTGTGGAGAGGTGGCACAGGGAAGCCCTCATTACGCCGATATGGGAGGGTCCAAGCAACATACAGGCGCTCGATATGCTGGAGGTCATTGCAAAAAAGGGAGCACATCACACCCTGCTACAGGATCTGGAAAGTGGCAGAAAACAACTCGGACTAAAACAGGAAACCGATCTCTACGAAATATCACTTACCGACATAAAGAACGAATTTGAACTCCTCAAGGGGCTCGATGAAGAGAACGCGCAGTTTCAGGCAAAGGACATCCTCGAAAGGCTAGGACACTCTCTGGCAGTGGTTACTCTTGTGCAGATATCAAACAGCCTGAAATCCGAGAGATTTCTCTCGATTGCGAAACTTTACCGTGAAAGGTTCGTGGAAAGAAAGCCACTCAGAAGGCTTGACAGACTGAAGACAGCCCAAATAATAGAGATCGATAACCTGAAGGAAGAGCTTGTGGTGGGGAAGTAGGTGACTGATAAACAAATGAATGCAAGAAGGGGACTGACGGTAATATCACTGCTGGAGAGGGCACGAGACCTGTTCCCGGACCGTGAAATCGTCTCAGAGGGCAGAAGAATTCGTTTTGAAGACGTTTACAAGGATGTCACGAGAATCGCGACATCCTTATCAAAACTGGGCATAAAGAAGGGGGACATAATCGGAGTGGCTGAATGGAACAACCTGAGGTTCGTTGAATTGCTTTACGCCGCAGCCATGAAAGGGGCCGTGATCTATCCTGTCAATGTAAGGCTTCCGCCCGAGCAGGTGATATACACAATAAGACACAGTGGTTGCAGCTTCCTTTTTGCATCCGCTGACTTCGCACCCTTTGCAAACAAATCTGGGTTGCCCGAGGAAAGGCTGGTCATGCTCGATGGCTCCAGTGGGATGAATTTTCAGAGTCTGCTTAACGAGCAGGAGAACCCAAGTGGAGGAAGCCAGATTCATGAGGATGATGCTTACTCGATACTTTACACGTCCGGAACCACAGGGATGCCGAAGGGGGTCATGTACACGAACAGAAAGGTTGTGCTGGGAGCGATGAGCATCGTCCACCAGTTGGGCCTGTTCAACGCCTCTGCAAGGCTGAGCAGCGATGACACCATCATGCCATTCATTCCGTTCTTCCACCTGTGGGCGTGGGGAAGCGGATTCCATGCAACCTATCTTGGCTCAAAGTATGTGCTGGGCGGGAAGTTCTCCGTCGAAAAGGCCGTCGATGCCATCGTGAAGGAAGGTGTCACCTGGATCAACGCAGTTCCCACAATGGTGTATGAGTTGTTGAAGAGCGACCGGGCTGGGGAGCTGAAGGGCCTCAAGATACTGATCGGCGGCTCACCCGTTCCCAAGGGTCTGGCAACTATGATGGAAAGAAACGGCATGAAATATTCCACGATTTACGGTGGAACAGATATGCTGGCGACCGCAATTCAGCTCGAGACTGGCAGAAAGATCCCGGATTCCATACACCCGGTTCCCTTCGTGGAAGCATCTGTTGTGAAGATGGATGGTAAAACGGCGAAAAAGGGCGAAGGCGAAATGGGTGAACTTCACATAAGGGCTCCATGGCTTCCTGATGGCTACTACAAAGACCCGGAGAAAAGCAGGGCATCATTCACAGAAGATGGGTGGTTCATCACTGGGGATGTTGCCAGGCTGGCGGAGGATGGTGGCATACAGATACTTGACAGGGTCAAGGACGTGATCAAGAGTGGAGGTGAGTGGATACCCACAAGCATACTTGAATCCGTAATTTCAGAAGTGGACGGAGTCTCGTCCGTGGCTGTCATCGGAAAGGAAGACCCGAAGTGGGGTGAGAGACCCGTTGCAGTAGTAAAGGCTCAGAATGAATCAATAAAGGACAGCATAACAAAGCATCTTGACGAGGAAGTTCAGAAGGGAAGGATCGTCAATTGGTGGGCACCCGAAGAATTCATATTCGTTCAAGATATTCCCATGACAAGCGTTGGTAAGATAGACAAGAAAGTGCTGAAGGATAGGTACACCGCTCGTTTACCCACCTAACCTTTTGGGCAGGTCAATTATGTATAACGCTCTGCTTCAGTCAATATGCAATTTAACTTGTATGTGGCAAACTTGATTCCGTTTCAATAATTTCCAAGCGTTCCGGGTTGTCTGGCTTCACTCGTGTAGCGTTCAATGTCGCTTTTGTAAATTCTAGGTCAGCATCCCCTCAAGTTCACTGACCACTCTTGCAAGTAATTCATCTGCCACGGCGCTCGCCTCAGTTTCGTGGAACACCTTCACTTCCACCACCACGCCAACCTCTTCTACTTCTGTGCCTTTTATCCAGAGGTACATGTCTCCCTCTTGACCCACCTGTGCCACGTTTGTGTAAATCTTGTTGCCGTTGATCTCAATAGTCTCATCATCATAGCGGGAAGCCAGCGAAGGAGTCAGCCTCCTGATTCTGTCTGTAAGCGTAGAAATCTGTATACCTTCAAAATGCTTGACTGAGCCCACATGGTCCTTTCCGAGAAATCTTACTTCTGTCCTGAAAAGAAGGGAATCCTCGGGTAGGCTTCTGCCGGATTTTTCTGATTCCGACAACGAGGCTCATTTCCCCAGCTGGGGCTGCGGGGCTATTTCCCTGCCCTTTCCTGACTCTGACTGTAGTGTTTCCTGCATGAGCAGAGACCCCTTCCACACAAGGAAGGTCAGTTCACTGAACGGGGCATACAAAAAGAAGATCACTATAGAGGCTATATTGACAAGAAAAGCCACCTGCGCACCTGCAAGAAAACCCCCTATCGAAAGCAGGTCTGCGGTTGCACCTGACGCTCCCAGAACAAGCAGCACTAACTGCAGGGCCCATGTGTTCCTGTCCGTGGATATCCTTAGGTTGTGTCTGGATAATCGTCTCAGCAGCAGAATTGCGGCTCCCAGCGCAATCATCCCCTGGAAGACATCACCCAGCAGCATGACAGGCAAAACGGCAGAATCTGGCGCACCAAGCGGATCAATCAGGAATCCCACAACTGTCGCCAGGGCCAGAAGGACGAATCCCCATAACACCAGCCCTCTTCCCAATGTATGAATCCTTTCTTCACACCATGCCCCGGCACGCTCAAGAAGAAATATGTCATGAAAAGTCGATTTCCCGGCGGTGCTCGCACGGGCGCCGAATCCCTGGTTCTTTCCCCCACTTCCTTTGGAAAAAAGAACTGCCGAGAGTACGGAAGCAGGGGTGAAAGGAACCTTCCAGCTCCTGATCCTCATATATGAGGCAAGAACAGCGAATATGGCCAGAATCAACACGAGCCCCACAATGTACTGATGAGGCAGAATGTTTCCTGGAGGCATATAGTAAAATATGGATGGAAACATTGCTTCCATTATTCGGTCAACTCACTCTCGTGCGCCTTGAAGGCGATGCTCATTGCGATCATCACCCCCTGAGGGTCGACACCCTTCGGGCAGGCCGCACTGCAGAGGCCACATCCGGAACAAAGGTAGACTGCCTCGTGATGCTTTTTGATCTCCGATGTGTAGCCCATCTTCACTATATGTATAAGATATCTGGGGTTAAATTCAGAGTGCGCATGAGCGACGGGGCAAACCGCGGTGCAGTTGCCGCACTGCCAGCATTTCCCTATATTCCCGCCTCTGGGTAGCTTCTCGACGTCCCTGTAAATTTCTGTGTCAAAATCCTCGAGGGTCCTGGGCAGGACAAGAGTACCCCACCTGCCGGACATGTCAATCCCTCCCAGTTCCAGCTTCTTCGGCTCGATGATTCTTGAATCGTCCACGTACCTTCTTTCTATGATGAATTTACCCTTCTCTTCCCCTGCCGAAGACTCCTTCTCTTTTCTTTTCTTTTCTTCTTCACTCATCTGCTACACCGGAACCTTCTGCATGAGCCTGCTGCCGAGCTTGACAGCCTGCATGGCAGCCGCAGAACCTTCCGAGAGCGCCTCTTCTACGGACATGGGAGCCACGCACGCCCCCGCCAGAAATATACCCTCCTTCCCAGAATCAAAATGGACGTTGGGAATCTTTGGCGCGAGGAATCCGTATTCATTTAATGAAAGTGATAGCGCACCTGCCGCCTGTTTTGTTCCGGGTCCGGGCTCGATACCAACCGCGAGCACCACCATATCGAAGAGAACTTCGAACGGTCCGCGAACCAGGGTGTCCTCTCCCTTTACGAGGAGCTTTTCACCCGTATAGTACACTTCGCCAACCCTTCCCCTGATGAAGTTTATACCATACTTCTCCATGCTTTCCCAGTAAAGCTTCTCCCAGAGACCTATCGTGCGGATGTCCATGTAAATCATGTACACCTGCGAGTCCGGTAGTAGCTGCTTCACCTCGATCCCCTGCTTTATGCTCACACCACAGCACACGGTGCAGCACCAGGGGTTGGTCGACCTGTCCCTCGAACCGACGCAGAATATGAACGCTACCCTCTTAGGAGGCTTGCCATCATGCCCCACGACCCTCCCCTGCTTCAGCATTATCTCCAGCTCGTTTATCCCTATGACGTTGGGCATTCTTCCATACCCGTACCTCGGGTCCACCCTTGCGTCGAAATGCTCGAAGCCGGTGGCCACTATGATCGAAGATACCACCTTTTCTGTGATATTCTTCGTGGTTTCATCCTTGATCCTGACGTGGAAGTCGCCAGGTCTGCCACTGTAGCCATCCACGATGCAACCCTTCATCACCGTGACATTCTTGTTGCTCTGACAGAAATCGATCAGAGGTCCCATAACCTCTTCGGTAGGCCTGAAATCTGGCGCGAGTGTGTGATAACTCCATCTGATGGGTGCACCGCCTAGTTCCTTTCTTCTCTCGACAAGCAGCACAGGAACCCCGAATTCAGCCACGTCCTTTGCGGCCTGAAGACCGGCCGGTCCGGCACCGATGACGAGTACAGGATTGTCGGGCGCTTTCATGTCTATGACATCACCGGTTCATCCACCCTGAACGCCTTGGTATGTGGCCTTGGTTGAAGATGTCGGGGGGGTGAACGTATGAATGCAGGCTTCATCCCCCCCTTGACCTTATCAAGGTAGCTCTTGTATTCTTCATATGCCGCCTGCCAGTCAATACCCATCTTTGCGAGTAAAGGCTTCCAGTCAGCAATATGCCACTGAAGCTGGCATACGATAAACGGGTGAGCACCCATCGCCAAGGCCGCGAACTGCGAATCCGATATGACAGGTATGGTTTCCCTGTAACCCTGCGCAAGCGGGACCACCTGACTCTTGTCAAGTGTCGTGACGCATCCTGTGTCATGGGTGATAAGAACGTCAGCATGGGTCTCCCTGACGATCGGCCTGATCTTCCTGAAATAAGCAAACGATCTGGCAATCTCCCTCTCCGTCAGTATATGCCTGAACCCAAATCCGCAGCAGTCATACCAGTTGCTGTAGTCGAGAAGTTGCGAACCCAGGGCAAGTGCGATGCTTGATGTGGGGGCAGGCCTCCTTCCCCCCAGTATATTTTCGTCATATGTGTAATCTTCAGCCATCAGCTTGTACGTGTGGCATGCTGCATGGACAGCAACCTTCACGCCGGACATGTCAAACTTTCTTCGGGCAGCCACTTCCTGCCTCATGACGTGAAGCCATTCGCTGTAATGGACAAGCTCCTCAGGGATGACAAGTTCCCTGTCCACCTTCTTCAGTATCGCCCTCACCCTTTCTCTGATGTCCCGATTCATAACGACAAGATACCTGCATTCTTTGTAATCCCCATAACTCGTTCCGCAGTGGATAAGGGGGTAAGCATTCCTCTCGTAAGCCGCGTGCATGTTCCTCAGAAACACCGCGGAAAGGGCCACCGGGTTAGATGTCCCAGAACCATAGTAGTTCCACGCGGTGCAGGATGTCTGGTTGGTGTCGTCCACGTATGAAACACCTAGTTCTGACATTATCCAGTAGAACGCGGATATGTACCCTGGAATGTGCCCGCACTGTCCGCAGGACTTGTGCTGCCAGGTCTCTCTGGTCGGGATCTTCTTGACGCGTCCGCTCAGCGTTCTAACACCCACAGGGTCGTAATCGTCTGTAACATGGTGGACTATGATTTCACCCTTCTTCTCCAATTCCTTCATCCTTTCCAGCATCTTCAGATAATCTTCTGTGGTTCCGAAAGCGAACTTCGCCTTTCTCTGGCTTGACAGAGTCTCGAGAAGCTTCGCATCCTCCTTCCCCAGCTCCAGCTCCTCGTCCTTTCCGAGTTGCACAACACCACCGTCTGCCAAATTTATTCCGCCCCCGCCTCCTTGGCCGTGTCGTCCACCATGTCCGCCACATCTTTCAGTGTGTGGCTCACGGCGTCCACAACACCAGCCTCCTTCTGAATCACCATCAACTCTCTCATCGTATCTTTCTCAACGCGCCAGGACCTGTCCATTACCCCCGCCATCGATTCGACGGGAACGGCCGCTCTTTCCACCCGGATGTCCTTGGCGAGCTCTGCCTTGTGCGGCCCCCAATCCTTGAACAGCGCAATTGTGGTGTGCATGTCCGGCGTTATCTGGGTACCCGTAGTCATTATCTTGTACAGTATCTTGCTGTACGGCTCGAGCGCCTTCTTCGTCGACTGCAAACCATGCCTTACCGCGATTTCCTTCAGGATCGCGACGAGCCCCCCCGGGTTGTTGTGAGCGGGGCATACCTCCCAGCATGAATAGCACTGGAAGCAGGACCAGATATACTGATCCATCATCTGGTAAAGCAGTTCGGGCTCATCCTTCGAATGCATCACCTTCTGCACGACTATCCTCGGCTCAAAATCCACGAGCCTGAAAGGCGGGCACATCGAAGTGCAGTTGCCACAGTTTATGCATGCATGATAAAATTCCTCGAACCTCACATCATTCCTCAGCTCCTCCACCACCTGTAGCATCGTTTTCCTGTCCCCTTCCCTTGCATTTTCCGCCTCCCACTGCAGACCCGGCAGACCACCGTAATGCCACCCATCTTCACCGAGCCTGGAAAGAAGTTTTGCAGCATATCGGCTGTCCATTGGTATCACCAGGTGAAAATGCTCGGACTCTCTTGGTATGCGGAAGCAGCGGGAAGGTCACGTCGCTGTCCGTAGAAACACATTATGAAATTCTAATATTCGAAGGCGTTATAAATACCTTTTGGGGCCACACGTAGTGGCGTGGAACAAAAGAAAAAGTTCCTGTTCGTCGTCAGCACGGGCAAGAATGAGCCGAAAAAGGCGTTCACCCCGTTCTACTATGCCGCCGCGAGCGCTTCGATGGGGTTCGATACATACCTCTTCTTTCTTGCCGAAGGTCCTTCCCTTCTGATGAAGGGGGTTCCAGAATCCCTGAAGACAACCGAGGATGGGGAACCGCTGAAAAAGGTGATAGACCTCGCACTGAGAAATGGTGTGAAGATGCTCTGCTGCAGCACATCGGCCAAGGTGATCTGGAAGATGGGGGATGGTGACCTTCCTTCAGGTGCAGAATATGCTGGAGCTGTCACACTCATCGAAATGGCTTCCGACCCTGAAACCGCCGTATTCTACTTTTAGGTGACATGGATATGTCTTACAAGGGTTGCGTGATTCCGGAGGACCTGCTCTATGACCTGGAGTATCACGTGTGGGTCAGAATTGATTCTGGTATAGCGGTTGTAGGCGCCACCTCACCGGGTCAGGCCTACGCAGGCGAAATGATCTTCATCAAGGTGAAAGATATCGGTACAAAGGTGGAGCGGGGAGCGATACTGGCCACGGTCGAAAGTGCGAAATACATGGGTCCGATGAGAGCACCTGTTTCGGGAACACTCGTGGACGTGAACGCGGAGGTCAAGGCGAACCCCACACTGGTCAACAAGGAACCTTACAAAAACTGGGTTCTGAAGATACAGCCTGATAAACTCGATGAGCAACTGAAGCTGCTCACCCCCGGTAAGGAAGCGGTGGAAAAGTACAAACCCATAATAGATGAATGGGGTATCGAGTGCACCAGCTGATTTGAACGAAGCTTCTGTTGATTTATTGTTCAACACCCCCGCAAAGGAAATTAGAGTAGTGCATGAAGTCAGCACCGACCCCTTATACAACCTTTCAGTCGAAGAGGCGACCTTCCAAAGTCTGGAGGAAGGTAGGCTCGGTAACACATTAAGGTTCTGGGTGAACGACATGTGTCTAGTCAGAGGAAGGGCGAGAACACCCAAGTACGGCTGGTACAGGGAGGAGGAAGCAAAGAGACTGGCAGTGCCGGTTTATGAGCGGAGCACGGGGGGAGGTGTAGTTTATCATGACCACGGAAACCTCAACTGGAGTTTCTTCATCAGGGTCCCGGGCAAGCTCCTTTCACCCGAACGTGTTTTCAAAGATGGTTCTGCATTCGTGGTGGAAGCGCTCAGAAGAAACAGTATAGATGCTTACTTCGCCTCACCAAATCGGATAGAAGTAGCGGGTTACAAGATTTCCGGAATGGCCGCCCGTTCAACCATACACACACTCCTTGTACACGGAACCCTGCTGCTTGATTCCAACCTGGAAATGCTCAACATGCTGTGCATCCCGCCTCAGGGTTGCCCACCGGTTCAAAACATCATTAACTGGAGAAATTTGCAAGTTGCAGAAATCATAGATTCCGTCAAAGCGGTTTTGGAGGACAAGGGTTACAAAATTATGTAAGTGGCTGGTCCGCGCTTCGCACATGCATGCAAGGACAAAAACGGTAAAATCTCGATTGTCACTGACTCATATGAAAAGAGCAAGTGCTTCGGGATGAGACGCAAGCTCCAGGAAGGTCGAGGCTCCTATTACATCGTCACAGACGCCATCTGCCAGGTCCTTTTCAGTCATTCCGTACAGATTCATCGTCGGGGAGCAGGCGTGAATGTGAACGCCCTGTGATTTAGCGGCCATCAGCATGTCCCTGAGGGTCGGCATTCCGCCCTTCTGAAGAAGACCGGAAAGCTGCTCCGCTGACAGACCCAGGTCAGTAGATGGCTTGATCATTTCTGCCTGGCCTTTGGTCACCAGTTTCATTCCTCCGAATGTGAAGTATATGTCAACCTGCATCCCCTGGGCCGCGGCAGTTGTTGCAAGAATGAGGGCAGGATAGAGTGCATCGGCTGTTCCTTTGCTTGCGACTAACACCAACCTCTTTTTACCTTGTAGTTTTTCTTCCAAGGCAGGAATAACATAACATTACAATATTTAAATGTTAATATGTGTCTGATGTGCCGAAGTCCTTTCAAATGATTTTAAAAGGGTCCTCAGCATTTTGGATTTTGTACGATGCTGATACGGCGGAGTGAAACCTTTGATCATCCCTGAATCCTGGGTTGCACCCCGTCAGTCCGAACGAGGTGGCCACCGAAAATTGAACTTGAGGCCGCTGGGAGTGGGTATCCCTTGAAACAGGAAACCCAAAACTTAAACAAGCCCCTTTCCTCAAAATAATTGTGACACAGTCACCCACAAGCGATGAAATGAGTCAGATGAGAAGATTCACGGCCATGCGCAGAGCTTATGGGCTGGCAGCTGGGGCAAGCCTGTCCTTCTTTTTGGTGGTCATTGCAGAGGCAGATCATATGTTTTACATCGTAGATGATGCTGTAGTTGGAGTGCTAGGGCTTGTGGTTTTGCTGATTCTGCTTGCTAAAAGGAACGAATCAAAACTTTCATCATTAAGGAGCCAATCAAACCTGTTTGCTGTACTTTTACTAATCGGTTACTTGGTCAAGCTTGCATGGGTTGCTGTCGAAATCCATGACCCTGACGCGGTGGGGGACGACTTTTCGTCCATCGTATTCCTCATAGTTCTGCTGGCTAACCGATTTCTATAGGCGAAGGTTTCATGGGGTGCCGGACAAAAACCAACACTTACTTAAATCAAAAATTCACAAAAATCTTTCCACTCGGCACGGTCCAGGTTATGCAGGCAGCTTTCTATCCGTTCAGCGAGCCTGTCGCACTTCATCCCGACTAGCGCATCCCATGACTGGTTCAATGCCTGTCGAGCAGAGGACTTTCTTCCCTGCAGAGCTCTCATGGCACCGAGCCATGCTGACACTCTTGCATCAGACACCCTGTCCTGAGAGAGCAATTCTTTCGCCCTTTCAAAGCTCCTTTCGCTTTCTGTGAAATCATGTTTGGCGGTGTGTATTATGGCCCTTGCCAGCTCAACCGTTCCCAGTACATCCCTGTCCTGCACATTTGCCGACAACGATATTGCCTCACCCACATCTGAGGCGGCCCGTTCAGCCAAATCCATTCTTGAGTACAGTATCGCTCTTTCCGCATAGGAATAAGCCAGCATAAATGTGAAGCCCGAAGATCTGTACCCTTCGATCGCCAAATCCAAATGTTCAAGGGCATCTTCGAATCTTCCCATCGCTTCAAGCACGTAGGCGATATGCAGATCACAGTAACCGCGAAGCGACTTCAGTCCTATCCTACTAAGTTCCTTTCTTGCCTCATTCAGGTCACTCAGGGCAGCCTGGTAATCCCCCTTTAGAAATTTGATATAGTCTATGTTGAGCTTGCTCACATAAAATCCCCTTAAGTCATGAAACTTTTCGTCAATCTTCATGCTCCTTTGCATCAGCTCACACGCATCATCCAGCCGTCCGTCCTCCAAATACGCTTCGGCTGCATTATACATTATTCGCGCCTTTGACTGAACATCAAGACCCCGTGTTTTGATCGCCTCATCATAAAACTCATGAGCTCTGCTCAGCCTTCCCAGTTCTTTTGAGATGATTCCAAGGCCGCTGAGTGCAGAAGCTTCGGCAGCACCGTCATGAACTCCCCTCGCACACTTGAGTGCACGATCGTAATTTTCCTCTGCTGCTTTCAAGTCTCCCTGCAGCGAGCGGATGATATTCGCCTGTGCCAGAAGTGCCCATGATGCAAGACGTTCATCCTTGAATGGAGACAATTCTTGCAGCATGCTGAGAAGTACATTACCGTACCCCTCATCCACATAGAATGCCTGCTTCTTGAGCACTTCAATCGCTGCATTCGTTTCCTCACCCAGAATGAAGTGGTAAAGCGCTTCGATTTTATTCTGGGTATCGGCCTTGGCCAAATAATATCCCCCTGCTCTTCGGTGAAGCTCCTGTTTTGACGCCAGGAGCGTGTAGGCCGCTTCTCTGACAAGCGGGTGCAGCTCAAATTCTTCTCCTATAAATTTCAAAATTCCGATTTTTTCCATGGACATCAGAAAGTTGAGTATGGCCCCTTTGCCGGCTCCAACAACCACCGAATCTATGGCCGAGCGACTGATCCTTGCCCTGAATATCGAAGTTGACAAAAGTATCGAAAGCTGCTCTTCCTCAAGGTTTGAAAATATCGTGTCCTTGATGAAATCATTCACAGTGTTTTTGAAATCATTTACATCCACATTCTTGAGTTCGGAAACCAATTTCAGCAAGAGTGGGTGACCACTACTCTTTTTGATGAAATCCAGCATGAATTCAGTTTCCGGACCTCCGAGGTCGATTAACTGCCTGGCTTCGTCATCCGTGAGGCCCTCCACCTTCATCATTTTAGCATGCGACAGTGGAATTCTGCTTCTCGAGATAACAATGCAACGAGGCGCACCTTTTTCCGCGATCGAATCGACCAGATGCGCAATCCCTATGTCTCTGCATCTGTGGAAGTCGTCTAGGACGATAAGTGTCCTGCTTGCGGACAGTTTCTTAACTGCTGAATCCACAAGAATTCTTTCATCCCTCACTCCTTGATCGATGAGGTCCAGAAGCTCTCTGTCTCCTAGAATGTTGAGGTACACAGCGAGCTTTGTTATGAAATACTGAAAGCTATCCACCTGCGAGACCTGGTGCCAGAATACGGAAACCTCGGCGAGGATACTCCTGGCGAATTGTGATACCAGTGTTGTTTTGCCCATGCCGGGCATACCCCAGACGACGATGGTCCCGTCCAAGTTTTTCAGCATACCCAGTTCTCTGGTTCGACCAACAAACCTGGTAGACCTGGGTATTTCGGATCTATAGTACGGCAGGGTGAGGTCCACGTTCTTCTTATCTCGCATTCCGATTTTTATTTCGACCCCGCCTGGATTGAACTCGAGGACGACGTTATGTGCATCGAAGTAGTACTGCTTCACATTCTTGAAACCGTCTGACGTATGTATTCTTTCCCATCTGTCAAACACCAATCCAGCCGACCTCAGCCTGCCAAGTCTCTCTGAAACATGCGATTCCCTCGCACCCACCAGCTTTGCCAGCTTTCTTGGGTAGGATGGGCCGGTCTTGAGCAGGCATAACAGCTCAATGTTGACCCTGTCAAAAAGTGTGGGAAAAGACTCTTTCTTTGAACGTTTACGAAGTGTCTGCTCTGCCCCTACCCTCATCCATTTTCCTCTTCTATCCCCTATCCAAAGTACGCCGATTTATATTTTGGCATGAGTGTTCCAGCGTTACGCGATGTCTTGATACGGGGGATATCCAGGTCATATTGTCCCGAGATATTTCATAAACCAGAGGTTGAATCGAGTCTATCAGGATTAGACTTCTGGCTTTCCCTTTATGATGGAAACCCAAACTTTAACCCCACCACCGAAAGGAACACCGCGATGAATAGACAATCAAAGATCGGCTCAATGCTGATCATGTTCACACTGGTCATCTTCCTAGGTCCTTTGGCTGGATATCAGCCGGCCACTCATGCTCAGACATCTCCTCCGGTCCTGCTTTACGTAAGTACTTCCGGCAGCGACTCCTCGGGCAATGGGTCGTTAGGCAACCCATATGCCACTATTTCTCACGCGGTGAGCGTAGCACCTCCCCATGCCATCGTCATAGTACAACCTGGTGTTTACAGTGAGATGGTCAATATCACAAAAACATTGACGATCGAGTCCGCCTCATCTTCACCATCCGATACAGTCATCAACGCTTTCGGTCAGGTGTTTGGTGTAGAAGTAATTGGCAGTGCAGCGAGTGGGACAGTCATTCAGGGTTTCACAGTTGAACATGCAAACAATCATGGAATATTCGTACAAAATGCGAATGATGTCACCATAGAGCATAATGATGTAGTCAGCAACGGCCTAAATGCTTCGAGTGCAATACAGGAAAACAAGGGCATCGAACTTTCCGGGACTTCCTTCTCGACTGTCGTAAACAATTACGTAGCCAACAACATGGCTGACGGGGGTATTGGAGTAAGCGACGAAGGTCAGATCAACCCAGGTGGAATGTCGCCGGGTATCCCCGCACCAGCCGTTGGGAATGTGGTCGCAGGTAACGTCATCGTTGGAAACACGGTGGGTTGCGGAATCGTGGTAGCAGCATACGATCCAGGTGAGGGCGTGATGAACAACATTGTAAGTGGCAATTACATATTCAACGGTCTTCCAGGCGGAATCGTGGTAGCCGCGGATGTGCCCCATACCGTTGCAGTGAACAACACGGTGATCTACAACACAGTCCTCAACAATCTGATTCCGGGTATAATCGTTCACAGCAACACACCAGGTGATGTGGTGACTGGCACAAGAATACTGGACAACGTCGTTGGAGGCAATGGAGGCTTCGGACCCAAACCGACGGGCATCATCCTCATAGGTAATATCGCCGGTCAGACCGTGGTGAATGATACACTGATATCTGGCAACGTTCTCCACAATGAATACTTTGGAATACTGGTTGCGAATTCGACCAATTCACAGATACTTGCAGATAACAGCTTTGATTCGACCGTAACTGCCCCTGTGGTAGGAGCGACAGTTTCAACTCTTTCATTATCTTCCCTGGGCGCAGAAGTTTCAGGAATCCAGTCATCCATCGCAGGACTGAATTCTGCACTTTCCGGAAACGTTAGCAGCCTCCAGAACTCGTTCACGTCATTGAATACCCAGTACAACACTCTAAACGGTCAGTTGAGCAACCTTCAATCAACGGCAGCAAGCAAAACAGACCTGAATAACCTGAGCGGGCAACTGGGCACGGTATCTGATATCTCTTATGCCGCTCTTGGCGTTGCACTGGTCCTGGGAATCCTCGCTATCGCACTTTCACTCAGAAAGAAGTAGAGATCGAGTCCCTCATCCCGTTTCAACTATTACCCCTTTTTTATTTAGCTCATCAAGGGACCCAGTCGTCTTCATGCTGAACCTGTTCGCGCCGCTTTCCGTTCTTTGATCGTAGTATCAAGATGTATACGCAACGACATTTTCTTTTGCCTTCTTTTCAGGTTAAGATCCAACGCGTTTGCGTCGAATCATGAAGGTGAACCTGTCCTGAAATGCGTATTTTGGATGAGCATCCACAGAAAAATTTCACCCATTCAGCCTGCATCCAAAGCAAAGGTTAATATCCTATATTCGCAAGGAAGACCGGACATGCCAGCAAGACAGATGAAGGCTTACGAGATGCATGCAGAATTCTGCAAGATCTTCTCACATCCTATACGGCTGGCAATGCTGGACGCCTTCAGGCATGGAGAGAAAACTGTCACACAGCTTCAGAAGGAGCTGGGGACAAAGCAGTCCACCGTTTCTCAGCACCTTTCCCTTCTTCGAAGGATGGGAATAGTGATGACTCGAAAGGAGGGAAGGCAGGTCTTCTACTCCATCGTTGATGATAGAATTCTTGCAGCCTACGATCTGGTGGACCGAGTGGTCAGCGAAAGAAGAAGGGAAGAAGCAAAGATACTCACCATTAAAGCAAGGTCTTCCTGAGGCATATCTTCTCCTGAATCGATCGCTGCATTGTCATAATGCAACCATATATTATAAATGACGAATATTAGAATTAATCGCAACCAGAAATACTTAATAGTGTTGAACCATCTGCATATGCTAATTTGTCCGAAGCATTGCTGGCTTTGGCTTTGACGTTCCCGAACCTGTATCTGCAGGGATACACACTCGTAATATTCCTGGTTCTCCTTCTGGGAATGGTGTATGACTTCATAATAAAGAAAAAGCTCGCCTTCACCCGTGAAGAAAGACAGGCCAAATCACAACTGTACTCGGAGAAGACTACAACAGGTTCAAGCCGAGGCTCTGCAAATGTGGTTGCTAGCGCCATCATAGTGGATGTGCTCTCTTCAAGAATACTCGGAAAGTGCAGCTTGGCAAGGAGACTTTCCCATATTCTGATGCTCTGGGGCTTCGTCCTCTCCGCCCTGGGCCTTCTGGTGACGGATTTCGTTTCCGGAGGAACCGTGACCCTGAATCCCACCAGCCCTCTGGTCTACTTGGGGATTCCGGGCAACTTGATGCTCCTTCTCGGGAGTCTCTGGTACCTACCTCAGAGGGTCAACGTCAGTCACGAAGGGGACAGTTCGCTCAAGGTCGTACCTGCCGACGCCTTCATCCTCAACCTTCTGATCGCTGCAGTTCTTGGCATTGCTTATGGCACACTTTCGATTTATGGCTACGCAGCAGCATCGGAGGCCGCACTTGTGGGATACTTCGCCGCAATAACCGTGCTGATCGTATTTGGTCCGTGGACCAAGTTTCCTCACATGTTTTACAAGGGGGGCGTGATCATCCTGGATAAGGTGGATGAATCAAAGGGGATTACCCCACTTCCAACAGATTCAGATCAGGGAGGAGTGAGTTGAACAATGCCTACCTATGTAAATATGTCCGCCTGCGACGGGTGCGGGAAATGTGTGGATATCTGTCCGAGTGACATAATGCACATAGACAAGAAAATGAGAAGGGCCTACAACATAGAACCCGATTACTGCTGGGAGTGCTATTCTTGTGTTAAGGCCTGCCCCCAGCACGCGATCGACATGAGGGGTTACGCGGACTTCTGTCCGCTAGGTCATGCACTCACCGTGCTAAGGGAACCTGAAAAGGGACAGGTCTCCTGGAAGGTTCAGTACAGGAACGGAACCGTCAAACAGTTCACCTTTCCGATGCGCAGCACAAAGGAGGGCTCCATCAAGCCCCCTCAAGAGGTAGTCCCCCCACCATCCACCGAAGGACTTCGCTCCCAGCTTCTTTCTCACGAACCTGAATACCTCAAAGTACTTTCTCTCCCGATGCCCGGTTCAAATGTGAAAACAGGGGGTGCACAGGGTTGAGCACGAGGTCATCAAAGGGAACAAAATTTGTGGACTGTGATGTGCTTATCGTGGGTGGCGGCATGGCAGGGTGTGGCGCCGCATATGAAGCGCGACACTGGGGAAGGAAGCTGAAGATAGTCATCGTGGAAAAAGCACACATCGACAGAAGCGGTGCCGTGGCAATGGGCCTTTCCGCAATAAACTGTTACATGGGAATGAGGTGGAATGAAAACACACCCGAGGATTTTGTCAGGTATGTCAGAAACGACCTCATGGGAATAGCGAGGGAAGATCTTGTCTACGACATCGCAAGACATGTGGACTCCACAGTTCACCTCTTCGAAGAATGGGGCCTTCCGATAATTTACGACAAACAGACTGGCCACTACAAGCGGGAGGGAAGATGGCAGATACTCATCCACGGAGAATCATACAAGCCAATAGTTGCTGAAGCGGCGAAGAAATCTGCATCTGAGGTGTACAACAGGATAATGGTCACTCACCTTCTCAGGGATTCCACAAGGAAGAACAGGATAGCCGGCGCGGCCGGCTTCGATGTAAGAAACGGAACATTCTACGTATTCAGGGCCAGGACGGTGATCGTTTCTGCAGGGGGCGCCACCCACGTGTACAGACCCAGGGCGGTGGGGGAGGGTGCCGGAAGGACCTGGTACGCCCCCTGGAGCACGGGATCCGCATATGCACTGGTAATTCAGGCTGGGGCGAAGATGACGCAGATGGAGAACAGACTGGTGGTGACGAGGTTCAAGGATGGTTATGGGCCGGTTGGTGCCTGGTTCCTTGCCCTGAAGGCGATCGCGACCAACGTGTACGGCGAAGAATATGAAAGGAAATATGTCGAAGAGCAGAGGAAGCTTTACGGAAACTATGTGGATGCCAAACCCTTCCCCACCTGTCTGAGAAACGACGCCATGCTAAGGGAGATCAGAGATGGCAGGGGCCCGGTTCTTATACACACGGAACGGGTGCTCGATACAAGGGAAAAGGAAGAGCTAGGCTGGGAGGACTTCCTGGACATGACGATGAGTCAGTCGATCGCGTGGGCGTCATTGAACATAGACCCCAAGACGACCCCATCGGAGCTTCAGACGTCTGAACCCTACGTGATGGGCTCCCATGCCACCTGCTCGGGGGCCTGGGCCAGCGGTCCATCGGACATATCCCCGCCCGGTTACCACTGGGGGTACAACAGGATGACGACCGTGGAGGGCCTATTCGGGGCGGGAGACACGGTGGGTGGCTCAGCCCACAAGTTTTCATCAGGCTCCTTCACCGAAGGCAGGCTTGCAGCAAAGGCTGCGGTGGCATTCATCGAAGACCATCCCGATGAAAGGCCAGAAGTCGACGATTCATACATCCGCAGCCTGAAGGAGGAAGTGTTCAAGCCTCTAGAAACCTTCGAAGTAAGACGGAACCAGATTGTGGCAGGCACTGTCTCCCCTCTCTACATCTACGCAAGGCAGGGTGTGGTGAGGCTCGAGAAGATAATGGATGAATACTGTGCAGGGTGGGGACAGATGTACACCACGAATGAGTATCAACTGACGAGGGGTCTGGAACTCCTCCTGATGCTGAAAGTAGACCTGCAGAATCTGGCTGCCGAAGACCTGCACCAGCTCCAAAGGGCTTGGGAGCTGCACCACCGTGTGTGGACGGCTGAAGCAGTGGTCAGACATACACTTTACAGGAAGGAGACCAGGTGGCCTGGGTACTACTACAGGGCGGACTATCCAAAGCTGGACGAGGTGAACTGGCATGTGTTCGTGAACTCAAGGTACGACCCCGATACTCAGACGTGGACCATGTCATCTGAACCAGTTCACCAGCTTGTCCCCTGATCTGGACGGAAGAGTGACAGAGTCACTTGGCAGGCCTGATTGAACCTTATGGCGGACGCCTTGTGAACCGAATGGTGGGGCAAGAGGAGGCAGAGAGGACTGAAAAAGAAACGGATGACCTGCCCCATATTCATACGATTTTGGACCAGGTGTATGATGCTGAGAAGATAGGGATAGGAGCGTACAGCCCGCTCGAGGGTTTCATGAGCTCCTCGGACTACGAAAATGTCCTTTCCAGGGGTGTACTTTCAAACGGCCTCCCGTGGAGCATGCCCATAATCCTGACGCCGACATCCACAGAACCTGCATTCGGGGTCGGGGACAGGGTGGCCCTGACAGATGTAGACGGCCAGGTTTTTGCGACGGTCGATGTCGAGGAAATTTTCCCCATAGACAAGAAAAAACTCGCACAGAACGTATACGGTACGACTGACACCTCACATCCGAACGTAGCGGAACTTCCCCTCCTGGGTGACAGGTCGATCGGTGGGCGGCTCAGGCTCCTGAGAAGGCTCAGGCTCCCATCCGTGAAGCATGAACTGACACCGAATGAAACCCGGGAGTACTTTAGCAGCAAGGGGTGGCAACGGGTCGCCGGGTACCAGGCAAGGAACCCACCCCACACGGCCCATGAATACATCCAGCGAGTGACTCTGGAGCGGGAGGATATCGATGGGCTTTTCATACAGCCCATCGTGGGCAAACTGAAGAAGGGAGACTACAAGCCGGAGATAATTATGCGTGCATACGAAGCCTTCACATCAAACTATTACACGACTGAAAGGGTTCTTCTGGGCTCCCTTTCCATCGCGATGCGTTATGCGGGCCCAAAGGCTGTCCTTTTCTATGCCATAATCAGGAGGAACTATGGTTGCTCACACTATATCGTGGGAAGGGACCAGGCAGGAGTGGGAAGCTTCTACGACCCGTACGCTGCCCACAGAATATTCGACCAGTTCGACGTAGGTGTAACACCACTGAGATACAAAGAAAGCTTCTACTGCCTCAAGTGCGGCACGATGGCCTCCTCAAAAGTATGCCCACATAAAGAAGAGGACAGGCTGAACGTCAGCCAGACGAAGATCAGGCGCATGCTTGCCGGAGGAGAAAAGATTCCATCCGAAATTCTCAGGCCGGAGGTCGCGAAAATACTTTCGGAGCCTGATGTATTCGTACAGTAAATAACTGTACCTTATGCATTAATTTCCTCTATCTGCCTGCCGGCTCGTAGAAGTCCACCTTCCCGCACTGTGCGCATCTGTATAGGGTGAAGGTCTGCGTCTGTTCAGCCAGTTGATTCCATCCGCCCAGAAACATACCACCCACACCCGAATATCCACCCACCCTGAACTTCATGTCACCCATGAGGACCATTTCTCCACCACAGTTGGAACATTTGTTTACCATGCCTTTCATCAAAGCCTCCCTGCTGATATCTTTTCCTCTGCTGGCTTCCTCAGTTTACCGGAGCCTGTACAACTCGGTCTGTCCCAGTAATCAGTTTCAAATAATCCGCCTAGTAGAACTTCAACGATTCTTTGTCCACGTCAGGCAAGCAAATGAGGCGCAGGTACACTGTGCTCCTGACCGTTCCGCAAGACATCCTATTCTATTTCCTTTCCAGTGGTTCAATAATATGGTATTAAGGCACTCATAAATGCGCCAGCATGGGACCAGTTGCTGCATCGGTTTACGAGCCTCCTGAAAGTGCTACAATAAAAATGGGCGACACAAAATTAGATGCTCTGTAGATCCAGAAGGCGGTTTCCACCTAACCTGCAGCCCATCTACTCCAATCCTTGTGAAACAGATCAGAGTTGCTGACTGCTGTAAAATCAGAACAAGCATTCACGGATACTTGGCTGTTACGAATCCGTCCAATCATGACCGCACCTGTTTTGATTGAACCTGTTCAGTTTCCGACTGGATATCGTAGAATCCTCCCGAAAGGTTTTTTGTGCATGATACTCAGCCCGTTCCTCATGAATCTTCTCGAAAGATGCGGCTTGATGCTCGAGCCACAGGAAGGGCTGATGGCCGGTGATGTCGTGAAGGCAGCAAGGCTCGCGGAAAAGCTCGGCTTCGGCTACATTTTCAGGTCCGACCACCTCCTCCCCACGTCGGGCCGACGGGGCATTCCATCTGCAGAGTGCTGGACGACGCTGGGCGCAATAGCCGTATCGACCGACAGGGTCAGGTTCGGTCCGCTTGTCTCTCCGATTGGATTCAGGAATCCGGCGTTGCTGGCCCGCATGGCTTCGACAGTCAACTCCTTGTCCAAGGGGCGACTTCAACTTGGCATAGGAGCTGGCTGGTACGAGGATGAGTACAAGGCCTACGGATTCCCCTTCCCAGACTTCCGCAAAAGGAGGGAGCAGTTCCTTGAGGGGGTCAGGATCATACGCGCCCTTGTTCGTGATGGCCGTGTAGACTTCGCCGGCAAATGGTTCTCTGCTCATGTGGAAACCCAGCTGGACATCCGGGATTTGCATATTATAATAGGAGGAAAGGCTCCGAGCATAGTCAGGGCGGCTTCGGTATATGCCGATGAGTGGAACCTTTTTGCACCGGAGAAGGAAGAATTTCTCAAATTGAAGCAAAATCTCAGGCCCCAAATCGAAGTGTCCCAGATGAGTCCGTTTTTCATCGCAGAAACTGCCGAAGAGCTACAGGAAAAGATCAAACGAAGAATGAAATCCATGGGTTCGACTCTGACATACGATGAATACTATAAGAGACTGAAGTCGCGGAACGCGATTGTCGGAATCCCCAGGGAGGTTGTCAGCCAGCTCAACGAAAGGATCGAATGGGGAATTAACAAATTCTACATGCAGACGCTCGAGCCTGAGGATGAAGGATCTGTCACCCTTCTAGCCGAGACTCTGAAGTCAGCCTGAGGACCATCAGAACTTCTCTTTCCAACTAACCCTTGACCCCGCCCGAGTACAGACCCTTGAGCAGGTAACCCTGAGCTATCAGCGACAGGACTATGACGGGAAGCGCCAGAATTATCCCTGAATCCGCAAGCTGAACCCAAACGTTGTTGGAAAGTGTTCCCCCGGTGCTGTCCGGGTCAAACATGATGGCGAATGTGGTGACCGTGTTCGAACCCACCGGTGGAAAGGTGAATGAAAATGGGGTCTGAGACAGCACGAGCGGAAACAGCAAAAGATGCCAGGCGAATATGAATGCGACCATTCCTGCAGCAATGAGACCAGGTCTTGCCAGGGGCATCACTATCTGAAAGAAGGACCTGATCCTAGAATACCCATCGACAAGTGCAGCTTCTTCGTAATGTTTTGGAAGGGAGTTGTAGAAGTTTGACATCGTCCAGATAACGAACGGGACGGTGAAGAGGGGCTCTGTGAGTATCAGGCCCCACCATGTGTTGAGAAGGTTCAACCTTGAGATGATGTAGAACGTCCCGAATACAAATGCTATCGAAGGAATGGAAAACACGTATATCATCAGGCCAAGAAGTGACCTGCGTCCATCCCTGGCTATCGTATATGCGGCAGGAGCAGCGAGCAGAATCGTCAGAAGTGTAACCGCACCTGCAACCACCAGAGTGGTCACTATTTCGGGGGTCGCCTGGTACACCGTTGAAACGAAAACGTCGGTTATTATCTTGGTCGGATAGATGATCGGGGGCAGCAGGTAGTCAAGTGACTGGGGCCGGAACGCCAGAAGGAACATCCAGTAGATGGGAAACAGAATGAACACGGAAAGCAACCCGCAGATGACGTAGATGAAATAACGGAATGGCGCATCCGGGAGGCGGGGCATGTGCAGGCGGACAGAAGGAAGGTGAATCGTGGGCAAGCGTAGTCTTCTTCTTCTGCTGCCTTCCTTTCCCCCCTCACCCTTGATCGGCGAGCTTCCCAGGGTCACCTTGACGAGCAAAAGGCCGGGTATGCTCACAAGCAGGGCCAGCACCATTGCTGTAGCCAGCCCCTGGGAAGTGAGGTTTTCATAGAACATTTCTGCATATGCGAATACGACGAGCGTGGCCATCGTCACGGGTGGCACGCCTCCCGCCCCGCTCAGTATGAAGGGCAGGTCGAAATCACCGAATGCTAGTATCATAGTCATCAGGAAGGCGGTGATTATTGCTCCCTTTGCCAGTGGCAGAGCGATTGAAGAGTAGTAGTCCCACATCCCCATCGAATCCACAGAAGCCGCTTCCTTCACCTGTTTCGGGACAGATGTAAGACCCGCAAGAATTATCAGAAAGGCAAGGGGCATCGCAGCCCAGATTCCCACTATCGTCAGAGAGTACAGCTGGAGCGATGGCCCTAACCAGTTCACCTGAGGAAGGCCAACAGCCTGAAGAATCGGGTCGATGGGTCCGTATCCCGGGTTGAAAAGGGTGGCCCAGACGAGCGCACTGGCGGTAAACGGTATCATGTAGGGGAGGTACGCGATGAGAGAAATCGCCCTCTTACCCCTCCTCCTGCTGTCCACGAGTATTGCAAACGCCATCCCGATCAGGACAGAAAACACCGCAGAGCCAACGGAAAACACGAGCGTATTGTAAAGCACCCTCGCAAAGTCAGTCAGCTGGAAGAGCCTGACGTAGGAACCCAGGTCGCTGCTCGGCGCCGAGAGATATATCGAAATCCCCAGTGGTACCAGCGCAAAGAATACCAGGTATACTACCGCGGGGATGTAGAATATCCTCCTGGAAAGACCTTCCATCAGGTTTGATTTAAACAAATCACTTCACTCTCAATCAAGTATGTGAACCCCGCCTTTCTGCACATCGAATGAAACCTTCTGTCCAGTCTTCAGACCCGACGCATCGAACACGATCGACCTGAGCTCAATATCACCCACCTTCAGGTAGACGATCGTTTCCCTTCCTGCATACTCGAAATCCGTGATCGTTGCCTCGTTCGGTCCGGAGCCTATCGATATGTTCTCTGGCCTTATCCCCACCCTATGTTCCCCTTCGGCCACTCCGTCCATATGGAGCTGAATCGGGGAGGAGGTACCGTTGCTGAACTTCATATTCAGGACATTCAGCGGAGGGCTGCCTATGAAGGTCGCCGTGAATTCGTCCGCCGGAGAGGAGTATATCTCCTTGGGTGCACCCACCTGGTGTATCACACCATTGCCCATCACGGCGACCCTGTCGGATATCGAGAGGGCTTCGGACTGGTCGTGGGTGACGTATATCGTGGTTATCCCGAACTCCCTCTGAACTTCCTTCAGGAACTTCCTTGCCGAGAACCTGAGCTGTGCATCCAGGTTCGAAAAGGGTTCATCGAGCAGGAACACGTCGGGGTGCTTGATCAGCGCCCTGGCCAGGGCAACCCTCTGCTGCTGTCCCCCTGAAATCTGCCCCGGCTTTCTGTCAAGCGTTTCACCTATGCCGAGCCTTTTCGCCATCTCCTCCGCCTCACTCATCGCTTCCTGCTTCTTCACCCCCTTGACGATGAGTGGGGACATTATGTTCTCTATCACGGTCTTGTTGGGATACAGGGCATAGTCCTGAAACACCATCCCGATGTTTCTTTTTGCAGGACCCAGCCTGTCAACCATGTTTGACCCGATGTACACGTGCCCGGAATCCTGCACCTCAAGGCCGGCTATTATTCTCAGCAGTGTGGTCTTTCCCGACCCTGAGGGCCCGACCAGCGAAAACAGCTCTCCGTCCTGGATTTTCAGGTTCACGTCGTTAAAAACGGTCAGCCTTCCGAACTTCTTTGAAACATTCTCCAGTCTAACCCCGGTCGGCTGACCGCCGGTATCTGATGAATTAGAAAAAACTGATGAAGAGGACACCCTTGATTCAACCTACGGCTTTGATCCATGCTGCCGCTGCCGTGTTGAGCACAGTCTGCGCCGCGGAAGTGCTGTTCGTGTTACCGGTCAGGAATCCATAGATCGGTACGTTAAAGGCAGGAATCAGTGTCGAGGAAGTTATCGGCAGGTTTGGAGGGTTCGCCCATCCTACACTGGCTGTGTTGAATACTTCCTGTATCACGTTCCTTGCAGACTGTGGAATAGAGGAGTTGGCTTCCAGCAGGGCAACCGCAGCCTTCGAAATCGGAAACTCACCCGCCTGGTAGTATATCTTTGCGTTTACGGATGGGGAGATCAGGTACTGGATGAATTCGGCTGCCAGAGCCTTGTTGTTCGAATACTGGTTTATTGCGTAGAAGTCTGTGCCAGTCTCCGCATAGCCTCCTGGGAGGGTGGTCACGCCTATCTGTGAAGATACATTTCTAGAGGTGAGAAGGGCCGTTGCATCTGCTGTGAACATCAGCGCACCTATCGCCTGTCCTGAAAGAAGAGGTGCGTACACGGTTCCGTAGTTCACCACCGTTCCCGCGGGCTGTGGGTCATACTGCATCAGATTATACATCATCTGAAGCGCCTGAACGCCTGAGGTTCCGTTGAATGATGGAGCGGGAATCCCGTTGGAACCGGCGAAACCGTTGAACATGATGTTCCAGTTGAGGAGACCGCCCTGCGGATGACCATCGCTTATGGATGGGTCGTTCTGATAGTAGTATCCGAATATTGCCGGGTAGGTGTCGATGATGTCGTGAGACTCCGAGCCGTCAACCACGATTCCATACTTTACGGTGTGTGTCTGAGTCACGAGGAAGTTGTCAACGTCAAGGACCTGCTGCCAGTTGCTCCATGGCGGGGCCATACTGAATCCGTATTCCCTCTGGAACGCGGCATTCAGTGTTGGGTCGTGCAGAAGCGTGGAGTTGTAGAATATCGTGAATGTGGAGGAGTCGTACGGAATACCGATAAGTTCATTCGTACCGTTCGGCTCCGCATAGTAACCTCCGAAGTTGAGCTGTGGCGCAGGAATATCAGAAGCATTGAGGTTGATCAGACCCTGCAGGTTTGTCACATATGGTGCAAACCCGAGTGCACTCGTGGAGGTGAATGTTATGATGTCATACGTTGATGACTGGGCCTTCAGAGACGTCAGCTCGGTCGTTGTGTAGCTGCTGAAACCCTGAGCGATTATATTGATCTTGACATTTTTGTGAGTGGCTTCAAATGAATTGGCGGCAGACTGCAGCCATGCATTTGACGGGTCGGTGAAGGTGATTACGTTAAGAGTCACAGTGGGGGTAGGTTTGGTCAGAAGTGTGTATCCATATATGCCCAACGCCGCTACTACAATCACGACGACAACAATCAGCGCGACTGCCATTCTTCCAATAGCTCTTTTTCGTGTCATATCATGTCGTCCAACATACTAGCTTCGAATGGGGTATAATACATTATCTGTTCAGACATGAATATTCATCGCGTCGTGCCGTCAAATATCCCCGATCAAACGCTGTGAGACAGCCGAATTTGCAGAATTTTCTGGCCTCAGTACAACCTTTCGAATGCAAACTTCGTCTTTCTCTTCAAACTTTCGCTGTTCATCTTTCTTGCCAGGGCGATGCTCTTGATTTTGAGTGAATCTCTCTTTCCCTGATCATCCAGCAGATCTAGAATTGTGTAGGCGAATTTCTGCGGGTCAGAGGGGGTAACCATTAATGCTACTTCGCTGTAGAGTTCTCGAAGTGCGGGTATGTCTGATAGTACACATGGTAGGCCGGTTGCCATTGCCTGCAGGACTGCGTTACTGAATCCTTCTCTTCTTGATGGGAACACGAATATCTTTGAAGAACAAAGAAGTTCCCTCACCCTCTCCGGGTCATCGATGTACCCAGTGAATGTAACATTTTCCTCCAACCCGAGTGCCTTTACCATGGTACGAATCTTCTCCCAGTAGTTTTCACTATCGTAGGATCCCACAACAGCCAGCGAAGCGTCATGCTTGGCCTCCGAGACAATCTTCCATGCCTGAATCAGTGTCTCGATTCCTTTGTGTTTGTTAATACGCCCAACATATATCGCATCAAATGTCGGCGTGAGATTGTCACAGTCGAACCAGAACTCTTCAACAGCACGACCAACGACATACACTCTTGGCGTCCTCAGGATTGTTTGGGCATACTCAGCCACTGTGCGGCTCGATGTAATGCAGGCTCGTGAGGTCCTGCAGGCGAATCTTCTCAGAAAATGAAACACCATGAACCTGACAGTGGAGCGAAATTCCTTGCGTGCGACTATCCTGTCTCTTACCAATTCGACCATCGTCCTGTTGTCAAATCGCCTCATCCAGTCATCGAGTACACCGATTGCTACCTTCCTACGGCTTATAGCTCCAGCAATGTAAGCCGGAATCAGGGATTCTTCGAAATCCACGTTGAAGACGTAAATTGCGTCGGACCTTGTCTTTATCACGCTTAATAGAGTCGATGCGGTGAATCTCATCAATCGGAGACTACCATCCCTCACCTTGGTTACGTTCAACCCTGGATAATCTGCATCAATAGTGGTGGAGGATTTAGCAAGCAAAGTGACTTTCAAACCCAAATCGCACAGCCCTTTTGCAAGGGACAGACACGAACGTTCCGCCCCGTACAATTCTGGAGATAGAGGGGAGAACATCACAAAGGTTATCCTTTGGATCTTGCTTGACAGACCCATTCAACCCTTTTGCAGGTTGTCGTGTCGGCTAGGACTATCGCCGTGTTCATATGGAATATAGTAATCTTTCACATAAGGATCAAAATTTATATTGAATTTATCGTGGTAACATTCATGAAAGCGGTATGATGCTTTGGCAAGCAGGTAAATCCCCAGCTGCTGGATATTCATTCCCGTATCGTCGAAAAACGACCTGCGGTCAAGTCTCAGCAGCTCCCTGTACCGTATGTACCTTAACTTGAGTTTTTGAATTGGTTGCTCCCTCTCTTGATGCTGGTTGGGCGATCGAAGAAGATTGAATACTGTAAAGGAGTACGCGCCAATCTTTGCAGCGCGCGCCCATAAATCCCAGTCTTCGGCATACTGGAGGTTGCGCCAGCCTCCGAGCTCTATAACCAATGAGCGGGGCACAATCGTGATATTCTGGAGTCCCCGTATGTCCTTCTCCATACCAGAGATAACCAGTAGCAACTTACCCTCGCATCGTGCATGGTAGAAGTGCAGAATTTCTTTTAAGCTATCCAGATATGTTTCATCCATATCAAGATTCGAAATGATGTAATCCCCCTGACTGTTTTCAAAAGAAATTTCCCGTCCTTTTCCTCTTGAGCTTTTCGCACGGATCAGTTTTATTTTTCCTGCCCGGGAGTACTCTGTAAGCACACCGAATGAGCCATCTTTGCTGAAATTATCAACAACGACAACCTCGAAATTCTCGTCTATTTGGGAGAGTATGCTGTCCAGGGAGGCTCTGACCGTCTCCACATTGTTATAATGGGTAATGCAGATGCTGTATTTTTTCGTCTGATCTGTTGCTCGATTCGGCGAATCTGTCTTGTGTTCGTAGCTTGTGTTGATAGAATTTTTTACGGGGCCAACTGAGGTTTTGGCCTCTTCCAGCATCCCGGCTAATCTCAAACATAATTCAACCTGTGGTACTTTGCTCTTTGGGAAGCCAAAATAGACAACATTTAAAGCCTTTCCAGACAAGTTGAATGTTATTACACAAACCTTGCCTTGGTCGGCATCAGCAGATAAAATATCAGACCTTCACATCCAGTATTTCTTCGAGTATATCGGTCAGTGTTATCATTCCTGCCACATCTCCATCCTTCATCACCAGCGACATGGTTATCCCGGTCCTTTCCATGTCCTCCATCGCCTTTGACACATAATCATCGAAACTCACCCTGGGGGGCTCCAAGATGTACTCGGTTATCCTGTCAGAATACCTTCCAGCAGCCAGCGCAGGAGCTATGGAGTTGAATGTGATTGCACCCAGGAATGCATGATTCGTGGCATCGTAGACCGGCAGGTTTGCATGCAGCGACCTCCCCATTATTGCCACAGCTTCGCCGACGGTCGCATTGGGGTTCACCGTTACCAGCTTCTTTACCGGTGTCGCCACATACCCGACTTTGACCTTTGACGAGGAAAGTGCAGACTTCAAAAATCTCCTGGAACCAGGTGTCACATGCCCCGACCTTTCAAGAAGCATAAGAAATGCTTCGAATTCGCTGACAAGCTGAGAGTCTCTGTGTGCTGGCTTTCCAACCAGCCTGCTTGAAAGCCTGCTTGCAAGCGAAGCGAGTGGAGCCGTAATCGGGGAAAGTACCTTCAACAGGATATAGGAGCTGGGAGCCAGAAATATCGCCATCCTTGTTGCATGCTCCACACCGATGGCCTTGGGAAACAGGTAAAGAAAGATCATTATTCCGAGGGAGCCCAGTATTGCACTGTAAATCCATCCAATCACTCCAAAGTCGCCAGAGAATATCAGACCTGTGGTGCTTGCAAGCACGACATTCGAGAAGGTGTCGACGAAGGTGGTTGCGCTTATGAGCCTTGTCCTGTCGCTGATTATCCTGAGTGCTCTGCTTGCACGCTGGTTGCCAGCATTCAAGGCTGCCATCAGAGACGTAGAACGTGCCGTCAGGTAGGTCGCTTCCACGAGGGAAACCCAGAAAGAGAAGACAATGGATAGGCCAAGAAACAGGTATACCAGCAGATAGTCCAACTTTGATATACCTTTTACCAGCCCACTTTTAAATGAATCACCGCTCCGTCTCTTCTCGTTTTCCCCCGCACGACTTTATTCCAGCACGCCGAGTTTGCGGTAGGCAGGCAGCCTGATTCATGCAAAGAACTGGTAACTCGATATTTTCGGTGAAAGTCAGATGCAAACAAGTCAGTCTGAAAACGGAGTTTGCATAATCAATCCAACGAGACATCCCCGGGTTACTTCGCAGCTCATCAGGTTAACAAAAGAGATCTTGAATATCACATGTTCCGCGATTATATCCACCGATTTGACGCAACCTACTGCTCGGTTCCGATTGCTGCTCAATATCCCAAGACTATGAAATCAGCTCCTCTCTCTAATTGCCTTGTATCCTGTTCTTTTCACTTCGTCTTCGATCTTTTCGGGCCCCGTGACAGAGGGATCGAAATAGATGTAGATCTCGTTGAGTATCGGATTGGTCCTTACATCCTCAACTCCGTTCATCTTATCCAGCCTCTTTTTGATCGCCTTCGTACAGGTCACGCAGCTGAAATCGATTATCTTGTACTTCACCTTCTCAGTCCTTCTTTCTTCAGGTTGTGTCATTGTATCACCACCCTGTTGAGCAGTAGAGAGTTGCCGACAACTGTCACCGAGCTGAGCGCCATCGCGACCCCGGCAAGTATTGGGTTGAGCAGCCCAAACGCCGCCACAGGTATGAGCACCGTGTTGTATGCAAATGCCCAGAATAAGTTTTGCCTGATCTTTCTCATCGTAGCCCGGCTCAAACGAATGGCCCCCAGCACATCTCTGAGGTCATCTTTTATCAGCACTATGCCAGCGGTTTCAATCGCTATGTCGGTTCCGCTCCCTATGGCGATACCGAGGTCCGCCTCAGCAAGTGCAGGAGCGTCATTTATTCCGTCACCCACCATCGCGACTCTGCGGCCGGATTCCTTCAATTTCTTCACCACCTCGGCCTTCTGTGCCGGCATGACCTCTGCGATCACCTCTTCGATGCCGGCCTGCTTCGCGATGGCATTCGCGGTCGCCGGATTATCACCTGTAAGAAGCACCACCTTCATCCCAAGCTTCTTCAACTGGCTGACAACTTCTGAGGCATGCGGCTTCAGGGTGTCTGCGACCGCTATGACCCCTTCAACATTACCTTCAACGATGAGAAACATTGCGGTCTTCCCTTCAGACTCAAGCCTGGAAACCTGTTCTTCCACGGCCTCGATAGAAGCACCGGAATCCTGGGCCAGTCTTCTGTTCCCGAATATTATCTTTCGTGCCCCGACGATCGCCTTCACGCCTCTTCCCGGTATGGCTTCGAAATCATGGGGCTCTTCAACCGGAACATTCAGTTCCCCGGCTTTCCTGAGTAGGGCCCTGCTCAGCGGATGCTCCGACCCCTTTTCGGCAGATGCGGCGAGGCTGATCAGCTTCTTTTCGTCCAGATCTCCCAGGACCATCACGTCAGTCACGGACGGCTCACCCACCGTCAGGGTTCCCGTCTTGTCAAAAACAACCGTGTCCACTTTGTACGCCCGCTCCAGGTTTTCCCCGCCCTTCACTAGGATCCCCTTCTGAGCACCCTTTCCTGTTCCCACGACGATGGCCGCTGGCGTGGCCAGTCCAAGTGCGCACGGGCACGCTATTATCAGAACCGCTACGAAGGCGGTGAAGCCGAAAAGAAAAGGCCTCCCTCCAACCAGCCACCAGCCAAGAAGGCTGAGCACGGCCACCGAAACCACCAGCGGAACAAAGTATGAAGATATTCTGTCGGCCAGCCTTTCAACCGGTGCCTGGGCGGCCTGCGCCTCCTCCACCAGCTGTATTATCTGTGAAAGCGTCGTATCCGAACCAACCTTTGTGGCCCTGACCGTAAGAAGCCCGGTCTGATTGTAGGTTCCTCCGAACACCTCGCTTCCCACCCCCTTTTCAACAGGCATGCTCTCACCCGTGAGCATCTTTTCGTCCACGGTGGACGCCCCATCTACAACCACACCATCCGTAGCTATCTTTTCCCCCGGACGGACCCTGAACAGGTCATTCACCTTCAGTTCCTCCACGCCCACCTCGATTTCCTTCCCATCAGCCACTAGCCTCGCCGTGGATGGTTTCAGGCTGAGGAGTTTCCTGACGGAATCGGAAGCCCTTCCCCTCATCGTGTGCTCCAGAAGTTTGCCAAGGAGTATGAAGCCTATAATCAGCGTAGAAGCATCATAGTAGGTACCCTGAGGCAGAAGGCGGGGGGCAAACGTCACTATGGTGCTGTACAGCCACGCCGCGGAAGTACCTACAGCGATCAGCGAATCCATGTTGGCAGACCTGGCCTTGATCGAATGCCAAGTGCCCTTGTAGAACATCCAGCCAGCTCCAAACTGGACCGGGGTTGCCAGAATGAACAGTAGCAGGTCCTTCGGCAACACGACAAAAATCGGAGATGTCGATGCCAGAAACCAAGTGATCAAAAGTGTGGGAATCCCCAGGACAAAGCTCAGCGCTGTCCTGATCCGGAGAAGTCTGATCTCCCTCGCGGGTGCGATGAATGTCTGAAGGCAGGTGTCGCTGCAGAAGTAGTACTTCACCCCTCTGACTTCTGCGGTAAGAGCATCAGGCCCTTCCTCAACGAACATTCCGCATACAGGATCCTTAGCCATGGCTCATCGCGCTCCCAGCATATCTATCCGCCCGGTAATGGCTGGTTTTCATATGCCGCCACCTTTTCGCATGATCGCCCTACTTCCTGATATATCATAAACTAGCGGCTTTACAAACGTTAATGCATTTTTTCGTTTTTCAGCATTTCTATCCTCGTACCAAACTTGTTGATGAACTCCCTCCTGCATGTCTTGCAGCAGAAGTAGTGATACGAGGGCCCCACCTTCAGATTGTATGGCTTCTCCGATGTTATATCCCCCTTGCAGTAATCACACTTCATCCTGATGGGAATCCCCACAGGCACCTTCGGCAGAGAGATTTCATCCTTTACAATCTTCATTATGACCTGGGTATAGACAACGTCAACCCCCTCCATCTTTTCCAGCTTCTCCGAAATGAGGCTCTCCATATGGTTCGAATCTTCACATCTAATTCTGAGAACAAGGTTTTCTTTCCCGGTAGTGAAATACGCTCCTACAACTTCCTTCATCGAAGATATCTCTCTCATTGCCTCTTTCGTACCGGAACCCGAAAGTCTCAGCGCCACGAATGCGCTTACCTCATTGCCTCCGATTTCAGGGTTAAGCAGGGGAATGAATCCCCTTATTGTCCCTGACTTCAACATGCGCGCAATACGGTATGAGACGGTTGGAGTGCTCAAGCCGGTTTCCTTGGCTATCTCCCTCATGGATTTTCTTCCATCCTTGTAGAGCGCCTTCAGGATCTTCACATCCATCGCATCGATTTTCAACCTGGCCCGAGCGGGAACAGGACACTAAAAGACTTAACGATTGTTAATGACGATATAGATATAGCGGAGGAACGCATGATCGGCGATCGGAAATTGGCCAAAGATCCCATATGCGGAATGCAGGTGGATGAAAAGAAGGCGAAGTTCAGGTCCGAGCATGGAGGACAGACATTCTATTTCTGTTCTGCCCAGTGCAAGAACACATTCGACAAAGACCCTCACAAATATGCCCACTCACACTGACCGCCGAACCCCGATTTTTTCGAAACCTCAGTTATTGCCTTATTCATCCGGATATTGTTTCATACAGGATTTCAATGGTGTGACCCGTTCCGTACGGATAATTTTCACCAAACCAGTAGGGTGCACCCTGAGCCGTCGCGTAACAGGGTGAGTTTGGAGAAACAGAGTTATTCGCATCGCAGTAGTCAAGCGTGTTAAGAACGAGTGAACCGTACTGGCTGGATGGAACTCCATCGACCAGGAGCAGTAACTGATGGGACGAATCCGCCTTGTAGCCCAGTATATCTGTAGAATTGAATACGACAGGGTGCTGTGTCCCGTTGAACTGCACCGTGCCATACGTGTCCTTCCAGATCTGGAAGAAGTCTCCCAGTGTGTAGGTCGTATTCGTGGGAGATTCAACATGTATTATTCCGGAACTGTCATGTGTATGCATCGGTTCCGTGCACGTCGAAGTCAGGCCGATATCGGCCGGTATCGTCACACTCTGATTGTTTATGAAGATCTGAAGGTAAGGATGTATGTGTATCACCAGCGGGGTCGAGCCGGTGCATGGAAATGGAAACTTGCCGAATTTTCCAGCCTGCTGTGAATTCAGACCATAGTTCGCAAGGAATCCGAATCCAATGATAAGAACAAGTGCCACACCTGCTATGGTTATCCACCTTACTCTTCTCCTTCCAGATTTTGCAACCCTGGAGCGCGGGTGCTTTGCGGCCCTGTGCTGCCTGAGGCCTTCCATCGAGTTGAACTCTCTTCCGCAGATCTCGCAGGTATAGCCTTCAGGGGGCTCGGACTTCTTGCCCAGCCGTAGTCACTTCCATCGTCTTGGTTCGGGTGGGCTGGGATAAATATGGTTGCATGAAAAAATAGCGCGATGTGACGATGTCCATCCCTATTTTCATCCTGTTCGCCCTGCCACTTACTAAGCAACAGGCATATCTCATGTGGTTCGCCAAACATATATCGTCTTGGTAGATGAGGACTCGCATGGATGAGCCGAAACGATGCGGCTGGGCTTCACTCGACGACCCGTTATACAGGGCGTATCACGACAAGGAGTGGGGCGTTCCATTGCATGATGACATGAAGATCTTCGAATACCTGGTTCTTGAAGGATTCCAGGCGGGACTCAGCTGGTACACGGTGCTGAGAAAGAGAGAAAATTTCAGAAAAGTCTTCAATGGTTTTAACCCTGAAACCGTCTCAGGATACGATTCGGGGAAGATAAAGCAGATACTGTCCGACCCAGGCGTCATAAGGAACCGTCTGAAGGTCGTTTCCGCAGTGACAAACGCGAAAAGCTTTCTGAAGGTCCAGAAGGAGTTCGGGAGCTTCGACGAATACATCTGGAGCTTCGTTGGGCACACCCCCGTCGTAAACCATTGGAAGTCAGTAAGGCAGATTCCATCCACCTCCGAAATCTCCGACCGCCTCAGCAAAGATCTAATTTCGAAGGGATTTCGCTTTGTGGGATCCACGATATGCTATGCACACATGCAGGCGACCGGCATGGTGAATGACCATGTCGTGAGCTGCTTCAGGTACAGGGAGATAATCAAATCGTTAAACCCAGGAGAAGAGGTACGGCGATAAGATAGAATCTACTTTCAAGTTTCTGGAACTGCGACACCAAATTGGGATTAATACTTTCTTCCTTAAGATTATCAACCGGTTTGCCTCGGTCGGTGCCGTGAACAGTTCGGACGCACAGTCCGGTGCCCATCATACACTCTGGATACTCTCCTTCTACCAGCTCTTCTCCAACAACAGGTCCAGCCTTTTCACGGTATACTTCGTCCTTTTCGTGGTTGTAAGAGACCATGTTTCGGTAGCCGAAGGGCTGGCCGTATTTTCGATAGCGTACGTCTCCTCCAGCCTGATCAGCCCCGTTGCGGGAAGATTATCAGATAAACTCGGCAGGAGACGGCTGCTTCTTCTGATAGCCGAAGCCTCTTCGCTTCCCTTCTTTGTCCTCATACCGATCGTCTCGAATTTCCTTCTGGTCAGCATCTTCTTCGTAGTCGCTGAATCTTTGCTGTCATTCGGGTCAACCGCGCTGCAGGCATTCGTCGCCGACATAACACCACCGGAAGAGAGAGGAGCAAGCTACGGACTAGTGAGTGCTGTGGGGGCGGCCGGCTCGATCGCGGGAACTCTGGCCGCAGGTGTGGTTGCTCAGGTCTTCGGGCTCGACGCGATATTCTACATGGTTGGATTCATAATGGTGGGCACTATCCTTCTGATAATCTTCGCGATTCCTGAAATCAACCTACCATCATCCTCATCCAGGAAGCCTCTCAGAGAAATGAAGGATGTCGCAATCTTTTCCCTTTCGACTTCGGTTCGGACACTCGGTACCGGTGCGGTGACCGCATTTTTCGCAACATATGCATACTCACTCGGTGCCAATCCATTTGATGTGAGCCTGGTTGCGATAGCCGGTCTTGGAACGACGGCTCTGCTGGGCGCCAGACTGGGGAAGGCGGTGGACAGGGTTGGCGAAATACAGGGATATGTGTACGGCACTCTGGTTGTCGTGGTTTCTTTATTCGTGTATGCTATATCGAGCAGCTGGCTGGACATCATCCCCGCCAGAATAATTTACTCGACAGGCTTCGCCCTTCTCAGCCCCGCGATGCTCAGCTGGATCACAAAGGTCGCGCCGGCGAACAGGAAGGCGGAGTACCTTGGGTTCTTCTCCCTCATAAATTCGACTCTGTGGAGCCTGGGCCCCCTGCCAGGTGGCGCCGTGGAAGCCCTCTGGGGTCCATTGGGACTATTCGTCTTCGCCACAGTAATGTCTGCCGTTTCTGTGCTGGCGGTGCTCATCCTTTACCCCACTTCGAAGAGCAGATTACTTCCAACATGATTATCAGGTTGGCATTAAGATAAGAATCGACTCTCGGAGCAAGCTATCAGGGAAATAAAAAAGTCAAACCACACAGATATTGGAGTATCTCAGAAAGAACATCAGGTCAAAATCACCTTTGGAGAGGATGGACCTGTGTGTCGAACGCATGCTTACCTTCACCATCAGGACTTTGCTAAAGGTCATAAACCGCCTTCGATTATGTCGTGCGGATGTCCTCCACTAGCTCATCTCCCGTGCTGTCCACAGATCAGGATAATGAATCGGCTGCCATTCAGGAAATCATACGCCTAATGTACGCGGGAGGACTTTCAAACAGGAAGGAGTTAGAAGTCGCAAAGAGAGATGTTGCCGTCAGATTCGGACTGAAAAGATATCTTCCGACATCAGAGATCATACGTAAAGCACCTGAGGAAGTGAAGGAGAGGTTCAGGTCACTTCTCAGCGTCAGGCCACAGAGGAGTGGCTCCGGCATCGTGGTGATAACACTGTTTTCTGCACCCTTCCTCTGTCCTCATGGTACATGCATCTTCTGCCCGGGCGGCCCCAAAGACGGCACCCCACAAAGCTACCTGCCTGACGGTCCCGGGATGAGAGTGGCCCTTGATGCCAATTTTGACTCATATCTTCAGGCAAGAAGAGGGATCAAAAAGTTCAGGGACAGGGGACATTCAGTAAGCAAGGTCGAACTCATTCTTGAGGGTGGAACCTTCATAGCCACCCCACCCGATTACCAGTACAGCTTCGTTAAGGGGGCATACGAGGGACTCAACGGCACTCGCTCCAAAGACCTGGAGGAGGCCCAGATGGTAAACGAAACAGCTCTCAGCAGGGCGGTGGGCCTCACCATAGAGTCCAAACCCGATTGGTGCAGACCGAATGATATAGACCTGATGCTGAGTTACGGGGTCACCAGACTCGAAATAGGGGTTCAGAGCCTCAGAAACGACATTCTCAAGCGGAGCAACAGGGGGCACACAGTTGAGGATACAATAAACGCCTTTCAGGTATCAAGGGACGCAGGTCTCAAGGTGGGTGCTCACATGATGCCCGGATTACCTGCGTCAGATTACGATCGTGACCTTGAAGACCTTCGCAGATTGTTCGAGGATGAAGCGTTCAAACCGGATATGTTGAAGATATACCCGACCGTGGTTGTAAAGGGTACCGCATTGGCGAAAATGTACTTGGCGGGAAGGTACGAGCCATACGAAAGGGATACGGTCGTAGAACTGCTCAGCGAAATGAAAAGGAACGTTCCCCGGTGGGTCAGGATAATGAGGATACAGAGGGAGATTCCGAAACATGAGCTTGTGGCGGACAGTTGCGGGGAAAGCCTGAGGGAAAGCGTAAGAAAGAGGGCGCTGGAAAAGGGAATCAGATGCAGGTGCATAAGGTGCAGGGAGGTGGCGCTTAGCGAACCGGAAAGCATACCCGAAAATTTCCTGTTCAGGCAGGAGGAGTACACGGCATCAGGGGGGAGCGAAGTTTTCTGCTCGTACGAATCAGAAACCACCGAAAGGATAGCCGGTTTCATCAGGATGAGATACCCATCAGAGAATGCTCACAGAACGGAGGTGAAGGGGGCCTGCATCATAAGAGAGCTAAGGGTTTACGGCCGCTCGGTTCCGGTCGGTGTCAGGAACGATCAGGCGTGGCAGCACAAAGGCATCGGCTCCCGGCTTCTGACCCTTATGGAAGAAGTGGCCGTCTCGAAATTCGGTGTCAATAAGATGGTGATAACCAGCGCTGTGGGAACCAGGGAGTACTATAGACGGCTCGGTTACGGCCGTGAAGGACCGTACATGTCAAAGAGGCTGGATTAGCCGGGACAGTCGACCGTCATTCTACAAGCTGCCCATTCAATATTTGAATAAAAAGAGAGAGCACTTCAATCCCACGTCACACAGGTGCAGCTCATTCCATACAACAAGCATCTCTGACAATGTCCTAGTGATACCAGAGGCCAACAATACTGTTTGCGGTGATGTTTAAACACTTGATTATTATAGGAACGCCCACCCTTTTGAGTACGCCTTTCTTTGAATCAGGATTAGCAAATCATTCAGGATTGAAGCTATACTCTTTCCGCTTCTTTGTTGAGCACATCATTAACGTCTATGGCAATATAACCCTCTGAGCGCAATCGATCCTTGTCCGCATTTCTGATCCTTTTTGCAATTACTGCGAAATAGTCTGACCTGTTCCCGGTCTGCCAGTCGAACCCCCCTGATTTCCTCTTCAAATCATCAAGTATCAAAAGAGCTTCCCTGTACCCTAGATCCTTCCACTTAACCTCTATGAAACAGCATCTTCGCAAATTCGTGCCCAGTGCGATAAGGTCTATTTCTTCATCCCTCATCCACCAGGATCCTATTCTGTCAACTTCGAATGGAAGGAGTTTGAAGTGATATATGAAATCGCTCACGACCTGTTCGAATGACCTTCCGAGATCGAATGCAGTTCAGGCTCATCAACCTTTATCCTTGGTACCATGTCACTCGTTCTTTTAAATGTAAGACCGAACCAGGAATGAAGCATATTGTCCTGTATGTAGTATCTGCCCGCTCTGTCATGTCCTCCCAATGGAACTTTTCTTCTGATTAGCTGAAGGGTTATCATCTGCTGAAGGTAAGGGAAGATCTTTCTCGTCTCTATCCCTACATAATTTGAGATAGAGATCGCGGTGGAGTTGCCCGATGCTATTGCTGAAAGGATGGAGAAATACGTCTTCGTTTCCCTGAGTTCTTGCGAAAGTAGAAAGTATGGTTCCCTATAGAAGTAGCCGTTTTGATCTAGGAATTCCGCCTGAACAAAACTCTTCGCGTCATGGTATCTTGATGCTATCGAAAGATATGGTGGCACACCACCTACCAACATGAAAGCTTCGAGCCCATACACCCCTTCAGGGAAGAAAAGCATCGAGTCCCAAGGTTTTAATGGTTGAAGGAGCAAGTCTCTTGTCCTTCTTCCGTACAGAGGCGAGGCTGAAGAGAGTACTTCTTCAGACATAAGGCTCAGCATTGATCCACAAACAATCAACATCACCTTCTTCTTCGAAAGCGATTCGTCCCATGCTCTTTGAAGGTCGCTTGTTATTTTTGGGTCGGATTTTATGGCGTATGAAAATTCGTCCAGCACTATCAAAACATCATCGTCAATTTGGCCTGCCAGTTATGAGAAGACATCATACCATGATTCTGTCCCCAGCATGCTGATGTATTTGTCTTCAAAATGCGTGGCCGCTTTCTCCTTGAACTCCTGCATCTGAACCTTCTTTAAGGCGTCAGGGAAGACATACGCAAACACATTTTTCCCAGCGGAGAATTCTTCTATCAGCCTAGATTTTCCTATACGTCTTCGTCCATACAGGATCACAAATGAAGGAAGGCGCCTGTATTCTTCATTTAAGATTCTGGTTTCTTCTTCCCTGTCTATAAAGCGACTAATCACAATTAGTACTAATCATGATTAGTATGAAAGCCTTTCCGCCGGATGGCGAATCTACATACGTGCATCTAGGCCACTTCTCACTTTGCGAAGCTACAATCCCGATAGGTTCGCAGTTGACATGATATGGCTTTTTTAATTCGAATACAAGATTCGTCAGTCACCAAACTTACTGGAAGCAATACGCCAAGCCAAGCCGATACAGGCCAACCTATTCGGGTTCAATGCCTCGCCGTGCTGATCAGACACTCACTCCCGTCGAGTCCGCCGAACTAGCTGTGGTTTTCCACTATATCATCCCTCATCGTTTCCATGAGCTCGAGAAACTCTTTCCTTTCTGCTTCCCGAATGCCACATTTGACCATCGCTTCTTCCATATACTTCACACTCGCAGCCCATTCCTCGTTGTTGATATTTAATCCCATATGTGCTTGCTTCAGGTCCCTCCCCATATAGTAGTTAGAGCCTCCCGTGGCCTGGCAGAAGGCGTCGATGTTCAACTGAACATCCCTCATCTTCTTGTCTGTTCCTCTTCCTCCAGAAAATCGTGCGAATCTTGGGTCTGCCCTCTGCAGGGCCACCCACTCCACAACGAATGCAGCTATACTATCATATCCTCCTAGCCTCTCGTATAGCGACTTCCGTCTTTGCACTCCAACTATGTTGAGCGTAAACAAGATAAACTAGTCAGTCAGTATAACATAGTCAGGAGTCCTGACATATCGGGTTGCAATCCATAAAGGTGCAGAGACTGGCATTACGCATGCTTCTCCGCGGTGAGCTTTCGGGCTATGACATCTGGAAGGAAATGTCCATGAAGGGGTTGAAGATCAAGACGAATTATCTCTACATGATACTGACGGACATGCGTAGAAAAGGGCTCCTGTCTGCAAGGTGGTTGGAAAATTCGAAGGGTCCCAGGAAACGGCTGTATTCGCTGAGCGATGCGGGAAGGGAAGAGTTCGAAAGGATTCTGAGGGAATCTGTGGAGTTTGTAGTAGACGCTTTTGTGCAATCGAATGCTGCGGTCCGCAACAACATGACAGACCATGTAAGGTCTGTCCGGAACACATTCAGGCTGCTGGGCATCCCCACACCGCAGGGAGGCTCCAACCTTGTTATCACTGCCCCTTCTTTTGACCCATTGCTGTGCCACCCAATCTCTTATTATGTGATAAGCCAGGCATTTCCGGAAGCCAGTGTTTCAGTGGTCAGACCACCTGAACATGCATCATACTTTGAAGGGCGGCCTAACCTCACCTTCCTCGACGGTCGCAGGCAGGACATCCCTCTGAAGAACAACTTTGCCGACTACCTCATGCTAGAAGGCTTTCCTAGGAGCGTACCGTTGGAAGCTACGCTCAACGAGTGCGTTAGGGTTCTCAAACCGCGGGGTCATCTGATAATAAGGTTGCCCGCTGTTATGCTCGAAGAAAAGAAACCAAACTATTCAAATCTGGCAGAGTATGCATACAGGCTGTACTATGACTACATCGGTGAAGACATGGAGATAAGTTCCAAACATCTGAAATCTCTACTAGAGAAACGCGCCATCGAGCTCCGGGACGCCCAGGATCGGTCGAATTACATGGTGTACGTCCAGATATCGAAGCGCAGAAACATTTCGGGTTAATTCTTAGTTCGCTTGGCCATATTTAAGCTTATATATGCGGCATTCTTGAAAGTGCCCAAGGCATGACTTCGGTAACGTCTGAAGAGAAACCTTCAGGTTACTACGTCAGAAATGCAACTGGCCTTGTCAGAGAGCTCGGACCTTGGGCTGCCCTTTTCGTAGTGTTCAATTGGACAGTGGGTATAGGCATTCAGTACTTCGCCGTTACAATGATCGGCCAATATCCAGGAGCCAACCCAATCTTGGCTTATTTAATTTCCGCAATAATGGTGTTCGGTAGCGCCGTCGCAACATACCTTCTTTCGGTTGCCATGCCTCGCTCAGGTGGCCCTTATATCCATGTAAGCAGAGTGTTGAGTCCTATACTCGGATACATTACAGGCTGGGCGTATTTCCTCTACATTATTTTCGGGGGAGTCGCCCTGAACGCTTATGTCGCTCCTACACTTCTTTCAGCCGGATTAACAGCAGCTGGTTATGCTTCGGGTAATGCAGGTCTTATATCTGTGGCAAAATCTCTGGTAAACCCCTACATTGATGTCGCAATCGGAATTACCATTCTCGTGGTTTACATGATAATAATGTCTCTGGGATACAGGGCGTTCAAATATCTCATTTATGCGACTTTCATCATACCATTTCTTGGCTCAATCGCTACCTTCATCTCTTTTGCGTTGATATCCCCCGCACAGGCCCAGTCGGTCTGGAACAATGTCTTTGGCTCAGGCGCCTTTGCGCAGCTCACCCAAGCTGCGGTAAAGGCAGGATGGAACCCCTCTTATCTGAACTTCTCACTTGGTGCGACATTTGCAGGTCTCATACCGGCAATCTACTCCTGGACTGGTCCGGCCATAGCTGGTAGTTTCATTGCTGGAGAAGTAAGGCGACCAAAGAGATCAATGTTCTTCGCAACGGTTGGGTCAGCACTATTTGTACTGGTATTTCAGTTGCTATACATCGGTGGAGCACTGCACGCCTTTGGATACCAATTTGTTCAAATCCTCGATCTTGGGGGTCCCTCCCTTAAACTCACACCAAGCATACCTCTTCTATCAGCCGTCGCGTGGTCTTCTGTGTCGCTGGTGGGAGTTTTCATCGTTGTAATTGGATCACTGTCTGCGATACACACTCAGCCTGCAGGTCTTTTCCTCGCTTCAAGGATCTTGTTTTCTATGTCTTTCGACAGAACAATGCCAGCTAAAATGTCTGAAGTGAGCAAAAGATTCACCGCTCCAACATGGAATTACGTCGTAATTACTATTGTTTCGATCGTCCTCTTGTATCTTTCAAGTCCGCTATCAGGTATAAGCATATTTCTAACCCTTGGATGGCTAACCTTCATGGGCATTCTCGCTCTCGTTTTCACCAACCTTGCAGCAGTCGTTCTCCCGTTCACAAGAAGAGAGATCTTCAAGTCAGCTGACTCGTTAGTGCAAAAAACGATTGGCGGTATTCCTATCATAACGATAGCCGGCTTGGTGGGACTCGCGGGTTATCTGTTCGCCCTTCTGGTTGACGCCTCTGTCATAGCAAGTAGCAAGTTAGGCCAGTCGGCGCTTCTACTCCCCACATTCGCCGTAGTGTTAGGAATCATCATTTACGCATATTATGCTTCTAAGGCTCAGAAGTCTGGCGTGGATATGGACATGCTGTACAAAGAAATACCCCCTGAATAAAGGGCTTTGTACTTCATCACCTTTATTTATTTCCACACTCTATTATATCTCCTGGATTTTAGTTCAGTTTTGTCCATAATTCCTGCTCGATATGCAGACCGCTTGGTTGAGGCTACGTAGCTAGCGTGAATTCAAATAAGAGGCGATAATACCCAAATGTCATGAGGATAGATTCCTTTGAGACGCATAAAATAACCATAAAAATGAAGCCAGAGAATCTTTCATTCGGCAAGGTGGATAGAGTCCAGTATGTTCTTGTACGAATACAAGCAGGAGAGTATCAAGGCTGGGGTGAGGCGGCCACCTTGGCTGGACCGTCATGGTCAGAGGAAAGCCAAGAGTCGATAAAATCTGTAATAGATAACTATCTGTCCGGAACCTTTCTAAGAAAGGACACGAAAGATTATTACAAAATTTCGAAATTGATGGATGAAAGGGTTCGAGGTAACAACTTTGCGAAGGCAGCTGTAGAAATGGCTTTGATTGACGCGTATTGCAGAGAGCTCGGCGTTCCAGTATTCGCCCTTTGGGGAAATTATGCCACTTCAATACCGTTGAGCTGGACCATTGCGAACAATGATGAAGACCTGGACGCCGAAGAGGCTTCACTCATGATAAAGAGAGGTTGGAAGATACTCAAAGTCAAGGTGGGTTCGCTTCCTGTTGAGGCTGATCTCAGAAGGCTAAGGAGAATAAGGGAGGCAGCGGGTGACCAGGTAAGCATTAGGATAGATGCAAATCAAGGGTGGCGTTATGATCAGGTTGTTTCAACTTTAAGTGAGCTGAAGAGACTCAGGATCCATTTCCTGGAACAACCACTCCCAAAGCAGGATCTGATGGGGCTTTCGAGACTTGCCTCACTATCCGAGGTTCCCATTATGGCTGACGAGTCACTGACTGACCTGAGAGATGCCGTCAATCTGATCACGAACAGAGCTGCAAGCATATTCTCATACAAACTTACAAAGATGGGTGGCTTGGTCAAAGCAAGGGCGATATACGAGGTTGCAAATGCACATGGTGTGGCCAGCTATATCGGATGCATGATTGAAACTTCAGTTGGTACAGCTGCCTACCTGCATTTTGCATCGGCCCTACCTGAACTTGAATTTGGATGTGAATTGTTCGGGCCTTTGAGATTGCAAGGGGATATTACAAATCGAGGTGTTGAGTACGGAAGAGGCGAAGTGTTCGTCCCCAAAGGCGAGGGGCTTGGCATCGAAGTAGATCAAAACAGGCTCTCAAAGTTCAAAGAGGCATAAACTGATTACCTCCGCTTTAGCTATCAATATAAATGTGGATTCATATGCTTCTGGCCGAAACCTCGCTTGAAGATAGCATCGGTCAGACCTATTCCTCTGAAAATCCCCGTTTCAAAAAGTTATGTGTGGTCACACGGCATAGTTGATTTTTTTACAAACGTGCTCATAGAGGTGAAATCAGATGAAGGTTTGATCGGTTACGGTGAGTCTGACATCATATTCGGCGTGTCTCAGGAATCACCGGAAACAATAGTCCAGGTAGTGCACAAGTACATTACACCCGCTATCTTGGGCAAAGATCCATTCAACATCGAAGAAATTCTGGAATCGATGGATGATAAAATCGACGGCCACTATTCTGCGAAGAGTGGCGTCGAGTTTGCTTTGTGGGACCTCAAGGGGAAATATCTAAGGCAGCCAGCTTACAACTTGCTCGGAGGCAAGGTAAGAGAGAAGATCGAGGTCGATTTTACCATAGGCATAGACACTCCTGAGGCGATGGCCCAAACGGCTAAAAAAATGCTCGACTTCGGTTACAGAACTTTCGTAGTTAAGGTGGGCCGCGATAATGAACTCGATCTTGAGCGTGTAAGAAAGGTAAGGGAAGCAGTGGGGCCCTCGGTGAAGATCCGGGTTGACGTTAATGAAGGGTATACGGTTGAGAAGGCGATCAAGATGATAAGACTTTTCGAGAAGTACGATATTCAGCTTGTTGAACAGCCAGTCGCTCGATGGGACACAAAAGGTATGTCAAAAGTAGCTCGAGCAGTTGACACTCCTATCAGTGCCGATGAAAGTAACTCCAGTCCGCAGGCTGCATACCAGTTGATTGAAAACGACGCGGTCGATATACTCAATATCAAGTTGCCCTACCATGGGGGTATATGGAATTCGATAAAGGTGGCTTCAGTGGCCGAATCCGCCGGCATTCCCGTTATTGTTGGGGGTATGAACCACTATGAAGTCGGAAGACAGGCAAACAGGCACTTCGCGATTACTACACCGACGGCCTATTCTGGGTATGCGCATGAAGGACCGGGTCCTGCTTCCCAATCCCTAACAGACAACATCACCAAAGATGTGATCACATACGAAGATGTCAAGTCTGACGGCGGATTCGTAAAGCCCGGTGATGGATACGGCCTTTCATTTGTTTTGGATGAATCGAAGGTTCGGCAGTATGCATACGAGGTTTGAAATTTGACTTTCAACATATTCCTTGCTAGCGACATTCACGGTTCCGATAAGTGTTACAAGAAATTTCTGAACGCGCCATCATTTTATCATGCCCAGGTGTTGGTGCTTTGCGGTGATCTGACCGGCAAGGCGCTAGTTTTTCTTATCCAAGAACGTGATGGAAGCTATTGGTGCGATTTTTTCGGCGAAGAATTGAGGCTAGAGAATAAGGATAAGATGATGGAACTCAAAAAGAAAATAGATGACTCTGGCTACTACAGTTATGTTTGTGAGAGGAGCGAATTCGAGGCCGAGCTGGGGCATAATAAAATCGCTCAAGACAGACTACTTCACGAGCTTATTAAAAATAGAATGGCAGAATGGGTCGAGATGGCCGATAAGAGGCTTTCTGGCAAAGATGTGGAGCTCTACATGCTTCCTGGCAACGATGACCCATTCAACGTTGACGAAGTGTTCGAAGGCAACCATGTTGCAAAGAATCCTGAAGGGGCCGTCCTGGAAATTCGGGAAGGTCATGAAATGCTGGCTACCGGTTATGTCAACATGACTCCTTGGAAGGCGCCAAGGGATATACCTGATGAGGAACTGATGGTCAAATTACAGGGGATGGCGTCACAGCTGAGGCATCCAGCTAGAGCCATATTCACGCTCCACCCGCCCCCGTACAACACGAATTTGGACTTGGCTCCAGCACTTGAAGACTTCAAACCCAAAACTGTACTCGGTCAGATGGAGTTCGAGCATGTCGGTAGTAGATCGGTCAGAAAGATAATAGAGGAGTACCAACCTTTGACCAGTTTGCACGGTCATGTGCACGAATCAAAGGCAATGTCCAAAATCGGACGCACACTTTGCTTCAATGCAGGGAGCGAATACGAGAACGGAATACTGCGAGGAGTACTTCTAACAGTCTCTGAAAATAAGGTGGAAAATTACTTTTTTACGGCAGGATAGCTTGTACGTATCCGAAGGATCTACTCATCATCTTACAACTTCTTCAACGTCGTTATACCACTGTTTTCTGGTGCCTATTGCCTCCCTCATTCTGAACGATAGTGACTTTGGTATGCTATCAAGGTAAAGTGTGATCCTCCTTGTCCTTTCGTTCACTGTATCTTTCTCTGCGGTAGTCAGCTCAGACGCATTAAGGACGAATTCTTCGATTCTGCATAAATTCCTGTTTGCTGTGTACCAAAATCCCCATTCTGAGCAGAGTACCTTGCCCAGGTAGGAGAGGTCTATTGTGTCTGCTCTTTCATCCAAGACAGCGTCGTGTTCTAACAGAAGAATGACCATATCCTGAATATCCTTTTTGTTCAGGTTGACCACTTGAAGTTTAGTCAGAAGCAGGTCTGCGGGGGTCACGGTTGGGAAATCCAATTTCAATCTATCTCTGAAATCCACTCTGTGGTTCATCTCAAGAACATCAAATATAATGTCTATCTGATGAGTTTTTGCATACCAGAGTTGCCTCTTGTGACCGTGGTAAGTGTTAAATCTCTCAGCCGGAGAATATCCGAATGATTTCATTATGTTACCGATCTGGTCGGAATGATTTTTCCTGCTCACTAAATCTATGTCCCCCGGAGAACGTCCTAATCTTTCGAACAACTCTGCATACTTTCTCGTGTGGAGACGAACCCCGACTCCACCAATCAATCTCGCATTAACCTCTGACTTGGAGGCAGAGTCTACGATCCTTACAGCTTCGTCGCAGATCTTTTGCAGCCTATCATCCAACGCCCAGTTTATCACAGTCGAGTTATTAAACAATGATGGATTTTCTATCATAATCAAGGCGCGTATGTCATTAAAGGTTCGATCCAGCATAACGTGCAGAACAAGGTCCAGGTGGAAATTTAAGACTGATTTTGACACAAACGCATTAACTGGTCATACCGGTTGTTCTGCAGCGCCATGCAAATGGACAAAGTAATTCCAAGCAAAGGTCTTTGCGTCATCTCTTGGACTTATACATTTGCGAGGCCGAAACCCAGTTTCCGACATCGTTCTTGCTATTTTATGCTATCTTCCACTTAAATTCAAATTTGTGACCTGACCGCTTCGCCAGGTCAGAGGAGATTCTTTTCACCTGTACCTCAACGTCTTCGGCATCAAAAGATAGCAAGTTACCATCTCTTACGACGATATTACCATCCACTATCACGGTCTCAATACACGACTTGTCTGCAGCGTAAACCATATGATAGGGTGGATACAGATTCGGCGTCCACTCAGCACCACTGGCACGGATTACGATGAGGTCTGCCCTTTTCCCTACTTCGATAGAGCCGGCTTCTGCTTCCAATCCTACGGCCCTTGCTGCGCGAATTGTGGCCATTTCTAATACGGTTTCTGGAGGCATTATCGACCTGTCATGTCTTCCATCTTGGAACATGACAGAGCAGAGGTACATTACTCTGAATGGATCCTGATAATATGAAGAGCTCGCGGAATCTGTTCCGAGTCCAACATCGATTCCTCTCTGAACCAGATCCGGCAATCTGGAATTTGCACCGGCTCCCGATCCTCTCACGGACGAAGATGGGCAGAAAGCCACTTTAGAATTAGAAGAGATCAGATTATCGATCTCTTCATCAGATACAAATAACGCATGTGCAAGCAATGTCTGTGGTCCTAGGACACCAATTTCTGATAGATAGTGGATGGGCCTCTTACCAATCGCATTCGTGAATGTTTTTACGGAGCGCTGGTCTTCAGCGACATGCATTGTTAGAATGGCTTTGTATGAAGCAGAGATGGCCTTAAGTGATTGGAGCAAATCCTTCGAACAATACGTGGGCGAAAATGTGGCAAGGCAAGGTCTAATCCTTTTGTTTTCAAGCGAAAGTATTCTCCTTACTGAATACTCGGCTTCCTTACGAGCATCGGTTGTAGTGGAAAAAGTCACTCCCAACGGATTCTCCTTGTCCAATACCTGCCTTCCGCAAACCAAACGGATTCCTGTCTTCAGCGCTGCCGTAACCAAACTTCTCGTATGTTTGGCGGTCCCGGGTTCAAGGAGAGAGGTGTAACCAGACTTCAAAAGGTCGCCCATAGCAAAGAGAGAAACAATTTCCTCCTCTTCTTCGTCCATGTTCTGCTGGATTCCGAACAGGCGTCGAAGATAGTCTTCTCTTGAAATGCCTTCCGGTAATAATCCTCTCAATGCATGACCGTAACTTGCGTGGCAGTGACAATTAATGAAGCCAGGCATAATGACTTTGTCCTTACAGTCAAGCGTCACATCTGCACTCTCGGTTATTTTCTTGGCGATCTTCTTGATCATCCCTTTCTCGATCAAAACACTATAATTCCTCAAGATCCTTCGTTTTTCATCCATTGTGACTATCCATGAAGCGTCCTTGAGGAGTAGAGTGGCCAACGTACTGATGGTGGCTTACATGTTTGGCTATATTGGTTTTTACACTTTGATTTCGCCGACATTAGCTGCTTGCATTATTCTTAAGAACTGCGTAGGAGCACAAGTCTGATCTAAAACGTTGGCGTCTCCATCGAATCGACTATCACGTCCAAGACTACCGGCTTATCACTCTTGAGGGCTTCAACGAGTGAGGGCTTGATATCCTGCGGTCTGTCGATTCTGATCCCCTTTGCGCCAAACGCCTCGGCTACTCTTGCGAGATTGACGTCAACATTAAATTCTGTTCCGAAGACATTCTGATATCTTCTCAGCTGCGAGTTTCGTATGGAGCCAAGGCTTCGATCATTTATCACAATTGAAATCGTATTGACTTGGCTTTCTACCGCTGTTGCTAGTTCCTGGCAATGCATTTGGAATGATGCGTCACCTCCTATGGAGATCACATTCTTTTCAGGGTGGACTAGCTTACATGCTATGGCTGCTGGTAATTCGTACCCCATTACTGCGTATCCGCCGGAATGTATCCAAGTTCTGGGTGAATGAATCGGAAGCACAGAAGCAGCCCACATCTTTGCCCTGCCCGCTCCCGACGTAATGATGGAGTTTGTTCCCGCAACTTCCGAAATCTCCTTGATCAACCTTTGCGGTTTAATTGGAATCGCAGAAGAGTTCTCTAGGGAGTTGTATGATTCGGACCAGGCCCTTTTCTCATCTTTAACGTGGTCAATCCATTCCCTACGTTTACCGGGTTCGGAGCGGACAAACTCGGAAAGAGAAAGAAGAGTTTCACGAATGTCACCTGCAAGCCCAATGTCCACCGGTATATTTTTCCCCAGTTCTGTCGGATCTATGTCAATCTGAATAACTTTGGAATCATTTGATATTTTCCATCCTTCCATGGAAACATCCGTAAATCTGAATCCCAATGCTATCAAAAGGTCGGCAGACTCGGCTAGCTTCAAGCGAAATCCTGGCACATACTCCCCTATCCGTCCCACGCAAAGCGGACTGTTTTCAGGGACAACGCCCCTACCGTTATAGCTAGTGGCGATCGGTATTCCGAACTCATCAGAGAATTTGGCTAGTACTTCAGAAGCTTCTGATGCGATAACACCCCCGCCTGCCAGTACGATCGGTCTTTCAGAATCGGAAATCATGCGTGCGGCTTCTTTTACTTGCTCCTGCGAAGCAGGTCCACTACGTGTCCTTGGAAGATAATCTGGCCGCCTGTAATCATATTGAAACGAAGATACGTCAGACGGAATATCCAAGTGAACCGGTCCAGGCCTGCCAGTTATTGCCGTTCTGTAGGTACTTATGAAAACGTCGGATGCACTCTTCCCTTCTTTCAGCTGCACGCTCTTCTTTGTAATTCCTCTGAAGAGCGAAAGATGATCGGTTTCCTGTTGATACCCCTTCCCCTGGACACCAAGAGGTAACTGTCCTGTAATGGCGATCAGGGGTGTAGAATCGGACATGGCAGTGGCTACTCCGATGGTCATATTTGCAGCGCCAGGACCCATCGTTGAAATGCAGACACCGGTCTTTCCGGTAACCTTGGAGTAGGCATCCGCCATAAAAGACCCTGCACCTTCGTGTCTGACTAGAACATGTTTTACCCCAGTATTCTTCCTCATGGCTTCGTAAAGTGGCAGTACCGGTCCGCCCGGGTGACCGAAGACGAAGTCTATCTTCTGTTTCTCAAGGAATTCTATTACCCAGTCAGCGAAAGTTCCCAAATCTTCGCCCTGATGCTTCCATGGCTTTTCATTAAAGGATTTTCCTATCTAGTGATCCAAGCAAGGAATCTGATACATCCGGCGAATTGAGGTTCCGTTTCAGGCTATCTTTCTTCCGGCTACAAGTGGTTCCACTATGGGCTTTCCTTCCGCAAACCTGCTCAACCTGAAAGGTTCAAGCAGTTTTGGCTTTTTGCCCGATATAAGATAATCAGCATATAGACGACCCAATGCAGGAGCAACCATGAGGCCATGCCCAGTGAATCCTGACGCAAAGTACAGCCCAGAAACTTCATCGGACTCTCCTAGGATTGGGGAACCATCGGGCGTCACATCATACGTGCCCGACCATTGTCTAAGAACATGGAGTTCTCCAAGTGCAGGAAAGAGTTCACATACTTCTCTAGCGAGCTTCTTCAGAAAGCTCAGGCTAACGCCTGTGTCACGCGATTCTTCGTTCCCGGGATCTCTAGTGTCACAAAGAACTTCACCACGTAATGTTTGACTAAGCAAGAGGCCCAGAGTCAGGTCCCAGAAAACGGGTTTGAGGAAGTGCTTGTAAGCTTCGGTTACAAGAGCCTCCCTCCTAAATGATCTGATGGGAAGGTCGATACCAACCGTCAGCGCGAGGTCTCGGGAGAATACACCTGTTGCGTTTATGACCTTCTGTGTAGATATGGTTCCCGCAGTTGTTTCCACGGCATTTATTCGGCCAGACGTTGTGCAGAGTTTTGTCGCCTCAACATTTTCAATAATCTCCACACCGTGTCTGCGGGCTGCCCTTTCCAATCCCCAAAGCACGGCATCATGATGAACGGCTCCATCCCTTTTATTGAAGGATGCACATTTTACGCCATCCATTTTGAGTTGTGGTAACATTTCCGCAACATCGTCCCTTTCAAGCACTACGCTATTGACGCCTATGCTGTTCTGGAGCCGAACATTCTGCTTGACCTGTTCGGCCTGGGACTCGGTTCTTGCCAGCATAAGGTATCCTTTTTGATCAAAAAGTACATTCCATCGGAGTTCCTTCGAGAGTCCCTCCCATACATCGATACTGTATTTCATGAGTCGAATCATGGGCTCGTTGCTGAACTGTTCTCGCACGCCACCGAGATTCCTGCTCGAAGCACCTCTGCCTATTCTCCCCCTGTCCAACAATGTTATTTTGCCTAATCCCCGCTTTGCACAGTTGTAAGCAACAGATAGCCCAACCACGCCTCCCCCCACAATCAGCAGGTCTGCCGACCTTGTGCTCATTCGGAAGCCACACTCCAGAGGGGCAAGGGGTAGAGCGGCTGTCTCGGGGTAGTCAACAGACCAGACGTCTTTGGATTCATCATGTTCAACATAGAAGCCGTATTCAGTGCACACTGTTTCCCCTGACAAGGTCCCGTTAGGCATCCCGTGTATCTCTTTAGAGACTCGACATAATCATACCCCATTTCTATTGAATCATACATATCTTTAGCCGTCACATCTTCACATAAGCAGACATAGGAGTCGGATGACTTCGCGAAGTGTCTCATGTATTCATCAGTGGTTATATCGAAAATGATTTGTCCACTTTCTTCTGGGCTTGAGCTTCCAAGGCCATATGACCCATTCACTAGGCTCCCAACCGCTGTCGCAGAAACGGCATTAACTCCTGCTGCACCCTGTAAAATACGCACCTCAGCCGTGCCGGTTACCAGACGCAGATTTATTCCGAGTTGTAGCGCCAATTCAAAATTCGGCTGATACCTTCCACATACAACTACCAGACCTGCATCGTATTTTTTCTGATCTTCTTCTTTGAGGGACTTGATGTAGACGGAACCAGAGTTTTTCACATTACTGACTATCGATTTAGGAAGGATTTCGATTGATCGCTGATTACATAGGTCTATTTCTTCTGTCGAGAATCCCTCTGTTCTTGTCAGCTTGACCGAGCTCATTTTTCCGCGTTCGACGAGGTCGGCGGCCACCAAGGGACCGAGACCATTAAGGTCCAATACAACAGCACTCTGCGGCAAGCGGGCTCTCTGATTCATAAGTATCTGAGCTCCAAGGCTCAGCATCACCCTTGGGGAGTCGTTGTTGGGAAAGAGAGGCAATACCTCATGTCCGCCTGAAGCAACAAAGACATTTTTGGCCCTGATTTCGAACGTCGATCTTTCGGATATGGCAAGAAAAGTGTTTTCATCTTTATAATATCCAACAACTCTTGTGTTCATAAGACACTTTATTCTTTCATTGGCAATCACCTTCGAGATAACTGCTTGCACCTCTTCTATCTTCGTTCTCAGTAGTTCCGAGTATCCCATTGTAGTTTGCCATCTTTGAACGATATCACCACCAAGCGCCCCATAGGTGTCTACAAGGAGAACACTTCCTTGTCTGCTTCCATTTGGGGACACTTTGGTGTTCGATGCTTTCAGTGCAGCATTCATACCAGAAACTCCGCCCCCTATCACGAGATTGTCCACTTCGAGCCTTTCCGTACTGCGTTTTAATTTGGATGTGGTTGCAACCCTTCCCAAGCCTGTAAATCTCTTTAGGAAGCCATAAAACAGATTGCTCATTCCTCTTGAGTCATTGAAATGTGTATACTGAAAACCAGGCTTCAGCAGACCTGAAAATTTCTGGGTAAGGCGAAACGTGTCAAGTAAGCGTATATGATTTTGAATTTCAAGTCTTGGTTTTTTGTTGCCCACCAGTGTACAAACACGCACGTTTGGGACTCCATCAACTCTCATCATGCAATTGGGGCACATTCCGGTTCCACATAGGTACCCTCTTGGTCTGTGAAGCTTCGAGCTTCGAGATATTGTCAGTTTTTCTGGGTCGAACATTTCGGACAACTGCCAGATTTCGTTATCTTCTTCAGATGTCAATGGTGTCCCTCTCACCGAAAATTACGCGACGTTCTTCGGGTTTCATATAGCCGGAGGTATGCAGCAACTTTATGTTCACATTGTGGTGAGCTCAACCCTATAAATCACTAACTATACCATCATGGGTATGAAGGTTCATGGTGGTCGGCATCATTACGGTCAGGCGATTGGGATTCTGACTCTCGATACAAGGTTCCCCAGAATCCCTGGTGATGTTGGTAATGCTTCTTCGTACGGCTTTCCAGTCAAGCTTAGGGTGGTAAAGGGTGCTACCATACCACGCGTTGTGAAGGAAACAGACAAAAACCTGCTAATTCCTTTCATAGAAGCAGCAAAGGAGCTTGAGGCAGAGGGCGTCAAGGCCATTAGCACAAGCTGTGGGTTTCTCAGCATTTTTCAAGAAGCTATGGCCAGCAAACTGAATGTCCCTGTCCTGACGTCTGCTTTACTTCTTGTTCCGCTGATTCAGAAGATGCTTGGCGGGGATGAAAAAGTGGGCGTTCTGACGGCGGATTCAAAGTCGCTCACGAAGGAGCATCTTCGCGGTGCAGGCATCGACCCACGAACGGTAAAGATAGTCGGTCTACAGGAGAGAGACGAATTCTCAAAGATAGACAGAAATGAATTAGAATTTGACCCCAAGACTGTGGAGAAGGAAGTGGTGGAGGCAGCCCAGCTCCTCACCAAAGGAAACGGAGTTGGAGCAATCGTATTCGAATGCGCAAACCTACCACCCTATGCACTCGCTGTACACAAAGCAACCGGTTTACCTGTCTTCGACATCGTGCACCTCATACAACTTGTGTACGAAGGCGTTATTCTTAGGGATAGATTTACGCATGGGTTCATGTAATCAATCATTGGAACTTTTTATTCATTGCTCATTAGGATTCAGATTTGGCCACAACCGGGAGTGTCTTAATATGGCGGGTGCAAAATCGAAAGGTTAAATTCCAATCATAAAATGGAGTAGGCATGGCAGTATCGATGTCCGAAGGACGCGGAAAGGTCAGAACGATATCAGAGTACGTTTCTCAAGCGTCATTTGAAGATATTCCGGCCGATGTTGTTACGCATGCCAAGATGCTTCTCCTAGACACTCTAGGTGCCATGTTGAGGGCCTCTTCGAAGCGTTATCCGGCCGGGGACGTAATGATGAGGCTGATAGATGAGTTGGGTGGAGAGAGACAGGCTACGATAATTGGACGCAACAGAAAAACTAATGTTGTGAATGCGGCACTTGTGAACGGTACATTCGGATACTACTGCGATGTCGAAAGTCATCATGCCGAAGCTATCGCTCACGTCGCTGCCGTGATCGTGCCGACCGCTCTTGCCCTGGCGGAAGCGTATAACCTCTCCGGCAAGGATCTGGTAAAATCCCTGGTGGTGGGGTATGACGTGGAAACTAGGGTCAGCAATGCGCTTGATCCGAATGCACTTTACGCGCGCGGTTTTCATCCTTCGGCGGTTGCGGGCTGTTTTGGCTCGGCGGCCACCGCCGGCTCTCTTCTCCAACTTGGAACAGAGAAACAGGAGAGGGCGTTCGGACTCGCAGGTTGCCAGGCGTCAGGACTATTGGCCTGGGTAACTGATTTCACAGAAAATTCGAGGCCATTCCAGATGGGCGTTGCAGCCAGAAACGGCGTAACCTCTGCCCTGCTTGCGAGGCATGGCTTTGGTGCTCCGCCTGACATATTTGAGGGGAAGAACGGAATATTTGGAGCATTCACAGACGCCCCGAAGCCAGACAGGCTGGTGGAGGACCTGGGCAGAAGATACACGATAATGGAGGCTGCCTTCAAACTATATTCGTGCTGTGCATTTATACACCCTGGAGCGGACGCACTCCTCGCAATAATCAGTAAAAATGGACTCAAGCACGACAACATCGAAAGCATAGAACTCAGGTTTCCGAAGCCTGGCGCCGGTATAATTGACAACAATCAGCTGAAGTCCCATAACGCACAATACATACTTCCCATACTTGCAGTTCAAGGCGAAGTGAACATCGAAGATATATTGCAGGAGAGAAGAAATGAAGCCGAAATAGCAAGACTGTCTAAAAACACCAAGCTGGTTTACGACGAAGAACTGGCTCCTTTGTTTCCTGCAAAGTATACCAGTATTGTCACAGTGAGAACCCTAGACGGTAAATCCTACGTAGAAAGGGTAGACCACGCAAAGGGTACGCCTGAGAATCCAATTAGCTACGAAGAGGTTGAAACCAAGTTCCGGAGACTCACTTCACCTGTCCTGAGCCAAGATCAGGCTGAAAATATAATTCGCGAAGTCAGAAATATAACTTCTGCTGACTCGATATCAGGTCTTATCAAGCTGGTTTCTACGCAAAGAAGTTGAATTTTCTTCCAACGTTCCTCTTAACTGCATTTTGGTATACCACCGAAGCTACTGCCACATCCTGAATGGCCATCCCCGCCGACACAAATATCGTAATTTCATCACCCGTTCTGCCCTTTTTACTGCCGCATACCAGTTCTCCCAATGTACCATAGATATCGGAGTCCGTCAGCACCCCCGTTTTGAAAGCCTCGCTGAGTGAGTCGGCTTTGGCAACTTCCAGGTCGTCCACTATGGTCTTTGATTCTTTTATGAGCATGTAGTCCACCTCCTTCTTTCCGAGTCCCGCGCCAACGCCTACAGAGGTCACGTGAGTGCCTTCGGAAACCACTTTCCTCGTAACTATCGGTAATTTGGCAGGAGTCGCAGCTGCCACGATATCGCAATTCTTGACCCCTTCCGGTGTATCTACTGTTTCCGCCTCAACTCCAAATTTGGAGGCCTCCTTTGCAAATTTCCTCGATGACTCAATCGAAACATCATACACCTTTACTTTCTTTATGTTCCTTACCTCCGTAATGCCCCACAATTGTCCTCTTCCCTGGACTCCGGCTCCGATGATACCCACTGTTTCGGAATCCTTCTTCGAAAGGTATTCCGCCGCCAGTGCACCTACTGCGCCCGTCCTTAACATTGTAAGAAAATTGCCGTCCATAATAGCAACCGGCAAACCATCATTGATCCTGTTCAGTGTAATAATAGCGATTATTCTTGGCAAACCCTTCTTTGGATTCTCGTGGTAGAGGGAAGCTATCTTGGACACTGAGCTTTCCAGAGAGTCAACGGCCGCTTCCATGTATCCTATCGAACCATTGTACTGGTCAAATGGTATGTGCACCCGGGGGTAGGATTTTGTTCTACCCTCCTGATGCTGAGCAAACACCTTTTTCATCACTTCGATCGCATCTTTCATCTGTATGAGACTTTCAACCTCACCTCTAGTGAGTAGCAGTGTTTCCGTATTCAAATTACTCAACTTCGCATTCTCCTTATATCTCTAACACCGAAATTAGCTCTTTTATAATTATACCAAGATTACGCCTCAGTAGGTTCGGCCGAATTTCGGATCACCCAGTATGGGGAGGATCAAAGAATATACTGCATCTTGGTCCTTAAACAAGGTTCCACACGAGATAGTCAAACTTGTAGGCCGGGGGGTGCAAAATGGTTGTTGTTAGGAAGTACAGCCCCCAGATACCGTTGAACATCTTCGATTAATCTCCCCCAGCTCTTCAAAATATCAACACAATGTCTTGGAGGATTATCCGGCTTATTCTCTGTTTATAAGGGGGGGCTTTCATACATATAGCTGGTAATTTAACATGGAAGAGTCTCAACTGCGCTCAACACTCAAGGGAGAGGTTATTGTTTCAAGTGACAGGGGTTATGACGAAGCGAGAAAGGTCTGGAATGGCATGATAGACCGGCACCCGTCGGCGGTGCTCAGGTGTACCAACACTAACGACATTATTACAGCCCTCAGATTTGCAAGGGAAAGGGGTGTCAGTGTCGCAGTAAGGGGAGGTGGCCACAACGTTGCCGGCTTCGGAACCTGTGACGATGGAATAGTGATCGACCTTTCAAGGATGAAGAGGATCGAAGTCGACCCGAAGGCAAAGCTTGTCAGAGCCCAGCCCGGTCTCACATGGGGGGATTTTGACAGGGCCACACAGGAGCATGGCCTCGCCACAACGGGGGGTCTGGTCAGCACCACAGGAATTGCCGGTTTTACGCTGGGCGGAGGTATAGGGTGGCTCGTAAGGCAGCACGGACTCACGATTGACAACCTCGTGTCGGTTGAAATGGTTACTGCCGACGGAAGTGTGGTGAGAGCAAGCGACACCGAAAACCCTGAGCTTTTGTGGGGCGTTAAAGGCGGGGGCGGCAATTTCGGTATAATCACATCGTTCGAGTACAGACTTCATGCGGTCGGTCCGCTGGTGTACGGTGGAGCCTTCTTCTTTCCGGTGGACAGGGCCGAGGAGGTACTGCGGACCTACTCATCCATTGCACATGGCTTCCCTGACGAGCTCACCACGCTTGTTGCCTTCCTCACGGCGCCTCCCGCTCCTTTCATACCACAACCAATTCAGGGGACAAAGATGATTGCAATAGCACTGTGCTATAACGGGCCCGCAGAAACCGGTGCGGAGGTTGTGTCACCTCTCCGTATGCTGAAGCCTTCTGTTGACCTCGTGGGACCCATTCCATACCTTGAACTGCAGAAGATGTTCGACGCAGGTTCTCCCTTTGGAATACGAGCCTACTGGAAAACATCCTATTTGAAGGAGCTGAGCGATGGCGCGATAAGAACCCTGGTTTCTCATGCTTCAAAGATGGTTTCTCCACTCTCACAGCTGCACATCCATCATCTCGGAGGTGCGGTTTCTCGTACGTCGGGCGGCGGCTGCTTTGCACATAGAGATACTCCCTTTGTCCTCAACTTCGTTGGGGAATGGGTTAGTCCGGCCGAAGATGCAAGCAACATCACATGGGTCAGGGATGCCTGGGAGGGAATGAAACCATACTCAACCGGAACTCCCTACGTGAACTTCCTCGGTTCCGAAGGAGGCGACCAGGTGCGGGCGGCATATGGTGAAAACTATGCCAGACTTGCCGAGCTCAAAAGGAAGTATGACCCTGAAAACTTCTTCAAAATCAACCAGAATATCAAACCGTCCTGATCTTTGAGCACGCCCCAACCATCTGTAACGTGATTGGCCTGATCGGCCAATCAATTGCGTATCTCATACAGGCAAGTAAGTAAGTAAGTAAGAAAGAACTGTTCCTGCCTAGTAGCTGTAATCCAGCATCCCGAAGCTTGCGTATTTTTCGGCAGCCGTACTGAATGCTCTCGCTCTGGCCATACGGATTGCTTCTGAAAAGGAATCAGGCTCACCTTCGATTCCGAATCTTGAGCCGATTTCCCTGATTACAGCCTTTTCCAGAACCTCACCCGCAGGACCAAACAGCAGTCGGGAAACTGTGGACAGCTCTTCAGGATTCTTGGCCAGGTCTTCCTCGATCATGTCCCTCCTCAAGAGGCAGGAGTAAAACGCAATTCTTCCGGTGTTGCCGAGCGTCTTTATTACCCTGTCTACGCACATCACCACACCATCTCTGAAATTCTCCTCCACCCTTCTAACCGCATCTGATTCCGGACCATCCCGGACATGACCCAGGCCTTCATCTTCCCTGTCCATCCACTTCCATTCCCTGCGGGTGTGCATGTTGCGGTCCTCCTCTATTCCAATCATCCTACACAGTAGTAGACTGGTGATGACATAAGGAACCCCATGGAACGACCGTTCCTAATTGATTTGGGACTCTTTTCGCCTTTGATGCAGCATGCACTCATCGGGTTTATATGACTCCCACGTGCCACAGCCTCACCCAACGGTGTTTTGATTGAGGCTGGCACAGCACCTCGCCATCTCCCTACCACTTCTGCTGCTAGTTCTGATCTACCCCATGACCGGCCAATTTGTTCATGCTGCAGTCCCGACTTCGACTACTTTGACGGTGTACGCGGATGGCCTGACTGTTGTGACCCAGACCTTAGGGCTGAATTCAAACCAAACCATAGTGTCGGCAACCCTAATTTCATCTGTTTTGTCGGATATCGTGGTTACGGACCAGGCTGGATCCGCACTTTACTACCAGATTTCAGGCAACAACATAACCGTTTACACGCTGGGGGCATCTGAAGCGGTCATCCACTATGAAACACAGAGCCTAACGAGCAAAGTCGGAACGGTGTGGTCCCTGCAATTCAGCACCGAGTACAACACCACCGCGACCCTTCCAGTAGGTTCGACGCTGATTAACATCTCATCTGCCCCCGTTTCCATGACTACGATAAATCAAAGCCCGGTGCTCGTTCTTCTCCCCGGCCAGTACACCATCAGCTACGGCCTGCCCATCACCAACTCAACGGGCGGTGGCGGGACAGGGGGCGGGAATGGGACCAAGTCGGCAAACACGCCCTGGTATTCGTCATACGTTCTTGATTCTTCTGTAACCATTCTGGTGATTGCCGGCGCCGGTACGGGCCTCTTCTTTCTGCTGAGAAGACGCGGGAGCGGTGCCATAAATCTTGAAACAGACAACGAGCTTAGGCCTGATGACCTTAATGTTCTCCAATTTATCCAGGAGAAGGGTGGAAAGGTTCTGGAGCCTGAGATAAGGATTCGATTCGCGCTGCCGAAGACGTCTGCCTGGAGACAGATAAAGAGACTGGAGAGAATGGGGTACGTAAAGGTAACGAAAATAGGTTCACAGAATCAGGTTGAGCTTGTCAAGAAGTAGAGGAAGAAGCAGACATCTCTGCGGCGACATTCAGCTGAACGGACGCCTGTGCAAGTAGACTTGTGCCCTGCTGTATTTCACCCTCTTCAAACAGTTGCACCGACTGGGTGAGGCTGAGCTGGGCTGTTGCGAAGGCCGAGCTCAATGAAGATACATGATATGAAACCGAACCTACCGAGTCGGATACCGCGGTCACTGTCTCTGATGTCGTCGACTTCATCGAAGACTCCTGGGAAGAGAGTTTAGAATACTGAGTGCCAACCGCGGAATACGTGCTGTAAATGAGCGCCTGTGCGCCGGTGCTGAATTCGGCTGCGAGCGATGAAGTGGCTTCGGCTGAGAGCAGGGCCGACGAAAGAGTGGTCTGGACTGTGCTGTTCACGTATGTGCTTTCAGAGGAGTTGATCTGTGAGAGCGTGGAAACCAGTTGTGCGGTTGAGTTCACGGTTGCGACGACACCGGGAAGCTGGCCAGAGTAGGTGGATACGTCACCCTGCAGCTGAAGCAGCACGGACTGCTGGGCAAGAATGGTCGAAGAAGTGGCACTCCAGTCAGCCTTCGTGGTTGAAAGGAGGCCGTTCAAGGTCGTAAGCCAGGTGTTGAGCCATCCCGTGACGAGGCTCAGGATCGGCAGGCTCAGCAGGTAATTCAGTGTCGAGACCAGGTTGTTCATGGAGACCAAAAATGCCTGAGCCGAGCTGTTTACAGAAGCCGAAGCGGCTTGAAATTCCAGATAGTACCCGGAGGTGCCGTTGAGCTGGGTGCTCGAAAATGAGCCGATCACCCCTCTCAGGTTGCTGAGTGAATTGTTGTATGCGACCAGGCTTGACTGAGTGGCGGTTATGTTTCCCAGCAGGATCTGGAGCAGGGAACCCGTCAGGTATGAACCCGCCTGGGAGTAAAGTGCCGTGAGATTGGCCGATACTTCGCCAAGGACGGACATGTCCACCCCTATCTGGGAGTTAAGTGAAGAGGACAGAAACGCCCCTGCTTCGGTGTTTATGCCATTCGCAGTGGAAAGAAGACCGTCGGCGGCCGACGCCTGGGCCGCAGCGTAGGACTTCATCTTTGAGTATGTCTGGTTCAGCTGGAGAAGAAGATTCTCCTGAGCCGTAACCGAGGCGTTCACCGCGGATATCTCACCATTCAAGTTCTGCATTATGTAGGCCTCCACTCTGTCATAGTATGTAAATGAAGAAATCTGGGCGAGGAGTCCGCTCGCGAACTGCAGGTCCATCCTGGCCTTCGTTATCAAGGTAGAAAAGCCTGAAGAGTTCTCTGGAGATTTCACCAGAAGATTCTCCGCTTCAGATGCCTGAAGCCTGGCGTTAGAAATATACTGAGCCGCCTGCTGACAGTCTGCACTGAATGAAGCATTTGATACGTTCTGCGCGGAGCAGGACGAGGATACATACCCAGACAGCAGCTGGGCAGTTTCATTGATTGAGAACAGAGACGATTGAGATATGCTCAGAGCTGCATATGATGAGACACCATTTTCCTCTATCAGTCTTCCTATCAATTCGGAGGCTGCGGTGAAATCACTCATCGCCGCCTTGGCGGCTGCAATGCCACCCGAAACATTGGTGCCGGTCTGAAGGCTGGACTGCGCCATAAGCAGAGAAGAGTTCCCCTCAACTATCAGATTATTAGCGGAGCTCACGTCTATACCATGTGAAAAAGCGAGTGAGGCAAGCGTCTTGACGTAGAGCTGCCCCTGGGTGGCGACCTGCACGTAAGCATCCAGCTGGGATTCTGCCTGCAGGTTCATTGAATGAACCGCCTCGGCCGGCGGCAGCATTACGCTCAGTACAAGAACCCCGATTATTGTCAAGCCGAAAATTGCGCCTTTTCTTCCTAGCATGGCTTATGGTATCCATGCAGATAAGATAAGGAACCTCATGGAACGATCGTTCCAACCCATGTACATCGGTCATCGCAGCCCCAGGTGCCTTTTGGGAGGATAGTCACCTCATAAATGAGGTGTTGTCCTCGGTGCTGTCCGGAAAGAACTTGGGAAAAGAATCGAAATCGGGACTCTAAACGAGATAAATGTTGTGATGGTAGTAAACGAAGGCATTCGGTTTTTGCCCACCCGACCTGTACGGAAGGGGGGATTCCAGCATCGGATTCGGGTCTGGCGGCAAGGCTTTGGTAGACTGGTGCGGAGCGCTGAGACCTTCAGGAGCGAATACAGAAAGGTCGCTTTTTCGAATGGGAAAGTTCTGTCTCGAGGGCAAAACCTTTCTACATAATCGGGATGGCTAGAGTGTTATCAAGGGTTTCCGAAGAGTATGCCACCCCTACCTCCTTGACGAGTCCGGACTTCGAAAGTACCTCATGCAGGCTGGTCAGTTCTTGGTTTGATTCGAATGTGCAGAAGTAAGTGGAGCTGCCAACAACGTTACGGTAGAGCTGAAAGCATCTGTCGTTCAAAAGTGAATCGAGCCTGGCATCGATCCTGGCGCGGTCACTCTCGTTGAAAATTGCAGCGATTATCGCGACAAGCGAGCCGGTTATTGCGCCTGTGTTGATGACAGGTTCTATCTGAAAGATCTTCAGAGAGGCCAACGTTTTCAGCCTGTTCCGAACTCTTCTCCTGCTGCAGCCGAGCATCTCAGCGATACTTGTGATCTTCATGAACGGGTCACTTCTAAGCAGGTCAAGGATTCTCAGGTCGAATACATTCAGCGACCGTACTGAAGTCTGACAGCGTGCCTGAAGTGTACGAACAACTGTAAAATCTCCACACACCTCTTTCACAAGCTCCAGTTCACGTTTGAGGTCACCCTCTCCTCTATGGAATAAATGCAGGACAGCATACTTGTCCAAAGCTGAACCCCCCGCCGGCAAATCGGAGCTCGACTTTCCCAGGAAGGTGTACGGAAGAGGCTGGACAAGGTGGACCGTTTCTATGAAATCGAACAGTGAAATCTTCGAGGCGAGCTTATCCTGAAAGGTGTTTGTGCATTGCACCGAAATGATAGATTCTTTCAACCCCAGACAGGATGGCTCGATTACGATCCTGAATTTTTTTACCACACCGCGTGGAACAAGAAGGTCAAGCCTTGCCTTCACCGCCCTTGGGCTAACTCCGAGGCCCTTCGCCATGGCCCAGTACGTCGGCCTTTCATTCAAACCGCTCTGTGGCCACTGTAAATACCTCAGAACCATGCGGGTAAGGTCGTCCATGTTCAGCCTGTACCATCAGTTCTGAGTCATTTTTAACCATATTGTGCCAAAACTATACCAACCGTGCAAGCACAATTTAACTACTCGCTGAAAGAGGAAAAATCGATCCGAAAGTGGATGTAATTGCCGGTGAGGCGAAGAAGGAAGGGAGACCAGGTTCAACTTCAGGTAGGGACCTGCCGGAGCGGGAAACAACCTCACAATCAACTGCAACAGATACCGGGAAGTTGTCAAACAGCCAGAATGGTGATAAAGCAGGGACAGAAAAAGACTCAACATATGTAGCCTGGCTGACGGGTGTTCCGGTGGCCTCCATCATTCTTTCTGGGTTCGGGGCCTGGTGGATTGCCGGTGCTTTTCAATCTATCATTTTGCGTCAAGGTGTGTACTTCGCACTGGTGGTGGGGGTCACACTGATCGCAATGAGCATTTACAGTTTCATCACGGGCAGACGCTTGCTGAAATCCATCGGGCTGGACGTAGGTCGTCTCTGGACGGGAAGTTTGAGGCGCAACTTCGCCATCACCAGCTTTGCGGAATTCTTTCTGATATTCATCGTCGTATTGGTTTTCCCCCGGCTTCACCTGCAGGATTTTATCTTCGCAGCCGTATCCGTCATAGTGGGCATTCACTTCTTCCCCCTCGGAAGAATATTCAGGGTCCAGAGGTACTACGCCACAGGGGCAATAATGGTCATCTGGACCGCCTGGGCGGTCCTATCACTCTCCAAATTTGAGGACATATTGGCAGTAGGGCTGGTGAACGGTTCGATTCTTTGGGCGAACGCTGTGGCCGGCCTGTACACCTCTGCCATGAAGAGGCGAAACTTCATGCCTGCGCAGTGATCTCATTCCCTTTTACAGAGGGCATGATATAAGAAAAAAGGTCGAGGGCTCTGGAACTTGATTCGAAGAGGGCTGGGAAAAGGGGCGTCCATAGGTGCTGTTCTTGTAGCTGCAATCCTCGTCATAAGCATATTTTTTGTCGTAACGACATTTCGCACCACACACGTCCAGGAGCCGGTCTGCACATCGTCCGATCCAAGGGTGGCAGACCCTAAGGCTCCCCATGGCCTTTTCGTCAATGCGGCGAACAGCCCCCAATCGCTGAGCAATGAAAGCGAGATCCTGAAGTACATTCTACCCGACTCCACAGTGTGCGGCGCGAACCTGATCATACCTTGGAGCAGCATCGATATGGGACCTGGCGCAAACCCCAGGTACAACTGGGCGTTTGTGGATCAGTCCGCAGAACCCTGGATAAAGGCGGGCAAGATTGTCAATTTCATCGTCTGGGGTGCGGCGGAGCAGACATCACAGGAGTACAACGGAACCTCAATGACACCTTCATACGTCCTTAAACAGGTTGATACCGTGAAATGTGGCCCTGACCCCATCACTCCTGTATACTGGGAGGCTGGCTACCTTGACAATTACGAAGCTTTCATCCAGGCCCTTGTCCAGCATTACGGCAACGCGCCCTGGCTCGGGTACATCCGCTTTGGAATCGGGACCGGGGGAGAGGACTACCCGGAAAACGGATTCGACCTGTCTCCCTGCCTTTCACTCTGGCAATCCCATGGTTATTCGATGGAGCTCTGGCAGAACTACTCGCTTCAGCTCATGAAATTCGAATACAGCCTGGGTTCGCCCAAGACGATACTAGTTGGTCTGAATCAGATACAGGGTCAGAACGGGGTGGCGGATGCGGTCGCAACTGCCGCGGTGAGGTATGGGTTCGGCTTTGGAATCCAGGGCTTTTCAATTAATCAGGAAAAAGTCAACTCTTCGGGCTCTCCATGTTACGCGGACTGGTGCGCCCTTTTCAAAGAATACGCAGGTAAGGTACCACTTGAGCTTCAAACCACAACACACACGTATCCAGACGGCACGGGCGTCGGCTCGCTGGTCCAGCTGGCTCCCTTTGGTCTCGCCTCAGGCGCCCAGATCTTCGAGCTTTACCCACAGGAATGGCTCATCGCAGATGATCCATCATTTCCTGGATACACCCAGTATCATGCGGCATACTCAGAGGCGCTTGACCAGATGGCCTCCGTAGTTGGATATTCTGCATCGAATGGAACTTCTTTTTCACTTGGATACTCGGTCCCTCCTTACACCGTGGTTGGCAACAGAATACTGGACGGCTGGAACAGAACCTTCGTTCCATATGGCGTCGAGCTTCCCAGCCTCTGGATTCCCAACTGGCACAACAATCAGCTCATGCAGCTCGATGCCAGCATACTCGAGAATCAGACTGTTTACTCGGATGCCAGATATTTCTGGCACTCGAATACTGTGGTTGTCAAGGTGGCTTCTGAGGACCTGTTCGACCAGTCTCCATATGATGCTTCCTACCTTCATATCATAGATACCATCGTGAGCGAGACGCATGATTATGATCTTAACCTTATAATCGCCCTCCAGTATGAATCGACCACAAAACAGCCCCTGCCGACTCAGGATAGTGAAAGCTTCTGGAAGCTTCTGTCATCAAGATATTATAACGATTCATGGGTGTTCTTCGACCTGTTCAACGAACCTCGGAGTCCGTTTGGTGTGGACAACTCGACAGCGTGGAACATGTGGAGGGATGGAGGGACATATGCGGGAACAAACTACATCGGAATGCAGAACCTCGTGGACATCGTCCGTTCAAACCATGCACAGAACCTTGTGTTCGTAGACGGCCTTGCAGCGGGAGAAGACCTCAATGGAGTTCCGGGGCACATGCTGAGCGGTCAAAACATAATCTATGCGGTTCATCCTTACTTTGGTCCTTTACATGATAATGAGAGTGAATGGAACTTCTGGTTTGGTGACGCGGCCAAATCCATCGACGCGCCGGTCGTCGCCGATGAATGGGGAGAGTATCAGTCATCGACGCATGGGGAATGTATTGCATCTGCCCCGGTTCTGGTCCCTCAATTTCTGCAGTACTTGAAAGATCTTAACATTGGTGTGATTGGATATGGGCTCTACCCCGGGATACTGATCAGGGGCTGGAATTTTACGGCCCCCACTTCGTTTGACCAATCGCCATATACCTGTCCGGACACCACCTTCCCGAATCTGAACACGGATGCTCAGGGGGTGGGCGTGCTTCTTGTATCATACTTCAGCGCAAACGACTGAGATAAGTAGAAAGGAGGGAAATAACTAAAAGGAGTACGGGAATGCAAGATGCGAACTACAGGAAAAAGTCGAAGTAGAGGGCGGGACACAAGGAAAACCTCCCCGAATTTCATAATAAACGATTTCAGGCTGTTCGTTCGGGCCAAGCTGGATTCGATATCGGGATACGCCCAGATCGACACCGGAGCCGTATCAACGATGATTGCATCCTCTGTCGCAGATCCATTCAAAAAGATCGGAGCTTCGACGCTGCGGGGCGCATTTGGAGAGTTAAGAACGGAGTTGGTCGCCGTCGGATGTGTGAAACTTCTGGGTTCGACATTCCGCAACATCAGAGCACGGGTACAGCCGGACGAGCATGCGGGATTCACGAAGTTACCGTTTAAAGCCATAATGACTGCAGGAGTCGACCTTCTTTTTGCAAGTGAAAGAATACTGCGGCTGGATTTCAGACGAAGCTCCGCGTTTTATGTGTCAGACTCTGCAGAGAAACCTTCTGCGCATTGGGAAAACTCCGTTCCCTTTCATTTTATGACTCCTTATCGACTTGTTGTCTTACGGTCGGAAATGGGAAACACAGAACTCGGAAGCACTCTCTTCGATACCGGTGCAGGATTTTCTGTTCTGAATTCAGATAGGTTCGATGAGCTCGCCCCTCACCTGAAAAAGGAGGAATCCATCGAAACCACTGACCCGACAGGAGGAAAGGCAAAGATCCCGGTGTTCAGACACGACGGCTTTCAAATCGGCGGTGTCCAGTTTGGCACCGTGCGATTCTTGGTAATAGACCTTGCATCCGTCGAAAAGGTGCTGCATGGAAAAGTGGATTTCATACTTGGCCTTGACACAATGCTAGATCATACTTGGACGATAAACCTCTCCTTGCAGAAGCTCTGGTGGTGGTGACTATTGAGATTGTTGAGTATCCTAAATCTGAAAGAAGTTCAAGACTTGATGTAGTGAGGCATACAGTCGCACAGGAAACGAAGTAACCATGTTTACATTCGGCGTCCAAAGCGCCGTGCATAAGCCTCGCCTCGTTTTGCCATGATGCAGGGTGAGAGAGATCAAGGAAACATTTGTACACACAAGAAGGAAACGTCGCTGATCCTCGTGTTCGATGCATATCAGAGTCCGATCTTCTGTTTTATCATGGATACGTCCCTCTCTATCCTGTCAAGTCTTTCATTCATCCATGATTTGAGATCGTTTCTTAGGCTTCTTATTTCAGTGAGAGTTTCCTCCTGCTTCCCTATAATCGTCTTTATATCGCCCTTCATTTCTTTGATATCGCCCTTCATCTCTTTAATGTCACCCTTCATTTCTTTGACGTCACCCTTCATCTCCACACCTGTAACTGCGATTTTGACAAGTTGTTCTGAATTGAATTGTTCTCTGAACTCTCTCAATCGCATCACAGTTCCGTCATAGGGTTCAGATTTAACTCCCGATACTGAGGCGGAAGGTGGAATCTCCTTTTTCACAGAATCCAAGAACCTGTTGACCGAATCGCCGTCTCCTTCGATCAAGACAACAAGGCCATTTCCTTCGTTGTATGCTTCGAATCCTTCGAGTTCTCTGGCCTTGGTCATCAGGAATAGTCTGTACCCAACCTCTTGGACGTTGGTTCCCTCGATTGCTATCCTGACCTTCATTTTCCGAGACAATAAAATCGTGACTTATATAAGAACCTCCCGTTAGCCCTCTTCAGAGGAACCTTCAGAGTTAATGATCGAAAAGATTTGTTATTTTCTCCAGGCGCAGGGAAAGTTGTGGATTCCATGCTCTGAATACGTCTCTTGACAACGCTAAACCACGGTCTTGCCTTCCTCTTTCCCACTAATTCTCCCCCTATTGCTCTGCTCTCATTCAGATGGGCATCGGTCACCTCAGGTGAAGGTAAAACTGAATTATTTTATCCGGCTTCAGATTAAACAAAACCTGGGCTTGTTTTAATCTGTACAGGTCCGTGCTATACTGCCTCCATACAGATACCATGAACAGAACCTTCATCTCCAAGCACTGGAAAACTCACTTTTGAAACCCGCAGTATAAAGCAATGCTTATCTCACCACAAAGTTATTCGGCAAAACCGCTGCTACAAAATGCATAAATACACTCGATTCTTTCCACGCAAACACTAACAGATTGCAGCCCAGCCTCAAAGTCTCAAATGAAAGGACTAAAGCAAAATCCCTGCTGGGTGTTCTCGAATCTGTCAAGAAGAGATTGATAAGGCAGCACGTCTATCACAGGGCTCTCAGCCCCAGCGAACGAGGGATAATTCACCTTGTTGAAAGGCTCTCCGTGAATCCACAGGGTTACCCAATCATAAAGGCACTCGTGGGCATAATATCGAAGGCCCGGGCCTGGCTAAGGCCATCAAAATATCAGAGAGCGATGGTTGCCGGAAGAGAGCTTGCAAGGAAGAATTCCCTAGCTGCAGTTGGGTGGGGGCTAGAAGAAGCGGAATCCTGGGCGCTGGACAGGTCCTACATTCTTTTCCTTGGCTGGAATAGCCTTGCTTCGGCATGGCACGGGTAGCGGATGGGATGGTAAGAAAAGAAACTGATACCCGTGTTCCATCCAGCTGTCCCGACTTTTACCGAACATTAACTAAGAGGAACAATCCAACTGATGAATGATGAAGTCTGCTCCGCTCCTGATTCTTCTATTTTTACTGGTCTCAGGTACGCCCCTAGTTGTATTTGCGGCCTCCACATCGGATGGTGCCGCACTCTCATCTATACAGAACGCATTCGCGCAGGTGAGCCTGGCCGAGTCCAAGGGCGCAAACATCACCCTTCAGGTGCAGGAGCTGAATCAGGCTCTGCAGCTCGTGAGCCAGGGGGAAGCGATTCAGCAGTCGAACGTTACCCTGGCTTCCCAGTATTACTCACAGGCGGAGTCAATAGCCGCGCAGGTGCAGCAGCAGATTCCCCAGTCAATCGCACAGGGGCAGGCTGCCGCCACACTGAGCCTGCAAGAACTGTCGGCATTTCTCGGGGTCCTGGCGCTGGCGGGCGTTCTGGTCTATCTTTTCACGGGGAGGGTGCTCTGGAGGCTGTGGCTTCGTCAGCACAGGGACTGGACTGTAAAGAGGGGGGAGTAAGCAATGATAGAAGACCAGATAAAGGGAGTGCTTCTCGCCGTCATTCTGCTTCTCGGACTCATAGGGGCGGCCCAGTATTACTACAGCCACACCACCTCCGAACCATTTCCGGAGCTGGGCATACTCGGGCCGAACCAGAAGATAGGTGACTACCCCACGAATGTTCTTGCCGGTCAGAACTTTACCCTATACCTTTACGTTGGAAATCATGAAGGGCATGTCGAATACTTCAACGTCCTGGTGAAGCTAGGAAACAACGACTCGGTTGTGAATGGAACAAATGGCATGAACGCACCAGTTCTAGCCACCTACAGAATCATCCTGGAGAACAACCAGACATACCTGGAACCCATAACCCTCAGCCTTCCCAACCCGGGGCAGAACATCAGGATGGTGTTCGAGCTGTGGACCTACAACACTTCAACCAATACCTTCACCTATGACTACATCTACAACCAGCTCTGGGTCAACGTGACGGGCGTGGTCTGAAAATATGTCTCTTTCAAAATCTGTTCTTTCACAGCTCAAGACAACCAGCAGGGTGGAGGACATCGTCCAATCCGTATCCGAGCAGACCGGCGAGAAGCCCGAAGAGGTTGCGAAGGAGCTATACCAGCTTGCGGAGATGAAGAAGGTGATACTTGTGGAACCCACGCCGCCGGCGGGGCTGATCGACTACCTTAAGAGGCCATACGGAGCCTGGGTCTCTGTCATTCTTCTTTTCATGGCCCTCACTCTGGCATCGATCTACCTTATACCCCAGTACCCTCCATTCATATACTTGAGGTACATTTCGGGGGCACTCTTTGTGCTTTATGTTCCCGGCTATTCACTCATAGAGGCGCTTTACTCGAAGGCTGATGAACTGGACCAGCTCGAAAGGCTGGCACTTTCCATCGGCCTCAGTCTCGCGCTCGTCCCACTCGTCGGCCTGGTGCTGAACTACACCCCCTGGGGGATAAGGCTGGTCCCGATACTGGTTTCGCTGATCCTGCTTACCTTTGTCCTGACGTTGGTGGCCGCTTACAGGAAGCTGGGCTACGTCAAGCTCTCTTCAAGGGCGCTTGCATCAAAGTAAAGGGAATTAGCGTCTTCCTGCTTGCAAGGAAATTATCAGTCCGCTGGCGCCATTCTGCTGGGCTTTGGAGCGGTCCTTTCCATTGTTTCGTACAGCCTGCTGCAGAATATCCCCCTTACAGCACTCGGACTGGGTTCTGTAATCGTGGGGATCGCCTCACTCATGCTTCCCCCGAACCCAATTCCAAGCAGCCTGGTGAGGGAGATGCTCCAGAATTCTGCGACGAACATCGAGGCGGTGCTCGAAGAATTCGGCGTAAAGGGAAAGGCGATGTACCTTCCTCCCAGGGAAGGCAGGGTTACAGCATTCATCACACTGGAGGAAAGACCCGTGGTTGAAATCGCTTCGTCGGCAGGCGAGGTGCCGCTGCGTGTGCTGAGCATGGCATCCGGCTCAAGAGGTGTAACGATATTTCCGCCCGGTTCCGAGCTTCCGAAGTCTCAGGAAGCCCACTCAGAGGGAAGCAACGAAGACTTCCTAAGGACGGTGCTGGTCGACACATCAGAGCTTGTAAGGTCTGTGAAGAGCAATACTCTGGGGGACACAGAAGTGGTGGAGATAAAGGGCGCAAAGAGCATCCCAAACCTCCCCAGGTTCAACCACTGCTTGGGCTCACTGCCGTCAAGCATCGCTGCATCCGCGCTGGCATACAAAACGGGCAGAAGGGTGGTGATCGACTCGGAGGATGTGAACGGCACAGACATTCTCCTGATACTCAGGACGTTCGGCCAGTCAGCCGACCGACCAAAGACGGAGGGAATGATCGACTGAATAAACGAACAGAGCGCCTAATCGAATTGAGAATGGCAAGGATATAGCAGGGACACATTGTATTGGAAAGGAATAACCTGTATCTTCTCACACTCTCTGGACTGATGGCCCTGAGCACGGTCTCGATGGCGGCGCTGGGCCAGCAGGACCTTGATGTTTACGTGAGCCTTTTTGTTATATCCTACTTTGCCACTTCCGCGATATTCTCACCCAGAAGAAGAACCTTCGACTTCCTCGGAGCGGGCCTTTTCGTTGTGTTCTCGATCATAGTCGCCCTCAGGGTAATAGCAATACTTGGTGTGTGATCCTGAGGAGGCCGCTCGCCCTGGTTCTTGCGGTTTCTGTGATTGTCGTAGCAACAGTTTCGGCCGTCTACGCAAATTCACCCCCCAGGCAGGTGGACCCCAGCACAGTGCAGCAGCAGAATCCTTACCCTCCCGACCTGCTTTCCTTTTACGCAAATTTAGTCCGTTCACTTGGGGCTGGCAACTTCAGTCTGGCACTGTCGGAGCTTAACAGCACGGGTCTCATACAGGTCCCTGCCCAGCTCCAGTTCGTCTACTCGAGGTTCAATTCCCTGCTGTCCCAGGCGACCCGACAGCTGCAGCAGGTCAACTCTTCGATTCAGTCGGCCAACTCCTACCTTTCCTATGCCGACTTTTCGTCCGCCAACTCCTCGATATTAGCCGGATACGTTGAACTGTCGGAAGCGAACCTCTCTGTCGTCTCCCTTCAGACAGCCGCCCCTCAGATGGAGAGCAGCTTTGGCCTTCCCACAGGCCAGCTTCAGGGGCAGGTGAACGACCTGTCGAAACTGATATCATCTTACAAGATATCGCTGGACACACTTTCCCTCAGGCTCGACTCGCTGGAATCCCAGATACAGTCGGGCGCACTTCACTTCACACGAATTTCGCTGTCATCTTCTTCCACATCCGTGAAGCTCGGGAGCCCAGTGACATTGACCGGAACCCTTTCACTTGACAACGGTACGCCACTTTCCGGCAAAAGCATATCCCTGCTTTCCTCCCTGGGATCGGTGTCAACCGTGACCACAGGCCCGGGTGGCTCATTCAGCTACAACACATCCATCCCGTTTGTGTATTCCAGGTCCGTGACGTTCCAGGCCAGATATTCACCATCCGGAAATGACGTATCATTTTACCTTCCCTCTCAGTCCGATGTTGTCTATCTTAACCTCGTCTTCTATCAGCCGGTACTCTCCCTGAACGGGCCCCGCACCCTGCTTCCGGGCGGTACCTACAACTTCTCGGGATCCTACGAAAACGGCTCCTCACAATCCAGCGTCGTCATAACCGCGTTTGGAAGGACTTACTCCGAGAATACATCAAACGGAGGCCATTTCTCGATCAATCTTACGGTGCCGACCTCGGTCCCGGACGGGGCATATTCAATTCAGGCTCAAACTCCTTCTCATGGCCTATTCGCGCCCGCATCCCAACAGATATCTGTCAACGTTCAGAGGCTCAAGGCGTCTGTAACCGTCTCGGTTCCACCATTCGTTGTGGGTGGTGAAACGATAGCAGTCTACGGAAGCGTGGCTTCGTCCAACGGCACATACCTTGCCGGCTCCGAAGTGTCCGTCTCCTTCTCAGGTGTAACTGCAAATACAAACACTTCAAAGAGTGGAAACTTCGTCGTTTCCATCCCCGTCCCCCTGCTGGTGGGCTCGGGTTCCAACCACCTTACCGTAGTCGCGGCGCCAACGCAGCCATGGGTTTCTGCGGCTTCCACTTCGGTCAGCACATTTGCCATTGACCCGCTGACGGTTGTGGTGCCGGTCATTCTCCTGCTCGCAGCCGCCGTCGTCTACAGGCAGCGTCGTGCCATCGTGCCGCCATCAGAAGAAGGGGTGGAATCAGCCAAGTCGGCAGGTCCGATTCAATCCCCAATCTCCACGGAACATGAAATAAAGGCGGAGGCGAAGGCGAGGTCAGAGCTCACCCAATCCTACTTCGATGTCGTAGGACTTCTCTCGGTCAAAGGATTTCGCATGAAGCCTTCCATGACACCTTCCGAGTTCTCGGATATCGTATCGTCCGGGCTGCCAGTAATATCAAACGAGTTCAGGACGCTAACAACTGCGTTCGAGGATGAAGTATACGGATTCGGAGCGAGCGAAGACGCGACGCATGAATCCCTAGCCCTAGCCAGATACATAATGGAGAAGCTGCGGTAGTTGAACATCTGGAAGGCCTCCGCACTGGGCGTGGCTGTCGGAATAATTGTTTCCATGGGATTGATCGTTCTGATTCCGGCATCCGACAACTACGACCTGCAGAATCCATACTGGAACGGAATGACCACACTTCGAAGCGAATTCAGAATCACTCCTCTCACGAATCTTTCTTCACTGGCCGAGCAACTACCGTTTGCGAGCAACGATGCCCTTCTGGTCATAGGCCCAACCCTGACATACTCCCAGTCAGATGCAAACCTGATTCGGAGCTTTGCAAATGCAGGAGGGCTCGTGGTCATAGCGGACGACTTCGGAAGCGGCAACCAGCTTCTTGGTCTGATTGGGTTGAAATCCAGGTTCGCAGGCCCGTTGCTCGTCGACCCTCTTTACAACATAAAGGCCGAGCAGTTACCTATAATCACACAGGTTTACCTCCCCGGTGTGCACCAGTTGGCCTTCGACTACGCCACATACCTTAACGTGTCTGACCCATCTTCGCAAGTACTCGCCTATTCCTCCCCGTTCAGCTTTGCCGACCTTCAGCAGACCGGCAGATATGTGAACACCGACCCACTTGGTCCCTTTCCCGTGGTTGCATCGATTCACCTTGGCAGGGGCAGGATTGTCCTGATATCGGATTCGAGTCTTTACCTGAACGCGATGATAGACCAGACAGACAACCTGGCATCATTCGCCACGATACTGGGGGGGAGGCAGCCCTTCATCGACACGTCACACTGGGCGTACAGCGGCACCACGCAGGCAAAACAGCTTCTTGTTTACGCGTACGATGTGGCATCTTCGCTGGACCTGAAGTATGCCATAATCGTGGCTGCGGGCCTGTTTGTTACACTGATCAAGGTTGGGACCAAATCTGCGTCCCTTCCTGTCGAATCTGCGGAAAAGCTATCCCGGCTGCATCCTGACTGGGACGGCAGAGAGCTGCAGCGGCTGGCGAAGGAAAGGTCTCTGCGGCCAACTAGTTGAAATACTCATGAACAAACCCAAACGACCAATCCCCTCTTTTGGCTGATTTCGTTCCGATAAATAACGGGTTTATATATACCGGCCAACTGTATTATCAGGAAGGTCTGCTCCGGATGGGTGTGGTTTCGAAAAAACTAATCATAACCGGAAGGGTTCAGAGGGTGGGATACCGTAGATTCATTCTTGAAACTGGCCAGGCCACCGGTGTGGGCGGATATGCGAAGAATGAACCTGACGGATCAGTATCAGTTGTTGTTCAGGGTGAGGAGGAGAATGTGAAGGAGTTTATCGAAAAGATCAAAGTCCCTCCCGAGCCACCACTGGTTTCAAAGGTCACGGAGCAGGAATCCAAACCTGTTCCCAATCTGAAATACTTTAGGATAAAGTTCGGGAGTTACGCCGAGGAACTACAGGAGGGATTGGGGGCCATGGAATCGCAGTTCATGGACTATCGTCACGAATTCAGGGGCTTCCATGATGAATTTAGAGACTTTCGCCAGGAATTCAGGGATTACCGCCAAGAATTCAAGGGTTTTGCCTCGCGCACAGATGCAAACTTCGATAAGCTTGGTAACAAGATAGACACACTCTCAGAACAAACGAAATCTGGTTTCGATATACTAGGTAACAAGATAGACACACTCTCAGAACAAACGAAATCTGGTTTCGAAATGTTAGGTAACAAGATAGACAAATCTTCCGAGCAAACAGGCGCGGGGCTTAAAGCTGTAAGTGACAAGATAGATGCTTTCTCCGAACAAACCAACTCGAACTTCAAGAACTTGGATGCCAGGTATGGCGAAATATCCGCGAAACTGGCTCAGATTCTGGACGCCCTGCAGAGGCAGCAGGAAAATTATCAGAAAGAATCTCAGGAAAGCCGCGTCGAACTGAGGCGTTCAGTGGATAACCTTTCAAGACTTGTGGACAAACTGATTGAAAAGTTGGATAGTGGTGGAACGGCTCGTTTTCCTCCTGGACAGTCTGACCAGAACTCGCACGGGACGACTCCTCCTGTGGCACCATCCACTCCGTAGCACTTTGCAACACCTACTTCATACAGTAATTCCCCGGTAGATGGAAGGTAAATTGCCCGACCGAACGATCAGCGCAATGGCCACCCGTGTCAGGGAAAGGGTTCAGGCCCGGGTCGTGGGAAGAACCCAGGTGATCGACCTGATGCTTGCATCATTGATCGCGGGAGGTCATGTCCTTCTTGAGGGTCCGCCTGGTGTCGGAAAGACCACTCTTGCCAAGTCGTTCGCATCTGCAATAGGCGGATCATTCAAAAGAATACAGCTTACCCCCGACCTGCTCCCTGCCGACATAACCGGTACCGCAATATACGACAGCTCCAAGAAGGAGTTCATCCCCAGAAAGGGTCCGATATTTGCGAACGTCGTGATGGCGGACGAAATGAACAGGGCGAGCCCCAGGACCCAGTCTGCATTTCTTGAGGCGATGCAGGAAAGGCAGGTCACGATAGACGTGAACACGTATTCACTTCCGGCACCATTCATGGTGATAGGTACCCAGATTCCTGAGGACACTGGAGGGCTGTACCCCCTGACGCGCACTCAGATAGACAGGTTCGCGCTTAAACTAGACCTCGGGTTGCCAACGCCTGAGGAGGAAGACGAAATACTCTCCAAATCAGACGAATCGGAAGGGGCCGAGAAGGACCCGCCTTCAAGCGGGTCTTCCCAGGTGCTCGAGGAGGTGACCAGGCTTTCGAACGAATCCACCAACATGATGGTTTCAGAGGGGGTCAGGAGGTACATCTTAGACCTGGTTGCAGGGGCGCGAAAGGTATCCATAACTCCCGGAATGCCTGGCCCCAGAGCCTCGATTTGGCTCTACAGGATATCCAGGTCAATCGCCATGCTCAGGGGCAGGAATTATGTGCTCCCTGACGACGTAAAATATGTGGCAGTACCTGTTCTGGTGCACAGGCTTTCTCCCCTGTATGCGGAGGGGGGTGCCGCTTCGGTGGAGCGTGCAGTCGCAAGCGTAACAAAGCTGGTCGAAGAAACGCCGGTACCGAAGGAGTGACGGCAGTGGCAAAGATCGGCTTCACGGAAAGGGGCAAAAAATTTATCCTTATTTCATGCTCAATCGTCGCAGTTGGCACCTTCTTCATAGACTATATCATAATAGCCTTGGGAATCGCCCTTCTTGCATTTGCTTCATACTCCCTGTTCGACGCGCGCAGGCTTTTGAACGAACATGCGGTTGCAGGTTTAGGTTCTGCTCGATACATCACCACGGCCGGAACTCCTGTCGAACTTGAATTATACACAAACGGATTATCCAGATGGAAAGGTTCCATAAAGGAAGCGCCGGAGTTCGGGGAGTTCATGCTTAACGGGGATTCGCTGAAGATTTCCGGCACAATCCCCCTAGCTTCTCTTCGTCAACTCAGAAACCTCACCGTAACAAGAAGGAGCTACTATGAACTCTACGAAGCCAGGAAGATGGTAGCTCTTGAACCTCCAGCAGAGGTTCTCGTATACCCACGCTTTGTGGTGCCTCTGTACAGACTGTTTGGTTATGAAGAGCTGGGTGAATTCAACGAGCCCTCGGTGGCCAGGATAGCCGTGGCCAGCACCGGGGAGTACGCGGGCACAAGGAACTACTACGCGGGAGACGAGCTGCGCTTCATAGACTGGAAGGCAACCGCAAGGTCACAGGAACTCAAGCTGAAAGAGTTCACATCCGAAAATGCCGGTTCATTCAACATGGTGCTCGACACAACATCCACGGACGCGGTCTCCGCGGACCTCCTCGCAACGCAGTTCCTGAGTTCATTGGTCGACCTTCTTGACAGGGGTGCCCGTGTGAAGGTCACATTTTATGATGGATTTAAATACCAGCTGGTGAAACCGAGACATATCTACAGCGAGACGGCCGAAGCCGTGCTTTCCATGACAGGCAAGTACTTCCCAGAGATAGGCAGGATAATCGACCTTCCTGTACGGAGATGGAGCATGCCTGAACTGGAAAATGAACCAACGAAGGAGCCGGTACAAGGGATTCCCGAGTCCGGCAGGACGATCGTGGTTTCCCAGCTGCTGAGCGACATCCCGGACGACCTGGCCAGGAATCCGGATACCGTTGAGGTCGTTTTGCAGCCGACACGGCCCTGGCTTTACATCGAGAGCCTGGAGGATGCCTACCTGGCGAAGAATCGCGTGACCAGGAACGTAGAGTCGCTCAGACGCGCCGGTGTTAAGGTAATGGAAGCTGGCTCTCCGGTCGAACCCCCTCCGGCTTCGGTTGCTCCGTTGAATCGGTGAGGTTGGTTGTCAGCCGAAGAGCTATCGGGTATTTCCGGCTATCTTTCCGAGTCAAAGTCAGTGATAGACAGGATCGACCGGGGCTCCATCAGGGCTGCCACCGACCTGCTTGTGGACGCCTGGAGGAGAAATGCGCAGGTGTTCATCGCGGGCAACGGAGGCTCTGCCTCCACCGCCACACACTTTGCGTGCGACCTCAACAAGTGGGCGTCCCAAGATGCTGAGCGAAGGTTCAGGGCGTTCGCTCTTGTCGACAACATCCCTCTCGTCTCGGCCCTGACGAACGACAACGGGTTCAACAACGTATACTCGGAGCAGCTTGAAAACTTCTTCCGGAAGGGGGACGTGTTCATAGCGATATCGGTTCACGGAGGGTCGGGGAAGGACAGTGCCGACCTCTGGAGCCAGAACCTCCTCAAGGCCGTCGACTTCGCCAAGAGCAAGGGAGGCTTCACGATCGCACTGGTAGGGTTCGATGGAGGAGTGCTCAAGGGGATTGTGGATGCCTGCGTTCTCGTGCCGGCAAATTCAACCCCGCAGGTGGAGGGTCTTCATCTGGTGCTCACACATCTCATATGCGACGAGATAAGGAAGAAGATCGTACCCCCCGAGAAAATTGATAAAAGAAGATGAAATCTGAACATCGTCCACGCATCCTCTGTAAAATCCCCTCACCTCATTCGATAAACTAAATATTCCCACCCCTCCTGATATTAAACATGATAAAAACAACCATGACGGGGAGCTGGTTCAGGCCCAAGGAGATTCTAGAACTCCTTGACCCCGGAAAGACACCCACAGGAGAGATATCCGAAAAATATGCTTCTGTGGTGGAAGCGGCCGAAAGACGGGCGATCAGGGACCAGCTTCACCCTCTAGGTTCTCCGAAAGGGCTGAACTGGGTGAGCAACGGAGAGCAGAGGAAGGCTGGGTACACATTCTTCATACCAAACAGGTTTCATGGCTTCTCTTCGAAGGAAAGGGTCACGATGGAGTTTCCTGCCACCCTGGTTGAGGAATGGATGGAATCCAATCCATCCGTGCTTCAGCTGAGGCAATCGGCTGCCTCCTTCTCCGTCCCGAAGATAGAGTCGAAACTCGAGTACCACGGAGAAGCGTTTGCAAGAAAGGAGGCACAGGATACCCTCAGGCTCGCAAAGGAGGAAGGGGCAGAAAGAGTGTTCGTAAACACACCATCACCGGGCGTCATAACGATATTCTTCCCCCGAAGCGAGGTGTATCGGGACCACTACGACTATCTCTTTGGTCTTGCGAAAGAACTGAGGAAGGAGTATCAGGCGCTGCTATCTGTAGATGGAATTGACATCCAGATAGATGCTCCCGATCTGGCTATGGGGAAGCAGACGGGGAGCTGGGGCGTGGACTTCTATGAAGCGCTGCCTCATCATGTGGACGCGCTGAACGAAGCCATAGAGGGGCTTCCTCAGGAAAGGATCCGGGTTCATTACTGCTACGGAAACTGGAACGGCTCACACAGGTTCGACGCGGATTACAGAAGGGTCCTCGAACAGGTTCTCAGGCTCAAGGCGGGCACGATCGTGGGCGAAATGGCCAACCCGAAGCACCAGGGTGACGCGCTCATACTTGAGGATTACCTGAAGGAGCATGACTGGCCCAGAAATATGAAGCTCGCCGCAGGTGTCATAGACGTGAAGAGCCCCATAGTCGAGTCGCCCGAAACGGTGGCTGCCAGGCTCGAAAGGCTCGCCAAATTGGACAAGCTTGGGCCGGATAGGCTGCTGGGCGGCACCGACTGTGGGTTTGAAACATTCGCCTCGATGGGCAATGTCACGTACCAGGTGGGCCTGCAGAAGCTCAAAAGCCTCTCCGAGGGCGCCGCGCTACTTTCCGAGAGACTGCATCTGAACTAGCCACCCCATTACTACAATTGAACGACTCAAAGGCCGTTTTTCTGGACAGGGACGGCACGGTGGTGGAGCTGCTTTACGATGAAGAAAGCGGATACATTGACAGTGCAGTGAGGGCCGAGCAGATAAGGCTCATACCCGGGGCCGCAGAGGCGCTGAGAAGGCTCAAATCCGCCGGATACAAACTGATAATCGTGTCAAACCAGCCGGGGGTTGCAAAGGGAAGGATGTCCATTGAAGAGTTTGAAGAAACAAGGAGGAAGATGAAGAACCTTTTGGCGGCAAAAGGCGTAACAATTGACGGCGAATACTACTGCCTCCATCACCCGAACGCGCTCATCGCTGAATACCGAAAGGTATGCGACTGCAGGAAGCCGAGGTCTGGTCTTATTCTGAAGGCGGTACATGAGCATGGTTTGAAGCCGGAGGAGTGTTATATGGTCGGTGATGACCTGCTCGACATCAAGGCCGGAAAGGCGGCGGGCTGCAAAACAATCTTACTTTCCCATATAACGGGTATGCTGATGGATATCCTAGACAAGGAAGGGTTGCACCCAGATTCCTTTGCAAGGAATCTAGACCAGGTTTCCAATGTGATCTTGCAAGCTCCTTTCATGCACTCAGAAAAGAGGCAGGACCGCGACTGAATGAACATTAATAAATAGGAGACATTGTTCGATTATCATGCAAAGAGAGAAGAAGATATACATAATTCAGGCATTGCTCGATTTGCAATTCGCTGTGGTCGCGCCTGATGATGATGAAGCAAAGAGAGAGGCTCGCAAACTCGTGAAAAATGCCATGGAAACGGGGGCTCTGGGTTCGGTAGGATATACCCTAACGGTCAAGAACGTCCGTGAGGCCAAACCCGATACTCGGTAATGACCGAAAATACTTGAGAAATCGGCTCGATATTGCGGAAGGGTTTTTGAAAGAAGCTGAATCTGAATTGGAAGAGTACGAGAGGTCTAGGGACGAAGTTAAGCTTAGGCTCGTTTGCGAAAAGGGATGGGGAGCAATCACTCAAGCTTTGATGTATGCAGGTGGAGAGGATGTGACCACGCATAAGGATTTTGACAAGCTTGCGAATAAATTGAAGATTCAGTTTGAAGGCATAATCGAGGCGTATCTCGCTGGCGACAAGCTGCACAGTGCCGGCTTCTACCATGGTCTCCTACGCTTTGAAACGGTTAAAGATAGTTTGGGATTAATAAAACAGGCTATCACGGGCATTCGTGATAAAAACGGACGTATGCGATAATACTTAATTATTTGAAAACTCAAAGGGTAAGAACAGAGTGACAAAGATATTTCTGGACACCGCAAGCGCCAGTGAGATCAGGGAGTTTCTTTCCTGGGGGATTGGGGATGGGGTAACGACGAATCAGAAGATATTTCTCAGCGAAGGGAATGTTGATTTCAAGCAGAGGGTTCTGGAGATATGCAACATGAAGAAGGAGTGGCCGGTCAGCGTTGAAACCACAACGCATACATACGAAGAGCTCGTCGAAGAGGCAAGGGAATATTCGTCATGGCACAAAAACGTAGTCGTAAAGGTTGCCATGATGAAGGATGGAACGGGCCTAAAGGTCGTGAAGAAGCTTCATGACGAAGGAATCAAGACAAACATGACGGTCATGGTTACTTTCAACCAGCTCTACCTTGCCGCCAAGGCGGGTGCAACATACGTAAGCCTCTTCTTCAACAGGGCCAGGGATGCAGGGCTCGACCCCGTGAAAACCATTCATGAAATAATGCCGTTTCTGGAGAAAGAGACAGAATCGGAGCTGATCGTGGGAAGCATAAGGAAACCGGAGGACGTCGAGGAGGTGGCGTCTGCAGGTGCCCACATAATCACGATAACTCCGAAGGTCATCCAGCAGATGCCCTTCCACCAGAAGACTGAGGATACGATAAAGGAGTTTGATGATGCGTGGAACCAATTCGTCACGACCAATAAGGCCCCTCCCCTTACACAGGCAGGCCGGAACACTTGAAGTTGTCTATGATCTCGACACCGCCTAATAAGTTCGCTAGTGCCTTATTGTGGCAAAATTTCATTGTGCATCAATTCTGGATAAGTCATTCGTACGCTTAGAGTAAGTATCCTAAGCTACATGGACCAGGAAGGTTCTGAAGATTACTTAATTAATTGTGAGAATGTTTGGAGGATAGCAAGCATGCCATGCATGATACAAAGACGAATCGTCCTTTTGCAGAAGTTGTTCGGGGTTTTAAATTTCAAGCTTCTCCAAGCGCCTGCTATACGGTGTCAATCCATAATATATTGGAAGAGCTGGCCTCAAGACATGAAAGGAACGATATTCGTCTTTCCGAAAAAAGGATTAACGAGATAACCAAATTTAGGGACCTAATCGGCCCGAGGCTTGAGGTAGTGGTCAGTAATCTGAGATCCGTAATTTCGAAATATGGTTACTTCCCATACGAAAAATTCAACGCCAAGTATGACAATGTTTTGAAGGTTCTTAAAGATCAAGAATGCTCATATCCTTTGGTTGGGTTGGCCTACTCATATCTTCGTAGAGAAAGGGGTATGTTTACGAACGATGTACCACCGGAAAATCCGCCTGACCATGTGGTAATCCTTTTATTACTGAACAAGGATGACGCTGTATTATATGACCCCTATGGAAAGTTTTCAAGGACACGCTCTAACGATGGTACTCTCCCCGAAGGTGTATTTCGCCTGCCCACGTCAAGGTTTCTTGATGTTTACTGGCATGGAGCCTCGGAGCCTAGCTGGTTCTTTTATATAGAGAGAAAAGGTGGGCACAGAGAAGGTTTGGATACGTATATTAACAATTAGGAGGACAATATACCTATGGAAGCATCAGATACGGGCGATTCAGAGAAACTTCAATTGCTGAAGTATGCCAGGCGACACTTTAGCCCTTATGTCTACTTCTCCGAGTGGGACAGGTCACATTCTTCAGCCGTAATGGGAATGCAGATACAGGAGCCCATACTTGACAATGGGGATTACGGACCTACGATGAGGTCTATTCTGCTTAAGAATGTGGGGGCTGTCAGCCTAGATAGAAAGGGGAAGCTCAAAGGACCGACTAGGTCTGAATTCGCAAAGAGCGTAATACGGCAGCATTCTCGTCTCATCGATCGCTCGCACTCTATTCTTCTTCCTACCATATACAACAGATTGGTTCGAGTACCCGAAGTTAGTATTGCGATGGCTCCTTTCAGAAGAGTAATTATATCTTTAGAGGAGCTTGGGGAACTCGATATCAATCAATTTCAGAAAGGTATGGCAAAGGGAAAAGATATCACAAGATACATACGCCTCCTGCAGGACCTTAGCTATGTGGCGCAGGAGGGGGACAAGATTTACCCCGGAGCCAAGATGAAAGGGTTGAAGGCTCAGAATATCAACCCTCCTGAGCTGTATGAGAAGATACTAAGCACCGTAATGCAGGAGAGAAATAAATATTTGACGGAAGTATTGCATTTAACTATGATGGTCCCATATCTGAGGTGGAGCAATACTTACTATCTTCCTTCCTATGAAGCAGGACGATTAATAAAGCTGGCAAGGGAGGAATTCTTCAGTTATTATGTTTGGTATTACAGGAAGCCGGAGAAACAGTACATTTTCATAGACCAAAGCCAGAAGGTAATAGATACGGGAATTTTGAAGCGAGAGGACAACCTTTACGTCGGACTGGAAGATATATTCGAAACATACTCCAAGGCTGCGGACAAAGAGAAGCTTCTTCAGCTAGTTTAAACCCAACTCCACAATCATAGCTGTACAATTTTCTTCGATCTCTGTTTTGATAATATCCCGAACTCCTTTCAGGCTTCCCCTTGGTGGAGGGGGGACAGACCTCCCGGCCTACTACTCAAAGTATGGAGGGTATGTGATCTCGGCCGCGATCGACAAGTATATGCACATCGCCGTCAATAAAATGTTCGAGGACAAGATAAGGGTCAGCTACTCTTCGACGGAAATAGTGGACTCCCCTGACAAGATAAGGCATCGTGTCGTAAGGGAAGCGCTCAGGTGCACTGGTATAGACAGGCATATCGAAATTGTTTCCATTGCCGATGCTCCAGCCTCAACCGGCCTGGGCTCCTCCGGCAGTTTCGCCGTGGGGCTTCTCAATGCGCTGTATGGCTACAAAGGTCTGCACAAGACGGCAAAGGAGTTAGCAGAGGAAGCGTGCGATATAGCGATGAATAAGCTGGTGGAGCCGTCAGGCAAGCAGGATGAATACATAGCAGCCCATGGCGGGATAAGGGTTCTTGAGATTGATAGAAGTGGCTCCGTTTCTGTAAGGGATCTGAAGCTTGACCAGGAAGTCGTTTCGGAGCTTGAGCATAATATCCTTATGTTCTACACTGGGATAAAGAGGGATGCATCCGAAGTGCTGAGAGAACAGCAGGGCAGGATAGAGCAGAAGGATAGAGGAGGGGATGGCGATGCCGTTAAGAGGATGCATAAGATCAAGAGCATAGGGATAGAGATCGGAAAGGCTTTGGAGAGGGGTGAGGTGAACAGGTTTGGTGAGCTGCTTCATGAGCACTGGCTCGCAAAGAGAGGCGTAACCCAGAAGATGAGCAATGATAGAATAGATAGATGGTTAGAGATTGCGAGAAAGAACGGGGCGATGGGGGAGAAGCTGATAGGTGCGGGGGGTGGAGGATTTCTGATGTTCTATTGCGAAAATGGAAAGCATGAACTGAGGAAGGCTCTTGCAGCTGAGGGGCTGCAGGAGCACAGGTTCAGGTTCGACTTCACAGGAAGCAAGATAATATACGATGTGTGAGTCATGCAGGCAGTGATTCTTGCTGGCGGTTTGGGTACAAGGCTGAGGCCTCTTACGCTGAAAATTCCCAAGCCCATGATTGATATCAATGGAAGGCCATTCCTCGAGATAAAGCTCATAGAGATGATAGGCAGGGGGATAAAGGATTACGTTTTCTGTGTAGGGTACCTTGGTAAAGTTATAGAGAATTATTTTGGTGATGGTGGAAAATTTGGAGCAAGATTAAGGTACTCTTACGATGGAGAAGAATTACTTGGGCCCATCGGTGCTCTTAAGAAAGCAGAAGAAATGCTGAACGAGGGGTTTCTTGTAACATATGCGGATAACTATGCTACGATGGATTACTTTGGCCTGATGGAAAGATTGAAGAGTTCAAAAGCTCTTGGAGTAATGGCAGTTCTGCATAATCGCAACAGATGGGGCAAGAGTGATGTTGATGTCAGAGATGGATTCGTGACGAAGTATTCGAAGGGGAGCAGTAATAAATTTGAATGGATAAACTACGGCGTGACTGCGTTGAAGAGAGAGGCACTGGGGCTCGTGGAGTCAGGTCGTACCTGTAACGAAGAGGAGTTTTACAATTTGCTTATCAAAATGAAACAGTTGCTTGCTTACGAGGTTGGAGGCAGATTCTACGAAATCGGTACTCCTGAGGGTCTGAAGGAATTTGAAAAGCTTGTTTCTGAGGGGCTTGTCGCTGCATGATGGTAGATGACCAGAAGTCCTCTCTGAAAGAAGGGGCAAGATATGAGTCGTGAAGAAGGGAAACGACTGATTCCAGACGCGAAAAGCAGGCCCAATTGACTGAAGAAACAAGTTCCACATTGAAGCCAATGGCGCGGGCTGAAGAGAACGTCATGCCTTCTGATACAATAGCTAAACTTAGGGAGCAGGTCACTGTGGTGATTCCAACACTGAACGAGGAAGAAGCGATAGGACCGCTGATAGATGAAGTGAAGGCAGCCGGGTACAACAACATTCTTGTTGTAGACGGCTATTCGAAGGACCGCACTGTTGAAGTAGCTAAAGCTCGTGGAGTAATGGTAATTGGACAGCACGGAAAGGGGAAGACTGGGGCTGTGCTTGTTGCGCGGGATGTTGTCAACACTCCATACTTCCTCCTGATGGACGGCGACTATTCCTATGATCCTAAGGATATCGACAGATTCATAGTGCACGCTAATGGATATGACCACATCATCGGTTTCAGGCCCAGAGACAGTCCGCATATCTCGAGGACGCACAAGGTAGGGAACAAGATACTGACGGTAGCTTTCAACCTCCTGATGGGCAGCAATGTTCCTGACGTGGCCTGTGGTATGTATCTTATGAGGACGGAGAAGGTAAAGCAGCTGGTGCTGACGAGGTTCGGTTTTGAGATAGACCAAGAGATTGCAGCGCAGATGCTGACAGATGGCAAGGTAACCTACGTTCCAATAAACTATAGGCAGAGGCTTGGTAAGGTGAAGGCCCCTACATGGAGGCAGGGTTTCAGGGCTCTTCTTTTCATAATCGGGTTAGGACTGAGGTACAACCCCATACTGTTGTTCTCAGTTGCCGCTTCACTGGTTCTTATTCCTGCATTCGGCCTGCTGCTTTATGCATCATATCTTCTGCTGATGTTACATCAGTACCATGGTGGTTACTTCCTTGCTGGTTTGACACTGCTTGTCCTTGGCGCGCAGGGGTTCACCGTAGCAACGATTGCATCAATGCTTGGAAGAATAGAGAGAAAACTCTCAAAGATGTGACTCTCTTGGATCGTGTATCATTACCAAAGCCCGAGAGATTGAAAAACAAGGTGGTTGTAATTACTGGTGCTGGAAGAGGAATCGGTCGTGCCATAGCCATGGGCCTCGCTAAGAATGGAGCCCGACTTGCTATAACCTCCCGAACCGAAGCAGAGCTACACCGCACAGAAGAAGAGTTGAACGAGCACGGTGCAGAAGTCTTGGCTGTAGCCGGGGATGTTTCCAACCCTCTACATGTAAATAGATTCATAAACAAGGTTACTGATGTATATGGTAGAATCGACGTGCTTGTTAACAATGCGGGCGTGCTCGGACCGATAGGTCCCATTGAAGAAAATCGGGCAGATATGTGGAGGTATGCGATTGAAGTTAATCTGTTCGGGGTATTCCTGCTTTGTAAATATGTGATACCACATATGAAGAGGCAACGGAGCGGCAAGATAATCAATATCTCTGGCGCAGGTGCCCCTTCTCCATACCCAAGGTTCACAGCGTATTCTGCATCAAAGACTGGTGTGCTGGGGTTAACACAGACCCTCGCTGAAGAACTAAAGGATTTCAACATTCAGGTCAATGCTGTAGCACCAGGTATAGCGGACACCAGAATGCAAGATGAGATCTTGGCTGCTGGAGAATCAGCAGGAGCAGCCTTTACCAAAGCCAAAGAGGTAAAGGAGGGAAAGGGTGTGGAGCTCTCCAAGGTTGCGGAACTGGTTGCCTTTCTGGCCTCGGACATGTCTAACGGAATAACTGGAAAATACGTTAGTGCGCGCTGGGATGACTGGCGAAGTTTCTCAAAAAGGTCCAACATGAAAAAATTACTTGCCAGTAACATCTACACAATCCAGCGGATTGATAATGTGTTCTACGGGGAGACTAAGGTGCGAAGTAAATGAGAGTTCTTGTCACAGGTGCTGCGGGCTTCATAGGCGGCTGGACTGTAAAGGAGCTGAGAAAGAAAGGATTTGATGTAATAGGTACTGACAGGGTCGCAGGGAGCAGCATAATCAGTGCAGATATAACGGACCTTGCCCAAGTTCTAAAAGTTTTCAGCGCATCGAGACCTGACGCCGTGATACATCTTGCGGCGATAAGCGGGAGCACGGGGAAAAACGAAGTGGAACAGAGCCTTAGGCAACCTCATTCCAACTTCCTTGTGAATGTTCTGGGGACAGTAAATGTGTGCGAAGCTTGCCGCCTGACAGGTGTCAAGAAGTTGCTGTATATGAGCTCCTTTGCTGTGTATGGCAGAACTGGTAAAGACAGGCTGCCCATAACTGAGGAGACTCCTGTCGCGCTGGAGCATGCGTATGCTACATCGAAATTTATGGGCGAACTTGCAGTGAAGACCTACAGCGGGGATTTCGGGATAAAGTCTGCCATTTTTAGGGCACCCTTTATCGTGGGAGAGAACCAGAACGAGATGAATGCTTTGAAAGAATTCATCCACTCCGCCTTGAACGACGGGGAGCTTGTTGTGTTCGGTAATGGAGCTCATGTTAGAGAGTTTATCCACCCCGAGGACTTGGTCGACGCATACACAAAAGCGATAGATTATCTTGAATCATCTGAAAAGGACTGCGAACTCTTCGTTCTAGGTAACACACCAATCAAGATGAACGATCTTGCTGAACAAATAATTTCGCTCGTTGGAAAGGGAAGAATTGTGTATCGCGGTGCGAGTGACAGAGCTTTTGACCAGTATAGTGATTATTCAAAGGCAAGAAGACTCTTGGGCTGGAATCCAAAATTTGGCATTTCGGCAATAGTGAACAGAATGGTATCGGCAGATCAGGCAATGCTCGGTGGTTAGTGTCTTCGGTGAATAGTTTGTTCTTGTCTAGTCAAGCTATTGGTACTAATAATTTGAGTGTTGGCGGAGAATCGAGGGCGAATAAGATGGTAGACACTTTGAGCGAATCAACTTATCCCATCTGTAAGTAGCGGACTTTCAGTACTTTTCAAGGAGGATGATATCTATCCAATCAACCCCGAGGGTGGATACAGTTGGGCAAATCTAGTCGGAGAAATACAGCTCGGCATGATGGAAGATTGCAGGTCTGACATAGCAAGAATCTTCAACGCATATGGTGAATACTGTGAATATGAAGGGACTGCCCAAGTGGTTCCAGCACTGATAAGGAAGGCGATAAACTACCCGAAGGAGGATTTTGTTGTGTGGGGAGATGGCAGTCGGACAAGGAACCTGATTTACATAGCTGATTGCGTTGATGCATTGCTAAAGATGGAGAAGAAGGCTTCTTATCCTCCTCTTGTTCTCAACATTGGTAACGAAAAGACGACTACGATAAGGGAGCTGGCAGAGACCGTTGTCAAAGTGAGCGAGAAGGAGATACCTATCAGATATGATATTTCGAAGCCTGTTGGACCCATCAGCAGAATACCGGATACCCAAAGGGCAAATACTGTTCTCGGATGGAGAGCGCAAACTAGGCTAGAGGACGGGGTCAAGAGAGCGTATCGTTGGATGGCAGCACAGATCATAGAAGCAAGTGCTTCTCAAATGACTCGACAACTTGCCTGATGCTTATTGCTATCAATAGTCGTAACCTCATACGATCCGCAGAGGAAGCAGGACATATCTGACCTGTTGGACAGCATACAGAATCAGGTCTGCAAAGACCTCGAAGTGGTTTATGTCACAGAAAGAAGCACTTGGTTACATGATTATGTGAAGGAAGCAATAAGGTCAAGGGGGATAAATGGGAAGGTGATACACAATACTGGCGAATGGGGCTTGTCAGAATGTCGTAACATAGGAATAGAGAATTCCGAGGGTGAAATCATAGCGTTCGTCGATGATGACGTCATACTTGACCCAAAATGGAGTTGTTCGGTTATCAAAGCATTTGAGTCGTTTAATGACATGATTGGTGCTACGGGCCCTGCTTACCCGTTCTGGGTTGGCGAAAAGGCTGACTGGCTACCTTTTGAGCTTGACTGGTTGATTGGGTGTACCAGATGGTTCAGGTCGGATGTGCCCGTTGAGGTTAGAAACTGCTGGGGGATGAACATGGCTTTCAGAAGAGAGGCATTAGAATGTGCAGGAAAGTTTTCTTCTAAAACTGGGTTCGTTACGGGAAAGGCAGTCGATGGCAGGATCGGCGAAGATGTTGAATTCAGCCTTAGAGTGAAGAGACTTTCTGGGAAGAAGTTACTCTATCTTCCCAGCATGAAGGTTTTGAACAAAGTTTATTCCTACAGACTCTCGAACAGATTCATAATTGCAAGGTCAAGCTGGATAGGGTACAGCAGGCGCAACATTGCGAAGATCGGTGGGAGCAAACAGCTGGCCGCAGAAAATTTGCTTCTTATCTCTCTACTTAAAACTCTATTTCAAGTGAACCGATATGGTTGCAGAGGCAACTTTTTCAGGTGGAACAGCACAATTCTCCTCTCCGTTTTCTCTTTGGGACTCGGATATATGTTTGGTGCACTGGTTTGACCTATCCCTTTAGGTAATAATCTTCGACAATGAGGAATTGAATGGATTACCTTTAAGGGGCGCAGGATCAAGGTCAAACAGCATTGTTCTTGTTGCAAGGTTATTCTATCGAAAATCTTTCCGATTGCTTGCCAATGAACTATCTAAACAGGGAGTCACGGTCCACGTCATATGTCAGCAGCACGACTTCAAGAAATATTTCAGACCGGAACGCAACGTCATAATACACTCCTTAGAAATTGATTCAATGCTGGGCTTCAGGTCTAGGCTGACTTTCAATAGATTTGTCAGAACAGAAGTCAAAAAGTTGGTAAATAATCAGGCAGTTGATGTCATTCTAGTAGAAGGTGAAGGAGCCGCAGGCTCGTTCCTCTTTTCAGGATCAGTGAAGATTCCAACCATTACGGTAGTAAATCAA
>JAJPJS010000024.1 GCA_021324115.1 Nitrososphaerota archaeon
AATAAAATCTCTAACAATATTCCTGAACCTATTCATGCTGTACTATAATCATCTGAGGTGGCATCAGGGGATAATGTCTGTTCCAGGAGGTGAGGTTATTTGAACAGTATCACAATCATCTGTTGTGCGATATCCCGACTGGTAAGACATTCCGGTCGAGGCCTTTCCGTGTATGTCTCTGGTAGACTGGCGGCTGAAAGAGCCTTGCATCATTAAGAAATTTTTAGCCCCTTATACCTGCCTGCCTCTAATGAACAAGTCGCAACAGTTCTTGGTATCATATCGGTTGCGGCAGAGTTCCCAGTCTCTGTCATGATGTGGCAAACCAATATTTCCAATTCCTCTTCAAGTATCGATTCGCCACGCTTTACAACATGTAAAGCACTCCGTGCCGCTTTAGTGAGTAAGAATTGATCCATATGATTCAAGCCTGATTGCACTTCCAAGAATAAGCCTATTAATTTTTCAGCTGTAGCTTGCTTGACTGACCGGAAGCATTTACATTTTCTCCCCGTATTCAAATCACCCGCCTACAGCCTATCATTAGTCCCAGACATCATGAAATATGTCACAGTCCCAACCACCTCGCAACATATAAATAGGCCACGAGAGTTTCAAGGTTGAAAGTAACGATGTCATACAAAAAGGAAATATTACTAGGATTCGCCTTAGCTTTAGTTGCTTACGTGACGCTGTTCATGGCTGTTGCACCCGTTGCAACATCCGTGCACGCACAGACATCACCATTGTTCAGCATTACACTGCTCGCTCCTACATCGAATGCTGCCCGAAGGCAGTATGCGGCAATCATTGCTAGTTCGTTCCAGCAGGTTGGTATCGCAGCCACGCCTTTCTTCGTCAACTTTGATCAGTTGGTGGGTAGGTTGTTCTTCACGAATGCCTATTTCTTCAACGGGTCGGTGGACTGGTCCAAGGTGGGGCTTGACTTTGCCCACGGTGGATACGATGCCGGCTTTATCGGCTGGATATCATTCAGCCCAGCCCCCGATACCAGTTTCACAAACTGGAGGGGAGACTATGCCGACTGGGCTCCGAACGGCAATAACTACTATTTCTACAACAACAGCCAAGCTAACTTCCTTATGAACCAGATCGAGTCGACTGTGAATCAAACCCTTCAGATAAAGGATATCTATCAGCTGCAGCAAATTATTCAGAATGACTCTCCTGACCCAGTCATTTACTACGAGCAGGAAGTGGTCGCTCGCTCCCCCCAGATTCAAGATTATGGTGGGGTGAACACCTACAGTCCATTCTCCTGGCCTGACCCGCAGCATGTGAGCGGAGTCAGTACGATTAACTTCGCAGAAGCCGGCAACGTCTTTCCAGGCAACACGCTGTGCGGCGCTGTTGTCACTACATCATGTAACTCGTTGTACGCTACCTATATCACTAACCCGCTCTACGGGTTCTTGCTTGAATGGAACCCGGTTCAGGGGCAGTTCTATCTGGCCCTGGCCAACTATGTCCATGTTACTCCTGACGGTCTAACTTGGACAATCAACTTCAAACCTAATAACTGGGCAGACGGTGTACCAGTGACTTCCAACGACTTTGTGTTCGCCTATGAAGCTTCATTCCTCCCCGGAAGTGGATCTGTCAGCATCGGAACATACAGCTCACAGCTTGGAAACATAGCCAAATTCACATACCTTAACGGCACATCTGTGATAGTGGACAACACCAACGGCGCGTCCCCAGTATGGTGGAACGTCACAGCCGTGGATGCTCATACATTCACGGTTTCACTTACTCACCCATATGCATTCTTCAACGAGACGTACACGCCCATAGCACCGGTACCCCTGCACTATTTCCAGGGCTTCCCTGTCGACCAGTGGGCTTCCCTTCCATTCTCAACGTGTTCTGGACCTGACAAGTTCGCGAACGGCACAACAGTGATGGTCAACGGCGCGCCTGTATCTGGTCCGTTCGGTAATGGGCCGTATGTGCTCACAAGCTGTGATACTGCAAACAACGTATTCAAGGAAGCGGCTAACCCCAACTACTGGAACGCGAGCGGTCTTCAGTCCATCGGTCAATTTGCTGTTAAGAATTACAACGTACAATGGATAAATGGTGCTCAGGCGGCTATCGCAGCCTATTCAACTGGTACAGTGAACCAGCTTGATTCAGAGTACGGTCTTGCGCCATTTGCGTCCCAACTTCAGGGAATCGGCGCAAACATAATTCATGCTCCTGGTGCTCTTGAGCAAGAGATGGGATTCAACCTGTTCAACCCCATCTGGGGAACCGGAACCGGGACCCCACTCGGTCAGTCTAATCCATCCCAGGCGGCCAATGCCGCTAGGGATGTGAGGCGTGCCATGAGCTACCTGATACCAAGGCAGCAGATCATATCCAATCTTCTCTTGGGTGCAGCGGCGCCCGGTCTGACGTTGATCAGTCCTGCGAGCGGCATATTCTACGATTCTAACCTACAACCAGACCCCTACAACCCGTACATAGCCAAGCAGTACCTTGCCTCCGCAGGGTACAACACTGGTGTTTCACCATTCGAACAAACCAGTACGCCTGTAACCCTGTCGAGCTATAATGTGTGGGGATTCCCAATAGCCCTGACCGGGACATTCAAGAACCCAGTCACTGGGCTAGCATACAACAACTCCCTTGTCTATCTCCAGACCAGCCCTGACAATTCTACCTGGACCAGCGTTCAATCCACAACGACTTCCGCCAACGGTAGCTTCACCTTTGATTGGACACCGCCCACGCCTGGAACATGGTATTACAGGTACTACTTCCCAGGTGTGACTGTACCTAACTTCGCTCCAAAGACGTTTAGCTTCGAAGGAACCCTAACCAACTCATCAGGTGCACCTATTGACAACATACTTGTCATAATGCAGGTCAGTACCGACCAGCAGACCTGGACCAACGTTGGAGCTTGGGTAACTGGCTCGCCATTGAGTGACGGTCAGTATCTGTTCGACTGGCTGCCCAACCAACCAGGTGTGTACTATTACAGGTACAACATCACCGGCTACTATGTACCTTCATCAGATATTGCGGCCGTGCAAAACCTTTACGGAGAAGCTGCCCCTGGAGACGCCTACAACTCACTTATCTCAAGTCACCAGATCTCGCAGGTGATGAGCGCGTCCCTGACCCCGGTTAGCTCCGTCGCATTCTCAAGCGGCAATCAGCTGATCGCCAGTGGACAACTGCCTGTCGTAGCGCCTCCATCGTTCAGCAACACGTACTCGATAACCACCACCCCACTGTCGACCGCACTTAACTCGGTGCTATCGTCGTACCCAACATCTTCGCAGCTAAGCCAAGCGGTAAGTGGCCTTGCTACTCAGAGCAGTGTAAGCAATCTACAAACTTCGATAAACTCCCTGCAGGGACAACTCCAGACAGCAACTTACGTAGGCTACGGAGCGATTGTAATAGCCATCATCTCCATAATAGTAGCGATCCTAGCAGTAACCAGAAAGAAGTAAGATTAACATCATCAGGATTTTTTGTTACTTTTGTGATTCAGCGCAAGCTTTGTTTAATTATTGGCAGTTCTAGCTCTTCAAATCATATATTCAATACCAAGAATATCAGAGCGACTATGACAAACCAGACTCCAGCCAGTATAAACGACGCTCCTTTCTTCTGAGCATCTCTGTGTCTTTGGGCCGAATACGCGCGACCGTCTCTCCAGATCATTCTCCTCGCGGCGACGCCCGAGCCCGACTGCCATGCGTCAAGCATCCCCCCAACAATGAAGAGTATTGCCATTTCAAAGAGGGCGAGGTATCCGAATACAGTTGTTATTATGGATACTCCCATGAAGATTGCAAGTACCAAAGAAGCAACCATATCAACCGTAGCCAATATGAGGAAATAGACCAGAGATTTTTTGAGCACCTGCATGGCTGTTACATACAAATATCCAGCATCCCTGCCGTTATTATGCCCAGCCAGACTCAGATAAATGCTACGAAACGTTTTTTTGGTGCGCAAAGGTGGGGAAATTCAGATTGGCCAACAAAGCAAAGAAACGCTTGGCGGTAACAGTCACCTTTTCCATAGTGTTCGCCGTGCTTTTATTAGGTACGTTTGCAGTTATATTTTTCAACGGGCCAACAATCTACCACTTTCCCAGCAAATATTCTATACCACTAGCAGATTGGATGGGATTGATACCGCAGCAGGCGACCTCATTTGAAGCGATAAATGTGACTGCTGTGAAAGCATCTTCAGTCGCATTCAATCCTGCAGCAGCTTACTTCGTAAATATCCAGCAGACCGGTCAGAGAATCGACTTCACGAATACCCAGCTTGTAGCTACATACTATCTACCCACATCAAATCCTCAATCCAATGAAACCGAAATAATCATATTTCAAACACCCACTAATGTATACGAACAACTCGAGCAGAGTCTTTCAAATAGTTCAAAAATTCCAAAGCTTACATACGCTGGCTATACTTTGTACTTTATCACAAACAACGATACTCTGACAAGGACGGTGGCTCAGGGAGTAATGGTATTCTACAAGGAATTCATTCTTTACACACAGAGTACCCCCTCGCCGGAAGGCTCAATGGAGTCGGCCCTTCAGCTCCTTATCCAAAGTGGCCAGACTCTTGTGCAGCAGAACGATGTTGTGAGGTCCCTTTATGCGGCGCTGCAGAACAGGTCAAATTACCTGGCGCTGTTTTACCAAGGTCATCTGACGCAAATACCGAATTCGATTGGTGGCGCCAAATCCGTCCAGGTCTTAAATGATCACATAATAGGCACCTATGCATTCGAATTCAGCAACCTGAGTGCAGCGAAGGGTGAATACAAGACCGTGACTTTCACATATTCAAATGCTACGAGTGCATATATTCTGGATAACTACGTAGTGACCACCCTGATATTCTCTCCGCAGGCGGCAGGGGCCGAACTGCAGGGATTCTGAGTTTGAACAGGCGAGACTTGGATCTAACTTGGCCTCAAAGCTACCTTGGCTGACCATGTTCTCGATAGCTGGTATATTGATAGCGGCAGCGATAATAGGACCAAGCCTTTACGTCCCCAGCTCGATATCCGAGAGCGGGCCTCACATATTTAACGCGCAGAATCCGCCTTATTGGGTGGATACGTTCGCTATTCCTCCGGTCCGTGCAGGCACCGTGATTCATATCGTGGCGTCCGAGCATGGGCCCGGCAATGTCACAATCGTGTTGGAAAGCGAAAAGTATCCTGGCCAGCCACTTCCCAACGTCATCTCTTACTATCTTACGAATAAAACCAGCTCCATCGACGTAAAGGTCCCGTTAGAGGAGTCGTCTATCTACGACGTATACGTGATATCATACCATGCTACATACACTATCCAGATATCCGGCGTATGGGCAGAGTTCTATTCCGCTGAACTTGGATTGTACTGGGGCATTGTGGCAGCGATCGCCGGCACTGCCATGTACTTTTATTACAGGGGGTCGAAGTCAAGGGATCAAATATACGAGCAGACATTGGCTGAAATAAGGAAGAAGGAAGAAGAAAAGAGGAAAGCATCCAATAAATGAAGATCGCTGATCATCCGTATCCTCCACAGAGATTTCTGGACAAATTCAGGCTCATGAAAACACCGAATTCTGGTTAATGATGGAAAGCGAATCACACCTTCTAATTACCCGGCCCAGGCTCTCTTTCAAGACAAGCGTTGTATCAGAATCGTCACCTTTTGACGAAATGATATTACTTGACATATTCAAAAGATGGTTGCATAAGGTACAAACGAGTCCTGCGAATCAGAAGGGTGATCCAGATCCTTGTTCGGACAGCACTCTGCCTTTACAGGATTGATTCGCGTGCCCGCTAAACACAATAAGGCAATACCATGTACCCATTGCAGTCCTGAATTCCAGATGACGCAACAACTGAAGGGCTTAAGGGTCGTGTACGTTACCACAGAACCAACGAATCAGCCCAGGCTACGCAAAATCGGCAAGTCACTTTCAAAGTTTGGAGCTGATTTTGTAGTTTTCAGACCAACTTACCCTGCAGTCATCAGGAATCGCACGCTCAGGGCGCTGATCAAGTACATATTCTTTCTACTTCAGGCTGCCACGGTAAACGCCGATGTAGTATGGGTATCAAACTGTCCAGACATAACTGCTCTTCCGTTCGCATTGACGGGACGAAGATATGTGTATGACTTCAGATCACCATGGTCTAAAGAACTTGCAATAGAATATGGCAGGGGTCTATTTTTCAGGCTAAGTGAAATAATTGAAAAGACTGCGAGACGATATGCATCAGTACTGGTAGTGGTTTCGAGGCGCATGGTACGTGATGTCTCAAGCTTGGGGACTCCCGTATTCGTTGTACCTAACTATCCACTTGGGAATTTTTCGGCCAGGGGAGATAAGCAGACGATAAGAAAGGGCATGGGTGTATCTGATCAAGCGAAAATTGCAATTTTTGTGGGAAGACTAACCAAGATAGAGGGCGCAGACCTTCTTGAAGATGTCGCCAGAGCACTTTCAAGCGTGCCTGAAGCCAGACTCTGGGTGGTGGGAGACGGGCCTCTCGGATTGGACATCAAGAAACTCGAGCTGAAGTACCCATCCACGGTAAGATACTTCGGATGGGTGCCCCATCACGAAGTTCCAGATCTGATCGTCGCATCAGATGTTTCAATAATGCCTAGACACAGGAATCCCAATGCCGATTACTACAGCGAAGAAGGAGTTCACAAGATATCGGAAAGCATATGGCTTGGAACCCCTGTCATCGCATGCAACGTTGCTGAATCATCTTACTACACATCTACCGTTGAATCCAGATTTGTGCAGGAAGTCGTCTCCTTTCTGACCAGGGGGTCACGACCTGCTTTAAGAATCCCTTCTTGGGAAGATGTGAGCGAGCCCGTCCTCGTAAATGCGGTGCTTGCTGCTGCGGGTCGGAGGAAGTCCCAATATGAGCACTGAGTCGGCGGTTCTTCTTCTTGCCGGTGGAGGAGGACACACCGGTTATGCATATGCGCTTGCACAGGCGCTCCATGGACGATGTGAACTCTACAGTCTCGTTCCCGAGGGGGACAGACTAAGTCTACAGCGTCTGTCGAAGTATTCCACCGTCAGTCAGCTCACCAAGCCGAGGGGACCCAAGACCCCGACATACAGGTTTGTCTCCCGGCTCATTACTTCAGGGATAAAATCTCTGCAACTTGTGAAATCAAGGCACAGGGTGGTTGTGAGCACGGGAAGTAACTTCTGCATTCCACCATCCCTGGCGGCTTACCTGAAGGGTGGGCAGTTAATCAACATCGAAAGTTCAGTAAGATTCACCAGAGCTTCAAGTACCGCAAGGATACTTTCCAGGATTTCAAAGATAACAGCCTTACAGTGGGAGGACCAGAAAGAACTCTTCCCCGGCGGGACTGTTTATGGCCCCTTTGTTCCTTCACCGGAGGCTCCGATAACCGATGGTGGTTACATTCTTGTTACAGGCGGTACCTTTGGTCACAAAGCGCTTTTTGATGCTATTTCTGCCACCAGCTATAAAAATGTAGTTTTGCAGACGGGGGTGGTGGCCCAGGAGCCATACAGGCTGCAACACCCGGAGTGGGAAATATTCGACTTCTCACCAACTTTTTACAGGTATATAGCGGCTGCCAGCGTTGTGGTCACTCACTTCGGAGAGACGGCCCTCGAATCGGCATTGGTATATAAGAAACCCACGGTGATAGTCGTGAATCCTGAATGGACCAGGACCGTCGGAGTCGAAGATGCGGCAAGACTCACAAAACATCTTGGCGCACAGCTCGTAACGGAACCTAACACGGATTCCTTGAGAAATGCGATCGAAGCTTCTTCCAGCTTCACCCCCCCTGCCCTGCCAGATGGGTCGAAAAGGCTCGCGGATGATATACTTCAGCTCCTGAAGTGAAGAATGGCACTGCCTTTATACCCGCATGAATTGGCTTTCAGTTAAAGACTGGTGCTGGTTTGAGCCTCATTTCGTTGGTCGTCGGAACAAGGCCACAGGTGATCAAGCTTGCTTCACTCTGCAGGGCCTTTCGTGAGGAAGGCCTCAACTTCGAAGTTGTTCACACCGGCCAGCACTACGACTTTGAGATGGATAGGGTGTTTTTTGATGAGCTGGGGCTTCCGAAACCCTCAAGAAATCTTGGAGTGGGAAGCGGTTCCCATGCGAGGCAAACCGCAGAAATAATTGTCCGCCTTGAGAAATACTATGAGAATGTACGGCCAAGGATTGTTGTGGTTCCTGGAGACACGAACAGCGCGCTTGGAGGGTCGCTGGTCGCTCCCAAGATGGGTTTGAAGCTGGCGCATGTGGAAGCGGGGTTACGTTCAAACCAACGCTTCATGCCCGAAGAGATCAACAGGGTGATCATCGATCACATTTCGGATTATCTCTTCGCGCCGACCGCTGTCGCAAAGGCAAATCTTGAAAGGGAAGGTTTAGCAGCGAACACAATACTTACGGGTGACGTAATGGCCGACAACGTACTGATGATGCGCAGCAAAATATCGAGGGCAAAAACTGGGCTCGATGTGCGCAAAGGAAGTTATGTCTTTGTCACCATACACAGGTCTGAAAATGTTGACGATAAGGCAAGGCTCAGTTTACTAATCAAAGCCATATCATCGATACCGAATCGTTTCGGTTTGGAAGTCGTATTTCCATTGCATCCCCGAACCAAGTCGAGGCTCAAGCTCGATGCCGAAGCTGGCCCGTTTGGCCCAGAGGTTCACCTGATAAATCCCGTGGGTTATCTGGAAAGCCTCAAGCTTGTAAAGGATGCCAGGATTGTTGTCACGGACAGTGGGGGGCTTCAGAAGGAGGCGTTTCTTCTGGGCACCCCCGTTATTACACTCAGAAGCACAACAGAATGGGTGGAGACGGTGGAATCCGGATGGAACAGGGTGGTCGGTCAGGATGTGAAAGCGTTTGCAGATGCAATGAATCATTTCATGCAAAACAAGCCTCCCAAGGTGGACCCTTTCGGGTACTACGGAAATGGAAAGGCTGCATCCTCGATCGCGAGGTTTTTGAGGAAGGCTCTTGAAACCTAACCTGACGAAATGTCTTTCATACATCTTTTCTTGAAGGCCCCTTTGGTCGTATTCAACTCAAATGCGAGTAGGCTCGAATCAATTTTATACTCTATGTTGCGAACCTGTGACATTGAATTCAAACCGAAGCAATGTGGTAATGGATGAACGTTCAGACAAGTCTGGCCCAAAAAAAATCAGCGTATATGGCGCGGGCAGGGTAGGCGCCACGATCGCCGCAGCCTGGCTGAGGGCCGGAACAAACGTCATGCTGGCAGATATCGACGTTAGCAAAGTAACCAGAATAGAATCCGGGGAGAGCGTGTTCAGGGACGAGCCTGGAGTAGATGAAGCTCTGATCAAAGGAGTCCGAAGCGGCACGTGCATCGTTACTTCAGATACCAAGTACGCAGCCTCGGGATGTGATGGAGTCTTTATCGCAGTCCCATCCGGTTTCCGAGAAGGCAAAATAGAGCTGGATGCTGTAAGGTCTGCAGCAAGGGACGTCGGCTCATCGATGAAGCGGGGAGCCCTCGTTTCTCTGGAAACCAGTGTGCCACCAGGTACCACAAGGAAATTACTCGTAAAAGAGCTTGAGCATTCTTCTGGAATGAAGGCAGGAACTGATTTCTACGTTGCTTACAGCCCGGAGAGAATTTTCGAAGGAAGGGCCTTGCACGACCTTGAGGAGAACTACCAAAAGGTCGTATCCGGAATAAATGAAGCTTCACTTGAAAAGGCAGCAAAATACTACAGCATTATAGCGAAAAAAGGCATAATCAAAATGAGCAGCCTAGAGGCCGCAGAAACCGAGAAACTTTTCGAGGGAATATACAGGGATGTCAACATTGCCCTCTCTAATGAGCTGGCAAAATACTGTGAAGCATCGGGTCTGGACTACTGGGAGGTGAGGTCTGCGGCAAATTCTCAGCCGTACTCCCATCTTCACAAACCGGGCGCTGGTGTGGGTGGAGCATGCATCCCTGTTTATCCATGGTTTATAATCTACGAGGCCGATCGAGTAAGGCTCGACCTCGAGCTTGTAAGAACCGCCAGAAAGGTGAACGACTCTCAACCTGAGCAGGTTGCGGCGGCCGCCCTTGCCGACACCGACCTGCAGCCGGGGGACAGGGTGGCGATACTAGGCCTTGCCTTCAGGGGAGATGTGGATGATGACAGGTTCTCCCCTTCCTATTCGCTGGTCAACTACTTTGTTGCCAAATCGTTCGCAGTAACCGTACATGATCCATACATTTCGAAAAGTAAGCCCAAGGGGTTCAGTCTTACATCTTCAATCGAACAGGCTCTTCATGGTGCAAAACTGGTTATTGTGGCCACAGACCATTCAATGTATAGGGATCTGTCCTTTTCAGACGTTGCCGGGATGGCGTCGCCCGGCTCAAAGATCCTGGACGCGAGGGGCGTATTAAAAAGGCCAAACCCAATGAACGAAAAATGGAAGGTTTTGGGTGTGGGTTCCAGAGGTTGAACATGTTGAGGGCAGAGCCCGGTTATGAAGTTGTCCAGCTGCTTGTGGGGAACATGCAGAACTTCTCGTATATCATATCAACCGAGGGAATATGCGCCGTTGTGGACCCCAGTTTTGGAGGAAGGATAATCTCTGGAGAAGTCAGGAGGCGAAAGCTCACGGTTGAATACATCCTATCCACTCACAGTCATTTTGACCATAACCACGACAACGAGATCCTCGTGCGGGAATTTGGTGCAAAAGTATGTGCACATTCCAGGTCACCAATAGACAAAGCGGTTGCGATTGAAGAGGGCGACAGTCTAAAGTTGGGTGGCATCCAAATTAGGGTTTTTGCAACGCCGGGTCACACTCCGGATTCTGTATGTTACGTTGTTCCGGGCGGCATATTTACGGGCGACACTCTTTTTGTGGGAACATGTGGACGCGCCGACCTTCCCGGGAGTGATCCCAAATCTCTCTTCCGCAGTTTGAAGCGGCTCTCTGCGCTCCAACCAGACACGATAATCTACCCCGGCCATGATTACGGTGCCACAAAAACCTCCACTATTGAACACGAGAAAATGGAAAACCCTGCACTGCAACAGCGTTCGGAAAACGATTTTGAGCAATTCGTCCTGGGATAATGCCTTTGATTGACAAATGGCTCCCGAAATAATCGAGATGTTGTACATTTCCCCCGATATGCCTTCAAAACTTTTCCTCCTTTGACCAAGCCATCAGAATATAACAGTCACATTATGATTCACCGCATTCGAAGTCTAGATCTTCATGGTGGATATGAGTAGAAATCCGAATATCAAAAGTAGAAGAACGAGCAAAAGTACCGAAATTATGGAGGCACTTCCTTGAGTTCGGCCAAACACGTGGCGGTATCGGTTTGGAAAACAGCGGAGATGCCGCAATGTGCTCACAAGACGGTTGAGCATGAAGCATATTTAGTTCTAAAATTTAGAACAACCCGTCGAATCTGCGTTTGTGCAGCAGCAACAAGCTGGAAATGAGAATGCCACCCAAGAATGGACATTTGTGGCCCGCGATGAGTATTACCGACGCAAAATAGAGGCAGTATTATTCAACGCCGCAGGATTATAACAGTACCTACCTGCATTAAATCCCCCCACGCTTGTGCCAAGCCCGTGTTAACCTCTTTGGTAACCTGCCTCTTACCAGCCTCACCCCTCAGTTGCCAGTAGATCTCGCAGACCTTCATCAGTCCCGCAGCAGCAATCGGATTACCCACGCCAAGAAGACCCCCCGAGGGGTTGATGGGGAAGTCTCCGTTGCGCTGTGTGACACCTTCCTTTGTCAGCTTCGGTGCTTCCCCCTTATCTGCCAACATCAGGCCTTCCATGTGGTGCAGCTCCTTGTAGTCGAATGGATCATAAACCTCAGCGAGATCTATCTGTTTTCTCGGGTCATCTATTTTTGCCATTTTATACGCCATCTTCGCCGCTCTCTGGACATACTCAGGGAAATAGAGGTCCCTGTTGGTCCAGTACTGTGTATCTACATTCCACCCCACGCCGTCTATCCAGACAGGTTCGTCTGTGTACTTTCTCGCAACTTCCTCTGACGCCAATACTAGTGCTGCGGCTCCGTCTGACGGAGGGGACACATCAAGCCTTTTGACAGGCCAGACCATAGGTTCGCTCTTCATCACATCCTCGACGGTTATGTTGGCTGCAAGCTGTGCAGCGGGATGGTCCAGTGCATTTTTCTTGTTCTTTACGCTCACCAGGGCTATGTCTTCTTCTTTCACGTTATGTGCATGCATGTACCTCCTCATTTCAAGAGCGAATATCCACAGAAGTGTCGTGCCAAGCGGTCTTTCCAGCGTGTGGTCGAATATACTCCAGAATGCATACTGGGGATGCGGGTGAAGGGGAGACATCTTTTCTTCTGCTACCACAAGGCAGGTGTCAAACATGCCTGAAGCGACATGCCACCAGCCACTTACCGGGGTGAAAACGCCTGTGCCTCCACCCACGTAAACCCTGCTGTAAGGTTTACCGGCTCCTCCTGCACCATCCATCAGATACTCTCCTTTCATATGCACCCCATCAAAGGCGTCAGGGGCTGTACCAAGAGCAACTGACTGAACGTCCTTCAGTTCCATGCCAGCAGAATCAAGTGCCATCTTTGATGCTTCGAAGGAGAGTTCCCGCCCGGTTTCAAGCAAACGCCTTCTGAAAAGCGTCATTCCGGCTCCTATCACCGCTACTCTTCTCACTGACCATCACCTCGACAGTAACACCACGGCTCCTGTGGCCGTAGGATGCCCCCTCCACGAAGCAGCAAGGCCCTTGCTCGCATTTTTCAGTTGAATTGCACCCGCTTCCTTCCTCAGCTGGAGAACGACTTCAAGAACCTTCTGGAGACCCGTGGCTTCTATCATGTGCCCGACACCCAGCGAGCCCCCCGAGGGGTTAATGCGTTTGTCATTATATTCGAAATCACCCTTACCTCCAACCAACGCCGAGAGGTGCTGAAGAAGTTTGTACGAATAGCTGTCGTCCACTTCGAGCACATCAATTCGTGAGACGGAAGGTTTGATGCCCGCCTGTTCGCAGGCCCTCTTGAATGCATCAGAAAGATATTGGGCGGATGGCTCACCTTCCTCATACCATGGGTTTGAAGAGGACCAGGAAATACCATCGATGTACACAGGGTCTGCCCTATTTTTCTTTATCCAACTCTCAGAAGCCAAGACGGCATTGACGGAGCCCTCTGTATGCTTCGCGATATCCATCTCTCTTAGGGGGGGCGAAACGGGCTCGGATTCTTCCACCTCCTTACTTGTCAAACGACCGGCATAAGAAGCCCTGGCATTCTTCAGGGCCTTTCTTTTCATATCGACAACTACGGCAGTGCAATCGGACCTTTTATAACCAGAATTCCTCAGGAACATGCTCATTTCGAGCCCGGCCAGCGAGGTAGGCGATATCCCGAGCGGCCTGAGAAATGTGGGGTCTATACTCAGCAGTTCAACTTCATCTTTTCTTACGACGTCCGCCACCTTGCTGTGTGCTTCGACTGCAACCACATCTGCGAGACCAGCTCTAATCTGCATGACAGCATGGCCCAGCCCCGTTATTCCATCCCCCGAAACAGTGCAGACTGGTCTCTGCGCACCGCCCAGCTGGTCCGGTACCATTTCATCCGTGATGCTCCATCCATCCCAAAGGTCTTCATCACAGGAGATAAAGGAGCCAATATCCTTCCTGGGGTCCACCCCCGCATCTTCATACGCCTTGTACGACGCTTCGAACATAAGTTCCCTCGTCGAAAGGTCTGAAATACTCGGCCTGAAGCCTTCGTAACCGATGCCCACGATCCCAACTTTTTGGTACAAAACAGGCTCAGTCCCTCAGGTGGAGAAGGCTGACCAGTATAAAAGGGAAATCGCGGGCTTTATCGATACCCGCATTGTCTGCCCGAGTTCCCTTCTGTGCATTGTACCTACATTTACTGATTTATATTTAGAAGATCCTGATTCGTACCCTCCGACTCCATCTGCATGAAGCTTCTTGAATATTCATCCCTGAAATTGTACCTCTGAATAATCATTTGTTTAAAGCAAAGAATGGATTGTAACTCAGAGAAAAAACCACTCACGCTCGTATCTTTAAACAGCACTTTCCAGCAAAATGCTTATTCCAGTTAGCTAGTGAATCTCTTGGTGAACTGGAATCATACTGTGATATATGCCTGCTTTGGCCTTAGGCAAATTCGAAGAAGACCAGACCACCAGGCCCAGCCTGAGCCAACTTCGATATGGAGTCTTCTTCGAGCATACCTATTACAGGGTAACCACCTGTGGTTTGTCCATCATTCAGGATGACAACCAGATCGCCATTGGGTAAAAGCTGCATCATGCCGGGAAATACAGGGAGGGATAACAATTCGGGTATTCGCGGCACAAATGGCTTCCCAAGACTACGGAGCCTGTAACCTATTCTGCTGCTTTCGGCCAACACTTCGAATCCCTGAGTAAGGTACTCGCTTAATCTCCCGAAGTCCAGCAATTCACTGTGAAGACACTGAGTAATTCGCAATCTGGGCGAATCTTCGAAATTTGGAGTTGCTATTGTGGATGAGTGCTTTCCTTTCCTGCAACCAAGGCTCGACAGGATGTCACCTTCTCTGATGGCCCTTCCAGCGCTACCCCCGAAGCCGCCGGGCACGTATGTAGAGTAACTTCCCAGCACCATGTCTCCGGCGACCCCATAGTCGAATGCTACATAGTTGATGAATCCCTTCTCGGGGAATCCAAGAGACAGCATTTCTCCGGGTTGAATGTCGAATGTGCATGGGGTTCTCGAATTCTTCGATTCCGTCTTTACCTCGGTCACGGCGCCTGTGACGGCCACCTTGGTGCCGGCAAAAAATCGGAGCGTCATGTTTCCCCCGAGAACCTCGAGGGCTGGCGTATCGGATGTATTTCCAGCGAGACTATTTGCAAGATGGTAGGACGTTCTGTCCAACGCACCCGACGGCGGAATTCCGTACCTCCTGTATCCGAATCGCCCTTCATCCTGAATCGTAGTGAGAAGCCCCGGAGAAATCGTTTCGGCTACTTTCTCAGAATTCAGGGAGCCAAAAACCTTCCTGGTCGGCAATTGTAGGATCACCTAATTTCCACAAATTTTACATCATCTCCCGGGCGCACCTTCGAAGGTTCTTTGAGACGAACATCGAAGCTTCTCTCAGCGAGTCGCCCGATTATCCTCCACCCCCCAGGGCTGCTTATTCCGTAGAAGCCCGTCTGAGAACCTGCCAGTCCGACCGATCCCGCAGGGACCTTTGTCCTTGGTGTGTCCAGTCTTTTAACCCACAGCCTGGGATCCAATTCACCAAGATACACGAAACCTGGAGAGAAACCAAGCATATAGCAATGATAAATTCTTGACGTATGCATCTTCACCACCTGCTTAATTGTGAGACCGGTCTCCTTTGCTACCATTTCAATGTCTGGCCCATATTCTCCACCATATTTCACCCCAAGTGTAACTACCCTGCTCCGGAATCCTTTCTGGCCTTGAAGCATGGCAGAATTGAAGGCACCGAACACGTACTCCCTCACCTCATGCATGCTGGTTTTTTCAAAATCTACGATCAAGGCAAGCGTTCCGTACGCCGGCACCCCCTCCAACAACCATTTGAACCGTTTCTTCCGGAGGAGGTAGTCCATCGAATGAACAACCCTGTTGCAGTCGATGTCAATTTTGTCGCAGAGCTGGACATAGACGTATTTTCCGAACCTTGTTATCCTTGGTTCATAATCCAGTGCATCAAACCTGTCCGACCCAGCTCCTTTCGTACTGGCTATCCGCCTCCTATGATGATTAACAAGTATGATTTCCCGCCGACGACATCGAGTCAAGATGTCTCAAAGAAACTACCTTTACTCCTGCACTTTCGAGTCTGCTTCTCACTACGCGTGCGATACCACAGGAGTTGGGCGTGTCACTATGGACGCAAAGGCTCTGCACGGAAAGCTCCAGATTCTTCCCTTCCACAGTCCTTATGGGCTTTCCCTCAACCATCCTGAGCGCTCTTTCGGCCGCAAGAGCGGGATCTTTGATAATCGAATCCGGCCTGCTTCTCGGAACCAGCAAACCATCAGCGCTGTAATTTCTGTCAACGAAGCCCTCCCTGAAGAAGGGGACTTCCAGTTTTATGGATTCCATGATCATGGCCGAACCGGCTGGCGCCAAAATGTGCAGGCTGTGCCTGCTGGCGGTTTCTGCTATGGCTTTCGCGTAATCCTTTCTCCTCCATGCCATATTGTAGAGGGCTCCGTGAGGCTTGAGATGATACAGACTCACCCCCGCCTTGCCCGCGAGCACTTTCAAGTGCCTGACCTGGCGATCCAGCTCCTTCTCAAGATCCTTCCGTCCTACTTCAAGTTCTCTCCTTCCAAATCCTCTCCTGTCCCTGAAGGAGGGGTGGGCACCCACCCCCGTACCGGCCTTTTTGCAACTCGAAAGCGTTTTCAATATAAGCTCGTCCGAGCCGGCATGTGCTCCACAGGAAATGTTGGACGAAGTAACATATTTCATGAGGCATAGGTCACGACGGAACTCCTGAATGGTGGATGCTTCGCCCATATCCGAGTTCAGGTCAATCGCCAGCAAACTATCAGACAATCATCTTGCTGAGGTGGGAGTTATTAAATTAAATGACCTCTTGGCTTTCTAACCCTGTGTCCGTTTCCGTACAATCTCGCCTGTAAACACCTTTTCCAAACCCTTATCTGTCCTTATGATAAGGGCGCCATCAGAATCAAGGTCGACCGCCTTTCCGGATATCATCCAGTTACCGGACTTCACGGTCACAACTCTGCCCAGTGTTTGCAGCTTCGTCCTGTACTCCTTAATTGTCAGATCCTGCTCACCGTTGAAAGCTCTTATGAAAAGAATTTCAATCAACCTTTTTCTTACAGATTCGAAATCAATACTTGATTTCAAATTATCGAGCATGTTGGTCACCGGGTAAGGTGCTGCGACCCGGCTTACATCATTGGTGACATTGAGCCCGACCCCCACTGCCAGCGGGTGGCCGGATTCGGTTTCTTCAATCGCCTTTTCGTTGCCGTTTAACCTGGCTTCGGCAAGAACTCCTGAAATTTTAGACCCGTTGACCAAAACATCGTTCGGCCATGAAATCGAGGCCCGGATCTTGAATTCGGAGAGAAGTTCCACCACCGAAAGGGACGCAGCAAACCCGTACACCCAGGCGTTGTGAAATTTCTTCCTGTCCTGTTCCAAAAGCAACGTAAGCCAGGCTCCTCCTCGTCCGGAGACCCAGGGACGATGGTACCTTCCTCTCCCGCTGGTTTGAATATCTGAAACCACAAAGAAAGGTGGAACTTCGCCGGAATCAAGCAGTCTGAATGCTTCATCCTGAGTCGAATCCACTTCCTTCCTGTAGAATATTCTCGGCTCCCTTTGGGATGGCAATTTTCAGGCTACCATACCAGAAAGAAACGGTGGGAATATTCACTGGCGATGCAGTTCCTTTGAACCACTCGACCCAAGTTCTATCCTTCAGCTCGGCTTTCTCGTGGCAGACACAAGACTAAGAACATCCCTGTCCTTGAGGACATACTCGTTCGGGAGGCGCAGTCTTGACCTTACGTCTATGGCGTAAAGAAGACCCTTCGCAAGGTCCGAGTGTATGTGCTGGGCGAGGTCCTTGACCGTGGACCCATCAGGCATCAGATATGCATCAGGAAGCACGTTTTTGTGTTTGTCGGAAAGCTTTTCGATGTCGTAAACCGGAAACACGACATTCATCCTCAGCAGCTTGAATACAGCGGTGTTGAGGGCGAACTGCACACCGGTCCTCATGTACTCTTTAAGCACCATCCTCTGTATCAACTGAAGTGCCGCCCTCTGGGCCTGGGTGAGAGACTTTTCGTCCAGTATCTCGAAATTCTCGTCGCCCGGGTTGTATCTTATCAGATTAGACTGCTCCGCCTTTCTAAGCGCAAGCTCTGATTCTGCGCTGGCAGGAACCACGATAAGGTCGGTGTGGGCATCCCTGAGTCTTTTGTAGTTCTTCGTCGCACCAGGCAGGTCCATCTTGTTGGCAAGTATAATCGTGGGCTTCGATATCTCACGCAGGTTACCGGCGAATTTCCAAAGCTTGTCCGCGTTCCAGGAATCAAAGCTCTTCCCATCGAGGGCCGCCCGCTCAAGGGCGAGGGCGACATCGGCTGGCTTTATTCTCATACCCCTCAGTGGTTCCGCAAGTGCTTCTGCAGGGTCGCCGCTCTTGGCCAGCTTGCTGACCTTGTCTCTGTTATTTTCTATTATTTTTACATACCATGCCACAAGCTCCCCCTCTATCTCTTCAAAGTCCTTAAGTGGGTCACCTGTTCCAGGGTCCGCAAGCCTCCCTTCTTCGTCTATGCTTCCCGAGGCATCGATGACGTGTATCAGGGCATCAGACTGGGATGCAACTGTGAGGAACTGATTGCCCAGCCCCCTACCTTCGCTGGCCCCCTGTATCAGGCCTGGAAGGTCCACCAGCTCTATCGGTATGTATCTCCAACCATCCTTGCACTTCGAATTGACCGGATTATCCGTAACCTTCAGTTCCCTGCACACACAGGGGGATATCGCATAGGCAGTTCCGATAGTTGGTACCTTCGTGGTGAAGGGATAATTGGAGATCTCACCCTGCTGAAGAGTAGCTGAGTTGAAGAAGGTCGTCTTACCCGTATTGGTCTTTCCAACCAGGCCAATTCGAACCGTCATGTCACCTCGCTTGTTACCCTACGTTCTTTAAGATATCGTCATACTCTGGAGCACATCTGGCGTTGTATGATTCCCGGATCCACTGTATTCGTGAAGCAGATCAGACCCGCAGGCGAAAGTTCCGGTACATTGTCTGTGATCAGATTTCGCAAAAATTTCTGCATCGGATCTGTGCTTGAGACATGTACACACGAATTCGAAGCGCCGGAATATTTCGTAAAATGAAGTATAAACAAGAACGCGTATCGATATAGCGACCACATGACTGCAACGGAATGGTTCCGCTCGGCTGTTTCGTACTTTCGATGTGACGCGAAATTTGCCAATTCGCCTGCCCCCTGCGACCTGTTGTTGTTAAATCAATCATATGACCCGAACCGAGTGGGAGAGTTTTAAAGACACAACTTCGTGTCTTTCCGGTCATTTGTCCATTGAACGAGGAGCATGACAAAAGGTTGGTTAGAATCATCGAGTTCATACTGGACACGATGCAGCGGAACCCGGGGTCCGTTGATTCAGGAGCTGCGTTACTCGCGCTTATGGGGGAGCCCGCGGTACCCTTGTTGTGCTCTTTCTTGAAGGTACGCGCGAGAATGGTAGAAGACTACAGGCATCTTGAGGAAGAACTTAGAGGCTCAAGAGGCGTCTACACACCAAAATACAGAAATCTCGAGGGTGAATTTATGGAAAGATACCACCATAATGTAGATTTTGAGCAGATGTCAGAACTAACATCCGGCAAGGGGATGTGGTACAATCCAGTCAGGGGAGCACTTAAGGCGCTTGAATTGATCGGTGACAAGAGCTGTATCGGTTTACTGGCGTCCCTTCCGTTTGATGATGCCAAATCCACCATGGCAAATATAGCTTCTCTTTCATAACCAAAACTCAGTAAAGAACAATAAGGCAGGCCAATTCAAATTTGGCACGGGACTGGTGGATTTGTCTCATTCGGGCCTTCTTCTCAGGGAAACTCCAAAAGGGCTCTTCCTCGAAATGGGTACTAAGAAGATCGCCCTCGACCCCACGAGAAAGGTTTCAGCGGACTACATATTCATCTCGCACGCGCATTCTGACCACCTGCCGAAGTCCGTGGGCGACGCAACGGTGATAGCTTCAGAAGAAACGGTCAGCCTTGCCAGGCAGCGTGGCCTCAGGATCGAAAGGCATCAGGATTCTGCACCGGGAATACAGCTCGTTGATACAGGGCATATTCTTGGATCGAGGGGCTTGCTGGCGGATGGCGTTTTCTACTATACAGGAGACCTTGGGGGAAGGTCGAGGGGTTTCATGAAGGCTCCACGAAGGGTGCGGTGTGGAACCCTGCTTATCGAAAGCACCTACGGCAGACCACAGTACAGGTTTCCCCCGCTCGCCACCGTCCTGCGGACCGCAAATGAGTTGATATCGTCCGCGATAGAGGCTGGCCGTCCCGCATTTATCGAAGGCTACCCGCTGGGCAAATCGCAGGTGCTCACCTACCTTTTCCAGTCGTGGTCACCACTGCATGTATTCGGAACGGTCAAGACGTATAACGACATATACAGAGACTTCGGCGTCGACCTTCCTTCTCCTTCACGCCATATCAAGACGGCAGATGAGCTCAGGCGAGAAAAGGGTAAGGGAAGTCTGATAATCGCTCCGTCCACTTCAGTGAAAGGCGAAGTTAGGAGTGCCGTATCAGACATCAATGCCATGGTTTTGAGATTCACCGGCTGGGCCCTCCTGAGGTCGGCTGGTTTTCATGATACCTCCATGCTCCCGATAAGTGATCACGCGGATTACTTCGAACTGATCAAGTTTGTGGAGCAGTGCAGGCCGGATGAAGTTATCACAACCCACGGCTATGCTTCTGATTTTGCGATATCCCTGAAAAGGCTGGGCTATTCTGCAAGGGCACTTGGGCAAAGGCAGTTCAGAATCACAGATTACCTCAGATAGGCAAGGGAATGACCTGGACGATTCAGTTACAAATGATACAGATTCAATCTTTACATTTGAGTGTTTCATGGCTGCAAAAAACCTGTATCTCCCAACCCCTGTCGAAAGGTTTTATGTCTGCCCTTTGCAACCATAAGGTTGATGCTCAAGGTAGCCGTAAATGGATACGGGACGATAGGCAGGCGGGTTGCGGACGCGTTAGAATTGCAGTCCGACATGGAGCTCGCAGGTATCACAAAGTGGACTCCTGATTACTACGCCTTTCTTGCCACCCAGAAAGGGATCCCCATATTTGCAGGTGACGAAGCCGCAAGGCAGAAGCTGGTTTCTTCCGGCATCAAGGTCGCAGGACTGGTGCCGGACTTGCTTTCCTACTCGGATATAGTTGTTGACTGTTCACCGGAGAAAGGGGAACAGAACAGGAAGATGTACGAGGAATTCGGAAAAAGGGTGGTTTTTCAGGGGGGCGAGGAATCATCCATCGCCGAATGCAGTTTTGTCGCGCAGTGCAACTTCGAAGAAGCGCACGACAGAAAGTATGTTCGTGTCGTATCATGCAACACCACCGGGCTTTGCAGGATACTCAAGTCTATCGATGATTCGGTCGGTGTGGAGAAGGCGATAGCAACACTCGTCAGGCGTGCCACAGACCCGAATGACACGAAGAAGGGTCCGATCGACTCCGTTGTGCCAGACCCCGTGGAACTTCCGAGCCATCATTCAGAGGATGTGAAGACGGTTCTTCATGATATTAATCTAACAACGATGGCGGTCAAGGTGCCGACCACACATATGCACCTGCACGCGCTTGCGGTAAAGGTCAGGGAGCCCGTTCTGGAGAAGGCGATCGAAGGGGTGTCCCGGGCGACAAGAATCATACTGATGAGCTCAAAGCAGGGGCACAGTTCCACTTCGACCGTTATGGACTACGCAAGGGAACTTGGAAGACCGAGAGGGGACCTCTATGAAGCGGCAGTCTGGAGGGAGTCAATGAAAATCGAAGAGGGGTGGCTCTATTTGTTCATGGGAATCCACCAGGAAGCAATAGTCATCCCCGAAAACATAGACTGTCTCCGGTCCATGACGGGACTGATGGACTCCTCCTCTTCCATCCAGGCGACGAACAGGTCGCTCGGAATATCGAAGTGAACTCAAGAGCGAAGAAAAGAAGAGAAGAGAAAGGAGAAAAAGTGATCAATCTAAAGCCGTTCACAACTCCGACAATCTCCCAGGCTTTGGGCTCGGTGATTCATCTTCTATCAGGACACGGCTGGTGTTAGAACCTATGGGCACCGCCAAGAGTGCAGTTTCTTCTTCAAGTCGCCCTTCGGTGAAGAAGCTGTTCATCGCCACTACGAATGGCAGAGCTTACTATACATTTGTCACATTGCTCACTAACCTTGGACTGAAGCATAAGGACCTGCTCCCCGGACAAATGACGGATGCTCCAGACCTACTCTTAACAACGAGGAACGAACTTCCAGAGGGCTACACGGGAGAACGCCTGCTTTACGATGACCTGACGGGAGAAAAGGACCTGGATTCCCTTCTTCTGATATCCAAGCTTTACAAAGAAAGGGTCGACTCCCTTGTGATCGGTGTAGACCCCGGTGGGGTCACCGGCATCGCCATCCTGTACAAAGGTACAGTCACGTTCAGAACCTTCGCAGATGCCGGGTCGGCAGTGGATTACATAAGGAGGGTTCTGGGGTTCATAGCAGCGTCAAAGACCGTCCGGCTGGGGACAGGGGACAGACGGTACGTGCATTTTCTTTCTGATTTGCAAGAAGTACGCGGCGTTACACTGGAGCTGGTGGATGAAAGCGGAACCACTTCGAAAGGTCGAGCGATGAAGGGTGGTCAGAGGGACGCTATCGCCGCCCTACACATAGCCAGACGGCGAGGAAAGCAGCCAAAATCGTAACGGGAACTTTTTTAGCCTGCATCCTACCCTGTGGACTATGAAGAACCTATGGGCGCCCTGGAGGGTTGAATTCCTCGAATCCATACCGGACGAATGCATATTCTGTGAGAATCCCAAGAGGGGCGATGACGAAAAGTATCTCATTCTGATAAGGGGAAAATATTCATTCGTCATGCTGAACAAGTATCCCTACAACAGCGGACATCTGATGGTATCCCCCTATAGGCATGTGCTTAAACTGGAAGAATTGAACCAAGGCGAATCACTCGAAATGCTTCGGCTGTTGCAGACATGCAGCACCCTGCTGGAGAAGGCATACGAACCTGCGGGCTTCAATCTGGGTGCCAACATAGGCTCCACCGCCGGCGCCGGGTTCGAACATCTCCACATCCATATAGTTCCGAGGTGGAACGGAGACTCAAATTTCATGCCGGTGCTGGCAGAAACCAAGGTTCTCCCGGAGCATCTTGATTACACTTACAGAAAGCTGAAGCGGGCGATGAAGAAAGATAAGCAGTCTAGGTAGATGACTTTTCCATTACGGTTGCCTTTACTCCATCGGCTGAGGCCAGTTCCTGGAACTTCAGCGCATCCTCCCTCTTCCCCACGATAGCACCCCAGTGCATCGGAACCGATACGTCCGCCCTGATCACCGCGGCTGCCTTTGATGCTTCTTCGGGGGTCATCACATAGGTCCCGCTCACGGGCAGAAGTGCCACCGATATGTCCTTCAATGAACCCATTTCCTGTATGTTATCTGTGTCTCCGGCGTGATAGAGCTTAGAACCTGAATAGTCGATCACGAATCCAACTCCAAGGTACTCCCTCGGATGAAAAACGATGCCCGGCCCCCTGAATTTATTGATGTTGTAGGCTGGTACGGCTTCGAATGTAAGACCAAGCCGCTCAATTCTTGAACCCGGCTTTACAAACAGCTTCTCCTTCGCCTCGAACGCCTTGAGTTTGTCGGCGCAATTCACAGACGCTATAATTATCGTGTTTTCCGAAGTCACCTTTCTGAGATCACTTTCGCTCATATGATCATAGTGGTCGTGTGTGATGGTGACGATGTCACCCTTGATGTTCTGTGGCATGATCTGAAAAGGGTCGGTGTAGACCACCAGACCCCCCGCCCTGATCCTGAAGGTATCATGCTCGAGATATGTCAGTTCAAATCCTCCCTGGGTCAGCATACCTGTATTCTCGATGATGCGGTTAAAATCTCTTGCGGATGAGCCTCAAAAAGAAAGCTCTGAGAGGGTCTTTGTCACTTCATCCTTCAGGTCCTGTATCCCCACACAGTCGCTGAACTTTGCGATAGCTACTCCAGTCAGCGCAAGGGCTGCACCTGGCACGTCGCTAATGGGGTCGGGTATGGCGATCAGTGCGATTCCCGCTTTTATGAGCTTCTTTCCGACATGTCCCCTCTTTCTGGTGGCTGATAGCCTGTCCGAAACTTCTGTCATATCCATGGCTGCTGCTACGTCTACGGCAGTTGCGGCTCTTCTCTTCACGGATTCATGCAATACATGAAGAGATTCGGACATCACCATTCCAGTTTTTGTAGAAGGAAAGGGTTTGTTAAAGACAGATGATAAACACTATTTGACATCTTATGTAATTTCGGTTTACGCATTCTTTCGCTGAACCTGGCATTCGGTGGTTATCTTCGCCCCATTCTTGATTGTCAAAGAAACCGAGCAGTACTTTTCCATCGAGAGCTGGACGGACTTTTCCAGATCTTCCGTGTTAACGTCGGACGAAAGTGTAACATAGCGCAGCGAAATCTCGGAATACCTTGTGGGGTAACCATCCACCCTCTCTCCTACCACCTCGACTTCGAGTCCATCCAGCTTCTTGCGTCTTTTGAGAAGTATTGATACGACATCCACTGAGGAGCATCCTCCAACGGCGGCAAGAAGAAGCTGGGAAGGGGATAGAGAATGTGAATCTTGGTCTCCTTCCCCCTCTTTCCTCAAGCTGCTCGCTTCCATGATCACAGAATTTCCCTGGTCATCGAAAGCCTTGAACTTGCCATCCCCCAGCCATTTTACCGTAACCCTTGTTCTTACGGGCATGCCGGTTGAGGACACGCGCAGGTGGCTATATTGGCTTTGGTGGGTTTATCCTCCTCGATGCCTTCAGTAGAATAATGATACGACATCATAAAGTGTCTTGTGCCCGCCTTCCTTGATCTTCGATTCTCCCTTTGTTTTCATCAGCTGCCTTTCGAGTCCGTTCAGAGCTGCACGAAGCGCCTGGTCGTCACCCCAACCCTCCCCCACGGAGGCGTAGGAACCCATCGGACCCGAGAGCATTATCCTTACATGGAAAAGATTCCTTCCCTTTCTTTGCTCCCTCCTCGATTTCACAAAAACAGAAAGGTCGGCTCCCTCAAATGCCCTTTCGAACTTTTTAGTGAGTGAAGCGAGATAGGTTCTGAGTCTCTTGACATCGAAATCATTGCTTCCACCAGGGATTCTCAGTGAGAGCTGCACCTTCAGTCCGGAATCCGCCTTGATATACTGGGCAAGGGGCCTAAGTGCATCATGCTTGGTAACTATTCCAAGCAGTTCACCCAGTTCGTTTACCACAAGTACAGAGGAGATTCCCCGGGATGTCATCACTTCGAGGGCTGTGGATATGGTTTCTTCCGGTCCAAGGGATACCGGGGGGGATGACATTATGGATGATACGGGGTCCCTCAGCAGGCTTATGCTCTTTCCAGACCCCCACCCCCTCTCCATCCTAATCTTTGGGCGGACCACCTTTTCCAGTATATCATTCAGTGTGACAACCCCAACAACCTTGGGCCCCTCCTTGACGGGGAGCCTCGTAATACCGAAATGTCTCATCAGGCTCAGTGCCTTGCCAATGCTATCCTGTTTGGCTACCGATATCACGGCCCTCGTCATCACCTCCTTCAGCTTCATGCTTCCCAGCCGTGACCTTGCCACCATGTCAAGGACGTATGATTCATGAATGACTCCCTGCAGCTTACCTTCCCTGACGACAGGCAGGAGGGTGGCGCCAATTTCCACCATCTTCTTCGCGGCATCAGACAGACCCGCGCCATCCGATATCGGAGGCACGTTCTGCATTACAGTTCTTACCTTCGTTCTGGAAGGGTCCAGAAGAGACCTGCCAACCTTTCTTTCGGTTACAATTCCAAGGTAAGATTCAGGCTTACCACCATCAACCACGATGACAGCCTTCTGCCCACTTTTCTCCATTTTTCCTATGCACGACGAAAGAAAATCGTCCGGCGAAACTTTTTCAAAATCCTTCCGAACGGCCTCGTCCAGCCAGTTCTTCGCTGACATATACACAAGTGGGTTCTGGTTTGTATTAAAGTAGTGCGCAGTTTTATGATTGGGCCTTTAAATTATCAGACATCTTGGTATATCCGCCTGACCTGAATCTGGATGCCGAATCAGAAAGGGCCTTTATGAGAGGAAGCTGCTTCCCGGCAAGGTAAAGGATCAGTGCCCCACCAGCAGAACTTACATGGTCGATCCAGGAGTGGATGTTGAAAAGCTTCAGAGCGGTGCTCAGGTGTCCACCACTCACAATTGTAGTGCCGTACGAAGTGGCCATTATCCGCAGCAGTGACTCGGTTCCCTTTCCAAATCCCTCCTTCTCAAATGCCCCAGCAGGTCCACTCATGAATACCGTGCCGCTGCTTCTGATCACCTTCTCATAGTTCTGTATTGTCTTGGTGCCTATGTCCAGCGCCTTGTGATGGTCCAGGTCCGCAACATCCACCTCCCTTCTTTCACCTTCATGCTCGTACGCCAGGTCGACAGGCATTTCAAAAACCTCCGGATACTCAGAAAGAAGTGCGGCCGCCTTCTGAACAGCCTTGTCCTGGTCAGCTATTCCCAGTTCTGATCTGTATTTTCCTGCGGCCTTCAGGAATGCCAGGGCGGCCAGCCCTCCTAGCAAAACCTTGTCAGCCTTCTTGTTTTCAATTAATGCCGTGATGGCCTCGAGCCTGTCGCTCACCTTGCTTCCCCCAAGTACAGCCGTGTATGGACCCTTGGCGACCTGCTGGATTCTGCTAACCGACTTCAATTCCTTGGCTACCAGCCTCCCCCCTGCCGTGGGAAGCAGCTGAGGAAAACCGACGATCGAAGGGTGCGCCCTGTGTGCCGTGGGGAAGGCGTCGAGAACAAATCCATCAAAGCTCGAAGCAAGCTTTAGGACTATCTGCGTCTTTACAGCATCTTCCGGCCTGTACTCCTGTGCCTCCTCTGCGCAAAATCTCAGGTTGTCAAGAAGAAGTATCTCCCCGTCATTGAGTTCGGATATCCTGCGTCTTGCGGCCGGTCCGTGCACATCATCGATGAATTCGACCCTTTTGCCGAGTGTTTCAGAAAGGGCCTTCGCGTGCTGCTCCATCGAGATATAATCATCCCGCCCAACTCTTCCCTGGTGGCTGCACAGAACCACCTTCGACCTGCCCAGGTCCCTCAGTGTGACAGCAACCTCCTCAATTCTCATTCTTTCAATTAGGCGACCATGCTTGTCCACGGGCGTGTTCATGTCAGCCCTAACCAGAAGGGTTTTTGATTCAGGGGAGATGTCCTCGATGGTCAGGAAATCTATTCCGTTGCCGCCCTGAGCCATTGAATATCAGTGACCATAGGCCATACTGTATTTTAATGTTAATCCGTCCCTCCAGCTTTGGGAATAATGCCAAGGCGTAGAACACATTTATAATATTCTGATACGGCATTTGAATCTGTTTGCGAAAAAAGCGTGCCGTAACTCCAGTGGTGGCCACCGTTATACTGATCGCCGTCGCGGTCGCTCTTTCAATAGCGGTTGCCTTCTGGGCGGGGGCACTGACAGGCAGCTTTTCCAAATATGGGAAGCTTCAGCTACTTATAACCACTCACTATGCGACTTCAGGCATGGGAAGCTGGAGCGTGACACTGGGCGGAGTGAACCAGGGAAGTCAGGATCTGAGCATAACCCAGATCCAGCTCAACGGACAACCGTTTTCAAATTATGGTGCAAGCATATCGCCTGCCACGCTTCCTATACCTGTTCCTAGCGGCGGCAACTTTTCCCTTGTGATGACTGTCCCTATGGGTGCGTTCACATCAGGACAGACTGTGCTGATTACGATCATAACAGATCAACCCGAGGACTATTCGATATCCCTGGTACTCCCTTAATCAGTTAACGCTATATGCATGTGGGAGAAGCCTGCGATGGCGGCATTGACACAAGCCAGGTACCAGGTTCCCGTGTATAAGACAGACAAGAAGTACAAGATTCCTAAGGAGATAACGTCCCAGTTGAAAGGAGCAGTGAGTGCAAAGATGATATCATCGATGAAGATTGAAGCGGTGGACTGCCCGGTGGCCAAGACGGAGATTCCATTTCTTGCCTGCTTCGTCTGTCCCTCGTTTTTGAACAGGGTGAAGGGCGTCGTCGGTTGCGCGGGCGAAAAGGGTCCCAACTGGCCTCCAAAATGATTTCGTGGGCGAATCTTTTTCAATAGGCAGTTACATTGTACAGGCCGTGTCAGAAAGGAGCTTTCGGTTTCAAGTTAACTTCAAGGCAAAAGAGGGGTGGGTGGACGATATATTTCTGGGTAACCTGCTTGCCGAGGTTTTGGGCTCTGTCCAGAAATCCACGAATGCCTTTGACTTTGAAATTAAGAATCTTCAGCAGGAAGGAAGCGGTAGCCAGGGTCAGACCAAGTGAACAATGCTCAGATGGCACTACTCACTTGGGGTTCAGACTCTTGTACTCTTTTACAAGTTCCCTTGCCTGGGATAAAGGGAGCTTGAAGTTTTCCGATATCTTCTTCGCAACATATTCATCCTTATCCACTACATCACTGTCGGCAAAGTCGTACAGGATTTCTATCTGGAACATCATTTCATCCTTACTCTGTCCCAAGCTGCAACCGTCTGGCCTTGGGATGATTTAATCATTCTGCTCTGGGTCATATTTTGTTTGCCGTGCGCCTGTGACCGCTCTCCATCAATAAGGTGAACCGGCTGGTAAGGGGTACCGGTCGCCTCCCCAGATTGTCGACGGCACTTCGGGACGAGGCCCCTCCGCGACGGCGACGCAAAGGTTACGGACGACTTTCTCCCCGGCCCTCCGGGCCTCCTTATTGCCGAGTCACGGTTGGCCGGTACGGACGCAGACCGACCCGCTCTGGGTTAACCCTCTTGGGAACCACTAGTGGTCCCCAAGTCCGGTAGAGGGCAGGGCAACCTGACCCCCGGACCGACCTATCGGCGCACGGGCGTAGGTAGGTAGGCCCCCTGCCTAATAGACGGGAGGGGTCCCTTTAGCCAACATAGTGGTCTAATCTCATTTACCTAGCCGAGTCAAGTCGACATGTAACAAACGTAATAGATGAATTCTATAGAATGGACGCGGGAATACACAAAATCGTACTTTCTTTCCTTTTGTCGTATTACCAGGAATCAGCGGAAGGGTAGTTCGATTCCTTCAGGGTAATACACAACGTGCTTTCGCCCGATCCAACTTCGCGGATGAATACGTTGTAGGGGGTCAGACCCATCCTTATTACTGCCTTCCTCATCCGCATGTATGCTTCATCTGTAATTGTCTGCGTTATGACGAGCCAAAGACCGTTCAGATAGGGCGGTCTTATCACCCTGAGAACATTCATACCAGATTCGGTACATGCGTCCATTATCTTATTCCTCAGAAGAATGTACTCGTCTGTATACCTGAGCCTGGCCGATGCCCTGTGAACCCTGCCCGGATTCGGTTCAAATTCTCCAGCCAATTAGACGTTCTCCTTTAACTTTACCCCTAAAAATCCAATAATTTAAGCTCTCCGGCCGGCGAAAGCGTTGTTACAAATAAAATTGTATGCTATAAGATTATAATACAAACCGAGACGAAGTACGCCTGTACGATAAAAAAATTAGAACGAATGTTACGTTCTTGATATATCAGAAAACTATGTCAAACTATCTGAACTAAAGTAACAACTCATTATCAAAACCCTTATTAAATGATTTAGGCTCGTTCGCTAATTGCTAATGGTCAGTATACTGAAACCTGCACGGAAGAAGCCGAAACCGAAGCCGTCGCAGGAAATGGTGAAGGGTCTTCTTGCAACCGTGGAACCTACGATAAAATCAGGTTATTTGAACGAAACTATACCGGAAACTGCGGAGGTTGTGGAGAAGTACTGGATCAAGGAACCCTTTTCAGGCGTCGTAATTGCCAAGCTCCCCGAATCGGGTGGCTCTCTGGAGTACTTTGTCCAGGAGGTTACCCTGACCGAGCTTGAACAGAACATCCTTGATAAGATAATAGAAGTGGTTTCCGTCGAGATCAATCCAAGCGCGCTGGAGAAGCAGGAGGATGTGAAGGTAGCCCTTCTTGATGAAGCAAAGAGGATAATGGCAAAGTACGTAAGGAAGTTTCCGATCCTAATGGATGAGCATGTAAGAGAGAAGGTTTACTATTACCTGGAAAGGGACCTGCTCGGCTACGGACCAATACACACCCTCATGAATGACTGGAGGATAGAGGATATCTCCTGCGATGGTGTCAATTCAAACATATACATCTGGCACAGAAGGTACGAATCTGTGCCGACTTCGATAAAGTTCACGGACAGGAAGGCGCTCGATGACTTCATAGTCAAGCTTGCCCACAAATCCGGAAAGCATGTGTCCTCGGCTTTCCCGATCGTAGACGCAATGATCTTCGGAAAGCACAGGCTCGCAGCGAGTTTCAGGGAAGAGATATCTCCCAAGGGGTCAACATTTACGATAAGGAAGTTCAGGGAGGAACCGTACTCTATAATAGACCTGATGAATCTGAACACGGTCAGCGACAGCATTGCGGCGTATCTCTGGCTCATGATGGAGAACAGGGCTTCGATTCTTGTAATAGGAGGTACGGCTGCAGGTAAAACCACCATACTGAACGCGATTGCGGGTCTCATCAAGCCTGGTTACAAGGTCGTAACTGTGGAAGAGACGGCAGAAATAAACATCCCGACCGAAAACTGGGTCCAGTTCACCAGCAGGGAAAGCTATGGACTAAGCGGAAACAAGGTGGGTGAAGTATCCCTGTTCGACCTTGTGCGTACTTCACTGAGGTACAGGCCCGACTTCCTTATAGTCGGAGAGGTCAGAGGGGAAGAAGCATTCGTGCTGTTTCAGGCAGTGGCCAGCGTGACAGGCGACACACCGATTCTGATCAGAGAGAAGGGAGACGTAAAGCTGGTTAAAATCGCCGAACTTGTAGACAAGTATTACAGAGAAGGGGAAGAGAGGGTCGCAAAATTCACGGACGGAGTCGACGTACTTACCTTAGGGACCCGTAATGAAGTAACCTTCAGACCTATCAGTTACGTCTTGAGGCACCGCGCGAGCGAAGTCTATAACATCAGATACACCGGAGGCTCCACAAGAGCGACGGGAAATCATTCGGTATTCGTACTTGCCGATGACGGCTCGATAAGGGAAAAGCCCGTGTCTGAACTTACAACAGGCGACCTTCTTGTTAGCTTCTGCGATTCACAGATCGAAAGGACGAGTAAGGTTCTAGACGCGGAGAAGCTGCTGGCCACACCCGCAAGAAAACTTCTGGTTTCTCAGGATACGATGGGCAACAATTATGTCTCTTACTCCAGATCATTTTCGGTCCCAGCAAAAATACCGGTTGATGAGGAGTTTGCCTTTACCCTTGGTGCATACTTGGCCGACGGGTGCGTAAAGTACGGTAGAGGCAGTGACGGAAGGATTGTATTCTCGTTTGGTGAACCGGAGAAGAAGTTCTTCGCAGAAAGGGTGGGGCGCTTCTTCCGTGGTCTGGGCTCGTCGGCTTCGGTGGACGAAAGGGAAACCTATTCACTTTACGATTACAATCACACTCCAGCCGCTGTCCTGTTCGAAAAACTCTCGGGCAGGACACTTGAGTCAAAGCAGGTGCCGTCTGCGTTGTTCGAAGCTCCGAAATCCGTGGTCCGTTCATTTCTTGACGGGTACAAGGCTGACTCAAGGAGAACCCAGGTTTCCCATCGAAACTTCACTGTGTACAGTTCAGCCAAAGATGAACTTATCAACGAAGTATCTTGGCTGGCGCGTCTGAACGGAAGGACTTCATTCATCTCTGAAAGAAACAGCAAGTACCGTTCCGTATACGTCTGGGATGGCCCAGACGACCCGAAGCAGTGGGTCCCCATTAATCCTCTACGAGAATTGAGGCGATTGCTGAACCCAGCGAGCATGCCAAGGAAAATGACCTATGTATTCAACCGACACCAGACTGTGATCTCCAAGCAAGTCGCGTCGAAGGTGCTTGAATGGATACTGAGCAAGAGGCGGAACCAGATTGGTTCCGAAGCCCAGAGGATAATAGACAATTATAAGGCACTTTTAAGCAGCAGTCTGATAGCAAGCAAGGTCCAGAGTATAACGAAAGAAGAATACAACGACTTTGTGTATGATGTATCCGTGCCCAATTCCGAGGCGTTCTTTGGAGGCGAATCTCCCATCCTGCTTCACAATACCGGCCACGGTGGCCTTTGCACAATACACGGAGAGTCTCTCGATACAGCGGTCAAGAGACTTACCAGCCCACCAATGAACGTCGCCGAGAGCTACATACCTCTGATGAACGTGGCAATTATGCTTGAAAGGGTGGTTCTTCCAAAGACTGTTGCTGGGGTTCCGTTCGGAAGACGCACCACAAACGTCTGGGAGATCGAGGATTTCTCGAAGTACGTCAGCGTTTTCGAGTGGAGTCCAACAGAGGACATCTTCTACGACTATACAAGGCGCAGTGTGATGCTGCACAGGTTCGCCTACAGAACAGGCAGAAGCTTTACGGACATGCTCGAAGAAATCGAAAGAAGGCGTGCTTTGCTGAAATACCTTCAGGTCAATAACATACGGCAGGTAAGGGAGGTGTACAAGTACATCACAGAGTACTATGTTGACAGAGAGGCTCAGTTCAAGAGGCTTGGGATCAAAGTGGAAGAGCTGTCCCAGGCAGAAAAGCCTGAGGCTCCGGTTGTGCGTGTCCAGGAGGATGCTGTACAGCCCTCAGAACCACCAAGGCTTACGGCGCTTCCTACAGAACCAATCAAAGTCCTTCAGTCCGGCAGCTACCAGATCCTCGGCACTCTTTTCGAGGCTCGTGGCCCCGTAGATGAGGAAACCCTGATGCAATCGGTTGGTCTGGGGAAGGTGGAGTTCGATTCACTGCTTGCCATGCTCGTAAAGGTGGGTCATGCGGCCATAGAGGTAAGAGGGGACGGAGCCAACTCAAAGAAGTACATAATGATAACACCAGACGGCACAAGGGCGTACTCCCTTATTTCAAAGAATGTGGCAGAGTCGCAGGGCAAGAACAGGCCCTCGAAGGTAACCAGGCCCAAGTAGGCAGTCTGGGCGACCCTACTAATTATTTACCAATCAGTCACAATTGGACAATCAAGCGGGCAAATTTGTTAATTCTACTAAAGTAATCTTTTCGGCCATCCATCCATTCTCCACATTTGGATAGCATCCAGCATAATCGATGGTATTCACCATGATGACAGGCTTGGTTCCAATTCAGTCAGCCGTTTCTATCTTGACTCAAGCTTGTCTATCTCGGCTCTGAGGCTCTTCAGAACTTCCGTCAGCTTTCCGTACGCGTCGAGCTTCTTCTTCAGTCCTATCATTTCCTGGTTCAGCCTGTCGTTTTCCATCTTCAGAGCCGCCACTTCCTCCTGTGACGACTGGAGCGTCCTTTTCAGTTCCTCGATCTCCTTCTGCCTGTCCTGAACCGAGCTTTCCAGACCCTGAATCGTCTGCTCGACTGCCGCCCTCAGTTCCTCCAACTGCTTCAGAGCTTCCTGCTTTGTTGTCGCGCTCAAAATTTCACCCCTATCTCTCCTACCTTGCCGCTTAACCTTGCGCCAAGGTCCTTTATCTGTTGTACGACGTCGTTCCAGTTGTCTCCCGCACCGCTCTCAAGAGTTTCAGCCATCACTTCCGTGCTTCCCGATAGAACAGGTGCCAGATAGCCCTCAAGTACATGCTCGTCCATCAAGGTCTCGAAGTGAGAATCAAGTACGTATATGTTCTTTTCAGAGAGCTTTGTTGCGATCGCCTGTGGCACCTGCGCGGGACTTATCACCACCATCGACTTGTGACCGGACTTCTGCTTCTTCGAAACCAGTTCATCCACGGATTCCTCTTCCAGCTGGTCAGCAAGAGGCAGCACGGTAACAATCACGTTGCTTTCCGCTTCAGCCGAGCCTCTGCTGGCGTAAAGGTCCCAGTACAGCAGCTCATCCTCCCTTTCCTGGACATAGTAAAGTTTGGTTTCGTATCCCTGCTTTGTTAGGTACTGGGCTACCCTTTCATTTATCTTGAAGGAGTTGGATATCAGTGGTTTCTTGGCTGTCAGAGGCGCCGTAGGCTCGTACACAACGAACTCGATTGAGGGAGCCTGGTCCTCTTCATAATACGCGTGACAGTTGGGGCACTGATAGTATGTGGCATACTTGTCAAATATGTTCCCGCAAGTCATGCATTTGAACAGCATCCCTTCATCTTTGAAGTCCGCCCCGTTCATGTACAGCTGCTTCTGGCACTTCGGGCACACCCACTTCTCCCCCTGCTTGTAAAGCTCCTCGAATCCCCTGTATCCACACTTGTGGGACAGGACTTTGCCCCTCCTGATCCTGGTGGAGCCGCAGAAGGGACATCTGCCGACAAGGCTGAGTCCCATCGTGAAACACTCGACGCAGTACCTGGTAACTGAGCGTGAGGAGGAAAGGTAACCCCAGCCATCCATTACGGAAAGAGCATTCAGTATATCCGAATACGGGACGGAGGTCTCTTTGTCAATAGCAGGGTCAAAAAAGTAATGATTCGAAAATTTCTCCTGAATGCTGACCACTTTGCTTAGCTTGCCAAACGCGAGGTTTTTCGAAAGATAGTTCACGGACAGTTCAGAACCGGCATTCAGGCCCTTCATAATACGAAGTTACGTCCGGCAGGCGTTATTTAATCTTTTCCGCACAGATCTCCCAAATCACTAATTCTTCATGTTTACATGTAAAAATCAGTGGCATCGACCCGCACTATCTGTACGATGATGGGTGTCATTCGGACATTTGATACATGATACTCTCCGAATCATATCCTGACCAAATTTCTTGGATATTGCGCAGCCAGAAACTCCCATCTTTCCCAATCTGCCAATCGGGTATGAATATGTTTAATAAATTGATACGGGCTCGCTTGAATGCATATGGGTATTCAGGCCTTTGCCTATGTCAATTTTGATTGGATCGGCAGGGTCTTCCTGAAGTTTAACAAGAACCTGGGAGGACAGCTGCAGGCTGCCAACCTCAGGCTTCATCCCGAAGTTTACGCTTCCCTGGTGGGGATGTTCACCTTTCTTGGTGGTGTGGTAGCCCTTCTGATAGGAATAGTTGGCGCGCTCCTCGTCTCCCCCCTCGCACTTCTTGTCCTGATTGTCCCTCTCGCGATATTCGGCATCTCCTACATCTACCCGAGCTTCAGGGCTCACAACAGGGCGTTCAACCTGGAGAGTGAAGTACCGTATGCTGCTGCCTACGTGAGTGTCATGTCCACGGGGGGAATCTCCCCTTACAAGGCAATCCAGAGGCTCCGGAACGTCAAGCTTCTTCCTAGCCTTTCTCAGGCTGCTCAGTTGATGGCCGTGGATGTGGAAGCGATAGGGATGGACCCCGTGTCATCAATGGAGAAGATGGCAAGGTCGTTACCTTCGCCTGATTTCAAGGACCTCCTTCTTGGCTACGCATCGACCCTTAGCATAGGCGGCGATGTCGTGCACTACCTGCAGAGAAAGGCATACACGATATTTGAGAACAGGGCCCGCTCGATGAAGAGCATCGGGGAAAGAATTTCAGTCGTGATGGAGAGCTATGCGGTTGTCGTGATACTTCTCGCCCTTGGTCTGTATATCCTGTTCATTATATCCAAGATACTGCCAGTGGGGGCGGGTGGATTCACGGTCGGAAACTTCGTCATATTTGCATACTTTTTGCTCCCCGGGCTTACCGCAGTGTTTCTGTTCATGCTCGACATGTATGAGCCCAGATACCCGACATCCGACTGGAGGGCATACAAGATCTTGGCAATCACCCTGCCTGCAGGCATAGTTTTTGCGCTACTCAGCGCGGGGCCGTACTACTTCAACATCCCCAGCCCTTTGTACGGTACGATGCAGCAGCTCGGTGGCCTGATGAATATTCCCTACGGAGCCCAATCGGCAGTTGCGATAGCGATTTCTTTCATCATAATGTTTCTACCCCCCGCCGTGGTTCACATCCGGGTGACAAGGGAAGGGGGAGAAATGGGAACCCAGCTTGTATCATTTCTTAGAGACATGGTGGAAACCAGAAAGACGGGGATAGCACCAGAAAGGTGCATACAGCTTCTTTCAAAGAGGGACTATGGCAGGTTCACACCAAGGCTTGAGAAGATTGCATCCAAGCTGAGCTGGGGTGTATCCTTCGATTCTATTCTTTCAGACGAGCTGAAGGCAACAAGGAACTGGTTCGTAGCGATCAATCTCTTCCTCCTGATTGACAGCATAGACGTGGGAGGCGGCACCCCAGAAACACTTGAGGCACTCGCCTCATTCGGTGAACAGATCCTTATACTTGAAAAGGAAAAGGCCTCCACCCTAAGGCCGCTTCTGCTGATCCCCTACATCGGTGGAGTAACCACACTGCTGACCGCAACCGTCTTTCTCAGTTTTGTACAGGGACTGTCCCAGATGAGCAACTTCTCATTCAGCTTCAACCAGTTTGCACTCATATTCCTGCCACCGGTCGTGATAAATTCGATACTGGCGGGGCTGGTGGCTGGCAAGGCAAGCGGAGAGAAGATATCAGCCGGCTTCCTCCATTCAACAATACTGGCGGTCGTGGTAATAATATCCATATCGATAAGCCCGCTCTTCATAAAGAGCTTCGCTCCTCTCGGGTGAAAACATGTACAGGCGAAGAGCGCTTTCTGAAGTAATATCGACTACGATACTTGTTGCTGCGATGCTCATAATCGTAATCGGTGTTATGGGGTTTGCAATAGACCTGTTTAACACCCAGACTCAGGAGGCAGAATTCTCACAGGCGCAAAATGGGGTGGTATCCTTGGCGCAAAGCGTGGATTCCATCCTTCCGAGCCAAGGCTCCGGTGCTTATGTGACTTTCAATGCAAGGTCTGGTGGCCCTGATTTCTTTTCGGGTTACGATACGATGAGCCTAAACGTGGCATCCACATCCTACGCTTTGCAATGTAGCTCCGGTTTGCTCGCGGTTAAAAGTGGCTCAACCGTGACCGCCTGCGGTCTTTCAACACCAACTGGTGAATTCGCGTACAGAGCTGGGTCTCTCGTAAGTTACTCGGGTGCGCAGTGGATTCGTGCGGGGGGATACACAGGTCAGCCATTCCTCACCACTTTTGATAATACTCTCATAATTCAGAACAACTCCGCCCCCCTTGGATTTGTTTATGATTCACATGTAAATGGCTCGACATGGGTAACCATGGATTATCGCAGAATCAATGTTAACGTTATGGGGATATTCAATATCAGCGAGGGAATCGCACTCAATCCGAACCAGCCCAGCGATCTTGCCGGGAACCCTAACTGGGTCAACCAGTTCAAGCAGGTTGAAATAATCCAGATTAACCTGGTCAACGTATCCGGAGGGACCTTTGCAGGTTCCAATAGCCTTGTTGCAAGTGCGTTGAACAAAGGAGCGCTGCACTACAGCGTCTCCATACATGACCCCAATCCGACTGGCAAAGGCACATACCAGTTCACAATCACCTTCTCCCTCAGCAAGCAGCAACTACTGCCAGGGCAGCCATTTACAACGCCTCAGGCTTCCTTAACAATAAATGTCGATGACCAGTACAATGGACAACCTGTGGACGCTCTCATAAACATAGTTCTTTCAAACGTGCAGATTTCAATATCGGGAGGCTGAATCCTTGCCTTCGGTTCCCCTGACTTACGTTATCGGCACGATAGGAATGCTCGCCATACTTGGAATAGTCACACTGATCTCGACAGAAACCGGTCTCTCGATAGGCAGTCAGTCTGCGGTTTCAAACCTGCAGGATGCGGCTCAGTACACTGCCACCGAGCTCAACACCATCGCGACCACGGCTATGGCATCGCCCGGGGAAACCGTGATGTTTCACGTCTCTATGCCGAAATCGATTAATTCAAACGGATACGGGGTCAACCTGACAAAGACATCCAGCGGCTGGGAGGTTGTTGCATTTCTTATTTCGACTCCTTCCGTCAAAGCAACAGCCTTGCTCAATTTTCAGGCTGCAGCAACAAGCAGCAATCTGGGGGTATGCGTTTACAGCCTACCGGGGAACCCGGCGGGATGCACGACACCGCCAAGCACCGTGAATCCGGTTCAAACCCTTTACAGCGGAGCGCTCAACGAAGTCGTCTGGGCGAGCGGAAATAGCAGTGGTGTGACGGTAGGAATCGGTGAGCTCATAAATTGAACCCAATCTTCCAGTACATAGCCGCCACACTCATCGTGGTACTGACACTGGGGTTTGTTCTTTATGCAGTAGCCTCGACATCAACCGTAGAACTCGGTACCTACAGCCAGTATCAGCTCATTCCCGTGGCAAACGACCTGATGCAGAACTTTGTGCAAGAGGGGGGAATACCTGCAAACTGGGGTACAAACGCCTCCCTTACTAGTGGTTCTCTGATAAATTTTGGCCTTGCTCAGACCTCCCCTCTTGGCCCGGCATATTCACTGGACCCATTCAAACTGAATCGTATAATCAATAACAGCTTCGTGAACAATACCCTTTACATACCTCCCACGGCTGCAGGCAAACTGCTCGGTATTTACCAGAACAATCATTTCAGCTATGGCTTCAACTTCAGAATGGTACCAGCGCTGAACATAACCATCTGCGCGCAGGGTGGCGGAGGTTGCAACCAGAACGTGGATCTTACACAGCAGAACAACTTCACGATAACTGTCACAGACTTCAATGGCCAGCCAGCGGTGAATGCAATCATAAAGGCCACCGAGTTCACATTCTGCGAATCTCCCGGCTCGGGCAAGTCGCCATCAACATTCGGCGCGTCATCAAATGTCACTTACGGCGAAACCAACCTTACCGGTCAGACCTTCGGTGTGATTAAGGCACCATCTCCAAATTGTGGTTCCATCACCCAAAACACCTGTTCAGGGAACAATCAGTGCGCATATCTGCTTACAGTCAGCGCCAACTATTACGGTCTACAATTCCAGAATTATCTGGGTCAGGGAGTTTGCAAAGCCCAGATGATCATCGAGGGACAGTATCTGGTTGCCAACTTCACAGGTAAATCGAACCCACTTTGCAACATTGGATCAAACAACGGAGTGGTGTTTACCCAAACTACCGTATTTGAGGTAACTTCGAGTCTTAATGTTATTCTGAATCCGGCAACATACTGTGGCTCAAAACCTCCCTGCAACATACTCAATAACGGTGCGAAGAATTATTCGGTATTTCAACTCGATAACCCGATGTCTTCCTCCGTGGTGTTCGCAGGCCTGATCATAAACACCAACGGAAAGAACTTTTTTGTCATAACTTCGAATCCAATCACATACACAGGGATAATAGAATATGCTTCCGACTCGCTGACCACCGTTGGAGCAAACGCGGGCCAGCAAGGACTTCAGCTGGCGCAGGTCAATGGTGCGGTCACTGTAACGAGGTATGTAACTGTAGGTACCAACACATGGTTTGCAAGTCTTACGGTTTGGAGGATGGGCTCTCCATGATTAAAGGCAGAAGAAGGGGCATATCAGTACTTATCGAAGCAATTGTGGTTGCAATTATGGTGATAAGCGCTTTCGCAGTTTCGTACTATTACATTACCCCCTCAAACCCGTTGCTTCAGAGGAATCAAGTCAACCTGAACCAGCTCGGGTTCAATATATTGAATTCGTTGGCATCCGAAAACGCATTTGATTCGAGCATAATAAATGGCACCGCCATATTCAACTACTACAATAACTGCAGCAGAACTGCTCCCTCGGTAGTTGTGACTCCACCAATAAAGTGGACATCTGCGGGACAGCAGGTGGCATATACGGTAACAGTCGTGAACAATGATTATGAGTGTGGAACCGAAACATTCTCGCTCATCGCGACTGCCCCGAGTGCAAGCTGGACGCTTTCATTTTCCCAATCCTATGTGTTTGTGCCCTCAAATGGCGGCCAAGGAAGCGTCACGCTGTATGTTGTCTCACCCACAACGGCGCCGCTTGGAAACAACTCCATCAGCATAACCGCCGTCAACGTGACCCCGGGGCTCTCATCGTCGGTTGCATCGGGTACTGGGGCAGGTGTTTACTGGGTGATGAACAGCTGCGTATATGCAGCGCCATCTATTGCCGTTAACCCGCCTGCCGGCTGGCCTAAATCCAACACAACCGTTATGTACACGGCCGTAGTCGTGAATAACGACAGCCCATTATGCGGGAACGGACTGTTCCGTCTTACCATAACGATACCTAATAATGGCAGCTGGATCGCAACTTTCTCTGGGGGCTCATCCAACAACGCGAGCATCACCATATCTGTACCACCTGCCGGTGGCAGTGTCTCTGTGGATTATTGGATAACACCAAAGTCTGGTTTCTCTGGCTCAAGGAATATCAACATCACCGCGACAAATCTGGTTAAGGGCATTCCCCCTAGCCTGTCGACAGCGTCTGTAATTGCACCCTATACGCAATACATGTCTTGCAAAAGTCTGCCTTCAACCACCATATTGCCACCTTCCCAGTGGAAGAATGCCTCGACTACAGCATCATACACTGTCGTTGTAGTAGATAACGATGGCGGAGGGTCTTGTGGTTCTGACACATATACACTTTCATTGCCGTCAGCATCAGGGTGGACATTTTCGTACCCCGGTGGGAACTCAATTACTCTCAACAGTCCAGGCGCGACAGGAAATGTAACGCTCAATGTAACCTCGCCTTCGGCAACCTCCGGAAACCTATCATTCAGCATAACAACTACAAGTCAATACTCCAAAACATCGGTATCGAATGCGATGTACGTGATAAATCAATCCCCGCCGAGTTCATGCACACCCCGTGTTCCTCCCTCACTTGCTCTGTATCCTCCATCCGAGTGGGGCGTGGCGGGTTCCATGCTGACCTATACAGTCCAAATTGTGAACAATGACCCGTCTCCCTGCGGAAACGAGTACTTTGTTCCGAAGGCAACAGTTCCATCTGGTTTTTCTGCCTCCTTCAGTTCAAACAACATAACTATCCCCTCGGGTGGGAATGCATCTTCATTCCAGGTATTTGTGACCTCTTCGTCCGGTTCACTTCTTGGACTCAATTCGTTTACGGTATCCGCCAGCACCACCGGTGGGCCAACCGGGACCGCAAAAGGCGTGTACTATGTTCTTGGAAGTTGCGCCTTCGTCAGCTATTCCTGTCTTTCTCAGATCGGCGGAATTATTCCCGGATGGCAGAGGACGATCGGCCTGGCCCTGCAGACATTGGTGCCCCAGGGGTATATCTACAACCTTTCCGTCGAATATCTTGCCGTATCAGTTTATTCCCCCTATAACCTGACGTCTATTCCGCTCAACAATGGGGTTGTCATAAGCAACGGCTCCCCCACGGCATTCAAGAACGCAGTCCAGGTGGGAGAAGTGAACTATGTTTATACCACGCCAAAGCTGTACATTCTCCTGTTTCAGCTTCAGCTAGCGCAGGTGACTTCGCCGTAGATGACAACATATAGGAGAAGAAGGGCACAGGTCCTGATAATCGTCGGTGTAGTCCTTTCTCTTCTGATACTCTCCGTCGCAATAACACTTTATGCGGGTAGCCTGCAGTTCAACCAATTCGATCAAAGCACATACAACAGCGCTGTGCTGAATATATCTGACGATTTCAATCGTGTTCTCACCAACATACTGGCAGGGGCAACACTTTCGTTCAACTCCACTGCGGATATTTCGACCCCGAGGGCGTGGGCAAACACTAACTTCACGGACTGGGTAGCGGCGATGCAAAGCACATACTCCACATCAGGCATACAGAGTGAATTCTTCCCTACAAACGTATCAATCGGTGGTGGGATTGAAACTAATGACTCACTTGTCAAACTGTTCTGGTACGCGCCCACGGCCGTATCCATGATTTCGGCTGGGTACAAGCTTAACTTGACCGGGCAGGGGCTCTACGGCGTCTCTTCGAATTCCACGGTTCTTCTGCAGACCACACTTGTAAATTCGACTCAGTCATCCGCTTCATGCTCAAATTCCAAGAAGCTTCCAGCTTCAACCCAGATTTACATTAGGGTGTTGAGAGAGAATAACCAGCCGGTGGACGACCTGGGCATTTCATCGTTCAAAGTGGACTACTTCAACAACGCTACCAATGTCAACACCTGGGTTACTGCAAACAATACCGCGATTGAAGACCTTGGAGGCGGAAATTATATCCTTTCTGTTACAGCATCGGGTGGTTGCGCGATACCGAGTCCGCTTTACAAATATATCATTCTCTGGGTCAGAGATAACAGAGGAATCCTGACCGAATCATATTCCTATACATCTGTACAGTACGTGATTCAAGAAAATGCCATCGCAGCCTCGAATCCGAAACCTTCAGAAGTGTATGTGCTGGAATCGATAAACAACGGAAGTATTATTTGGTTCAACAGGACCCTCAGCTTCGGGTCAGGGGTAACACCCGTACCCATACCGATACCTCCCGTTAAGCAGCTTAGAGTTACAACGGCGCCCGTGTATTCCAACGGTACTGTTGGAAAGTTCCAGAATACGCCGAATCAGGTAGAAGTATGGAATTCAAAGTATACCGTCCCAACCCTTGAGTTTGCGAACTGGAGAACGAGGTTCGACCTTGGCGACAAGCTGGTATACGATGTTAGCTTCGCGGGAGCCAACATCAACCGTGTGGCCGTGAACATAACATGGGAGAGGGACGCAGACCAGCCACCACCTCAATATCTGCTGCAGTTCAGCAACAGCTCGAACTACTGGATTGTCAACAATCTGCAGTACAGTTTGGGATTGGTGACAAATGCAAACCTTGTTAATTATGAAGGACCGTACTCAAAGTGGATAGACTACAACCTCCAGGTGAACGCAACCTTCACCAACGGTCTGTACTATCCAAACGGAACTCAGATGGCTTCGAGTCTCTACACCTCAAACGGAGGGTTATTCCCCAATGGCGTGTACTATCCTGTTGCTTATTTCAACTCCACAAGCGGCAATCTGATCAATGTCACGTGCAACTACCTGCCTCCCGGCAGATACGTCCCCACAAGTGCTCCGCTGCCTTCCGGGGCCTATTTCCCTAACAGTACCACACTTATCGGCCAGATTGTGCTATCGCCCAATGAGTATGCTTGCATGTCTACGGGTAATCCAGTAAACGGAACTGCGCTTCCAGCAGGTTCCCCCATACCTGCAGGCTCCTATTTCACCACAGGCGTCATCAAATCCTACCTGGTATCATCGAACGGGAAGCTGACACCAACATCCGGGTATTATACTCCAGCAATCTACAATCCTTGGGGGTATCATGTAGAATACACCCTCTTCGGATATGATTCATTTCCCTTCGGAGGTGGCACCTGGTTCCCAGCCAAGCTGCCATGGGGCCCTGGAACAAATGAGGGGTGGACGGTACTTCCTGGACCGGTCAGAGCGGTTGCCTACAGAGTATCGGACTTTTCATACGAGCCACCCAGCGAAACCTACTACTGCAGCTCGGGCGAGATAGGCTGCCCCACAAACCATCAGCCGGCCGACTTTCAATTTACACAGGTGATCCTGATACCGTATAACGTCTCATACTTCGAGTCGTTCTTCACCGCATCTGCTCTCAGAACAATACCCTTCAGCCAGCAGTATGTTGAAATGGTTGGTATGATTGGCGGGACTGAAACATTCAACACCGGCCCTAATTCATGCACCTCCAGTGCAAACTGGGCAAGCGCCTACTGCGTTCGGCCGAACTGGTCTGCGATACAGTATACGAACCTTAACCTAATATCTGGTCAGTACTACAATAAGAGTGGTTGCGGAATATCCTGTCCTTCCCCCTTCCATGTATACTATCCAGGCGATGGCTCCACTACTGTTAAACAGATAGGCCACTGGATAAGTGAATATGGTGTCTACAGAGGACAGGCCATAATGCTGGATGATCCATCATACAATGCGGCTTTGAATGCCGCTTCTAAGGGCAATGGCGGATACTGGTTCTGGACCACTGCAGATGGATCAAGAAGGGTAGCGGAGTATGACTATGCCACATGGAACCCGAGCAATACCAAGTATACAATACCCAAGGGCACTGTGATCACAGTCAATTTCGGTGGCTGGATTTACAACGGCGGAGAACCAAATTTTGGCTCGCTCACTTCAGGTAATGCGTGGTCGAATGGCGAATATACCACACAATCAACAGGCTTTACATCTCCTCAATTATACTATCAGATGTTTATGGTATCCTATTATCCTACCATAGTCAACTCGACAGCTACAGGCGTTCCTTGAGGAAAGAGATTGTATTTTAAAACAGTCATTTCTTCCTATCGGTGCAGTGGAACCCAAAGCAGTTGTTGTAGATGTCGACGGCACAATCACGGACGGTTATCCGGTTCTTGATTTCGATGCCGCCTCTGTATTGAGGAACATCGAAAGACAGGGAATACGTGTCGTGCTGGCTAGCGGCAGGGCTGCCTGGGAGCTCTATTCCCTGTCCATGTTTCTCGGTTTGTGCAGGATTGCAGTCGGTGAAAATGGAGCAGTTGTTCTGAACAAAGACCCGATGACTCTCAAAATGCTCGCGGACAGCTGGGAACCACTTAGAGCGTTAGCTTACCTAGAAAAAAACCTTCAGGGGGTGAAGGTAAAAAGGACTCTTCCGCGCTTTACCGAAGTGGTGCTGGAAAGGTCCCCCGAGGTGGAACTCGTAAGGAAATCCCTACTTGAATCCGGCATCCCTGTAAAGGTTCTCGACAGTGGATACGCATATCATGTAGTCTGTCAGCACGTTGAGAAATCACTCGGTGTCAAAGAGGCCTTAAAAATACTTGAAATCGACCCGGCCGAGACAGTAGCAATAGGCGATAGTGAAACAGACGTCAGCCTCTTCGACCTCTGCGGACTCGGAATTTCTGTCGGAAACGGAGACGAAGAAGCAAAAAGGCGCGCAGATTACGTAACCAGAGGCTTCGGGGGACAGGGTCTGGTCGAAGCGATCGACTATGCCCTTGAAAATTTTGACCCAAGCAGGAGGGTGTTAGAATGACATTCAAAATCGTACTTGATGAGGCTAGGAGAATACTGGAAAAGGCTGTCGTCGAGCTTGGTGTTCCACGGGTTCAGTATAATTTTTCGAAACCCCCCTCCGACCAGCTTGGTGATTTGTCCAGTAATGTTGCATTCATAATTGCAAAAACAAGTGGCGGTAGACCGGGTGAATGGGCGGAGAGAATAGCATCGAAAGCAGACTTATCATCTTCAATATACTTTACTGGTGTCACAGCCCACCCTGGTGGTTACGTCAACTTTCATCTGAACATGAAGAATTTTGCCGAATTTACTTTGAAAAATGTACTGTCAGATGGAAGGTATGGACTTCCCCAGGCAGAACCCAAGCAAAGAATATCCGTCGAGCACACCAGTGTAAACCCAGCGCATCCGTTGCACATAGGTCATCTGCGAAACGTGGTACTGGGTGACAGCCTCGTAAGGCTACTACGTGCGTCAGGACATCAGGTGTACGTACTGAACTACATAGATGATACGGGCCTTCAGGTGGCTGTGGCACTTCTTGGAATACTCGAACTCGGGCTGTCTCCCGAACCGATGAAAGGCACAAAGGCTGACCATCATGTCGGAGAAATCTACGTCGAAGCAAACAGGAAGGTGGAGAGCGATCCAGCTTTACAAGAGAAGAGAAGGAGGATAAGTCAGCAACTTGAAAGGAACCAAGAGCCGACCGCAACGGCTGCAAAGAATATCGTTGACAGAGTCGTCAGGGCCCAGCTGGAAACCTGCTGGCGCATTGGGGCCGAGTATGACCTGCTGAACTTCGAGAGCCAGATACTCAAGACCGGTCTCTGGGACAAAGTCTTTGAAAGGTTGAAAGAGAAGGGGGTTGCGAAGCTTGCAAAGGATGGAAAGTTCGATGGTTGCTGGATTATGGAAGGGGGGGACGAAAACGAAGAAGAGAAGGTCCTTGTACGTAGCGATGGAACGACAGTATACGCCGCCAAGGACATACCATATGCTGCGTGGAAACTCGGAATGCTCGAGGATCCCTTCAGATATGGAGTATTCGCCGAACACCATGGCAAGAAGCTCTGGGCGACCTCTGATTCAGGAAACCCGAACCCACCTGAGAGGTTCAACGTCGTGCAGAGAACAATATCGGTGATCGGCGTAGAGCAGTCGAGGCCGCAGAAGTTCGTCAAGGCTGCCCTGCTTGCGCTGAGCCCGAGGGGGTCAGGGTACCATCATCTTGCCTATGGCAAGGTCGCTCTGAGTCCAAAGACAGCGAAGCAGATAGAGTCCGGCATTTCGTCTGAAGGACCGGTGAGCATGAAGGGGAGGACAGGCATGTACGTCACAGCCGATGATGCGATGGATGCACTGAAAATCAAGGCCGCAGCCGAAACCAAGAAAAGGAATCCGGAAGCTTCCCCGGAGTGGGTAGAAGACATTTCAGAATCTATTGCAGTGGGAGCCCTCAGATATGAACTGATAAAACAGGATCTGAACAAACCAATCGTATTCGATATGGATGAAGCGTTACGTCTCGAGGGTGATACCGGACCATACCTGATGTACTCTTACGCCAGGGCAAGGAGCGTGTTAAGAAAATCCGGCTCATTCGATATGCAGAACATGAACACAACTCCCCCTTCCGACTTGGAACCATCAGAAAAGAACCTGATACTCGCAATATCAAAGACAGAGTTAGAACTCGAAGAGGCGCTGAAGTACCTGAGTCCGAGGGTGGTGGCGAACCATGCGTATTCGCTTGCGATGTCATTCAATTTGTTCTACGAGAAATGCCCAATCATGACGGCCCCAGACGTAGCACTTCGTGACTGGAGATTGCTTCTTACCGACTGCTTTTCCATCGTCCTCGCAAGAATAATGGACATCATCGGTGTCCCTCATCCCGAATCCATTTGAACTCTCTCGGCTTACCGAGACTAATATATGGCCGTCGAAGGTGGCCAAGGATGACAGTGGTTCATGTCAGCGCCTCGTTACGCCCGCTGGTTACCCCTTCTCGGCATCATCATCAGTCTTGTGATCCTGGCCATTGTCGCGAACCAATTCGGATACAACTTCCAGGTGGTGTTCAAGATAAAACCTGTTTACCTGATACTGGCCATGTGCACTTCTGCGGGCGTCCTGCTTCTACAGGGACTCAGGTTCAGGTACGTGGTTCATGCGTTTACAGACATCGAGAAGCTTCCCCTGTTGGAGAGCCTGATCATAAGGATGGGAAGTCAGTTCGTCGCAATGACCACACCTGCCTACGTCGGGGGGGAGTTCGCGAGGGCCGCCTGGCTGACAAAGAAGGGAGTTTCGGGGGGCACCGCCCTCTGGCTTCCGTACATCGAAATAATATTTGACGTATTCGCAACGGGCATTGTAGCGGTAATCGGCGGATTACTGGCACTGGAAGAGGGGCAATTATTCCTTGGCGGTATTCTTACACTGATGTCCGCCGTGATGCTAGGCCTCATGATACTCGCTATCAGCTATTCAAGAAGCTCAAGGTTTCGTTTCCCTTCCTTTCTGGTCAAACTGACTCACCGCGTAGCCGGCGAACACCATGCATCCTGGCTGCAGTCGTGGGGTACGAAGCTCTTCAACGAGCTCAGGGCGGCGTCATCAAACACCTTGAACTCGGGTCACAAGATGGCCATATTCTGGACGAGCCTTTACACATTATTCATAACGCTTCTGACTGGGGGGACCCTTGTCTTCACCGCCCAGGGTCTGGGCATTACACTGAACTTCTATGAAGCAACCCTTGCCGTCTTTGCCTCCATTATGCTTGGGAATCTGCCTGTAACGTTTGGGGGGTCCGGACTGGCTGAACTGGGTGTATACTACTACTCGAGCATTGTGTTCGGCGTCTCATCCTGGCCAATGGTCTTTGCATGGCGTGTAAGTAGCTACATAATGCCCCTCGTCGTTACCTGGGCTGCGGCTACTATATCCCTGCACAGATACGCCCGTTGAAGCAGACTGATGCAGCTATTCGAACAATTAGCTTCGTTAAAATACCGGCCATGTCAACAGGAATCCGGCACATCTTGACAGGTGTTTCGGGTCACGAAATTGCGAAGAAGCATATTCTTCTGCTCGACCTAGACGGCACCCTCGTTACCTCAACGTTCCGCGCGGTCGAAGCCAAGGAAGAGGTGTTAAGAAAACTGGCCGCTCTCTCGCCAACAAACGGTCTTTCAATCAAGCAGCACATAAGAGATTACTTCCTGTTCGCAGAGCGGCTTCCCTATCCCCTCAACATCAAAGCAAAGAACGAAATCTCAGATGTCATCACTAAGTATGAACTCGAATCCGTGAACAAGAGCGACCTGAAGCCTGGCACAAACGAACTTCTCTCATATTTCAGGACATTCATGCCTGTGTGCGTGGTTAGCAACTCCGGACGCAAGGCGGTGGACACGACATTGAAGCGATTCGGACTCGAAAACAGTTTCGACCTTGTCCTTTCAAGGGACGAAGTTTCTGACCTGAAGCCCGACCCTGCTGGCATACTTCAAGTTCTTGGGAAATTTGGGGTGAGCCCGGCAGGCGCGGCCATGGTCGGGGACACCCCGATGGATGTTATTGCCGCATCCCGGGCGGGCGTGATATCCATTGGGATAACCGACGGTGTGGCCTCCGTAACCGACCTTGCGAGGGAGTGGCCTGATTATCTGATGCATGACCTGATCGAAACAAGGCTTCTTCTCTCTAGACTCTGGTTGCTCGCCTGAGGGCATCCGCCAGCTGAAGCATCTTCTGCTTGCTGTCGGTAGCCTTCACCACAGCACTGGCTACAAGCACCCCCTTGGCCCCGAGTGCTACGGCAGCCCTCACATCCTCGGCGGTCGTGATGCCGGCGCCACAGAGAACCGTCATATGAGGGTCCACCTTCCCCACCGCCTCCACCCCTCTGCTCACAACATCGGGTGAAACCCTGGATACAGCTCTTCCTGTCCCTATCAGCTCGGGTGGTTCAAGCGCCACGATATCCGGCGCAAGCGTAGCGAACGCGCCGGCTTCTTCGGGTGTTGCTGCACAAACCATGGAGAGCAGACCCCAGTGTCTTAACTCATCTACGAGGTTCTTCACGGCATCCTGTGCAATCCTGTGTTCGCTATGGTTCACCAGGCTTCCCACCACTCCGTTGTCCAGCAAAGTCCTCACGGGAAGGAAACCGGTGCTGGCTTCAGCCACCCCAGGATCGCTGTGCTGCGCAAAGACAGGAAGCCTGCAGTTTGAAGTTACATAAAGAAGGGTGGGGGTGGACGGAGCCACCACCACGGCAACGCCTGTTTCCTGCGCTATGACCTCCGCATCCCTGGCCAGCTGAAGAGCCTTTTTGCCGATCGCGGCATCGAAGTTCTTAAAATTCACCGCGAGAATCGGCGGCTCAAGACGGTACAACTAGCATCTCAGCTGCTGGCCTCATCCGGGTCGCCAGCGATTTTAAGACTTCGTTGAGCTGTGTGTACTCCATTTCTTCGGGACCGAGCCTGTGGGGCATGAATGGTCCATGCCTTCTCATGTAATCGGCTACCCTGTTCGCTTCTGCCCTTGCCCCGTCGAACGCGACATCATCGAACAGGTCAGCCGGCCCGATCAGCCTTCCATCCGTGACCTGAAAGCCCAGCGCAAGCACCCTGGGAGGCCCATCAAACCTCGTGCACTGGTTGTCTTTGAGAGAAACAGGCATGAGCGGGCCGATGTGAGACCCCCTCGTCCAGCCTGCCACAAGATGGGGAAATGCAAACGGGTCAAGTATTTCCCCCATTGCAGGATACCCTGCCTGCGCCCTTATCCAAAGACAGGGGTCATCCTTTCCGACATACCTTCCTGCCATGAAGCTAAGTCTTGAAGTGGATGAGACCGCAGCGAGTGTCATATCGGACCTCCTCCAAACACTCTGTATTGCATACCTGCCCGTCGTACCAATGAGTGCAAGCACGTCATAGCTCTCCTCCGGCGTCTTCAGGTCTACGAACTTGTCCTCCATCATGTCCATGATTCTGAAGATGAACCCCTTCCTCATGCTGCTGTCTATTACAAGGCCGGGGGAACTCATCGGGTCCGCAAATATCTTGTAAACAGGCCAGTTCCATGCGCCGGGTTCGGTCTTGTCAGCCATGAGGACGATGACGGGTTCGCTCTTCCTCTCGTCAAATTCACCTTCTGCGTAGCCCGGACCCATCCCCCTGAGGTTGCCCGAAAAGGCATCTGAAAGCAGGTCCTGCCCAGCGCCGTAAAGCCTTAGAGGCTTGGAAACCTTATCCGTTACAGCTCTGAATGTCTGCCACGCCAGGTCATGTATTTCCGGGTTGTCCGGACCTTTCGTATGTGTCATTATGAGTTCGATATCGTCACCCGCGGAGGTGACGTGAAAATCCAACAGTGTTCCACCCTTTTTGGCTGCCTCCAGGGACTCGCGGGCAACTTCGAGCTGCTCGGGGATCACCTTGTGGTGCCCTGCCAGGCTGCCCACGTCCGCCTTGATCACGGAAAATGTCACTTTCAAACCAACCAATCACTCTCTCTGCTTGAGGTGTACTTATTAAAAAATGTTTGACTAAATGAACCTGACGCACGCCCCCGGCAGATACATGGGTCAAGAGATTCATCTCATGCACTCAATCTGGTTCATAAGTCAAGCTAGGCGACAAATAATGAAAAAACCCTGTACCCCTGATGTCACTCAGAAGTCGTTTTCGTCATCTTCCTCTTCAAAGTCTTCGTCGAAATCATCGTCTTCTTCTTCCCAGTCTTCATCTTCTTCGAATGGAGGCATTGGTAAAACCAGCGATTCGTTAAGCCTAATAGGTACTCCATATAAATTTATCGCGCGGCGGGGGATGTCAACAGTATGATCACGAACCCTAATTTCGTTGTCACCACCCTGAAGGGGAGGGAGCCCGAAGGGTGCAGGGAGATAAGGGGACTTCTTACGGAGTTCGGAGATGAGTCGGCCAAGGCGGAAATCACAGACGTAACAGGTGTGATACTGGGCCGGACGGCACTCGATCAGGTCGTCGTGCTGGAAGGTCTCAGGCGTGTTGTGGCATCCGAACCCTGGAAGATCCAGCTGGTTCAAAGATATATCCCACTTGAGATAGCAGTAAAGACATCCCTCCCAAACATCGTGGCAGCCGTCAAGGAGATCAAGGGTAGAATGCTTGACTCTGACTCATTCAGAATAACCGTCGAAAGGAGACACACGTCCGTGGAAACCACAGACATAATCTCACAGGTTGCGGAGCTTTTCAAAAACAGGGTGGACTTGGAAAAGCCGGACAAGGTGATTGTTATTGAGATAGTGGGAGGTGTGACAGGTGTGAACATACTGGAACCTAGGTCGATATTCAGCAGCAACCAGGAAAAGAGGGGAATTCCCTGAGTAAGTTTAAACAGTTATAACTTAATCTTAATAGGAAGCCATCCCCCTACCATGGCCATGCAGATTCCCGCCGAGGAAAGGCTGCGTAGTCCTGCGTTCTTTGTTGCAAATGTTGCCATCTGTGCCGCACTTTATGCCATAGTGATAGGCGTCACCGCATTCATCCCCACCCCCTGGGGGGTCGGCCAGGTACTTCCGGGCGTCGTGGTGCCTGCACTCTTCGCGATCGCCATGGGTCCGTGGGTTGGCGGGCTGGGTGCTGCCATAGGCACATTCGTTGGCGATATGGCGTTTCAGTCGCTGATTCATACAAATATAGTGCTTATACTTGTGGCAGGAGTCCCTGGAAACTTCTTCGGATTCTTCGTGTTGGGTTACCTGCTTAGAAAGAGGAAGAACTGGCGCAGCTTCACGTCGGCCACAATCGTGTCTCTTTTTGTGGGCAACCTGATAGCGGCCACTGGGGTGGACGTTGTTGTGTTCAGCAAGCTTAGCCAGGGTGCACAGTTCATTCTCGTGATGGGTTACACATTCTTCTGGATCGACACGATGGTACCGTTCATGTTCACGATCCTGCCTCTTATGATGAGAGGGGTTGCAGCTTCCCCCGCCGGAAAGAGATGGTTCGGGCAGGGGACATCGTGGGGACCCGAGGGGCTGGCGGGCGTTTTCGTCGCCGGTGCGCTTTCGTCCGTGCCGCTCTTCCTGCTTTTCATTGCCACCTTCATCCCCTCTTTCACTCAGATAACGGGTGCGCCAACGATACTCGGTTCCCTTCCGGCCGTGGTTCTTGTGAGATACCTGGTGCTGGCAAGTGCAATCATCATGCTGTTTGCACCCGTTGCCCCCATTCTCGGCGTTCAGAAAAAGTCTGATTCCTAACACTACTGCCATTGCCTGGTCTCTGAAATGACGCTCATATTCGTTCCAACAGCAGTCTCTTCCTTCTTTACGATTGAAGGACTCGACGAAAACGGCAATCCGGTTGTGCCGGCCCAGCTCGTGGGGGCAAGAGGGGGAGGCTTCAAACTTGCCCTTGGAACCTACACCAAGGTGGAAAGAAGGCTTGATAAGAAGGAGGGTGATGGTGGATATGGTGACAGGGTGATCTTCAACGGCAATCCTATCACCGACTCCACAACCCACAAAGTCATAGCAATAATCAGGGGGAGATTCAACTTCAAGGGTTCTCTCCTGGTGCATCATCGTGTACCGCTTCCGTGGGGCTCTGGATTCGGCACGAGCGCTTCAACGGCACTCGGCGCTTCGGTGGCAATACTGATGGCTTTCAGGGCCAGGGTGACACTGAAGACGGCTGCCCAGATCGCCCATCAAGCCGAATTGATGGCTCACACCGGCCTGGGCACTGTGGGCTCCTTTTATGCGTCTGCCGGGTGCGGTGGCCTGATCACCAGAGCAGGCGGTCCTGGGGTCTGCGAGCTCGAACCGTTTCTGGAGGATTACTCCGAATACGTCATTGTGGCCACGACCCTCAGGCCAAGGCCAAAGGGGCCCGTATTCATGAGTCGGGAGCTGACGTATGAAATAAACAGGAACGGACTGGATACACTGGAAAAAATATCCAAGAATCCGAACGCCGCAGTGCTCTTGAAAGAAAGCAGAATATTCGCCGACCGCACTGGATTCATGACAGATGAAGTCTCATCCATATGTGACATGATGATCAAGGGAGGAGCCATAGGGGCGACACAGAACATGATAGGGGATGCAGCACACTGCGTTGTTTCAAGAACGAAATCCGAAAAACTCGCAAATGAACTCCGGGACGCCTATCCAAAAGGCGTGACACAGGTCAGCGAATTCTGGGAAGGAGGGGTTCGCATCGTCAGGGAACGCTGATAAGGAAGGATTGCTTTCTCCCTTCAGGTCTTCGGCTCCTGCTTCGCAGTTATTTCGATGATTCCTTCTGACGCCCTGCTCTTCAGTACCTTCATCGAATATGCACTGAACACCCCCAGAACGAGCTGTTCTGCACACCTTGTAGATTCAGGGGAGAGGCCGGCACCCACAGCCCTTACGATGTACTGATTTCCTGAATCTGTTTCCACCTTCTGTATCTCTGCCTTCTTCACCGGCAACAGGAACTCCATCTCCTTTGTAAGTTCCGAAAGCTTCTCGAAGTCTGACTCGTACATATTAAGGTAAGTACCGAGTCTCGTCCCCTCTTCAAACCAGGTTTCAAGGAGCCACTTCTCGTCAAGGGAGAAAAGCTTCTTCAGCAGCTTCTCCACAAGGTCACCAGGAAGCGGAACCGAGTCGACCTCCTTCACCATTCTCATGAACCGCCAAGAGGGGTAAATCTCGGTTACGTTTCCCCCTTCTTTGCAAACCCTCAGGGATGATTTCAGAAGCTCATTGGTGAATGCGTACAGCGTCTTGTTCTGACGTGCAGCTTCGTCCGCTAGGATATATGCAACGGATTCTTCAACTGCTACGTTAGTCCTTCCCATAACGGACACCTTTGGTTCCAGCAATAGATAAGCATTACAAATCAAGCCGTCGTCTGCGGCGTTTTCAACTTGTCAAAAGAGTCCTGATCATCTGAAACGAATGACAGGCTTGTGTGCCAATCATCTAAGACTTAGAAAAATGTGTTTTTATATTCAGGTTGACATCATCCGTTATCAACTCCATCTTCGGCTTTCGGGTGAATCGCCCCAAAGATTAATACATGCCCCGAATATTCTTCTGGTTATTGAAAAGAACCAATCTGTCCGTGGAAAGCGAGACATTCGAAAAGTTTTCCAGGGTTGCACGTGAACAAAACAAAACAATTTTCGCGTTCGCCAATGAAACCCTTGATTTTGCAACAAGCGTATACAATGACGGAGGAAGCCTCGCGGACGTCAGAAAACTATGGAATGCCTTCCAGCTTATCCGTTCCATAGACGTTCTGACACTTCCTTCCGACTTTGTGGATGAAATAAACCAGAAGTTAATGACATCGGACGAAAACTGGACCTCGAACGCCTACTTCAGGCTGGGGTCTAACGTTGGGGCGCTTCTGAGGTTCTCAGCTCAGTCGATCGATTCACTATCAGCAGTCGCGGAAAACTTCTTCATACTTCTGCCGGTGAAGCATTTCAAAATGACCTCACTCGAGGGGACCAAGTCGATCCAGATCGATATAGCAGGTGCTGGGCACAACATTGAATCAGCCAAGTGCACTGCTGAATTCCTGAAGGGGATTCTGAGTTCATACGAATACGAAGCCAACAGGGTTGAACTGAACGTGGGGACCGTTCGAATCTGGGCGGTTTCGAAGGAAAAGAAGGAGTTCTAAACCATAGGTTCGATCAAAAATCATGGCTTTTGCCTCGGAAGAAGAAAATAAAAAAATTACCGCGGTCGCGCCTTTTCACGTCGCGCTGCACAAGATTGTATTGGTTTACGGGGGCGATGCGAGGTGTGCGGGAATCGTGTTGAAGGCAACGTAGCCCGACAGCAGCCCGGCAGCGATTATGAGTACCCAGAATATGCCCATTACGACAATCTGGTTCCTCAGCAGCCAGCCAGCTGACACACCCACCGATATAGATGGTACCTGGCTAGTAGCGCGCGTGATCGCGGGATTGGGTTGTACGATTCCCTGTCTTGCTGGCACCTCAGCTTCAGGAGAGACCGCCTTAACCCATTTGTCAAGGATCCTTGTGACAGGATACCCTGCAATCGAGGCTAGGCCAAAGAGGCCATACATGCCCAGAAGGGCAAGCGGTTCCTTGGTGAGGCCAAGCCAGTATCCGTTAAGGCCGTACCAGATCGTAATCAGCCCGCTGATTGCTGCGAGCACTCCAGAAGTGGTGACTCCCTTTCCGAAAAGCAAGGATGCCGAAAAGACGGTGATTGTTAAACCCAGTAGAAGGTATGCATCATTGAACAGTATGTTGTAACTGCCAGGCAGCGTCCAGGTTGCCTCTCCCCAAAGGGCTAGGACGATGATCACAAGGCCCAGACCAAGGAGCGGAGCGGCCCCCTCTGAAAGCACGTTCTTTACGCGTCTGAAATCTTCTGACTTTCTCTGTAGATATGCGCGAGCGGTCATATATATTAGCAGGAGGCTCACGACTGGAAGAGTCATAAGCTCCAGCCCGAGGTTATCGACGAATGGCATTTCACTCATTCACCGGTGTATTTGTTTCTGCGGCTCTATTTAATGGCCTGCCCCACGGTGCCCACAAATATGCACAGGTTTGGGTAACAGTGCACGAGAAATGAGTGGCTTGCTTCATATATTGACCCAGCAATATTTCATAGTGTAGATTTCTTTCGTTATGGAAGATTCAATCTGGCCAAGGAAATTGTCTATTGGGAAAAGCTATATTCTCTAGCTCATTTCAGGCTGATTATTCCCGCTGAGCTACAGAGTCTTAATAAATAATTACACGTTGGTTTCACAAACTGCAGGGTAAAGCCGCCATAAGGATTTATCTTCCAGGTTCTGATGATTGAAATTGCAGTGGGCGTAGGCCTCACCCTCCACTGTTGTTTTCTCATCATTAATCGACAAAGATTGAGATATAAGAAGGCTGCAATGTTGATTCTTGAGTCTGCAAGTCTCTCCTATCCCTCTCATGCAATTCAAAAAGAAAGACTGATAGAGGCGAGATTTCCGACAGTTCCCCACGAAACCAATCATTAATTCGACAAATCGTTTGTTACCAGCGATAACTCGATTAAGTGTTGCATCATTCATACTGGTTCTCGCCGAAGTGGCTGTCTATGCATATCCAAATTACGATCTTTCCACATTTGTCCTTGGGGTGCTTTCCCCTGTATCAGCGGGGATAATTCTGATGTGGAAACCAGCGTACAGGGTCGCACTCTATTCGTATCTGGCGATTTACTTTTCGCTTGCCGACGATGCACCCATCTTCCTGGATTCCGTGCTCACCTGGCCCGAAGTCACCAGATACCACCCATTTCTACCCCATTTATCTTTGGAAATCACATTGCATCTGCTTACGGGCGTCTTCATCTACCTTGCATTGAAAGAGGTGGCGCCTAGAATCCGCTGGCTTTCTTTCAGGGGAGTGGCATCCATACTCCTTGGCTTCTTTGCACTCGTTTTCTGCTACGCACAGAATCTGCCGGTGCAATGGATTCAGTTAATTGTCGAAAAAGACTGGTATACGCTTGACGTGGTGGAGCACATGATCGCTATCCTGTTCCTACTGTCAGGGTTGATGGTTGCACGAAGCTCTGACATAAATCAGAATGGGCTTAAAGACAGATAAAACAGAACAGAAAGTCATTACTTCGTGTTTTAAAGCACAGTATATTGTGTGGAAGTTGAAAGAACTATGAGACTATTTAGACAATAATCAAACACTTGGGAGAATTTTCCCTGTCGGTGGAAGGTTGTGGACACATTGCCATGTTGTCGAGCACCTTCTTTTGTGCAATAGGTTTTTACGACTTGTACCCCGATTTTAATATTTGTGGATAGCGGCGCAGAAGGAGGGAAGGAAGGGTCAACTGATGATGCTGTAAAAGCACCGAGCCTTGTAACAAGAGGCTCAAAGGGCAACCTCCTTCTGGGGCGGCATACATGGACGCTCACAAGGGCAGAATTCAGAAAGATAATCGGACCAATCGCTTCGGATGTAATTCTGTTCAATCTCTGGCGGGTCTATGGTAGGGCTACGGCAAGGGACCTCTTGAAAAGGATGCACACTGTACAACGGCATGAGCAGAGAGCTCTTCGTGACGCCCTCTTCGAGTTTGTGGATGCTAATGGCTGGGATCAGCGCAAAGTGGAGATCAGGGAAGCCGAAGGAGAGACTTCCCTTTCCCTGTCAGAGTGCCCTTTCTGTGAATATGAGACATCTGAAAAGCCCGTGTGTTACGAAATGCTCGGGATGATTGCTGGATTTGCAGACCTGATAATGGGGTCTGAAACGGATGTGAGGGAGCTAAAATGCATAGCAGCGAAGGACAGAACCTGTACGTTCGTGATAAGATACAAAAACGAGGTATGACCAGCCTAATTGGGAATGAGTTGCTGAATGACCAACCTGTTCCGGCTTTCGTATATCGTGGCTATCGAACAGCACTTCTCCCATTTTTGAGGCGTGGCATTCGTCCCCTATTTGTGGTGGGCGTGGGAGGATTCGGACCTCCGATTCCCGCTGTCTTCTCGGCTAACCTGTGAGAGCGGTGTCTTGGACCACTGGACCACACGCCCGCCGGGCACCATTGAAAGAAAACAGCTAAAAGCATTAAGGACGGGCATTTAGATTTATACTCTAGTATCTGTTAGATTTGTCGCAGACGAGCAAGTTCTTTAGCTAAAAATTTCGGTATTCTCAACTGGGCGATCCTTGCTTCAGTACAGGATTGTTCTTCATGTACCACAGTATTGCCGCCTGAAGCTCTTCGCTTGCCTTCCTTGTACTTCCATGTTTTTCCAGACAGTACAGTAGAAACGTAGTCCATACCTCTTTGTCGAGCGATATGCTTGTCTTTGTCTTGGTCATTGACCGTTTGACGCTTCCTGACGGTATAACTTTACAGTGGTATATATATTTCCACCGCTATACCGCTATCCTTATATGTGTATTCTTCTTCACCTAATACGTTGTCAAAAGATGAAGAAGGAGCCCTTTTTACCCTAAAGGAGTATGCTTCCGCCGATTCCGATCTGAAAGTAGCAATCAGTAGGATGCTGGACGATATGAAAATTTATGATATAGAAAAGGAATGATTGTCCGCACAACGGCCGCTCATATTTAGCTTGACTTATACATGATGTTCTAGTTCATCTGATAAAAGGGGGCGCGCGAGAAGTACTGCGGCTGGTGAGACCCCTACGACCCAATCCCTCTTCCTCCTCGATCAGAACTTCATACTCTCTGCGGTCATCTTCGTCGCTGTTTTTGTACTTCTGATCGTAAGAAGAAAGGGCAGACAGCTGCTTCCCGTCTGGGCGGTTTTTCTTCTTGCATCTGCCCTTGTTTTGCTTCTTGGACTTGCCACCCCTGGTCAGGCAATATCAGCGGTCGACCCTCAGGTTCTGCTCTTCCTGTTCTCCATGTTCGTCATATCAAAGGGACTGGAAATGTCTGGAGACCTTGAGGCGTTCTCTTCATGGCTGATATCAAAGAGTAAGGGAGGATTGAAAACTTACTTTCTTTTCTCATATGCATTCGGCCTTGCGTCCGCAGTCATAATGAACGACTCCCTTGCTATAATGGGCACCCCGATCGTTCTGAACTACGCAAGAAAGGCGAAGATGAATCCGCGCCCACTTCTCTACGTTCTTGCCTTTGCGGTGTCACTTGGGAGCGCAATGACGCCCATAGGCAATCCTCAGAACTCCATAATAGCCATCGAGAGTGGCCTGAAATCGCCTTTTCTTGACATGCTGTTCTACATAACGCCATTCAGCCTGCTCAGTCTCGGAGCCCTCAGTCTGATCTCTGTGGTGCTCTTTGGCAGATTGAAGGGCGTGGAGAGAGTGCAGGCAGGTAACCCAGAATTGACTCATACATCATCAGGTCTGGCTAGGCTGAGTCTGCTGGTTGCTGTGGTTGGCATACTGCTGTCCGACATACTACGCATATTCGGGTACGGAGGACTAACCATCGCCGAAGGCGCTCTCCCTGGCGCATTGTTACTTCTGCTGTTCAGCAACCGCAGGCTCGAGCTTCTGAGAAGAGTGGAATGGAAGATTCTCTTGATGTTCGTGGGCCTTTTCATATACGCGCGTGGAATCTATGACGGTGGCTTGCTTTCACCTCTTCTTCCCTCAGGCGGTACCGTCCCCGGCAACAGCGGCCTTCTTTTCACGATAATAATATCGAGCATTGTACTCAGCCAGGTGGTGAGCAACGTTCCGGCCGTCATACTCCTTATGCCTTATTTACGTTCGGCGATACCCGCATCCGACCCTCTGCTGTGGAGTTCATTTGCTGCTGCGAGCACGCTTGCGGGGACACTGACCCTCCTGGGTGCTGCGAGCAACCTGATAGTGGTGGAACAGGCCGAACTCCAGGGTGTGAAGATATCCTACGCAGGTTTCCTGAAGTATGGTATTCCTGTCACAGCCATCAGTGTTCTGATATTGTTCATCGTCTTCAGGGGCTACATGCTTGTCTGAGGCTCAACGTCAAAACGTAGGTCGAATCCTTCCTGTACATTCCTTACTTCCACCAGCTTGACCTTACCTATCTCCCCGAGGGCATGAACATGAGTCCCGGCACAGGGTACCGGCTTTAACCCGTCGATCTGCACAAGTCTAACCTCGTCGAGGGACTGGATGACGGAAGACCACAGCGCTCTGGTCTCATTGAGCTCTTCTTTCTTCACAATTCTCGCAGTCACGGGTAGGTTCCTGGCAATACTGTCGTCGATGAAGCTGGTCATACTGGAAACCTCATTCGGGTCAGGCGGCTTCCCCCGATAGCCCACGTAGGCTTCATCCCCTAGCCATGAATCCTTAGGGTCGCACGTTCCACCCATGGCATGCTCGAGCGCGGCATCGAAAAGGTGAGCGGCTGCGTGCCTCCTCATGTACAGGTACCTTTTGCCCCAATCTATGCTTTCCTGGACTTTACCGGGCTCGGGGGATCCCTCTGCCTTACCCCACAGTACAACATGCCCTCCAACTTTGAATACCTTTCTCACTTCCAGTGTGAATCCATTTCCTTTCAGCCATCCGCTGTCGGACGGTTGCCCCCCGCTTTTCGGGTGGAAAATCGTGGAATCCACCACGGCATAATAATTTCTGCCGCTTTCCCTTACCGACCTCAGAAGCTGGCTCGAATTTACCTGCCTGTAAGGGTCTTCAAGGTATATCAATCCTGTCTCGGGCAATCCACTTGCTATTTCCTTCAGGTCCATTTCAAAGCACCGGATTTCATGAGGAAAGCGTGGGCGCTTTCCAGAACCTTCCTGGCATTTTCATAGCTCACACGTTTTATTGCCCTGTCATAATCGAGCCATACGTAACCCAGGTGTTCGTCGGATACGAGCACGGGCCCTGGTTTTGTCTTCATCAGGTAGAACACAACCTGCTTGGGGGCCTTTCTCTTGCCCGAACTGTAAACGTAAGAAATCTCCTTCTGGAAGCCGGGCACGATTGAGACCTCCTTCAACCCCGTTTCTTCACTCACTTCCCTCAACGCAGCTTCTTCATCCGTCTCGCCCTTGTCCACATGTCCCTTAGGGAATTCCCAGTATCCCTTTCTGTTTACCATTACAAGATATACAGGCCCATTTCCGCCAGAATCGTAGAACACAACACCCCCTGCAGACCTTTCCATAAAATGCTACACCCCTATGAAAGAACATCCCTCAGCTGGTTGACGGTTGGTAGTACGGCGGAGGCGCCCATTTCGATGAAGATGTTTTCCATGACCCGCGGCTCCATGTTGTACCTGTAGACACCTATGAAGTGTACATCCTTACCATATCCCTCCATTCTGCGAGCCATCAGCATATCCTCCGTCGAATCACCCACATATATCAGTCCTCTGCCGGGTTTCAAGCCCGCGGCAGCATGCTTGAGCGAAAACGGGTCCGGCTTTCCGGGGTATGTGCTATCCCCAGCCACAGTCCTTCTTTTCCCTTCTTCCAGGACATCGTCAAAGTAGGTGGCGGCACCTTCTGCAATCAATTCTGAAATGTATTTCGGTAGCACCTTGTCGGCCGCGTACTTGGGACGACCCGTGGCCAGTCCAACACCGCCGGGAAATCTCCTTTTCACGAAGTTCGCTGTGTCCGACTTCATGATCTCCCTTTCATTATTGCTCAGTCCTACATTAAATTCAAGCGGAGGTTTTGAACCATGCACGTCCCTGTACTTACGCGCCCCGAGGAAAAAGGAGTCGAAGACGGCAGGAATGATGGATTCATGTGCCCCTCCTGGGTATTTCAGCGCATCCCTCAACTTCCTCAAGGCCTCCCGCTTCTTTTTTCCTCCATACAACCTGTCTATTCCTTCGATGATACTCTGGACCCCCCTTTCGTCGGCGTATTGTATCACTTCAGCCATGCATGTTTCGAGGTCCCTGGGTGAACAATCACTCACCCTTTTGGACAGTATATCGGCAATACCTACCGGACCCTGATCCATGAGCTCGGCCAGATTCAATATGCAGGAATCATCTAGAGATGTGGCAAGGGCGAGGGTGAGAGAGAATGCCACATCCAGGGGATTGTTGAAACCGCCTGTTTTTCTCAGGTCGAAACTGGCCTTCTCTAGCCTTTCTCTTGGGACCATCTGCCTAGACATGGCAGCGAAAATCGTCTTCACGGATGCAAGCATCGACTCATCCAATGACATTCTTGAATCCACGAGGGTACCATCAAGGTCGAATATGATGGCCTCAGACTCCAAGAGCCCGCCCAACTCCGAACGAATGAAGTGGCCCTCCCCTTCCGAAGATGCCAGAGACACGTATTCCACCATGGGTGTACCGCCCAAATGCTTTCGAACCGATGGATATAGTGCTTTGCTTTACCAAAATTTACTTCGTGTTATCATAATTTTACCACCATCCGAAGGAAAGACATCCACCGAAGCCGACATTTTATCATCCTCATTTGAATCGAAATTCTTCCAGGTCGAGGGCCGCTGGAAGCACATCATCAGTCTACTCAGGCACCTTAGGTGATTGTCATTCTCACCTACCTACCAGCAACCCGAATGAAGCCCACGCTTTTTGTAAGATCATTCTCGTTATCAATTCTTAAATCTTCATCTGTTGTCGTCCTGTCGTGGAAAAAACCTTCAAGGCTCCTCAGGGAGTTTTGCGTGCGCTTATACTGGTTCTTTCGTCAAGGTCTCCAGTGACCGGAACTGATGTTATAAACGAAGTCAAGAGGGCAACGTCAGCCGGCTGGGTCCCGAGCCCCGGGTCGATATACTATCTGATCGGGCAGCTCAGGAAGGGGGGTCTCCTCATGATTACCCCCGGATCGAATGAAAAAAGGTACATAGCCACATCAAAGGGTGAAGAGGAGATTCAAAGAATACGGCAGTCTTTCAAGTCGGGACTCATGAAGAATGCCATTATTCTGCACACACTGGCCGCTATCATAGACCCGCGTGAAGCGGCAAGGCTCAGCATGGTGAAAAGAATTCTCGAAATGTCTGAAGAAGGGGTTCGTCAGCTAACTGAAAAGATCTCGATGACCTAGGGAGCCTGCTCAGGTTCAGGTTTCGGGTCAGACTTTTCCTTTACAGTAGCGATAAAGTGCATCGTACATTGGGAACTCCTGTTTCAGTTTTTCCAAGTCATTCTCAACAAGGTCGTGGAAGCCATCTGCAATTGCCTTCAGACCGACGGATTCAGGAGGTGGGCTCTGGGTTCTTACGTCTGCTCCACGGACTATTTCTGCCATCTTCTTCAGTGCTTCTTCGTTGAGGCCATACTTTCTCATTATCGAGTCGAATGAGCAGTATTCCCTTCCGTCGATCACAAAATGACTCAGCTCAACGCCTGTCATGTCAAACGGAATCGCCCCGGTCTCCTTTGCTACGTTAAGCACATCCTCCTTTGGCACGAACAGAAACTCCGGTTCTTTATCGATGAATCTGCTGATAAGCCACGGACAGGCAACCCGATCGACTCTTGCGGAACTTCGTGTTACCCATTTCATTTTGTTTCGAACGATATATCATTCAACCATATATAAGAAATGTCCTATTACTCCGAACTTTATTCTAAATAGTGAGCATCCGTCTACATCTTAACACTACTGGTCTAATAGTGCAGAGGACATAACATAGACCTGTCATGCTGGACAGGAAATCTTCAGATGTCAATCCCCCCTCAATACCCCAGGTGAGGCGGGCTCTGTCCAGGCTTTTGCCTGCCGGAATGTCGATCATCAGGCTTGACATCACCAGATCAACCAGGATTGATGGCGGTTGGAATCTTGCTGGTTACATAGAATATCATTCCTCCTCAAAGAAAGCCAACTTCTTTGTAGACTTTGAAAGCAACTACTGCCAGGGAGGTATTTCTGGTCTGGTCATAGGGGACCGTTTGTACGTTCCCAGACGTAGAAAACTGGCGAAGAAGGCTTAAAGCATATTGTATTCTGGCAAGAATCCATGGTAGACGAGCTTTACCTCGCGAACGCGGCGCTCGAACTCGCGAGCGGGGTCGTCGCCCTGCTGGTCAGCTACACCGCCTTCAGGTACAACAGGCTTCTCAGGAGCGAAATCCTGAGCTTTTTGAGCTTCGGCTTCATGCTTCTCGGCGTTGGTCTTCTGGCCGAAGGCTCTCTCCATTCGTTGATATCATTTAACATAGGCCAGATACTCGAGGACAGGGCAGTGGTTTACGTTGCGTCTGTGATATACCTGATACTACAGCTTATTGCATACTCAACTTTTACAATAGGGTACTACAGGGGATCATTCGGAAGGGTCAGGGAAGAGGGTGTCTTGCCTGCCCTGGTATTCATTATATTCGTCCACACCGCGAGGAATCCGCTTCTTCTAGGCACATATGTCAACGCCACGGTTCAGCTTATTGTGGTGCTTCTCCTCGCTTTCATAGTATTTCAGGGGCTGCTTGTTCATGGCGGTTCAACCGGCAGGTCCGCCCTGGTCCTTGGGGGATTTCTTCTCATTCTAATCGCCCACGCACTTGTGCTCGTTTCGTCACTCGTGATCAGTCCTCCGCTTTACCTTGGAGGAGCGCTGGTTCAGTTTGCCGGTTTCCTGTCTCTACTAGCTTACATCTTGCGGAGTGGGAGGGTTGGCGCAACCTCAACGAACACGTAGCAGAATAAAGATATACTTCGACATTCTCTCTTCGGTTAAGGAAGAGGGTAATGCGAAGCCGACCAGGGTACTCTACAGGTCGAACCTCTCATACGACAGGCTGACCAGGTACCTGGACGAGCTGGTCACGAAAGGGCTTCTTGCCGAGGTCCGCTCTGAAGATAGCAGGTATTATACGATAACCGAAAAGGGTTCCGAGTTCCTGCTTGAGGTAAAAAAGGCAGAGGCGTTCCTGAAGGGGTTCGGTCTGTCCCTCTGATATAACATCAGTTCATTTGCATGTACGCAGCGTATATACGCCGAATACTTCATGAATTATATACGTCATAATCGGACACCAGAAGGTCGAAAATGAATTCACTGGGGTTTGCCACTCTCACGCCCGAGATGCCTGCATCATTACGCCAGCAGGATCCGACGTATCAAAGGGGTCTCAACCTGCCGGGTGGTGTTTGATCATGAGTGGCACGACCGTCATATTTGGTGCGGATGGCTACATCGGATGGCCACTGGCACTTCACCTTGGTACCACGTGCGACGAGAAGGTGGTGCTTGTTGACAATTTTATCACAAGACAGCTTGTATCATCTGTAAGGTCGGATTCACTTGTGCCGATCCGCTCCATGAAGCAGAGGCTGGAAGTGTATAGAAGGTTCACCGGCAAGGACATCCTGATATTTGAGGCGGCAGATGCGAGGGACCCAGATCAGGTGGATTCTGTCATAAGAAGGTACTTACCATCGACGGTTGTTCACCTTGCCCAGCAGAGAAGCGCGCCATTCAGCATGATTGACCAGGACCATGCACTTTACACTCAGCTCGCCAACACCTCCACAAATCTCAACATAATCTATTCGATGATAAGACACGTTCCAAGGTCCCATCTTCTCAAGATGGGCTCCATGGGCGAATACGGCACACCGGGGGTCGAAATCAAGGAAGGAGAGGTGGAACTGAACGTAAAGGGAAGAAAGAGTAGGGTGATGTTCCCCCGTTCACCTGGCAGCTGGTACCACATCAGCAAGGTTTTCGATACTTACAACGTGCTGTTTGCGAACAAAATATTCTCTTTGACATCTACGGACGTGATGCAGGGTGTTGTATATGGGTCAAGAACAGAAGAGATAGTCGACGATGCGCTCGCAACCAGATTCGATTTTGATTCGATCTGGGGGACGGTGATAAATAAATACGTCATTCAGGCTGTCCTGCTCAACAAGCTTCTGATCTACGGGAAGGGAAGGCAGAAGAGGGGATTCCTCTCGCTCTATGACAGCATAAACTGCCTGAGCCTTCTCGTCGACAATCCGCCTGATAGTGGCAGGTACCGGGTCGTAAACCAGTTAGACGAAGTCGTTGACACGGTTACACTTGCAGACCTTGTAAGAAAGATAGCACTTGAATTCGGAATCTCGGTCGATATGGAACAGGTGCCCAACCCCCGCGTTGAGGCCGAAGACCATTACTACGAGGTGGAAAGCAGGATACTTCCCTCGCTTGGGTTCAGGAGGAGAAAGTCGATGGAGCAGGTCATACGCGAGATATTTGAAACAGTTATTGCCCACAGAGCCAGGGCAGAATCCATGAAGGAGCTCATCTATCCAACGGTTTCATGGAGGTCTTCTGCACGCGTCAGTCAGGAGTTTCACCTGCCCAGCAGTTTCATGTTTCCTTTCACCCCTCGGCAGATACTCGACTACTATGCCGCACCGGAAGTGGATTCCAAAACCAAACCCGAACTCAGGGTGGATTGAAGCGATACTGTTGAACGCATGCAAACCAAATTAAGGAACATTCGAAATCCTCTCGTATCAGAGGGGCCAGAGTATCCATTTGTCCCACGAGAATTCAAAGGTGCTGAACTGTTCGATCGTCGCTGACGTCGACCCTGTAACTCGGACCCTAAGGAGGGGCGCGTTGCTGAGGATTTTGAACCCACCCCAAGGGGTAAGATATTCGCTGAAGAAGGGGAATCCGAATTTCAGAAGACATATCGGGCACTATTCGGGGGGACTGATCACGATGTCAATGACTGTAATCAGGTATCTGGCCGACGGATTCAGGTCTCCCTCTTCACGAGCAGATGTGGAGCACACATTTTTCTGGTCCCTTGGGAAACACACACTTCCCTGGTTTCATGAAAACGACCAGTCCGCCAGCCAGTTTCTAATGACGTATGCAGGTCTTGCCGGCTTCCCAATGCGCAGGGTGAGGGACCTTCTCCTTGCCCAGACCCGCTCGAACCTCTTCAGAGGCTTTATTGTTTGGTCGAACTGGGCGAAGAAAGGATTCGTGGAAGATGGGTTTGACTCCGCTGATATTCATGTCATTCCACCCCCGGTACCTGTGAGAGTGACACGCGACCAGAGAGAATGCAAAAACATACTTTTCATTGGCAGGGACTACAGAAGAAAGGGAGGGGATACCGCGCTTGCAGTCTTCAGGAAGGTGCACAGTTCCATCCCGGAATCAACCTTGACTTATGTGGGTCCGCTTGAGGCACAGAAGATACCTCCGGGCGTCAAGTACTACGCGAATCCTGATGATAGGACACTTTTCAACGAAATTTACCCATCGGCTGACATATTTTTCATGCCCACAAGGGCAGACGCATTCGGAATAAGTCTTGTCGAAGCCATGAGCTTCGGGATTCCACCGGTCACAACCAATACCGGTTCGATCCCCGAGTTCGTTGTTAATGGGTCAAATGGCTTTATTCATGATGCTGAAGACGTGGATTCCATGGCTGAATCCATACTCACACTTCTCCAGTCGCCTGCTACAAGGCGTGCAATGAGCACCAATGCGTTAAACACTGTAAGTGAAAAATTTTCACCAGATGTAATTGGAAAGAAGCTGCTTGCCCTTTACCAGTCCGCTGTCTAAGAAAGGTGCAACGGAAGAAGATCGATTTGAGTGAAAAAGCACGGGTCTCTCGCTTCATCTTTCCGCTTTCCCAGACCTTCGTCCTGCGCCTAATGAGTGTTGTCACTCAATCCGTCCTACCTGTCTATCTGGTCAACTTTCTCGGTTATACCGTCAAGAACGTGGGCATTCCGATAACACTCATCTGGATTGGGAACGCAGTTGGAGCTTTCCTCGCGTTTTATGTGATTCGAAGAGGAAGGTTGAACGGCGTCATAGGTTTTGTTCTGATTGCGGCTTCTTATTTCGGTTTGGCTGAAGGGAAGGCCTTTGCCGGACTCGTGCCCCTGTTCGTATTCCTTGGGGGTGCAGGAAGCGGGTCGGTGCAACCCCTGCTGGCACCCACCGTTCACCTTTTTTCACCCAATGGAAGAAAATACATGGGGATAGGCTCTTATTCTGTTGCTCTGTCGATCGGTCTTGTTGTTGGTCCCTTCGTTGCAAGTTTCGCTGTGAACCAGGCCGGATACGCGCTGCTTTTCGAATCTTTGGGCTTGTTATCTTTTGCCTATCTGGCTATATCTATCATATTCGTTAGAAGCAAGCAATTGGAAGTCAATTCGATATCAGGGGAAACTGTGTCATATTACAGGAAACTTTTCTTACAAAGCGGCTTTACGAGGGAATTCATTCTCAATTTCCTTTATTCTCTTACGTTGCCGGTAATACTTTCCTATGCAACGGTGACGGGGGAAGCTGAATACGGTATCGGCGCCTCCTCGATGCTAAGGTTGATGACCGTTATGTTCGTTGTTTCACTGGCGATAAGAGCGGCAATCTCAACCTCAAAAAGCACCAGATTCGACCAATCGATGATACTGCCGGGAGTTGTGCTTCCTTTTTCTTTGGCTGCTATGGCATTCCATACCAGCGCACTCGTTTTCTCCCTTGGACTGATAGGATTCGGCATACCCCACGCCCTGATATATCCATGGGCGCTCTACAATTCACTTCAATCCGTAGATTCGGGAGCCGCCCCTGCAGTAAGTTACCTTTTCTCAATCTCATCGGGAGCAGCTGAAACCGCGTCACCACCATTAGCCTCTTACGTCGTTGGAATTTTTGGTGGGTCTTCTGCATTTTTTGCGGCACTGCCCTTCGGTGTGATAGCTGCACTTTGGGTCGTCGCAAAATATCATCACAAGGTCGAAACGTAGGATGGATCAAGGGTTGTAGGATTCCTATAAGAAGGATGTCCCTTTCGAGCCAGCAGCAGCGGATTTCAAGATCATAGTCTAAGACTCGATTAGGCCATCTTTATGTCGGGTTTGCCCTCGAAAAAATGGGCCTGCCCGCGAAAGCGGGGAATCCAAAACCTGCTAGCCCAACCGAGCCCACCGACATACGGTCAACGCCGTCTCCTCTCTTGATCTGTAGACCGGGACGGATGTTTTGCTGCGGAAGAGTCCTTTTGGAATAATCCACGGGTACATGCAAATGGCCGAGTAATTTCTGACTGCTTCCCTCTTTTTATTCTTCAAGTTTTCCACTTTTTTAAGTCGAAGTCGCCTTTTTTTATTTGATCGACCCTTGCGAGGCAGATGGTTATTATGGTCTTCCCTTCGGCACTCTCTTTTGTAGTTTCCTTCGCTTTATACTCAGGAAGAATATGACACATGTTGTTATCATTCTTGCGGCCATCTTCAACGACAGTCCAAGTTCAGTTGTTTACTTCTAACAACAAATTCGAACTTGTGGTTCCCAGAAATCAAGGTAGTTGTGACACCACCATCGAAGTTTGAGGCGAGTTTCGTCGTTGGCTTACTGATGTTGTTGATATCTATCAACGATACGTTTATCCGATGTCTTATCGAGCAATATGCGCTCTTGTTGAGACATCCTTCTATCACATTATGCGCATAACCTATGCTAAGGCGAACGCCCCTGATTTTTGCCCTTTCCGCTGTATTGTATCACACACTATTGTTTCTTGTCGATTCAGCTTTATCTTCAGGTTTCAGTTTGTTTTGAACATGCTCCCAGTACTGGTCCTGGTATGGATGCAATGGCATCTGCCTTTGCTAGCAGTGTGAACTGATGTTTTCCCATCCCACGTTCCAAAGATTTCGGGTCCTAATTCCCTTGATGTAAGAAGATTCACCCTCAAAGAGTAAGATGGGGGATCTAACCGAGCCCACGCGCTACTTCGACCACCGTTTTGAAAGGTGTAACCCATTGTTCCATGTTTCAACAGTCGGCGATTCACTCCCAGTAACGTATAACATTTCCTGCAGGATTTCACAAGCGACCGTACTCTCTAATCCGTGTTGATGCTATATCATTAAAAATTCATCGCATTACTGTTGTCCATTTATAAAATCAGCGACAAGATGTTTGGTCAAAGTTAATTATGAGTTTTCGTTTTGCCAGCGTAATGATTCTTTCATCCCGATAACCTTCCAGCATTCGTATGCTAATCCCTCAGTTCTGTGGCATATGTAGAAGGGTTTGGCAAGTTGGCTGCACGATTTTAATCCGGTGTGCGTCTAGATCGGTAAGAACAGAGCATAGACCTACCTGAGCAAACTACGCCTACTAAGTAAAAATATTCAACACGAAAATAATGGGATCCTTCAGCCCTAGTACTAATGGAGCAAATCGATAGCGGACCCTCCCCAGCCTAGATCAGTAGCAAAGGTGGCGGTGCTCCTTAGGGCATAACGATTTGCCAGGGAGAATTTTATAAACTCACTGCTCGCTCTGTCAATCTCCTTATTAAACTACAAACTTCCTTACAGGCTAATGTACAAAAATATTTCAAACAGACGTAAAGCAGTGTCACCAGTCATAGCCACAGTCATCCTCATCGCTGTCGCTGTCGCCCTTGGCATCGCCGTAGCATTCTGGGCTTCCGGCCTTACATC
>JAJPJS010000013.1 GCA_021324115.1 Nitrososphaerota archaeon
CGGTTCAAATCCGCCCGGCCCCATGCCAAAATGTTCATTCCATCTTCGAAAGATTAATCTGATCTTCCTCATAGAGTGTTTCCATTAATCTGAGTACCGCGGGTTTCACCTTATCTATATCGAGGACCGGCGATGTCCACTCCCCCACCGATGTCACGCCAGTCTTCTCCCCCTGCGGGATGTAGAAGCTAAACTCCTTAGACCCTTCGAACAACCCTTCCAGCCACTCAAATGCGAACCCAAGCGGAGGATAGGCGGTCAGCCTTATTTTGTTCTTCACTTTCGTTCCGTTCTGCAGAATCTGTGTAGCATATATGTATGTAACATTCTCGCTCACCCGCTCGAACACGGCGTCGGGTACAGAGGGATGCACATGCTCGGGGCTTGAATGCAGCCTCCAGATCTTCCCCATCGGCGCCTTGAACACACCTCCTTCGTCAAGCACAAAGACAAATCGCGAGAGGTCAAGCGAACTATCTGGCCGTGCCTTATACCCATCCATCGATTTTTCAGTCATCGTTGTATTAACATTTTATGGCTCAGGAGTATATGTAGTTTGTGAAGTTTCGCCATTACTGCGGGGCCACGGCTCGAGGCCGAGCCCCTCTTCCCAGGCGAGCTCGATGAGCAGAAGGAGTACATCCGCCACATATTCAACAGTTACTCGTTAAAGGCCGATAACCCGGGCAACGTCCTCTACGGCAACCCCTGACCACCCTAGCTCACTTCGCCGCGCTCGGCCTTTAACGCAAACACATTCAAAGCCTCAATAGCAATGGGAGCACGCCCTCCCGAACCGTGCAAAGGACACCATTTATTCGAAAGCAACCACAAATCCCAGAAAACATATGTCCACGGTCACCAACTCTTCATCGAAAAGCTTGTTCTCTGCTGCAGCACGCGTCAGCCTTCTCTAGCTTAAACAACTTTCGCCAAGCTAGCTTTCGTCATACGTTTTCGCGCTCTATGCCGAGTATTAAGGGTTTAAACCGATAAGATGGAGAATGATCTGCAACACTGTAGGTTTTTGTTGGCCAATCACAAAAGCCAGCAACGTTGTCCGAAGATAGCATCACGGTCATTATGTATATCCAGAACGCCCTTATCATGGGGGCAAAAAGAGCAAGCTTGTAATGTTCCGTTGGTTCATCGTCGTTGTTACGAGGTCAACAACCCATGTCTAAATCTTGAAGAAATTAATTACAATGGAATGGACGCAAGTTGTGTTGTTAGGAAAACCGACTCTGCACAGTGAAGTCCAAGCATTTGATGGCAGCTTAACTCATCTAACCTTTGTCTGGGCGGTACTAGCGTACTCGTTCGAGACACGTTTGTGAAAGAGAGAGCATGTCAGAATTCTTAATAGGTTGTCTGTGAGTGATTGATACGTCATTGCGTGTCGTCCTGACCCGGTTGAGGGTCGTAGTCATCATACTTCTTATAGTGGTTGGTTCTCTCTCGGGTTTATTCGTTTTTCTGAACCTCCAGAAATCAACCTCCGCCAATCCCTTCATCCATACCGGTGTGGCCAGTTTTGCACTCGTATCTTCTGCAAGCGTTCTCTCGGTAGACCCTGGCTTTGCGAATCTAGCAAAGTTGCACTATAATTTTATGTACGCAGATTCAAACAACTTTTCCGCAGTCAAAGCTGCTCCATTCATCCTGATCGTCGTAAGCTCCCTGATGGCAAACCCATACAAGACACTCGTGGCCCCGTATCTTAACGGCTCTCTTCTTTCATATGCCTTTAGAATCGGTGGTGTGACGCGATCCTACAACGGGACATGGAGCAAGGGCCAGACCGTGTTCATTCTTGCCGGGTATCCTGCGGGTCGGCTTGCGAGCGCCCTGAACGCCTTCTTTGTAAGGCAACCGGTAGCTTTACCTCAAGAATCATTCGTGAACGTAACCGTCGCGAATGGGACCAAAGTGGATCCCATGCTTACCGCAAACTACGGTGGCTACCCGCTCACCCCTTCAGACCCCTACTTCAATGCAGCTTCAGGATACTCATACTACCTGAACTTCGCTAGTGTTTTCTATTGCGCGCCTTGGAGCATCGAAGTTGACCATGTCAAAGAGGAGTTTGCGTTCAACTGGAGCGGATCCGGCCCCCAGCTTCCCCACTCCGCACAATTGTGCTACATCGATGAACAACCCTCCATATGCTGGGGTGTTTACTCCGGCGTGCCCATCTTCAGCTTCGTCCAGGGGGTGACGCAATCCCCTGTTTTGGACTTGGATAATCAGGACTGTTCATTCTTCTTTGTGCACTGTATAGGCGTCAAGGGGAATGTGCTATCCGGGTACAGCACTTCGTACGGTCCCGGGTACCTCGCTGGAGAGAAATTCTGGGCTCAGGACCTCCAACAATACAACGCTCCCACCAACTTAACCACAGTAAAGGAATTGTTGCAGGCAGGAGTTGCGGTCTATTCTACACCTCTCTCCAGTGTCCCAGCCTGCAACTGGCCAAACTGTTCCGCAACCATCAACTTCACATATGGGATCTACCCTCTCGTTACGGCCTATTCGAACGTTGAGAGCCTGGACGCTTCATTGGGGGCCGTGTACAACTACACAGCCCTATTCGAGCCACTTACCCTGAGTGTCCCCTCGACTTATACCGATTCCACAGGAACCTACGCCTTCGAGCAGTGGACCGTGTACTCGGAGGTTGGAAACAGCACATTCGAGCGAACATATAACTCGTCGAGCGCGACGATCGAGGTCGTAGGTCCAACACAGGCAGAGGCAGTCTATCTTCCTTTCAACCCTCCAAAGCCGGGGCTCTTGCAGGGCAAGGTTGAATTCTACCACACTTACGGTCTGAACATAACAGGCCTTGCAATACAGGGCGCCACGGTAGAGGTTACGCAGGACGGCCACACCGTATTCAACACGACCAGTGGCTTGGACGGCAACTACTCTTCCCCCGTTCTTCTGCAACCTGGCTGCTACAACATCACCGCGACCAAGCACGGTTACAACCTTCAGCCCTCCATTCAGCCCGTCTGCATCGACGGCAACACCGTGGACGATATATACGAACGATACTACTTCACCTTCTGGGGGTTCGGTCCAGCCGGATTCGGTCAGCCGATCACAGCCAACCATGGGGTTCAATTATACTTTGAGCTCTACTGGCCGGACGGCACCCCAGTCACGGACTGGCCAATAACAGCAAGCGTAAACTCGGGCACAATAGGTTTCCAGTCCAACACCAACAATTCGGGCATCGCCACCTTCATTTGGACAGGGGGCGTTACACCTGGAGACTTCAACGCATCATTCAGCTCCCAGGGCCTTGGAACCAGACCACTCTACTACACGATGCCAATAGCAGTTTTCGGCTCTACCTACCCACTATTCATGCTGAACCTCACGTCGGCCTCGACTAGCTACTCCGCCGCAACGAATTCGACCGTCCTCATACCGGTTGATATCGCCAGCTGCTCACCCATTTATCCGCAAACTGGGGAGTATGTCTTCTCATGCGACCCGAGCCAGCCCCTCAAGGTCTCGCTTTCTGTCGCAGGACTACCAAATAATTCATCGATAAGTCTAGTTCCCGCCCACGCGACTTCGTTCAGTCTGCTGAACGTGACCGTAGGACCCAATACTCCCGTTGGTATCTACGACATAAGCATAAGCGCCAGCAGCTCGCCTCCTTACTATTACATCCCCACCATAACGAATTCCACCAATGTAAAACTCGATGTATTTAGCTGCGTAAATCGGTCAGGCGAAATAACGGGTCAGGTTCTCAACCCGGACGGTCGGCTCCAGCCTAACGTGAACGTAACGATATATCAAAACGGCGCGTCAGTGTTCACGACCAACAGTACCACCGGTCTATTCAGCACGGGTTACACTCTCAAGCCCGGAAGCTACAACGTGACGGTGTACTACGCAGGAAGTTCGAAGATCTACTATTCAAGGATGGTCAGCGTGGCCGCCTGCAGTCAGTCTCCCGTGACTTTAACCCCGATGTCTGACCTCATCACTCAGGTAGACTACAACGGAACGCCTGCGGCGTACGCAAACCTCACCTTGACTGCCAGCAGCAGCGGCTATCTTCGCATGTTCCAAGCTAACAGCACAGGTGGTTTCGATTCCGGGTATTCATTACTGCCGGGTAGCTACGACCTGACAGCTTCCGTGGGGATGTACAACTTTACAGTTCCCGTTACCCTTACAGCCGACAACACCACGTACGTCGTAATCAACGTCCCAGACCCGCCACCCGCCGCAGTCAACGCGCAATTCTCTCCGTCTGAACGCATCTTCGGATAATATTTTAGTTATATGTGAGCGGGAATAAGGATATTAGAAAATCAGATGACTCTGAAGGTAGCAATATTATCCGAAGATAACATCACGGTCATTACGGTAGTTCAGAACGCCCTTATCATGGGGGCAAAAAGAGCAAGCTTGTAGTGTCCCGTCGGTTCATTATCGTTGTTGCGAGGTCAACAACCCATGTCTAAATCTTGAAGAAATTAATTACAATGGAACGGACGCAAGTTGTGTTGTTAGGAAAACCGACTCTGCACAGTGAAGTCCAAGCATTTGATGGCAACCCTCGCAAATAACCTGTTTGCAGTATTCACACTTGCCCCAACCAGGTTCTCCGCACATTATGCAAAGGGTATCCAATCCAAATAGATAAAACAGGTCACAGTAATATATCTTTAATTTTAGCACCATCTTGTTATGCAACTGTCGAATAGCAGTAATGCTACAACAGGCTTGCCTTTCTAAATTAAGTCGCCTGATAAAATTTTCAATCATTGGAGTTGATGAAGAAATTTAGCACTGAGTTTAGGCGCTCCGCGTGGTATGATCAAATTAAGACAGACCTTTAATTAACTATCAAGCTGGATTTCATTCTCCTCCACTGTAGATACTGATCACTTATTTTGAATTCAAAACCACACACACGCTAGTCTTTCGGCAATTGTTAGAATTCATCGCGACTTGAAAAACAAGTTATCAATGAATCTCACTGACCATTTTACAGTTTAAACGACCGGTTCCACCGTCTCATGCAGAGGACTGATCCATAACCAGCTTTGGTTTTGATATTTGTTTTGGCTTGTAATCGCCCGCGACAGTCCTGAAAGCTACATTTAACCTGTTCCAGCCGTTGATAGCTATTATTGCGAGGGTAAGATCGACTATTTCTTTTTCTGTGAAATATTTCATCACTTCCTCATAGACGTCATCAGGAACATGAGTTTCTGACACAAGGGTTACGGCTTCGGTCCAGGCCAGAGCGGCTCGTTCCCTGTCCGTATAAAATGGAGACTCACGCCAGGCAGAAAGCTGGTAGATGCGTTGTTCAGACTCACCTTCGGCTCTCGCGTCTTTTGTGTGCATATCCAAACACCAGGCACAATTATTGATCTGTGACGCCCTTATCTTTACTAAATTCAACAGTGAGCTTTCAAGACCAGAAGAATGAACGTATTTTTCCAAGGAAAGCATGGCTTCCCGTACTCCAGGCGCAACATCATTATACTTGATACGTGGCTTCATCACATTTTGGTTTAAGGGATACTTCTTGTATTAAAACTCAGCTGCATTTTATACCAAGGAACACTTTCAGTTAAAAGAAGCGCCGCCTCATCAATTCCGATTTGCCCGCTTCCATATGCACTTGATATAATTCAGATTCGTAAAAAGCAAGATCCAAGAAAAATTTTGATTAGAAGAATCCTGTCAAATTTCTGTTGCATCGATAGCCAGTTCTCGGCTGAGTTCGGCCAAGTCAACCACGGATTTATTATCCGTACCAAAAATGTCTTGCTTGGCGGGTGGCATCTCAACATATGTGGGAATCCTTTGAAGAATCCTGTCTGCATATGTCGGCCTGTCTTCTTCCTGGTAGAATACACCAATGGGTATTTTATTTCCCCACTCATTCGAAAGCCTGAAGATCTGCTCAATTTTTCTATCAAAATCTTCCTGTGGCATCTTCGAAGTTACAACAGGGTCATACCCCTGCGAGTTAACGTCGTATATTCTTGGAACGGCCTTTCCTGAAGCATCTCTCCTGTCTTCGCCGTCGTACCAAGCCTTCGTTTCAATATCATTGTACGTGGGGCATGGCTGAAGCACGTCTACAAGTGCAAGCCCGTTGTGTGAAACAGCCTTCTTTATTGTTTCCTTCAGATGTCTCGTATTGAATGCGTAGCTTCTTGCAATGAATGTGTAGCCCGTAGAAAGAGCCAGAAGAATTGGATTTATTCCGCTGTTGATGTTCGGTTGTGGAAGCGACTTGGTCTGTTCCCCGAGGCGTTGTGTGGGTGAAGCCTGACCCTTTGTTAACCCATATACACCATTATCGTGCACTATGTATGTCATATCGATGTTTCTCCTACCTGCATGTACAAAATGTCCGGCTCCAATTCCGAAACCATCCCCATCCCCACCCAGCGCGATCACTTCCAGACCGGGGTTCGCGAGTTTTGCCCCCTGGGCAAACGCCAGGGTTCGTCCATGAAGCGTATGAATGCCGAACGTATTCGTCCAGTGAACTATCTTCCCATGGCACCCAATGCCTGAAAAAAGAACCACTTTGTCTATGTCGATACCCATTTCAGTCAGTGCAAGCTGTAAGGAGGCCTCTATCCCGAAGTCTCCACAGCCTGGACACCAGTCATTGAACAGGTCGGTTCTGACATCCGTAAGTTTAAGCACCATGGGTCAACACCACCCTCCTGTTCTTTCTAGGAGCCGAAATCACCAGCTTGATCGCTTGATACAGCTCATTCAGAGATATGGGCCTTCCGTTATACTTGACTATGACATTTTCGATCATAATTCCGGTTTTTTCCGCAATAACCTTGGCCATCTGAGCAGAATAATTCTGTTCGACATCGACGATTAATTTTGCTCGGGAGAGGTACTTCTTCACCTGTTCGACCGGAAACGGGCTGGCGGTTCTTATCTGAAGAAATTCAGCCGCAACGCCTTCTTTTTTGAGCAGTTCCATCACCTCCAGAATTGCGCCCTTGCTGGAACCCCAGCTTACAATCGTCAGGTCAACACTTTTCTGATCCGAGAAAATAGCGATCTTTTCCTCAACCGGTATCTCCTTATCGGCGGTCTCGAGTTTCCTCATCCTCTTGTCCATCATGCGAACTCGGTTGTCAGGCTCCTCATTGATGTGTCCCATCTCATCATGTTCGTCTCCCGTATTCCAGAATCTGTAACCAGGCATGCCAAGCACCGCCCTTTCGGAGACGCCGTCTTCAGTAAAAAGAAACCTCTTGTAAGGTTGCTGGTGCTGGCCGTCAGGAGTGATCAGCTTCCCCCTTTCGATTGGTATGGCACTCGCATCCAGTGGGGTGATTGTCACATTGCAATTAGCGAGTCCCTTGTCGACTATATGAATTACGGGGAGCTGATACCTCTCTGCATAGTTGAACGCACGTATGGCATCATAAAAGCACTCCTTCACATCTCCTGAACAAATCACGATCCTCGGAAACTCTCCATGTGAAGCATTCAGAGCAAACTTCAGGTCGCCCTGTTCGGTTCTTGTCGGCATTCCGGTCGATGGTCCGCCTCTCGAATACAACGTAATCACCACCGGTACTTCGTTGATTCCAGCCCACCCCATTCCTTCAACCATCAATGAGAATCCTGGCCCTGAAGTGGATGTTCCGGCCCTCGCGCCGGTCAGTGCGGCCCCGGTGGCCATCGTTATCGCGGCAATTTCATCTTCCGTCTGGACAACAAGTATGGAGCCCTTGCCTCCTGAGACATTAAAGTACTCATGTGCTTCCAAGAATTCGCTTTCATCTGAGGCTGGCGTGATGGGGTAATACGTCTGTACCCTGCAGCCACCTACGAGTTTCCCAAGAGCTACGGCTTCATTTCCGGAAATGTAGATTCTCTCGCTGTTCTTGATCGGCACTATACTGTATGGGAGCTTTTCCTTGAAGTTATTCTCCGTAAAATCATAAGCGATTGCAGCTCCTTCCACATTCATCTGAATGATCTTCTGCTTGGACGCAAACGTCTGCTCTATCGCTTTGAACATGTAACTTCTGTCGAGTCCAAGAAGAGCACCGGAAAATGAGGCAGCAAGCACATTGATTATCTTGTTCAGTCTGCTGAGCTGCGTCTCCCCCAGCTTCTTGGCAGTCTGACCAATGATATCATCATACTGCACAGGATAAATGTGAATACCTCTACCTTCGGCTTCTTTGATTATACCGGCGACATCAGGGGTGAAGCCCCCTGATTCCAGCCTCCGTATCACCCTCTGCCTGACTTCCATGTTGATCGTATCCACCTTTTCTATGGGTGTCTGCAAAACGGTATTGTTGTAGATTATAGCGCCTGAATTCTCCACGGTCTCCGCATGCCTGATCAATGTTTCCGCGTCAAAGGAGGCCAGGAAGGTCACACCGTCAACCTTGCAATTTACGGGTGTGGGACTCAGCCTTACTTCGAAATAGCTGTGCAACCCTTTGATGTTTGAGTAGTATTCCCTCGTTCCGTAGACCCAGAGGCCTGCAAGGGCGCAGGCTCTCGAGAAAATTCTGGCCGAAGAGTCGACGCCGCTTCCCTGCGCCCCTCCTATCTTCCAGTTTATTCTGTTTGTATCAGACAGGTCGCAATCACCCACCCGTTGCGACTCCGTAGCCTATGGCGCAATCACAGCCTTCTTTCTGGCCACAGTACGGACACCCGCATGTGCAGTGGTCTATATCATTCTTACAGTTGGGGCACTTCAAAAGTTTATCATTTTCTGAAGACATGGCATCACCTGTTACTACTGCTGGGTTATCTTGATTGCCTGAGTGGGGCAGCTGGTTTCACACGCCATACAGAAGATGCAGTCTGGTTCCCTCACAGGGTCTGATTTGTCCGTTCTGTATTTGTTCCATTCATCTGACCCCTGTTGAAGAACCTTGTCTTTACCCGTACCCGCCTGGCCCGGATTCAGCGCCCATTCGAATACGAAGACCGGGCAGACGTCCATGCATACGCCATCGGCTATACAGCTTTCCCAGTCGACGGCGACCTGCGTCCCATGAATGCCCAGCGTCGTTGGATACGGTACATTTGGCTCACCACTCATTCGAACCTTACCTTCAGCCCTCACCTTGTGCCCGAGATGTTCTCCAGTCGACGGATATTCCTCTGCCTTGCTTATGAAGTCGGGGTCGATCGGTCTCGTCTTATAATCAACGGGTCGTACCAAGCAACATCACCTCTTTAGCGTCCACCTGTAATGGGAAACCCTCCCCTGTTTAGTTGTTCTATAACATGTAGCTACGAGGTAAGCCATCTGTTCTGAAAATTTAACGGCTGGAGCAAAGCTGTGTCTTATCCATTCATGAAATACCTGATCGTTATCAAGAGTGCGCATCTGACCCAGCTCCTTCCTTATCCTGTCATGTTCCGACATCAACTTGGCTGCGATTGGGGGGCTGAATTTTGCCACATATTTCGATATGGATTCGCAGTTGTCAAGTGTTTTCTCTACCTGTTTGGCCCGTATCTGAATGTGTTTTAGCATGTCTTGGCTTTCGAGGGTTTGTCTGCGAGACCGAGAAAGTTCCGAAAGCTCAGACTTTAATCCGGCAATTTTACCCTCCAACGCATCGAGCTCAATACTATTTTCAGCTTCATGCCTGACCATGTTTTTCACACTCTCCCTCCGTTCGATTGTATAGTACCAAAAGAATGTACGTACTTATTTGCTGAATATGAAACGTATCCTATGATATCTTCCATCTTGATCTTTTTGACAAATAAAAAAGCACAATATAAGGATTCAAGCTTCTACGTCATCAGGGTGTACTGTTCCACAGGTAGGGGTTCGTCGAGTTTACGGTGAACATCTCGAACAGATTACTGTTTGCGTTGTTGATTTGGGCAACTGTTGCGACTCCAGGTATCACCACCTGCTCCGGCGGTCCACCCAGGGTTTGCCAGATTGGATTGTTCTGGTTACTCGAAACCACTGCAGAAGATGGCGTGTTCAGCGCCTTTTCAAGGTTCTGTATTGTGTTCAAACAATCACCGGTCGGATTGGTGAGATTCGATGGGACCATCTGCGTACATTCGCCTGTTACTGCATTTGGCATGATATTCGGGTCGAAGACGAGCACAACAACTGTGTACCATGGCACCGTCTGGAAACAGCAATCTATCAGGTGGTCATGTGCGGGTGTCGGCAATACACCCTCTGGCAATCCACCATATCCATTCATGAGGCCGAGATGCTGTTCCACTGCCGTGAAGAATGGTGAGTACAAAAGAAGCGGATGGTCTGGACAGGCCGATGCCGTCCCACTCGCTCCGCACTGCGTCACTATGGTCTGATTATCGAACGTTGCAAATCCAAGATTTGACGCTCCCAACGCCTTCACACCGAATATGGATAACCCGGCATAAGCAGGAACCAGCACCCACAACGGAGCTGCACCCTGAATGGCTGAAGCGTTGCCCTGCGCAACCTCACAGTTGGTAAGACTTGAAACGCTCGTTTGTGATGAAAAGTACGTTGTAAGGGACGGAGTACACTTGAAGTTAGAAGGATACAGAAAGGTTACCACCTCTCCATTGTAGAATCCGGGAGTCCTGGCCATACGGGCTTGAAGCAGATCATTCTGAAGCGACGTTATCTGTCCAGTATCCAGGTTAACCTGAGTCTTTGTCGAATTAAGTTCCGATTCAAGAAGATTAAGTTGCGACTTTACGGAATTAGTAGCGGAGTTCGTAAAATAGAGTCCAAAGCCTAGTCCCGCTATTGCGAGAAGCACCACTATTGTGATTCCGAAAATTGTATTCGATACCATTACCGACCGAAAACCGAAGGGAATATAAATACATTTTAGTGCTTATAAGTCTGGGAAGAATGTCCAGGAAAATGAGGACCAAAGAAGAAATTCTTGACAAGTTACTGAAGGGTCCCAGCACCGCTGGTGCTTTGGCATCGGTGTTGCGTATCCAGAAGAGTGCAGTAAGAAGACATCTGGAGGAACTCCAAATGGAAGGGTCAGTGTCTTCGAGCTTCAAAAGAAACATTGTGGGGAGACCGGCCAAATTCTACTACATAAGTGTGAAAGGAAGGGAGAATTTCCAGACCCAGTATGACGCGTTGCTGGAAAGATTGCTGACGGAGATGGAAGAAGATTCAATCGATCTGCTGGAAAACTACATGGAAAAATCTGCTTTGTATTTTGCAAGGCAGATGAGAAAATCAATCAGTGGCAAAACATCCGTCGACGATCTTCGTGGTCAGCTTCAGGCTTTTGGCTTTTCACCGTTGATTAAGAAATCCGGAGGAAGAACAGAGATCTACAGCTATAATTGTCCGTTATTGAAGCTGGCGCAAAACCATCAAGAGATGATATGTCTTGGTTTTCATACGAACCTCCTCGGTAGGCTTCTGAACAGCAATAAGGTACAGCTGAAGAAATCCATCGCACTGGGCGACCAATTCTGTCTTCATACGTCAGGCAAATCTTCGGCTTAAGAGTGAACAGAAGCAGGTAATGCCTAGGCTTGCTATCACCCAAAAGTTATCACAATCTAAATCTAACTGACCATTATCAGATTGGGTAAAGCATTTTACGTTCACATACTCACTCGCGTTCCGATTTTCGCCTTCGCCTTCTCAATCTCATCCCAATCTCCGTTGATGGACAAGATCGCAGCCAGCTTGTTGCCTTCAAGGTAATATTCAATGAAACCTTTACTGCTTAGCCTGCCTTTGGTGACAATTCGGGTGGGTTTGGACAAATCACCGAAAGCGTTGATGCTAATATCGTACTGGTCAGAAAAGAAGTATGGAGGCTCATCATATTCGAGTTGCTCCCCCGTCATGTTTGCTCCGGCTATGGTGCCATGCTTTTCGGCTACATCGTAATGTTCAACTCTCATGTATCTATCGAGGAGAGGCGAATAAAATCTGGCGATGTCCCCTGCGGCAAATATATGGCTGTCATTCGACCTTAGCTTCTGATTGACAACCACCCCATTCTCAACTTTCAGGCCGGCATCTTCGGCTAAGTTCAGGTTGAGCACAATTCCTGCACCGATCGCTACCAGGTCAGCCTGTATCAGCTTGTTGTCGGAGGTCTTTACTCCCGTGACACGACCGTTTTCACCTTGGAACCCTATTACACTGGTTTGTGTTATGACCTTGGTTCCTTTGCTCTCATGATACTTCTTCAGCCACTCACTTGTTTTTTGGTCGATCGCTCTTCCTAGAATATGCGGCATGACTTCGATTATGGTGGTTTCAATTCCTCTAGTCGTAAGACTCGCCGCGAGCTCGCATCCAATGAAACCGCCGCCCACAACTACGGCCTTTTTAGCGAGTGGGATTCTCTGTCTGATAGCTATACTATCCTCCAGATTCCTGAGATAGAAAATTCCGTCATAATGGGACCCGGGTATGTCAAGCTTCCTGGGCCTGCCTCCTGTTGCAAGAAGCAGTTTTTCATAGCCAATGCGCCCTCCATCATCGAGAACAATTTCACGCTTCATACGGTTGAGTTTGACTGCAAGATGACCCCTGTACAGGTCCACCTTATTTCTTCTGTAGAATTCTTCCCTCTTGAAGAAAAGCTCCTCGAGTGGCCTTTCCCATCTCACGAACTCTTTCGATAGCGGCACACGATCGTACGGTAGATGAGGCTCTGCCCCGACCAAAGCGATGCTTCCTCTTTTGTCATGTTTGCGAATCGAAAAGGATGCGAAGCCTCCCGAGATGCCACCTCCGACTATTACGTAATCGTAGTCCTTCTTCTGCATGTAGATACTTGCATTATTTCGAAGATATAAACTATCAATACCTGATTATTCATGGTCTTTTCATGGGTAAACCATGGCCCTTTGCCTTCATTCCAGATATTGGGGCGGAATCAAGTTTGAGTACGAATTAATTGAGCTCGCTTTTTACCGCATCCAGCCGAATGTTGTGAATGAATAACCCAGCGACTATGGCTCCTTATGTGGTACATTGCATATGAGCCCAAATTCGAGAGCTAAAGAAGACCCGGAAAGGGCATCCTAAATACGATGCATTGCGATAACCTTTGCGAGATGTGCAAATGCTGCCACGATTCAATTTTCGAGCCGAGTCAACTTAACGTTTCAGAATCCGCCCAACTCTTTCGTTAATTCCCTTATGCGTAAATGCTCCAAGTTCCTGACTATATTCACTATTTTCCGGCTCCGTTCAGGCCGAATTGAAGCAGATAATCGTTCGAACTTCTTTATCGCCAAACCCCAACCCATCGGTCTGGTCAGGAATCCTTCGTAGTCATCCACCTTCTCTTCCACAACTTTCCCATCGTTCAGTTCCACAGTTATCTCACACGGCATAGCATTTGGGAATTTCGAACTCAGTTCAACATCTGGGGAGATCCTTATTTTGCGGAGCAGTGTTTGTACATCATTCGCCACAATTCTTTCTTTTCTGTATTGAGCAGGCGTTACCTCCCCGTCGATCAAAGCTACAGCGAGAATGTAGGGTAAACTATGATCCGCCTCTTCCTTGGTGGATACCGACATCTTCTCTCCTTCTTCTCCCCCTCCTATGATTTTATATGCTACGTCGAATATCTTCACTTCGATTTTCTTTATCTGATCCGCCTGCAAAGAATACCTGCTCTTCAGGCCGAGCAGGCATTCGACAGCTGATTGAGAGTGAACTTCAGAGTTATACTTCTTCAATATGGTTCTCTTCACTAATTCCAAGTCTTCCTTTTTCCAGTCAATAGCGAATCTACCCGATATGCTGTCCATGAATCCTTTGTTTCCTTCGAAGACTTCGAGCGGTCCCGTTATGCCTTCTTTTGCCAGAAAGGCAGCGTGTGTTGCGGCAAGAGAAACAAAAGGATACGCTAAACCTTTCCAGTTTGAAAGCTTGCCTGTTCGTGTCACCCTGAGTGCATTGAGGGCAGCCCCACTTATTGCGAGAGCATTTGCCGTCGCACTTTTATTCAGTCCCAAGGCCTTCGAAACACCTGCGGCGACAGCATATGCCCCCTGTGTCGTGTGGTCGAATCCCTTGCTTCGCACGGGTGCGACTTCGCTCAAACGACACTGAACTTGGTACGCCAGCGCAAGTGAAACAAGATAATTCTCACCTGAAGAATCAGCAAACTCGGAGGCGGCCAGTACCGGCGCTACATTGTCGCTCGGATGGCATGTCTCACCAGGGGCAAGGAAACTATCGTTAAAATCCAAATACCGAACAAAAGCACCATTGACGAACGCCGCCCGGTCCGGTGATGTTCTTCCCCCTCCAATTAACGTGCAATAGCCATGTCCACCAAACAGCGTTTCAACTTTTCTTACCAGATTTGGTGTGTTTTCACCATATGCCCCGATTGCACATCCCAGCGCATCCAGGGTTCTGATTTTCAACTGTTCCAGCGCTTCCGTTGAGATATCTCTAAAAGTAGCTTCAGTCACGAATTCGGCCATTTCCTCTGCCATCGTCACTGTGCTTCACCAGATATCATGTTGGGTTCCGGATAGGTTATTTCCAATCCATCGGTTTTTGCAAATCTGGTAAGAGAGTGAAGACTGCCAGACCCAAAACCGGATAGATGGATCACCTTTATCCCACGTATTGTGAGTGCATCGGCAACTAGGGAGCGATGACATCGGAAAGGGCTGCCTTCAGCGCACATCATGGCAACCCGTTTTTCTTTCGAATATGAAACCAATCTATCTACAGCATCCTTGAAAAGGTCTGTTTGCATATAATCGGCAAAACCTCTGAAACTCTGGTTCCTCCAGGCATTGTTAATTGAATCCCTCTTGGGATGACGTAAACCGCCCAGTTCCTTCATGTGAAGATATTCGATACCATGGTTTGGAAGTTCTTCAGCTAGTCGCTCTTTGTTGAATTGTGGGTTGAATCTGGATCTGGGCACGGTTCTAATGTCGACAAGCTTCATTATGGAATGAGCCTGCAGAATCGAAATGAATTTATCCAGTGACCTGGTCGAATGTCCTATTGTATATATCGGATAAGCGGAGAGCGTGCCTTTCCTATCTTTCCTCTGCATGTAGACCGATCTCCTTGCCCTCCCAGATTCTACTGTCACCCCAGAGTCCGGTCTTCCAAGCAATGAATTCTACTATCTGTGAGTGGTCGACAAAAACGTTCACATCCCTCCCGAACTCGGTGAGGTACCATTTGAATACCGATGGGTCGGAAGCTTCAAACATAAAGACTTCATAGCCAAACTCATCAACGAGCTTCTCTATCACATCCTTTCTCCACTTCTCAGGAGGCAGGTCTTCGGTGAGACCTTCCGATTCCACCATTATAACATGGGCACCTGCGTCCAGATGCGCTCTGATCTCTCGTTCGAAATCGTCGTAGCTTCTCATCTTCATTTTGTTCTCATAGTTAGCTATGTGGGTGCCTGCGCCGGCTCCTATCATCATGGAAACCTCCGGCTTCGGCTCCATTCCCAGCGACTTGACTCTTCTGACTATTTCGAATTTATCCTTGAGCGTAATTGGTGCCAAGCCGTTCGAAACCTCAACAACATCGAAGCCTAGCTCCTTGCATTCCTTCAGGTACCTGTCCACCGCCTCTCCGCCCTGAACAATCACTCTTTCGATAAAACCGCCCGTGGATACGTAGACACTGTGAGCATGACATAATTCCAATATCTCTTTAACCCTCTGACGTGTAAGAAGTCTCATGGACCCGCCGGCGAATTTGTATCCGTCGATATACTCGCTCCAATCATCAAGAAGGTCCTTCAGATAGCCCAGGCTTACAGACGTATAATATGGACCGCGTATTTCGACTATTCCTCTCTTACGTGGTTTGCTTGGCGGGCTGTAGATTTCAACGAAATCAAATGCCTTTCCGGATAAATTCATATCGTGTTTCTGGGGGTTGGAATATTTACGTATTTTTTACTTCCAAGGAATAAGCACTGTGCTGAACACGAGTTTCTTAAAAAATAATATCGACACAGACTCTGCTAGTCAGTCTTGTCACAGGGCATTTGGTAAAAATACAAGCTCCTGTAGATCATTTCATTTCCACGAAGATCGTTCCATCCTCTACCTTTACTGCATGAGTTGGTTGCGTCTTCTGTGCCGGACCGCGTTTTATGGTGCCGGTTCGCACATCAAACTGAGAGCCATGCCACGGGCAGGTCACAACGAACCCGTCCAGTTTGCCTTTGGCCAAGGGGCCGCCCATATGGGTGCATTTGTTATCGAGTGCGTACAAGTTGCCCCCTACATTGACCACCATTATCTCTTTCCCGCCAATCATAATACTCCTCATAGCACCTTTCGGCACGGCTGTTACCTCAATCGCCTTCTTGAAATTCGAAGAAGACATAAGGTTGATTGGTAATGTGACGTTTAAATCATTTTAACCCAACTGGCATCGCTTGTGCGGCTACTTTCAACATTGATCGGCTGGCGCGAAAAACAATCAGTCAATACAGAGCGCAGATGCTTGGAACGAAAACAAAGTACAAGAGGTCATCCATGCGGAGGCAGGCACGACCTGCGTTGCCGACATTATGTCGATACACTGTCGGTCATGAATTCTCTGATTCAAATTAAAGCCTCAAGCTCGTAAGGGTGAGCGTTAAATGGCAACAATTCAAGGCCTGCCTATTTGGCAGTGTTACCTCGAATCGAGGTCCTTTAACCCCTGTACGCGAAATACTCAATATCAATAAAAGTGAAAAATGATCTTGGTCGAGCATGTACCCTAACATGTTCGGGAGAACAAATATTCGAACGTGAAATTTTGAGTGTGTTATGCCGACAGAAGAGCTAGACGTCAGAGTTCTACCCCCACCTCAGAGACACTCATTCATACTTGCGAAATTCGACCAACTTCCGCCGGGTGGAAAGATTACGATAATAAACGACCATGAACCACTTCATCTACTTTATTTCATACAACATGAAAGAGACGATTTCGACCCTGAATCGTATAAAGCGATACAGGTTGAATCTGGCAAATGGAAGGCGACTTTTGGGAAAAAGGACGCCAACGCCGCAAACGAAGAAGGCGGTCAGAATAGCATAATTACATCTATAGATAATCTAAGGCATTACGAAGCCGATCGTTTTTCACCCGTTCCCGTCTGCGGAAATGCTTCTTACAGGGCTCTCTTTGTCTTTCTAAAGGCTCATCAATTTATCCCCGTGCATGAGCCAAGCAATGATTTGGTATTGTTCATCGTAAAGGGCAGGGGGGATATGGTTGCAGGAAACTCAAGAACCAAGGTGTTTCCAGGCAGTCTTGTATTCGTTCCGGCTAATGTAAAAAGAGGATTGATGGCTGAAACTGACTTGGAGGCAATCCACTTCGTTTCTCCACCGCCATCTGACTCTGATCATGAAGAAGTTATACGCGGATTGAAAGAAGGAAGTTTTGAGAAGAGTCTGTAAGAAATGATGCCAGCTCCGCAGGACGAAGAAATGACAAGAAAATTACTCGAAGCGCTTAAAACCTGTTACGACCCGGAAATACCATTCAATATTGTTGATCTTGGACTGATTTATGGACTCGATGTGGATAAGTATGGCAATGTGAAGATAAGGATGACTGTCACCTCTCCAGGATGCCCCGTTGGACCTTGGCTCATTGACGAAGTGAAAAATGCCTGCTTATCTGTGCCGGGAGTCAAGAGGGTCGACGTGGACCTTGTATTCGAGCCACTTTGGACGCCGAGGAGAATGAGCGAGGAAGCTCACAGAATTCTGGGGATCTAAAAATCGGTCATGGTAGATCCGGCGTGACTAGCATTCCCAAAGTTCAGCTGGCTGCGTCGGTATTTTTCATGTTCCTGGCCGTTTTGATAGGCATCTTCAGATTGATGAATCTTCATTCGATCAACATATACCCAATTTTTCTCACGGCTCTTTACCAGCTGCATCCGAACATAATGGTGTATGGATTTCTGGCACCTATTGTCATGACTGAGAGACTTGTTGGCATGAAGACATTGCATACAGGCAGAATCTACTCCCTATCCGCAACTTTGATGGTACCAGCGACGCTGATAGGCCTAATACTTCAAATCGGGGGTTTCGTCTCTGAGCAACCTGTTCTCATATCAGCTGGTGGCGGAATCATATTCTTGGGCTTGATCTTGTTCATCATCCTCATGTTCGGTCTTTCGATGAAAACCGGTTTGAAGCTACCGTTTTACCTAATGATACTTTCTGTCATCCCAGTAGCCGATTTCGCACTTCTCTCCGTCAGATCAATAGAGGTAGACGGGATGCCTGACTCTTTGCTTCTCATGCTCTTTCCGATTCTTTTCATACTGGGTGAAAGGGTTGAATTATCGAGATTCGTTTCTGGAAACCTTGAACGTTATGGAAAGTACGTGCTCTCACTTGGTATACTTGTCGTACTTTTGACCGTGATGCTGGCGAATTTTCAGTTCTCCATGAATCTTTCCATGATGATATCCCTAGTTACGTTTGCTTTGCTTTTTGTCGCCGGCGGACTCACCATGTTCCTTGAAGCGAAGAATTTGATTCATGTATCAAGATCAACCTCACCTTTGCAGAAATACGTCAGCAAACATGTCATGGTCGCATATGCTTGGTTGATGGTTGGATGCGCTTTCGGGGTTGCATATTCGATTCAAGCACCAGGTTTTATTTATGACGCGGTAATCCATTCACTAATGGTGGGTTACGTGGGTTCTATGCTTCTTGCGCACGGTCCGGTTATACTCCCTACTGTCACCGGACGCAAGATCAACCAATCCACTCTTACCCTCATTCCTCTTATCCTAATTCTTGTTTCAAACGTGTTCAGGATATCAGGTGATTTCCAGCTTGGCGGGGTGATCCAGGCCATCGTTTCGTTTGCCTCTGGTATATCTGGATGGCTGGTATTGGTTGCAGTCCTGGTGTTTCTCAGGTCGCTTGTTTTTTCGAAGCCTTTGATTCAGTCAGGGCCAGTACTATGAACATGTGAACTTTCCTTCAAAGATGACCGTTGATTGCGCTACTGCAGTCATTACGGTGTTTTTTCTTGGATGCATGCGATAATGTGATCACAGACGGGGACTGCCATGGTCCAAACTAAACTTTCACTTTTTTTGAAGGCATATTCTCCATTTTTTGCTCCGCATTCGTGGTAAGTAAGCTAGGCGGCGATACAAAACAATGGGAGGGAAACATTCATCCCAAGTTCGCAGTAAGGGAGATTTCTACATTGTTCCTGATTGCATTTGCAACGGGGCAGATTTTTTCTGCTTCAGCTGCCGCATTTCGAAAATCTTGCAGATTCAATCCAGGGACTTGCCCAACCACGCTAATCCGCATGTTTCTGATCTTCAAGGCCGCATTATCAAAATCGCACTCCGCTTTGACAGTTAGTTTTTCAGGAACACTACCTTTTCTTGTCAGGGTGGAGGATAGAGCCATAGCATAGCAGGCGGCCTGTGCCGCTGCAAGAAGTTCCTCTGGGCTCGTTTTGCCGGAAGGTTTCTCAACCCTAGATGCCCACGTGACACCAAATACGGGCAATGCTTCTGATCCCACCCTCACCTTGCCGTTTCCGTGCAAGAGATCTTTTTCCCATACCACTTCAGCATTTCTTGTAGCAGGCAAATAATTGCACCGCTACGCATTAACCATGGGTGGTTAATTAGAATAAAGTTCGGCTGAATAAAAGGTACAAAAAGAAGTCAGTACAGCATTTTTCAGATCGAACAGATTATCGGTATCTGAATCTGGTTGGAGGAGACTTCTACCATTTCTTCAAATCTTTCGGTGATGGCGCAGATTCGAGCAAGTTACTTTTATTCATCGGGAGACATTCAAGAATCGGTGATAGAATCTCCACCACCTTCAGTGTAACTTTGATCGAATCTTTTCATTTTGCTTTGCGCCTGGTATAGTAACCACTGCGAAGACACCTCAACTTCAGGAGACCACAACAGTACTGATTTACGAATCTTCACACAATGTATCTCAACGAAAGACCCGAAGCTGTTACAAAAAAGCAGAATTTTTGTATAAGGCTCGGTTCAGATTTTTTCCGCCACTAGGTGCAGTTTTTCCCTGAGCTCTTTTACATCTTCTGAATCTTTATGGACGTCCGCCATATGTATATTGAAGTTCTGAAGTAAATCCTGCATGGTTCGCCCTGCAAGAATAACGTGGCAACCACAAAGATGGACCAAATTCGCTTTGAAACCCATTTCCCATTCTTGATGTAGTGGAGTGTCAAAATATAGCATTTTACGGGTTCTCGATTTAATATGAAAGAGCATCAAAGGAGCGTTTTGGAAAGTAAGCAAGACGTATATTATTGCGAGTAATTTTGAAACATCGTGCTATCATACTTTACAAAAAACCCGTCACGTATTTGTTGCAGCTTTGATGGAGAATGCAATACCGTCGTAATTGGATTAAAAGGAGCGAGATGCGTTGAAGCCTAAACGTCTTTTTGGCACGGAGCTTCTGCCGGGTTATCTTGATGAGCTCTGGGTTAAAGACATCCAACCAAACAGCAGTCCGTTAAGAGAGTCCAACGATATCGCAGACGACCTTGTAATTTCCATCCAAGAAAAGGGCATACTTCAGCCCATAATCGTAAGACCCAAGGAAAACGGATTCGAAGTGATAGCAGGAAACCGAAGGCTGGAAGCGTGTAAGAGGTTACGAATCAGGAAGGTGCCCTGCTACATCATCGGTGTTGACGATAAACAGGCATATGAAATAGCATTGATAGAGAATCTGCAAAGGAAGAGCCTCAATCCTATAGAAGAGGCGAAAGCATTCAGAAGATACGTCGACGATGTGGGGTATGGCGCTGTTTCAGAATTAGCAAGACGAATTGGCAAAAGCGAACCGTACGTGAGCAAGAGACTGGCTTTGCTGGAGTTGCCTCAAGAGATGCAGGAAGAAATTATTCGCCAGCGAATAAACCCAAGCATAGCAGAGGAGCTGGCAATGCTTGATTCGAGTGAATTGAAAGAAGTTGAGAAAAGACTGGACCTGAAAAACATCACAAGGTCTGAATTGAGGAATACGTTGAAGAATGTACGGCAATCCATTGCAAATGTAGAAGTTGATCCATACAGGGAAGAAGAAGATGCATTGAGGAGAATAGACAGAGCAAGGTCGAGGTGCATCGCAAGCATGAGTGCATGCCTGATGCAGATGGATGACGCAATCAACAGTCTTGACGACAGTGAATGGTTCGTCAAAGAGAACCTGATACTATTCAGAAAATCCATTCATCAGTATATTGATGCAATGATCCGGCTTCGAAAGAAGTCCGAGACGAAAAAACTCGTAAGAAAAATACTCATGGAAAAATAGATTTGATTTGAAAGTATGCCGTCCAGTGATATGCATCTTAAAGGAAGTTATCTTTGATTGATATATTCGCGAAGCTTTTTGATTTAATTGATTCATCAGATGTTCAACACTACCTCTCTATGAGTATAAAATTTAACAAAACAAAAATTGGGTTTTTACAAGCTTTGTTTGCCTTGCATATATCTAACGAATTGTATGGTTTACATCCTTGCAGCCGCGAACACTCTCAACTCATTTGCGGTGGGCTCTGGACTCAGTATCGAAGAAAGTTCATCGTACCACTTTTCTGGTGCGTAGGCCGATTCCTGCCAGTAATTCACGCTGAAACCGTATATTCTCTTGCTTTTGTATGCGGGAGTTTGTGTTATACCAGGGTAAAGTTGTTCGATATGAGCGACGTTGGGCCTTACCATCGTGAACACCATAACATCAGCTTTCGGCAGGTTTTCGGATATCCATTCCTTCGTCGCATCGGCACTTCCGGGCGTGTCCGGGTCGGGCGTTAACACTTCGCCCCCAAGTTCATCGATGGATTTTGCCACCCACGATTTCCCTCCGGTCACGAACGCATAGCCCTGAAAATCAACAAACCATATCACCTTTGTTCTATTTTGCGACCTTTTGTTCTCCCTGATCGCCTTGAGTTCCTCCACTATTCTTTCTACGAGCGAATGTGCCTCATTTCCTAAACCAAAAAACTGCCCCATGAACTCAATCCATCTTACACGATCGGGATACGTCGTCTCGTACCAAGAATCAACTACGACGTGAGGCAGTTTGAACCTTTCCATAATATGGACCAACTGCGGGTCGTCCCTTGGATAAATGAAGGAGAAGACAAGGTCGGGTTGCAGGGATCTGAGTTCAGCTATGCTTCTAATATCTCTGATTTTGCCCGACCTGAATCTTTCTATCAGCTCCGGAAGCACCAGATGAGCTTCTGCCGCATTGAGAATACCCACGAATTTATCCAGCACTCCTCCAAACTCTTTTTCCAGTCTGAGCGCAAAGGCAAGGTGTATTGGTGAACATGCAACCACCTTCGAAACAGGAGTCTTCAGAATCAAGGTGCCAGTTTCAACTTTGTGACTCGCAGGATCGCTTGAAACAAGAATCTTCCTACCCAAGGCATCTTCGAGCAGCGCACCACCCTTTGTGATGGGTGTCACTTTGAAATTCGGCATCATGGCTTCTGACCATCTACTCAGCATTAAGCTTTAACGAAGTCCGGCATCCAGGCCGAGTATCCACACTTCCAACGTCAATGCAATGAAAAAAGACCACACATTCTGGTCCACGATGGATCTACCATGATATCGGACCTAAATGGACCTCTCACGTATGATAAGCATTGAAGCGAGTTTCCCGGCTAATAAAGCAGCCGGATAAAGGATTTCCTCCTCCACCGCTGCATGGTGTGAAAGAAGTTCCAATATATTTAGGACGTCTTCCCTCCCCTCAGCCTTGGCCAGGACGGAAGCAGCTTCTACCTTTTCCCTTATCCTTCTGTGCTCCTCAAGCATGTTCGCATAATCTTCACGCAACGCGTCTGATCTTTCTTTTACCTCCTCCAGGTCTGTATAAATACCCGAAGCCAGGTCGCCAAGACTGCCAAGTACTGGGACGACGGTCTCCTCTTCCTTTTCAAAGTGTGGTTCAAGAATTATCAGGATTTGCTTGACGCTTTTTGCAATTTTACTATCGCCTGACGCAAGCATCTCAATCGAATCCATCAGCTCCTTATGCTCTTCTTCAAGTGACGTTGGAACCTTCAGCATATCTATCATGCAAGGGTGGGCAGGATTGTGTATATGATTTATCCCTAAGTTGTGAGGGATTTTCCTTTCCTAGATGGTATCACGACTGTGGTGGTTGATCGAAATACTTCATCATGATATGCTTCTCAGCCCTTCGCAGTATCTCAGAAAGCGTGCCGGGTGATACGCCGAGGCTGTCAGCGAGCTTGTCTATTTTTATTCGTCTTGGGAATTCGAAGTAACCAAGATAGAGAGCAGTTCTCAATATCTGTTCCTGTCTCGCAGTCAACTCCTTTCTTCTGGACAGCTTTGTAACTTCATCGAGCTTGTACCTCACCCCCTTTTTGTCAAGCCTGTCCAATAGTGTGCGCAATGTTCTGTCCGCATTCATGAACAGGTTCCAAACCATTTTTTCCTCATTTGCGGTGGCTGACACCAAATAGCAGTTCAATCCTGCAAAGGTAGAGCATACGGGGCAGTCTTCCGATTTTATAGAGCCTACAACCCTATGTTCATCCACAGCCGTCAAATCTGCTTCTGATACTTCATTTGTAATCAGAACCGCCCTGATCATTTCTTCTGCTCTCAATTCAGGAGATGATACTTCGATAAAGTCATGGACGCTCGGATCTTCCTTCGCAGATTTTACATCCATGATTCTCACCGAAGCCTTGTGGCCGGTCTGGAGTTCCTTTATCCAAGATTGTGGAATGTCGACCGACAGGCGAACTTCAATCACGAACGTTTTTTCTAGGACCACCCTAATAGTTCTTTTGAAGGTTTTCTAATACCCACCATAGCACGAATGTCCTTTGCTCTCTTCCTGTTTGTACCTCATGAAAGTTTATGGTTCGAGGGCACCGTGAAGAAAATTCGAAGCTGCACTGTTGAATTCATCTGGCCTATACCAGTGGGGCGAGTGTTTTCCATTCTCTATAACAACCATTTTGCTTTCAGGAATTCTTTGATGAATGTAATAACCTATTCTGACAGGGATAATGGTATCGTCTTTTCCCCATATTACGAGTGTTGGGACACCTGAGGAGATAACGCCCTTCACCAGCTTTTCCGACTCTTCAAATTCCGGATAAATGCCGGCCGAGTCCTCCAAGACAAGTTTCTCCACCTTTTCAGGCCAATTCTCCAGTATATGCAGTGCTATCCATCCTCCCATCGAGTTACCGATGAATATAGCAGAATGCACCTGAAGGCTGTCAAGTAACGAGGTTACTTGTTTGGCGTATTTCCCGATTTCGTCAGAGGAAGGTTCCGACCGTATGGGGGGTAGGCTTGGAGCTATCACCTTCCATTCTTTTGCAAAGATGCTTGTATTGTAACGCCAAGTACCGGAATGCGCGTTCATGCCATGTAAAAGGACAATTGCACGATCTGCTTTGCCTTCCTGATGAAAGTGGATCACTTCGTTAAAGTCTGTCATGAAACTCGCATTGTCGAACGAAGGAATGTTCAAGCCCCCCTGATCTGTATTTGTCTTGATGGTTTGAACGCTGCCCTTTTTTAGTTGGTGCAAAAACCTCTAAAACTGGACTGGTTGGTAATTGGCCGACTCTCTTTCTGTGGTCATTCTGGCCGGAGGTAGCAGCAAGAGAATGCGTGCAGACAAGGCCTTTTTGAAGATCAACGGACGAACTTTCATAAGAACCATTTACGAAGAAGCATCCAAGATAAGTGAAGACATACTTGTTGTAATAGGCAGCAAGCCAACAAAGAGATTCAGGCGTGTGCTGGGCTCTGATGCAACAATCATCAAGGATACATTTAACCTGGACAATCCAATGGGTGGAATGCTTTCGGCTCTTGAGAAGGTGAAAAATGATTACGTCGCATTCATAGCCTGCGACCTTCCTCTTGTAAAGTCCGAATTAATCAAAAAGCTATTCTCACTCGCTTACGGTCACTCCGCAGCGGTGCCACGCTGGAGCAATGGGACAGTAGAACCCCTGTGTGCAGTCTATCAAACATCACAGGCAAGGCAGGCTGGAATGAAGGCATTAGACGCAAATCTTATCGGATGTCAAAACTTGATTTCTTTTCTCGCCGACGTTTTATTCGTCGATACACAAATGTTACGTGGAGTCGATCCCGACCTGAGGTCCTTTATGAACATAAATTCAGCAGAAGACCTGGAGAAGCTGATCGCAATATCAGGAGCTATGATAAAGAGATAAGCCTGATGGCTTTTTCTGTGTCGTTTACTATATCAAGAACCGGAACTCCATGATATGTCGTCATTCTATTTCGCAATTCACCACATATGAATAAAGGATTCCGATGTACGCGTAACAGGTCGTCTGCTTCGGATTCAGTCTTTGCGCAGATCACTGTTTTGACATTAATCTTGGAAAGTTCCTTATTGAAACCTTCAACCAGCACAAAATCGACACTCAGACCTTTGAGCGCTTCATTCAGAGCTTCGAACGGAGATCGATTCCTTCCAAACCTTTCAACCTTGTAAATCATGTCCTTTGAAACCGCAATCACGGTGGAAGCCCCAGAACGTACCTGTATCCAAGAATCCTTTCCTTTCTCGTCGAACGCGAACTCTTCATCGCCATGGATATGCTTTACCGTACACACTTCTTTTCCCAGTTTGCAAAGGGACCTCGTTAGGGCAGCGATTGCCGTGGTCTTGCCACTTCCCTTGTACCCTGCGAAGAGTATCATCATCATATGTTAGGCACACCTGTCATGAGGGACACTTCGATTTGAGCCCCTTTTTCCACGACTGTTTTGGCGGGAACTCGGACAAAACCATTCGCCCTTACCAGTTCAAAGGAAAGGTTGGATCCCCATCTAAGTGGATATATCGTCGTACTACCCCCCTCGTTCCGAACACGTACAAGGAAAGCACATTCTATCGGCCTGACGTTTTCAAAGGTTCTTTCCGAAGTTGCCAGAATTTTCGGAGGCCTTTCCTGTAGCCCAACACCTTCAAGCAGATTGAATACGGGTACGGCCACCTCAAAGAAGGATAGGGCCGCTGATACTGCTCTTGCTGGAAGTATGCATATGGGTTTCCCCTGCAACAGGGCCAATCCGGTTGGTCTTGTCGGCAATAAGCGAAGCCCATGAAAAATTATGCTGGCACCGGAGAGTTCTGATAAAACATCAACGACAATATCTTCATCGCCCACAGAACTTCTACCGATTGTTATCAGGGCATCGAAACGCCCTGCCGATTTGGCCAGGATCTTTTTCAGCTCTTTTGGGTCGTCTGGACAGCTCCCAATAATCATGGGTTGTCCTGAAAGCTCAGAGACATATCCTGCCAACATATGGGCGAAGTTATTGACGGTTCCTTTCTTTTTGTCGTCGTTGATTGTGCGAACTTCTCTTCCTATCGATAGTATTCCCACCTGGAGCCTGCGGCGCACCAGAACAGTTTTCAATCCGATGGATATCAGTACAGAAATCATCGATGGGGTAAGCCTTTCGCCATTGCGGACCAGAACACTTCCCTTACTGAAATCATCTCCAATTCTTTCTATGTTCTTCCATTTCTGTATCGGTCTCTGTACGAAGAGCCTACCATCAACGATGCGAGCCTCCTCCCTTCTTATGACCGCATCCACACCCGGTGGAACGACGGCTCCGGTAGAAAGTTTGACAGATTTACCGGGTAGTATCTTAAGACGACTGCTCCTCGAGTCATTAAAATCTAAAAGCTCGAATGTTACAGGATTCCCGGACGAGGCGCGTGCCGTAAGGTCAGACCGGACGCCAAAACCATCCATTGCGCTGGTCAGCTGTTGAGGCATATCGATAGTAGACCTGATAGTTTTACAGCATATGCGTCCCAGGCTCAAATGTACGGGAATCTCCTCCATGCCTATTGGATGTTCCCGTAACAGTGACTCCATCTTTTGAAGCGCCTCATCATACGGCAGCAGCTTGAGATATCTTCCCATCTCTTGTTGTGTCATGTCGTTACCATCCCACGGCCTGAACCCCTCTTCTACACATCATGGGTAAATTAATCATCTTGCTTTGGGGAACAGGATCAGGTCTACCGCCACCAAGATCCAAGCCGCAAACGCGACCCATGTCATGAATGTCGCAAGCGTATGGAAAGCTTGCATCTCAAGGGCAGTACCCAGATTCCAGCTTGCCTTTCCGTACATACCAAGAACGAAGACCATGCTCCACATCACCGGTTCATATTTCAGTGTATAATGCTTGACGAAATGCCGCCAGAATCCAAACAGGAACAATAGAGGCAACCACCAGGTCTCCCACCCCCACAGCACAACCGAGACCAGCATCACCCCACCTCCAAATTGGGACAGCGCACCCGTTCCTTCTATCACCGAATAAAGCGTGGTACCGGCAACCGTAGATATGGCCGCTGCTCCCATGTTGATCCAGTATGGAGGCGCCAGGTCTGGTGGTTCCACCTTGAAAAAGCTCAATCGGTAAACCAAAAGTATGATGAAGATGAAGTAAAAGACCACACCAATACCCCATATCGCGAGACTTAACATAATGGCCCAACCTTCGAAACCGGAAAATGATCCCGTAATGTAGCTTGTCAGAATGGAAACGGACTGCGTTCCGACTATAAGGAGGAGCCAGCCGCCGTTCGCCACCTGCTCAATTGGAGCGGAATTCTTGAGCGTGAGTACGGAGAATGTAAGATATGTGAGCGGGAGCCAGGATACGATTGAAAAGACCCAGAAAAGCTTTGCAAGGCCCACGGAGGATTCCAGTGCCAGGTGAACGCCAAGGACCCCCGTACCCGCCACGAAGGTGAAGAATGAAAACATAACCTTCGCATCGGTCAGGTCGGCCCGAAACTCCTTTGAAAAGAATATGGCCCTGGACAGGAAGATCACGCACAGGGACAGCCAGGCTGCGATTCCAACATAAAAAAGTCCAACAGAGAGGAGCCTGTTTCCCATCGCAAAGAAATCATTTGAAATGATTCCCGTTGCCATGACCACGGCAAAATATGCAGGATGCAGGTTCCTCAGAAAATCAGCCTTAATGGTCATCGTCACCTTTTGCTTCGAAAGATGTATGTCGACATATCATTTTCCTGCCAGCTTTACTCAGTCTGGCTCTTCACTTTAGGCGCTTCTTTCTTGGTCATGCTGCGATAAACTATATTCTTTCTCCAAAGGTAAGGCAACGGAAGGCTGAAAATGTGAACCAGTCTTGTGAACGGTAAGACTGCAAAGAAGAGCAGACCGAGCAAAGCATGAAGCTGGTAGGTATATGGCGTCGTCGCCATGATCGTAAGATTCGGATTCAGTGTAAGTATGCTCCTTATCCAGGCGCCGAGTGTATAACGATAATCATATGGACCCACAAAAAGACTGAAACCAAGTGTATTGAGCAGACCGCTGCTCATCACTACAAGCAGCACGCCCAGGGTGACGTAGTCATCAATCCCTGCTATCGCCCTTACTCTCGGCACTGCCAAACGCCTTATGAGAAGTATAACCAGGCCTGCCACGGACAGAACGCCAGCCACAGCACCGCCATAAAATGCGATTTCGTGATACGAAGAGAACGATATGCCGAGTGAAAGATAGAATGATGGCGGTATAACGAGTCCCATTATGTGGCCTATGAATACGAATATGAAACTCCAGTGGAAAAGCATACTTCCAACCATAAGCATTCTTCGTTCCAAGATCTGACTGGATTTCGATGTCCAGCCGTAAGGGTCCTTATCGAACCTCAGTACAAGCCCTACGACGAACACCGTAATGGCCACGTATGGATATATCACCCAGAATAGGAGGTTAATGAAACCCAAACCTGTTCCACCTCGTCCCCATCATCTCGTTCATCGCACTGATACAGGCTGAGAGCACAATGGAATACAGACTACCAGATCTTTCCAGATTCTCCTTGATCTTTGAAATCGAATCGATGTATTCCTTGACAAGATTCTTCGATTGAGACTCCGGCGCAATGCTCAGGTATTCCAGGAAGACAGGAAGGTAATCCGGAAGCTCAGGCGCATCAAGCAAGAGACCTGCGCTTTTGTACTGACTATTGATCTTAAGGAGTTCGACTCCCCTCTCTGGTCTCGCGCCATATGAAGAGTGAGTCAGGTAAAGACAGTTTTTCTCCTCAAAATCAAACGTTTGAACATAATTTTCCTGAAGAGATTCTGCATCGTTTGATTTGAGGTAAATGATGAATTTGGAAAAGGCACCGCGGTGAACTTCAGGAAGACTGTCAATCATCGAGCCTAATTCGTCCAGAGATTCGAGCAGGTAGGAATCAGGGTATCTGAGAAGCACAGAGGCCACCGCAAATATGTCCTGGATAGACCCACTCATTCTATAACACCCGAACCCACACCGATTCCTGTCCCTTTGCCTAAAGCGCCACACCCGGAGCATCCGGATGTGGTACACATTGTATTATCTGATTGATTTCCTCCGGTATGAAGCGCGATATGTTTTGCATACATTTCCTTTTCGTAGAATGGCAGGCCTGCCATGCCCTGGTCCATGTACAGGTCACGCGCTTCCTCTCTGTGGGAGGTGGGTATGACGAATCTTTCATCAAATTTAGCTATCGATAACAGGCGGAACATGTCTTTCAGCTCATCCTCTTTGACTCCCGCCCGTTCCAGCACCTCTTTTTTGAGCTGGGAGCCCGTGCTGATGCAGCGCATGTACGTCCTGAGTGCAGCCAGCTTCCTCAGAACCACTCTGATTGTTTCTTCATCCCCCGCCGTCAAAAGATTCGCCAGGTACTTGATGGGTATCCTGAGTTTATCGATAGCAGGGAAGATATCTTCCGGGTCTTCAGACAGTTCCAATCCCTCGACCCTGTTGGTGATTGGGCTGAGCGGTGGTATGTACCACACCATCGGGAGCGTCCTGTATTCGGGATGAAGAGGAAGCGCAAGTTTCCATTTTACGGCAAGCAGGTAGATCGGCGAACGTCTGGCGTAATCGAGCCATTCTTCGGGCACGCCGTCCTCCACCGCCTTTTTTGCGATGGCTTCATCAAACGGGTCCAGAAATACAGACAATTGAGAGTCCAGCAGTTTCTTTTCATCTGTTACAGAAGCGGCTTCTGCGATTCTGTCAGCGTCATACAGGATCACGCCGATGTACCTTATTCTGCCCACGCAGGTTTCAGAGCAGATTGTGGGCATACCCGCTTCGATTCTGGGATAGCAGAAGGTACATTTCTCGGCCTTGTGTGTTTGCCAGTTGAAGTAGACCTTCTTGTAGGGACAGCCAGAAATGCAAAATCTCCAGCCGCGGCACCCCTCCTGGTCCACAAGTACAATACCGTCCTCCTCGCGCTTGTATATTGCTCCAGACGGGCAGGACGCGACACAGGACGGGTTAAGGCAGTGTTCACATATCCTGGGTAGGTAAAACATGAAGGCGTTCTCGTAATCCAGTCTTATCTCGTCTTCGAGCCCTTTGCTGTTTGGGTCCAGATGTCCTGTGACCTGACTCCCGGCAAGGTCATCTTCCCAGTTAGGCCCCCAGTTGACCTGTGTGTTGACGTGCGTGATAGACGAAATCGGCCTGGCCACCGGCTGGTGTTTCTGTCGAGGGCTTTCGATCAGGTTTCCGTATTTATAGTCCCACGGTTCGTAATAGTCGTCGATGGATGGGAGCACAGGATTGAAGAATATCTTGAGGATTCTTCCAAGCTTGCCTCCCTGTTTCAGACGGAGCTTCCCGTTCTTAAGAACCCAGCCACCCTTTCTCTTTTCCTGATTCTCCCACTCTCTTGGATAGCCGATTCCGGGTTTTGTCTCAACATCGTTGAACCAGATGTATTCCGCCCCCCTGCGGTTCGTCCAGGTATTCTTGCAGGTGACAGAGCAGGTATGGCATCCGATGCATTTGTCAAGATTCATCACCATGCAGATCTGTGCTTTAACTTTCAAGCCAGTCAACCTCCCCTGACATCTTTCGTATCAGCACAAGCGTATCTCTCTGACTTCCCACAGGTCCCCAGTAGTTGAAACCGTAACTGAGCTGCGCATAGCCTCCGATCATATTTGTTGGCTTCACTCTGATTCTTGTGACACTGTTGTGGATTCCTCCCCTCTCCTTTGTTATCTTCGAGCCTGGCACATTCACCGTCCTCTCCTGTGCATGGTAAGAGAATGCGGCTCCCCTTGGTATGCGGTGGCTCACGATCGCCCTAGCAACCATCACCCCGTTTCTGTTAAAAACTTCTACCCAGTCATTATCAGAAACACCAATTTCCACCGCATCTTCGTTGTTCAGCCAGACGGTTGGACCACCCCTGAAGAGTGTGAGCATTCTAAGGTTATCCACATAAGTGGTATGAATCGACCACTTATTGTGAGGCGTAATCCACCTGGCCCTTAGGAATTTTCCGGTTATCTCGGCCGGCATCTCGCCGTCCAAAAATGGCTCGGGCGTAAGCGGCGGCCTGTACAAAGGAAGGCCTTCACCGAATTCCAAAATCAGCTCATGGTCCAGGTAGAATTGTTGCCTACCCGTGAATGTCCTCCATGGAATTCTTCTTTCGACGTTAGAAGCGAACGCTGTGTACTGTCTTCCCCCCTTCTCGATTCCGCTCCAGACGGGTGTGGTTATGACCCTCCTCGGTTGTTGGACAATGTCTGCAAACCTGATTCTGACATCGGCATGCCCTTCCGCCAGGTCACTCAACTGCTCACCGGTCTTCTTCTCGAGATACCTCCAACCTTTCATTGATATGGTTCCATTTGTAGCGCCAGAAAGACACAATATCGCTTCGGCGGCTTTCTGGGCTGTATCGATTCGAGGGCAGCCTTTCGCCACCCCATCATTCAGCACGCCAAGGTCTTTGCCCAGCTGTTCATACTCTTCTGCTGGAACTATTTCAACCCCCTTGATATTCAAGCCCAGTTTGCGGAGCAGCGGTCCAAGTGACACCATCTTATCATAAATCTGGGTGTAGTCTCTTTCAACAACTTTGAGTTTCTGGGTAGTCTTGCCGGGGATAGGATGACCATCACCCAGGAACCAGTCATGTATTTTTCCTCTTGGTTGTGCTATTTCGTCTGGAGTATCATGCATCAGAGGTGTAGCGACCAGGTCTTCGACCTTTTCTGGGAAGTATTGCTTGGCCATCTCCGAAAACACCTTTGAAAGGTCTCTGAACGCATCCCAGTCCGTTTTCGACTCCCAGGGAGGGTCAATCGCAGGGTTGAACGGGTGAACAAAAGGATGAAGATCCGTTGTGCTTATGTCATGCTTTTCGTACCATGTAGATGCCGGTAGTACTATATCGGAGTAAAGCGCCGTTCCCTCCATTCTGAAATTAAGGTCGATGAGAAGGTCTAGCTTACCCACAAGTGGCTTGTCTCTCAGATTTACGAATTGAGGTTTAACGCCCGGTACATCCTTACCCATCACACTGCTCTCCACACCAAGCAGATGTTTCATGAAATATTCATGGCCCTTGCCGTTGGCAGAGATGATATTCGCTCTCCAAACGAACAGAACCTTAGGTGCGTTCACCGTGTTGTCGGGATCTTCGATTGCAAATCGGAGCTCTTTAGAATCCAGTTTCTTTGCGACGAAGTCGATTATGGCCTTTTCATCGGCGGCACCCTTCTCCCTGGCTTCCCTCACCAGGTCCAGTGGACTCGCGTTGAACTGGGGGTAGGATGGAAGCCAGCCCAGACGTGCGGCGAGCACATTGTAGTCCGCGAAGTGCATGTTTCCATACTTCTTTGCGATGGGTGAAGAAAGCCTGTCACCCATGTACTGCTCGTAACGCCACTGGTCTGTTGCGAAATAGAAGAAGGAGGTTCCATTTTGCAATCTGGCTGGTCTTACCCAGTCGTTTGCGAAGGCTAAAGCGGTCCAGCCTTCAAGCGGCCTGACCTTTTCCTGTCCGACGTAGTGCGCCCAGCCCCCTCCATTTATCCCCTGTCCGCCCGTAAGCATGACCATGCAAAGTATTGCCCTGTAAATTTCATCGTTATGATACCAGTGGTTGATGCCCGAACCCATTACGATCATCGACTTGCCACTGGTAAGCTCTGCATTTCTGGCAAACTCCCTGGCTATTTGAATCGCGACATTTCTATTCACCCCGGTTATGGATTCCTGCCAGGCAGGAGTGTATGGCATCGGATCATCGTAGTCTTTGGGATAATCACCTGGGAGGGACCTTCCCAGCCCGACCTGAGCAAGAAGAAGGTCAAACACGGTGGTGACGTATACCTGTCCCTTGGGTGTCTGGACCAGTTTCGCCGGGACCGATCTGTTGAGTACCTTCTTTACACCATTATCCTCAAAATGAGGGAGCTTTACAGGCACTATCTGGTCTTCCTGGCCCAGCAGGGAAAGCACAGGAACAACTTCGTTGCCGTCGGCAGACATTTCAAGATTCCATTTTCCTTCCTCACCCCATCGAAAACCTATGCTGCCATTCGGCACCACGAGCCGCTTCGTGGCATCATCAAGGACCACACCCTTCCATTCCGCGTTGTTGACGTTTAATCCAAGGTCATGTGCAACCAGGAAGTTATCTGAAATGTACGAATCTCCATCCTTCTTCAGCGTAATCAGAAAGGGCAGGTCTGTATACGAAGACGCGTATTTCTGGAAGTACTCTACTTTTCTTTCTAGGTAGAATTCCTTCAGTATGACATGAGTCATTGCCATTCCAAGAGCGCCATCGGTTCCCGGCTTGGGTGCCACCCAAACATCCCCGAACTTGACATGGTCGCTATAATCTGGACTGACGACGACGACCTTGGTCCCCCTGTACCTGGCTTCAACCATAAAGTGAGCATCTGGTGTTCTCGTCATCGGCAGATTGGTTCCCCAGATCAAAAGGTATGTCGAGTTGTACCAGTCTGCGCTTTCAGGAACATCGGTCTGCTCCCCCCATATCTCCGGGGACGCGGTGGGGAGGTCGCAGTACCAGTCGTAGAAGCTTATCGGGGAACCGCCGATTAGGGAGAGAAACCTAGTTCCCGCAGCATAGCTTACCATCGACATCGCAGGTATTGGGGTGAATCCGAAGATTCTGTCGGGCCCATACTTTCTTATTGTGTATATGATTGAAGCAGATATCAGCCTGTATAATTCTTCATTCTTCGCCCTGATGAAGCCACCTCTCCCTCTCGCCGACTTGTAGATACTTGCCTTCTGAGGGTCTTCGATTATACTCCTCCAGGCTTCTACCGCATCACCATGGCTGGAGGCGAGGGCTTCCTGCCAGAGTTTCCAGAGTGCTCCTCTCACATAGGGATATTTAACTCTCAAAGGGCTGTAAATGTACCAGGAAAAGCTCGCCCCTCTTGGACACCCTCTAGGTTCGTACTCCGGCATGTCCGGTCCATTTGTCGGATAGTCTGTTTGCTGGGTTTCCCAGGTAATTATGCCATCCTTGACGTATATCTGCCAGCTGCAGGAGCCCGTACAGTTGACCCCGTGGGTAGAACGCACGATTTTGTCGTGCTGCCACCTTGACCTGTACGCCTCCTCCCACTCTCTGTCGCGGGGAGAAACCGCACTCCATCCTTCAGAATTCGGTTTACTTCTCTTGAAATATTGGGGTATCTTTCTTAACTGCGAGTCAGGCGTTTGAAAACACCATCCTGACGGAGCGTGTTACGCTGCAATCGTAACAAACTTCTGCAAGCTCCACACGATAAGATATTTCCGGGTCTGATATATACCGCTACCCTTACCTATTAGGTTGCGTACTCCCTTGCGTGATTTGTACCTTCCTTGTTTTCAATGTAATCTTCGACCAACTTTTTCAGGGCTCGCCTGAGCGTCTCGTCAAAAGAAGCGGGAGAAATTCCAAGGCTGCGCGCCAACTTCGTAAGAGTAACTTTGCGGTCAAGGTCAAAGTATCCATTTTTTGAGGCCAGGGCTATTATCTGGCGCTGTCTGATCGTTAACCCCAGACCGTTAAGGGATTTTGCAGGGTCGACGATCGTAATCTTCGCTTCTTGTCTTTTTAACTTCTCTCCAAGGTCTGACAGGCTTTTCTTGGACATCGCGATTACCCTGTATGATGTAACACCATTATCAAGCTGTTCTGTACCCATAAGCACCGCCTTTGAGTTTGAAAGCTCTCTGCAGAATGCACAGCTTTTGCTTTCGATCAGGAGTTTTCTATCTCCGACTTTTGCGACTCCCTGAAAACTCGAAACAGTTTTCGAATAAGTGTCCGTACTCAACCGTTCAAAAGTCACCAGATGGATGCTGGTGTGGGGTCCGAGTTTGACCCTTTCTATAAACATCTTTTCGGTCATGGCTGACGCAAATTTGGCTACCTCACAGCCGGTCTCCTTGATCTGGATGTACGCTTCCACCGGGCTTTCTGGCTTCATGTGATGGGTCAGATTTTCTTGCCAGCCGACTCATATATATCTGCTTGTTCGAAGCGGGATGAAAAACAACATTCGTATTACTAGAGCGAACGATAAATGTACTTTGGCTCAAACACATAGAATAGAATATTTGCGGCGCCATTCGCTTCAGTCTGGACCAATAATCAACAAGGCCTGCTCCCAAGACCTGATATCTGGCAAATACTTTTATTGTCGAAGAGATTTCTGAAATCTGTGAACTGATATGAGTTATGCGTTTGACTACGAGGAGCCCGCACCGAAAATGATCAAGAGGCTAGGGTCCGAGCATGATCTGCTGGAATCCGAATTGGAAGAAGTCGAACGGCTGTGCAAGGAGGGGAAGGTAAGGATCGCCATCAGTTTGCTTAACGCCATTCAGGTTCCCATCCTGCGTCACGCTGTCGAGGAAGAAGCCAAGCTGATGAGACTGATCATGAAGGAGACGCCTTCGGAGTCTCAAAAATCAGTTGAAGTGATGCGTCGTCACAGGAAGATTTCTGATTTCCTGCGTCTTGATTTGCCACGCTTAACCGGTATGAAGGAAAAAGAAGCGAAAAGATCCATAATGGAATTCGTGAAGTTGTTCAGGGAGCAGCGGATGGAAGAAGAAGCCGTGGTCTTCCCTCAAACCTTGAAGGCTCACAAAAAAGCTTCCAGGCAGAAACAGAACACATGAGCAGGAATATCACTCCTGGTTTCATGCCGTCATAACCCCATCCTTCGGCATATGTAAAATGAGGCTTACGCCGAATGTTACCGAATAATGGATGCGTTTTTTAGCGTTAGGATTATGGGCGTAGGATGCCTGATATTAGATGAAAGGGAACGCTTCAAACACGCGTGGATGGATAAGCAGGGACGGTCTTCTGTTATCCCTTTCCGCATTCTTTGCAGACATGGGGTATCAGGCGGTTTCTGCGGTGTTTCCCATACTGATCGTAGTCGAATTGAAGGAGCCTGCCTATGTTTACGGCATACTTCTTGCTCTGAGCTATGGTGTTGGATCAATCTTCTCTTATCTGGGAGGGCTTCTAGGAAACAGATACAGCAAGAAGGCGGTTTCCCTTGTCGGAAATCTTCTCATCCCATTGATGTCAATAAGCGTTCTATTCCCAAACCTGATTTTCATAGGAGTGCTCTTTGTGTTCGGCTGGTGGGCAAGATACTTCCGCACACCAGTGCGAAGGGCCTGGTTGATCGAGGTGACCGACCCCAGATACCGATCAAAGGTCTTTGGTTTCATCCATGCTCTTGATGTAGGGGGTGGCATGATTGCTGTGGTATACTCCATTCTTCTCCTTTTGCTTGGAGTCGGTGTCAGAGAAATAATACTCGTCACTCTTCTGCCCCTCATTGTCTCGAGCCTGTGTCTTGTTGCTGCTGGAACCAACCAGAATCCCGAGTACAAGGCTTATGTTTCCAGTCAGCAAACGGGTGAACATACTGAAGGCTCGGAAGAAAGGAGCAGGATGAATGATTTCATATTCAGGGCTTTGTTACTTTCTGCAACACTCTTCGGTTTCAGTTACTATGCCCTCGGCTTTCCAATCGTCACCGTGACACAAACCCAGCACAGCGCAGTGCTTGGTATTGCGACCTTCGGAATATACCTTGGGGTTTCTGCGGGTGCGGGTTATCTTCTTGGTTCAAAGCGCGGGCAGTCTCCGTTGAGGACCCTTTGGAGCCTGGGCTATCTTGTAGCAGCTCTGTCATCTCTGGCAATCGGTTTGTCATTTGTCTTGAAGAGCTATCTTGCGCTTTACTACATAGGGGCAGCCGGCCTTGGCTTTGCAACCGGTTCGGTTGAAACATTCGAGCCTGTCCTTACATCCATACTGGTGAAATCAACGAAGCTATCCAGCGGCATGGGCAGGCTTTCCTCAAGCAGAGCGCTGGGTTTGTTCGTGTCGAATGTCGTAATGGGTGTGATATTCACTTTCAGTCAATTCGACTCCTATCTCTATGCTGCCACTACAGCCCTGCTTGCGGCTGTCATATTGTTAGCCGTCGAGCCGAAGTTCAGGAAGTCATAAACGAGGATTGGAATTCTATACTTAACCACTGATCAGACGTTCAAAATTCAGACGCCTGAAACTGACGTATAAATACGGATTTGAAATAGACTTTGCAGTACATTTCTGCATTTTTTTGGTAACAGTTTTTAACCCTCGGTAAAATCAAATTAATCCATGGATGTATATGAGCTGGTAAGAACAAAACTCGAAACAAGAGATTTCAGTCAAAAGCAAGTGCCCGACAAAATAAAGCTGAAGATCTTGGAAGCAGCCAGATTCACACAGTCCGGCAACAACAGCCAGCACTGGAGATTCATACTTTTGGATAAGAAGGATGAACTGGACAAGCTTGCAGAGGATAGTCTTTATGGTAAGTGGGTCAGGAATGCGAACTTCGCGATCATCGTTCTGACAGACCCTTCACTGGGCTATCACAAGATCGATGCGGGCAGGGCGGTGCAGAGCATGCAGCTGACCGCGTGGGGCGAAGGCGTGGCTTCTGGGGTGTTCGTCGGTGTCAAAGACCAGGAGCTCAGAAAGGATTTCGGCATTCCGGCGAATCTGGCTCCGACCATAACGGTCGGCTTCGGGTACCCGGCAAGGAAGGTTCTTGGCAGGAAAAATAGAAAACAGTTATCGGAGATAGCATTTCAGCACAGTTTCGGATCTCCTTTGGAAATCAAAAACCAATTATAATCCTGTAAGTGTGAGATTCTCCACCGCGTAATCATCTTTTCAACATGGGTATTTTGATCCCTTTTTTCCTGGCGGTATCTATTGCTGCTTCGTAACCCGCATCCGCATGTCTCGCAACGCCAATCCCTGGGTCATTGGTGAGACAGGTCACGACCCGTCTTTCTCCTTCATCGGTACCATCCGCAACCACAACCAGACCTGCATGAATTGAATAACCGATTCCGACTCCTCCTCCATGGTGAACGGAAACCCACGAGGCGCCCGAAACCGCGTTCAGTAGCGCATTCAGGATCGGCCAGTCTGCGATTGCGTCACTACCATCCTTCATTCCTTCTGTTTCCCTGTAAGGAGATGCGACAGAACCCGAATCCAGATGGTCCCTTCCGATCACGATGGGGGCGGAAAGCGTGCCCTCCCGAACCATTTGATTTATTATTCTGCCGAATTTGGCTCTTTCTCCGTACCCCAGCCAGCACACCCTTGCAGGCAACCCCTGAAATGTTACGGAGTCGTGGGCCTTTTTTATCCACCTCGTGAGGGACTTGTTCGACGAGAATTCTCGAAGAACCACCTCATCCGTCTTGTAAATATCCTCGGGGTCTCCTGAAAGTGCGACCCATCTGAAGGGTCCCCTTCCCTCACAGAAGAGGGGCCTTATGTATTCGCTCACAAACCCGGGGATCCTGAATGCATCGTCGACCCCGGATTCTTGAGCGAGCTTTCTCAGGTTGTTGCCATACTCAAACGCTACCGCGCCCTTCTCCTGCATCTTCAGCAATGAGTTGACATGAACTCTCACAGAGCTTTTGACTCTTTCAAGATACCCATCTCTGTCACCTCTCCTCATCTCCGAAGCCTCCTCGAGTGTCATACCGGAAGGAATGTAACCGATCAAAGGGTCATGAGCCGAAGTTTGATCTGTCACCACATCGGGAATAAAACCGGACTCGAGAAGGTTTGGAATGACCTCTGCGGCGTTCCCGAGCACGGCGATTGATATAGCCTTGCCTTCCTTCGCATTCGACTTAGCTATTCTGAGCGCTTCTCCTGCATCCTCTGTGAAAACGTCACAATAATCTGTGTCCATTCTCCTCTTGATGGCTCTTCTGTCGACCTCCACGATTATCGCGACGCCATCATTCATTGTCACCGCAAGCGGCTGGGCACCTCCCATTTCACCGAGTCCGGCAGAAAGTACGATGCGGCCCTTCAGGCTCCCCCCGAAGTGTCTGTCAGCAATGGCAGCAAGAGTCTCGTAGGTTCCTTGAAGTATGCCCTGAGTCCCGATGTATATCCAGCTGCCCGCAGTCATCTGGCCGAACATGGTCAGTCCCCGCTGTTCCAGTTCCCTGAAGTAGCTCCAATCTGCCCACTTCGGAACGATCATTGCATTTGATATCAGAACTCGAGGCGAAGATGCAGACGTCTTAAAAACTCCCACCGGCTTTCCTGACTGAATGAGAAGCGTCTCGTCGTTTTCGAGCTCCCGTAAGGAGGCTACAATGGCGTCGTAAGCTTCCCAATTTCTTGCCGCCTTACCACTTCCTCCATAAACTATGAGATTCTCTGGATCCTTGGCTACGTCAGGGTCGAGATTGTTCATCAGCATTCTCAGAGCGGCTTCCTGAGCCCAACCCTTACAGGATATTTCACTCCCACGCGGCGCTCTTACCACTCTCTTCAGCATGCTTATCGTATTAACAAAGCCTGCAGAAGTATATAAATTACAATCGAATCCGGTCAAGTAGGAACAGGAGATACAGCCGATGCCTCCAGACCTGGCCGTGGTCAACATTTCACAGCTGGTTACAAACTCCAAGTGCAGTGTGGGGCAAACGGTCGATGAAGATTCTCTGGGAATAATAAACGATGGAGCCATGATTGTCGATAATGGTAAGATAACATGGACAGGCAGTATGCAGCAGTATAGAGCTCTCAATTTGGGGAAACCCGGTCGACTGATAGATGCCACGGGTCGACTGGTCACCCCCGGGTTCGTGGACCCTCACACACACCTTGTTTTCGGGGGGAGTCGTGAAGATGAGTTTGAGAGGAAGTTGAAAGGTGAAAGTTACAAGCAGATACTCGACTCCGGGGGAGGTATCAAGCGCACCATCATGTCCACTCGGGAATCTTCTGTGGAAGCTCTTTTTGACGCAGCCCAGTCTCGACTTAAGCAACTTATTTCATGTGGTGTGACCACCATAGAGGTCAAAACGGGATACGGACAGGACCTGAACACCGAGGAGAAGATTCTGAAGGTGGCGCAACTTCTGGAGGAACATTCTGGTATAGATATCATACCAACCTTCCTGGGGCTCCATTCGACACCTCCAGAATACGGATCGGCTTCGGACTATACAAGATACATCATACGAGATGTCCTTCCCAAAATAGCCACCTTGTCATATCGGCCGGTCTTCTCCGATTGCTTCTGCGAATCAGGTATTTTCGACCAGGACCTATGTCGATCCTACCTCAAAGCATCTTCAACCTTTGGATTTCGATTGAAGATTCATGCGGACGAATTCGGTGCATCGGGCGGGGCCGAGCTCGCCGCAGAAACGGGATGCACCTCTGCGGACCACCTTGAAAACAGCACAGAGGCTGGTTTGCTTTCGATGGCTGAAAGAGGCGTCGTGGCTGTCCTGTTGCCGGCGACCGCTCTGTACAGTGGTATCAAACCGCCGGATGCGAAGAGGATTCAGAAACTTGGGTGCACGATTGCGCTGGGAACCGACCTCAGTCCCAATTCCTGGGTCGAATCACCTCAGTTGGTCATGATGCTGGCGTGCACCCAGATGGGGCTCTCACCGGCGCAGGCCCTATCTGCGTTTACATTCGGTGCCTCACTCGCCTTGGCGCGGGACGACACAGGGAGGCTGGTGCCCGGAGCGAAAGCAGACTTTGTTATACATGAAGTTCCAGACTACAGATTCCTTGTGTACAGGATAGGTGGGCAATATGTGAGCTCGGTATTCAAATCTGGTGTTCAGATATACAGGAAACAGCAGGACTGAATCATGGCTTCATTAAGCGTGAAGCGAGCGCCTCGATATCATTGCCAAGCGGCCTGTCGCCCGAAATCGGATGGCTTACGGACCTGACTGTTTTGAGCAGTGAGACAGAGTGAGACGAAAGTCCGGCGAGATCACTCGAACTCAATGCGTTAGAGCTGCACAGAAGTTCTATTGAAAGAATCTTTGCAACATTCTCCGATACCTTAAGGGCCTTCAATCCCGCGTTCACCCCATGGCTTGCATGGTCTTCCACTCCACCGGACACGTTTGCAGGGTAAGAAGAGGAGGGATGAATCAGGGTCGAATTCTCATTCATCAGTGCGGTGGCCGTGTATTCAGTCAGCATCAGACCCGACTCCAGCCCTGGCTTGCTTGCAAAAAACGCTCTTTTTCCTTCGCTGTACCGCATGAGCTGATGTATTCTGGCCAGCGACAGGTCGCCCAAATAGGAAAGCGCGAGCGAAAGAAGGTCAAGCGCCATCGCAACGGGTTGGGCGTGAAAGTTCCCCCCGTGCAGAATCACACCAGCCTCATTCATTACAGGGTTATCTGTGACCGCATTCAACTCGGTGTTCACAAGGGCTTGGGCGAAGGATACAGCATCGTACACCGAACCATGAACCTGAGGTGAACATCTTATCGAGTAAGGGTCCTGCGGGACGGGCGTATCGCGAACGTGCTTGCTGCCCTGAAGTTTGGTGCGGATGTCCCTGGCCACAAGCACCTGGCCCAATTGACCCCTAAGTTGCATCAATTCCTCATCGAAGGATTGCATGTTGGCTCGCAGGACTTCCCCTGTCAGGGAGACGCAGGAGTTCGCCATATCGAGCAATTTCCTTCCCAGAACAACTGCCTGGCATGCCAGCGCGGCTGTAAAGCACGTTCCGTTGATCAGGGATATTCCTTCCTTTGAATCAAGTGTCAGAGGAGCAATGCCAGCCTCTCGGAGGGCTGGTTTTGTTTCCATCAGAGTCCCCTTGTAAAACGACCTACCCTCTCCTATCATCGCCAGCGCCATGTACGCGGATGGAGCAAGGTCTCCGCTGGCACCGAGAGAACCAATCTGAGGGATAAATGGGACGATCCTTCTATTCAAAAATTCGGCCAACGTAGTAGCAACCTCGGGTCGGACACAGCTGTTTCCTTTCAAGAGACTGTTGAGTTTGACGGTCATCGCTTCCCTCACTATTTCTTCAGGAAATGGCGGACCTACACCAGCCGAATGACTTCTGACCAGGTTAGTCTGAAGCTTTCTAGCATCTCTCTCGGAAATGTGAGTGTTTGAGAGCATGCCAAAGCCTGTGTTCACACCATAGATCGATTCTTTCTTACTGATTTTTGTCTCGAGCCTCTTTCTAAACTCACCCATCCTCTTCAATGATTTCTTTGATAAAGCGACCTTTTCGCCCATGCACCCTATTTGATACAGCGTGTCTACGGTGAGGGATTCCCCGTCTAAAACCCGCACGACTTCCATTTGTCGGATGCGTCTTAATATTCTTTCGTTCCAGAACGTTAAATCTTATCACACAGAACCTTCACTGTATGGCGATGAAGGAACTTTCCCCTTCCGCGTATCCTGTACCAACCTACAAGGACCCCTTTGATAGAAGAATCACTTCCATCATCAGACGCGGGCGAACAGCGAAAGACGGATGGCTGAATCTTCTCGGAGTACCCTTTGATGGAGCAACACTCGGAAGAAAGGGATCTTCCCTTGCTCCCAACTTGATAAGGGAAGCCCTGAGATTTAATTCGAACTTTAACGCAGAAAATGGGAGCCGGCTTGCGGATGCAAAGATAAACGACATTGGCAACGTGAACTTTCAGAGTAATGACATAGAGAAGGTTCACGATATCATATACAATTTAGTTTACAAGTCATTGAGAGAAAAGTCGCTACTGGTTCTCCTCGGAGGAGACAACAGTATATCTTTGCCCAGCATTCTGGCTTGTTCCCGGCGTTATCACAATGTCGGCCTGATAGTCATCGATTCCCATTTTGACCTCAGAGGAAGAATCGCAGGAAAACCCACAAGTGGTTCTTCATACGGTCTTGCACTGGATTCTTTGGGTTCAAGACTCGATGGAAGATTCGTAGAAATAGGGATTCATGGGTTTCTGAACTCATACGATTATCAAATGAAAGCAGAGCGGCTTGGTGTATCTGTCTTTACACCAGATGATGTCGCTCGTTTCGGACCTACAAGAACAGCAAGAAGAGCATTCAAAATTGCGTCAGAGGGAGCTGACTGCGTCTATCTGAGTTTGGACCTAGATGCGGTGAGGCTTTCCGAGGTTTCAGGTGTGAGCGCACCAAGTCCCGCCGGATTGTCATCCCGCGAAGTGTTTGATATAGTGTATTTCGTAGCCAGCCGAAGGATCACCAGATGCGCCGACATAGTGGAGACTTCTCCTCCACTGGACCCGACAGGGAGGTCTCAGATTGTCGCCGCATCAGCCCTTCTTTACATGGCTGCGGGATTTGAATTAAGAAGGACTCTTTGGTGAATGACCCTACCTGATGATTTCCAAGTTCAATCAGAGTTTCAGGAGCCTTTTGGCATTCGACTCGAGAAGCTTTTCGACAACCTGAGGCTTGAACTTACGACTTACTGACCGAAAGTCATGCATCCACTCGGTTTGCCTTATCATCGGATAGTCGGTCCCAAAAAGGACCTTGCCCTGCAAGGGACCGTTGATGTATCGTATCAGAGTTTCAGGAAGATACCTGGGTTTCCAACCCGAAATATCAAGAAATACATTTTTGTGCCTCAGTGCAACCGCGATCGCTACTTCATACCAGGGCCACCCGAAGTGCGCGAGAATTATTTTCAAATCCGGAAAATCATTCGCAACATCGTCAAGATACTCTGGTTTGCTGTATTTTATGTCGCAGTTCCCCAGAGCTGTGGTTCCCGTATGGAACATAACTGGTACTTCGAACTCCTGGCAAAGTTCGCACAACAAATTGACTCGTGGGTCATCCGGGTACACCTCATTCACGCTGCTGTGAATCTTCAATCCCTTGAATTCCAAGTCCTTCAACGCATGTCGAAGCTCTCGAAGCGCAATTTCACCAGAGTTCGGGTCCACGCCAGCAAAGGGGATCAACCTATCCTCAAAATTCCTCAGCATCTTGCGCAGCAGATCGTTGGGGATTGTGTAATTCCTGAAAGCTGGATTTCTTGTATTTTGTGCGCCCTGTCCGAGTACAATGGATTTTTCTATGCCCGCCTTATTCATTTCTTCAATAAGATCCTTTACCGTCAAGGGCAGGTCGGCCTGTTTTATTCCGAAAAAGTTGCAGGCATCCAGCACGGGGGGATTCCTGGAAACGAATTCCTTCGTCCAGGGATGGACGTGAATATCTATCGGCAACAGTCTATTACCATTCGAATGACTGTTTAAGCTTTGTCCAAAGGCCAGCATAGGAGTTGCAATCTACAGGAAAGGATGAGTTCACGGCAAATTGCCAAACTAGACTAGGGCATCGGCCAAACAAGAATCTTTGGCATCCAGTGTTCTGTAACACCAGCAAAATTGATTCAGTCAGATTCAGTCATAGATCAACTTCGGGTCGTATCATTTTCTCCTTTCGTAAAATCTTTTAGACCACATCTTCTTGACCAGAGGGGTCTAAGTAATTTGAGTATACAAACATCTATTCGACGCGTAAAGACAATATTTTCCGTTATTGCTTCTCCGAGCCGTTTGGAGGTTTTGCAGATCCTCAATACGAAGGGCCCGATGACATATTCTGAACTCAAGACTCAGGCTGGATTCAAAGCCAAAAAGGAGTCCGGGAAGTTCGCATACCACCTGCGCAAGCTCCTGAGACAGAACCTGATAGCTCAGAACCGTGCAGAACGCAAGTACATGCTCACCCAACTCGGAAGACTCGTGCTGAACTCTTCAAAGGAGATCGAGAAGCAGGCGCTCATGGAAAGTGGAAGATTATTCGTAAGAAGCAGTGAGCATAAGATGGAGGAGTTTACAACGGACAGAATAGTGCACTCCCTCGTAACCGAGGCTGGAATGCCTGTGGAGCTGGCCCAGAGGGTTGCCAGTGAAGCTGAATCGAGGATTTACAAGTTTCAGACTGCATATCTGACGGCACCGCTTATTCGTGAGCTCGTCAATTCAATCCTGATCGAAGAAGGGCTGGAGGAGTACAGGCACAGGCTGAGCAGGCTGGGCATGCCCGTATACGATGTCACTGAAGAGTTCGAAAAGATTGGTCAGAGCCCCTACGGCGTCGACTACCTGTTGGCCCAGACCGCCAGCTCCGTGCTCTCGGAGTATCTTCTCCTGATTCAACTGCCGAGAGACATTACCGATTCCCATCTTTCGGGCGACATCCACATTTCTAATGTTGGATACTGGAGTCTGAAACCAGACACCATCTTTGTCGACCTCTCGGTCGATTCGAAGGGGATCCAGAGCGCGGAGGGTAAATTCCCGTTTCTCCCCAGACTCGATTCGGAGGAGGACGGGGTGGGGAAACTTCTAGCGATGAATCACCTTCTTTGCAAGGAGACTGGACGTGACATCTACTACGCCGGTTTCTCGGGGTACCTTCCTGACAGGGAAGGGCCCGAATATGGAAGACTCTTCAATTTTCTGGCCTATTCATATTCCTCAACAAATGAAAAGCCGCATGTGATGCTCGAAATCGATGCCAAGGCGGGGAAAACGAGATTCCCGAAGATGCTTCAGGGGTACTTGCAGTATGCCAAGTCAACACCCATTCCGTCGATCGGAATCGCGATACAGAATCCGGAATCTATGAGCAAAGAAGGATACGATGAACTCGTCAATATACTGAGGAACAACGGACTGGTTTCGCTTAACAGGAACAGCGGGTCTAGACGTTCGTCGTTTGGTGTGGTGGACGAAGGAAACGTCAGGTCTGGCTCCGTTTCCCTGGACTCTGTCTCTATCAACATGCCAAGGATAGCGCTAGAGGTTGCTAACGATGAGGTATATTACAGAACAAGGGCAAGGTTGCAGCTCGAAAATGCGGTCAACGCACTCCGTATCAGAAAGAAGCTTATAGAATCAAACATCAAGCGGGGAATTCTTCCGGCGCTGAATATGTTTGAAAATATGGTTTACAACGAATCCCCCTCACTCAAGGTGAACCTGACCGGGCTCCCGGAATCACTTGTTCTTGTCAACCAGAACGCTTCACCCGGAGAACTTTCTGAGTTGCAAAGGGAAACGATCGAATCCGCATACGAATACTTTTCAACACTGTCAGACTCGAATACAAACTATTCTTTGATAATGACGAGCGACGAAAGCTCGATGCGTTTCGTCCAGCTTGACAGAGCAAAATTCGGCAAGTCAAAGACCAAGGCACTTAGTGCCGACAGATACCCACAGGGGATAACGTTGAGTATGAATGACCTGAGCGGAAAGGAAAGAATCGATTATGCGAACGATACCATGAAGATAGTGAAGGGTGGCGTACTTACAAGGCTTGTGCTTGAGCTTGGTGACAAGGAAGCGCTGGTCCACGCAGTGAGCAAAGCAGCTGCCTCGCTTGACTTCTGCGTGCTTGCGCCCGTTGTAAGGGTGTGCAAGAGGTGTGGAAGAAAGGATTACAAGGACGCCGTCAGGTGTACAGTCTGTGGTGGACCGATGATAGCCGTAAACACTGCATGAGCTCTTCATAAACTTCTGATCCGAATTTTTTTATGAGTGTTTGCAGACAAGACAAAAATATCCTCTGAGTTTTTACATTTAGCATAGGTGTCGAGTCGTTTGGCCGCGCTTCAATGAGCTAAGATATCCCTGCACGGCATGGCCATTCGTTTATGCGGTCGGGCAGTAGCTGAACCCGCATATGGGGCATGTAGCACACCCCTCCTTGAACTCCAGTTTCGTTGCGCAAACAGGACAGATACCGTTGTTTTCTGACGTGTCTGAGACTGGAATTGTGCGCGAGTGCGCAGGAGGTGCAAACACTAGATTAGTCGTACCTCCATCGCTTTCTGTCTGAGCGGGAGGGGACTGCAGCACCTGACTCTTGATAGATTTGTCCCTGAACACTGTAACATCCTTGCATCCCAGTTTGTACGCCTGGAAATAGGCGGTCTTGATATCTTCAACCGTGGCACTCTCGGGGAGGTTCGTCGTCTTCGATATCGACGAATCCACCCATTTCTGGAAAGTCGCTATTGCCTTGATGTGGTCGAGTGGAGATATGTCCATCGCCGTGACAAATACCTTCCTCAATCTTTCGGGAATGTAAGGTATCTTCTGTACACCACCGCCGTTTTCGACCACCTGTTTGATCAGGTCGTCATCGTAGAGCCCCTCCTTTTTCATGACCTTCTCGAAGACACGGTCCACATAATAGAAGCTCCCTATTGAGACATTCTTTTCGTACACAAGAGAGTAAACGGGCTCTATGCCGCTGCTGCAGCCAGCAATCATGGATATACTGCCGGTGGGTGCTATTATCGTTGTATATCCATTCCTTATTCCCTTTTGGGCGATTTCTTCGGCTAATGCGGCCCAATCGAAGTTCCAGCAGCTTTTGTCCTCGAAGCTGCTGAATGGCAGTTTACCTTCGGCATAGCTGCTCTGTTTGAACGTGGGTATAACGCCCCTCTCCTGCGCAAGTTCGATGGATGCCTTTTTCGAATGGAAGTTTATGAACTCCATCAGCCTTTCCATGAATTTGCGCCCCTCGTCTGTATTGTAAGGCAGTCCCATTTCGAACAACAGGTCGGCAAGCCCCATCACACCCAAGCCAATTTTTCTTGTGGCCAGGGTCATTTTTTCAATTTCCTTCAGGGGATACTTGTTCACATCGATCACGTTGTCGAGGAAGCGGGTAGCCGTGTACACGGCCGTCTTCAGTGATTCCCAGTCAACCTGAGCATTACCGTTTTCATCCTCCACGACAAAGGCGTCTACGTTGATGCTGCCCAGGTTGCACGATTCGTTAGGGTAAAGCAGCACTTCTCCGCACGGGTTGGTCGTGACGATGGGTCCCAACTCCTTGAGGAACGGATTGAATTCATTCACTCTGTCCAGGAATATCACGCCGGGCTCGGCGCTTTCCCATGCCTGATAGGCGATCATGTCGAAAAGCTGCCTGGGGTTCACCTTCCGGACTATCTCGCCATTCCTTGGGTTGACAAGCGGGAATGGCTCGTTCTTTTCGAAGTACTTCCAGAACTCCGGCTTTATCAGAACGGAGATGTTGAAGTTCCTGAGAGCCTTGTTTCCTTCCTTTGCCTTTACGAACTTTTCTATATCCGGATGGTCTATGTTCAGTATTCCCATGTTGGCTCCCCTTCGTATTCCGCCCTGCTTTATCACCTCGGTCATGGTATCAAAGAGTCTCATGAAACTGACAGGGCCGGAGGCCATTCCTGAGGTGCTTCGTACGAAGTCTCCCTCGGGTCTCAACTTTGAGAAGTTGTACCCAACACCACCCCCCGCTTTGAATATTATCGCCGCATTCCCGAGCGTTTCCATTATGCTGTCAATCGAGTCTTCAATGTCCAGTACGAAGCATGCCGAACCCATTCCGAGCCAGTTCCCAAAATTAGCTATTGCTGGGGTGTTGGGAAGGAATCTGCGGCTCACCATTATCTGGAAGTAGGCGTCTACTTCATGCTCATACTTATCAAAATCCCCCGACTCGAACATCCTGATGAGCTCGGACCAGCCGACCCTGAGTCTTCTTTCTTCGTTGAACCTTGTATACAGCCTCCGCACGGCTTCGACATGAAACTCATTCAACTCATACTTCCCTAGCTTCAGGGCAAAGGCACCCGCACCGGGTGGTTCTCGTGTTTCCTGCGAACCGGTCACGTCATAGACTCTTGGGTCGTAGAATATACTCGGCAGTACTGTGTGAACAGCAACACGGGTGAAAAGAGCCTTGGGAGTTTCCAGGAGCGCTCCACGTTCATCCTTCTTCAGGTATCTGGCCTTGAGGACGCGAAGGGCATTGACATCGAAGGACTTATCCACTTCATCGATTTCAGACTTCTCCAGAACCTTCTTCTTTTCATCCCTGAGTTCTGTCCTCTTCTGCCTGTACAGAATGTACGCCTTTGCGACTCTTACATCTCCTCTTTCTATTAATACCCTCTCGACTACATCCTGAATATCTTCAACGCCCGGCACGGCCTCGCCTGGGAAAAGTGATTCCAGCTTTCTGACCACTTCGACGGCCAGTCGCTCGGCCAGTGTCCTGTCCCTTCCACCGGTTGCCCTGATCGCCTTCCAAATTGCCTCGGTGATCTTCGTTGGCTCAAAACGGACGACCCTACCATCCCTCTTTTTTACACTCTTGATTCGAGATTCTATTGCTAGCATGCCATCACCTATTCAAATCCTCCAGCCTATTATGGACGCAGTTATTAAGCAGTCATATATCATTATTTTGACAAAACAAAACCGCCGGATGCTGGAGGAGTTCTTCCAGGAAGTCGCTCCTCAATTTTCATAGACAACAGATTTTGACAAAACGGCTGTTCTCAGGAGCTAAGTCTCATTATGGCCAGCGCCAGGTCACCATTGGACTCTTCCAGCGCTGCCCGAGCCGCTTCCCTGGAGACCCCAGCCTGTGCCATTACCAGTGCAACATCTTCCTCCTTGAATTTTTGAGGAGCAGTCTCCGATTCTTCTATGTTGGAGGCTGTGACCTGGAAGATTCGGCTTCCCTTCGCCGTGATCTCAAAAACCTGCGCATCCTTCAGATGAATTTCCTTCTGAGAAGTTACTATCGTGACTTCTTTGACCCCTTCAATTTCGCGCATGTTTAGGCCCATTCTTTCCATCATGCGCCTGGTCTGCCGATTGTCGATCAAGTGAGATGGCAGTTGGGTTTGTCAGCTTAAATCCTTTTCCAACTCTTTTTCTCCTTTGCCAACCCTTACCCTCACGGCCACTCCACTTTTGAAAGCAAGCATGTACTCACGCGGCAGTAAAGCCTTCCCCACCCCAAGCAGTTTCCAATCTTCATCCACCACACCCACGTCCAAACCAGGGGCAACGTTGGGCCCGACCAATTTCACATGTTTGCAGAAAAGGCTCAGCCCCTTCCTTATCTCATCTTCGAATCCCTTCTTCACCATCACACAGCTTTTTCGAAACACCTTCTCCTTTAACAGATGCTCAGCGCACTCCAGAGATAGCGCCAGCATGCCGTTTTCTCTGACGGTAACGTAGACCGAGCCCTCCTTCATGACCTGCTTCAATCTGTGGCTTCGCCCTGACTCTCGGTATGTCAGCTTCTGCCAGGGAATCGAATCCCCCACGCCTCTGCCGTAAAGGTATTCGAGGGACGCTCTGAACCTTAGTTCATCGACGGACACGCGAAACCGTTTTTAACACATCTTTATTAAATGTCTCTGACCGGATTAGTGATGCCATGACCGTTTGCGAAGTCTGTGGCACGAAGATAGTCGGAGAAGAACTGCAGGTGGAAATCGACGGCGCCACACTTGTGGTGTGTGCCAGATGCGCCAAGCTCGGAAAACCTGTGAAGCAACTGTTCTCTGTTGCATCCCCCTCCCATGCAAATCCAGGGCAGGTGTACAGGAAACCCGAGCAGATAATTGCAGACGATTCACTCATAGTGAGAGAAGATTTTCCGGCAGTCATCCGTAATGCAAGAACTTCAATGGGCCTAACGCAGGAGCAACTGGGCATGAAGGTTAACGAGAAATCATCGGTGATAGCAAAACTCGAGACTGGCAAACTGAAACCAAGCATACAGCTGGCAAGGAAGCTTGAGAACCTCATGAAGATACATCTTCTCGAGAGGGAAGAGTCCCCCTGACATGCAAGGCATACCTCTCCAACCCGCAGTTGTCGTCACATACAGAGACCAAGCCATAATCGAAGAAGCGATGGGCCTGGCCGAAGCCGGTGGCTACTCACCGGTCGAGACCGTTACCATAAGGGAACTGCGGCACGGAAGGTATGGGATAGGGGAAGGCAAAGCAGACACCCTTAGGGAGTTAATCCAATCAGGCAGAGCAAAGCAGATAATCATAGATGAAAGGTTGAGCGTTTCGGAAAGTTACAACCTGTCGAAGTATTGCGGGTGCGAAGTCATAGACAGGGAAAAGCTCGTGCTGCAGATATTCGCCAAAAGGGCAAAGACCCAGGAAGCGAAACTTCAGGTCAGGCTTGCAGAGCTTTCGTACGAATTGCCAAGGGTCAGAGAACTGGTGAAGGTGCAGAAGGTTGGAGAACAGCCTGGCATGTTCGGGTACGGCTCCTATGAGGTGGAAAAGTATGTCAGGAGCATCAAGGCAAGAATGGAAACAACGAAGAAGAAACTCGCCAGAATAGAATCCCGCCGGGACCTTTTCAGGCTGCACCGGAGGGACGACGGATTATCGACAGTTTCACTGGCTGGGTACACCTCGGCTGGAAAGACTACGCTGTTCAATGCCCTGACGGGTACCAGTCTCCCGGTTTCACCCAGGATCTTTTCCACACTGACAACAACTGTCAGACGGATGGAGCTGGAAAGCACCCCGATACTTCTTTCTGACACGGTTGGTTTCATCAGTAGACTGCCCCATTACATGGTGGAGGCTTTCAAGAGCACCCTCGAAGAGCTCACCTACTCCGACCTCATACTTTTGGTTGTAGATGCGAGCGAGCCGGTAGAGAGGCTGGACTCAAAGCTGCAGGTTTGTCTTGGCACTCTTTCCGAACTCCAAGTCCAGGAAGAGAAGATGATCGTGATTTTCAATAAGATGGACAGGTTGGATGATGATGAAGCAAGAATTCGTATGGATATCGCAAGCGAGAAGTTCGATGACCCTGTCTTCATCTCCGCCAAGAATGGACAGGGGCTGGACCATCTGAAGAGAATGATGGATGAGCGACTTAACGTACGGGCAAAGGCAGTGGTGCAAGAAAATACAATTTCCAACACAAGCCTGCCAAACGATTCCGTTTCAACCCTCAGCAGGTCATCATTTCCGTAGGAGCTTTTTACCCGCTTCTTGAGGAATGATCCTCAGTTTTGCATTTTCGAACTCATTCTCCAGCTCCGAGCCCTTGAACACCCTGTCAAGAAATACTGCCAGCGCGGCAACTTCGGAATGGGGTTGATGACCAATCGCGAGATTGTAATCCGCAAGCCTGTAGTACCCGATTGGTACCTTGCTCGCCCCGATCATTACGAGAAGCTCCTTGTGGCGGTCGGTACTCTGAAATAATTCAGAAATCTTGGTGATCGGAAGACCATACATTGTAAGGTGAACTACACTTCCACCCGATTTCTTCCAGTCCTTGATGAATGAAACCGGGTTTCTCACATGCTGGACCGAGAATGCCCCGCCCCAGTTTATCCTGACATTCTTTATGGCTGTTTCAAGACCTTCGTCCTGATCGCCGGAATAGTACATGCCGAGCGCACCAAACGCCCTTCCCACGAGGGCGCAGTGCGTGGTTATTCTCTTGTCCCTCTCCCTTCTATGATTCAACCTCAGTACGTAAACTCGCCAGTCTGCATCCTCGCGCGGCTCCTTCTGATGGATGTCCATTGTCCTCTGAAGCGCTTCTTGGGATAAGGTTTTAAAGTTGAACTTCGAATATGACGTGAATTTATTGAAGAAACTTCAGTATGAGGATTCATTCGTCAAGGTGGCAGGATTACTTGGCGGGGACGAATACATCAAGGTAGCAAGGGCACTGCTCAACAACGAGAATGCTACAGACGAAGAGATCGCAAGCGCTACAGGATTGAAGATAAACATAGTCAGGCGTGCACTCTACGACCTTTTCGGAAAGTCTCTCATATCAGGCATAAGGGTGAAGGATCCCAAGAGAGGCTGGTACGTATACCAGTGGAAGGCGCAGGCGGACCAGGTTGAAGCCTTCCTCAACAACAGGAAAAGGAAGATACTTGAGAGGCTGAAGCGAAGGCTCGAGTACGAAAAGGCCCACAACTTCTATTTCTGCGGCACACAAAGCTGCGTCAAGAGAACGTTTGAAGAAGCCATGGACCTGGATTTCAAATGTCCCGAGTGCAGCAATCAACTTGTGCCCTATGACAACTCGGAGCAGATAACAGCCATCGAATGGAAGATTAAGCAGCTGGAAAGGGAAATCTCACTTCCGCATGGCTAGAAGGTAATCCTTACCCTCATCCATAAATCCAACAGACCGGAAACCCCTGTAACGCCGTATTTGTCTCAGCTGTTTCGTCCAATCTGAAGCCTTTAGAAGGGTGAGAAAGAAATAGCCACCAGTGTGCAACACCCTGTAGGCTTCTTTGAGTGCCATTCTTCTGTTGGTTGCGTGATGAAATGATGTTATTGAAGTAACGGCACGAAATGATCTATCCCTGAAGGGTAGATGGCACATGTCAGCCTGAACAGCGTCGTATCCCTTTCCAGATGCAAGCTCGAGCATTTCTTTCGATATGTCCACCCCCACAGAGCGTTCCATCCCCTTCCACCCCATCGATATTCCGGTGCCACACCCGATGTCCAGAACCATACCTTCAAATCTGAGCTGAAACGCGTCGATAAGTTTCACCTTGTACGTCTGCTCTTCAGAATACAAAGAATCGTAGAGATGGGCTGTGGCATCGTATCTTTTCTGAACTATCCGTGCACGTCTGTTTAAAATCGATCTATGCGGAGTACTGGACTTCTTTCTTTTGGTTGCGGGATTGGGTTGTCGGATCAAGTAGTTGCCTTACAATCCCCTTTTGACATATGGCTTACCCAGGCCGCATCGTCATCGAAACGCTGACCGCATCTTTCGCACTTGTATTCCCATTTTCCATCTACGAGATTAATCTCGTTCCCGCGTTTGTCCAGCAGTACCACGTCGTGATTTCTGACCTTGTGTTTGTAGAGAAAGAGTCTTGCCTTCTCCAAGCCTCCGACTTCGATTATTACCCTGTCTTCTGTTTTACAGTATACACGGAACTTCGTCCGTTCAATTAGTCCTCCGAAGGCTGGCAATGCAGATGACCCTTCTTCGGCCCTGTTATCACTTTTTCTCAGAATTCACTTCATGGAGCTGGCCGAAGCGGATTCATTCATAAAAGTGGTAATGAAGTCTATTCATAAATAGCGAAACTGACATTGTGAAACTCTGCCCTTAACAGATTTAACCGCAGGCTTTTTTACACCGTGACAAAACATACAATCAAATTGACAGTGGAAGGGTCGGATAAAACATCGCTCGAAAAGGCAACCTTGGGAGGCGGTTGTTTCTGGTGCACAGAAGCAGTATTCTCCGAGGTTAAAGGCGTCACAAGCGTCACTCCAGGCTATTCAGGAGGACATGTCAGGAACCCAACCTACGAGCAGGTGTGCACGGACACCACCGGTCATGCCGAAGTGGTACAGGTTGAATTTGATCCACGTGTGGTTACATTTGGTGAGCTACTACACATCTTTTTCACGATACATGACCCCACGACCCCGAACAGACAGGGGGCTGATGTCGGTACGCAATATCGCTCTGTAATATTCTATCACACAGAACAGCAGCGGAAGACGGCTGCAGAGGTCATGGAAGAGATAACAAAATCCGGCATCTGGGGAAAGAAACTTGTTACACAGCTAGAACCATTAAAGGAATTTTATCCAGCGGAGGAGTATCACAGAAACTACTTCGAACGGAACCCCTCCCAGCCCTACTGCAGGATGGTTATCGAGCCCAAGGTTGCGAAATTCAGGAAGCACTACCTTCAAATGCTGAAGGTCTCTTAGTCAAGCTGCCTTAACATGTCCTCGCCGGACTGATTTCTCAGAGAATCAAGCAACCTTTCATAGTTTTTCTGGTACACCTCATCGATCTGTTGAGAGTACCAAGGCTCCCCGCTATTTATTGACCTCAAGGCGTTCAGTCTTGTCAGACTTCTGTTGAGATGGCTCAGAATATCCCCCTTTTCCACGGACACCCCATTGAAGAGTTCCGACTGACGCTCTGACCAATCACCAGGCTGGTCCATTCCAGGATAGTACTCCGGAAGGATTCCCTCCAGAACCTTCTCTGGAATCATTGAGGCGAGGCGTACCATGCCTCCCTTGTTACTTCCCCCACCCTCATCGACCCCGTACACCGGCATATCATATCCGTTTGATGCGAGTGCAGTTACATCTTCAACCGCCAGCGCAACTACATCTAATTTTCTCTGATTCGCAAATTCAAGTATCCGTCTGTACCCGCTCATTGAAATGAAACCATAAAGGACCACTTTATCAATCGAAGCCCCAACACTCCTGCATTTCTCAACCACGGCATCGATGGCCGCGATAGAGCTTCGCCCGGTGGCTTCTGTATCAGGCTTAACCAGGGTATAACTCTTTGATTCTTTAAGGCGAAGCTCCCCCGTGAAGACATTTTCCACATAATTATGCGAGTGCTGCCTGTAAGAAGTCTGAATATACCTGGGTCGTATGTAGAAATCTGTAACTTTGAATGACGACCTCTCCTCTATCGCCTCCCTTAGCCTGTAGCCAGGAGCCGCCCGCAAAACGTGCTCGAAGATGATATCTTCTCCGACGGCATTCATGTCTTCGATAAGTCTCCACACCTTCCTAGAAAGCGTCCGATTCAGCGAGTCAAATTCCTCACCGACTATCGACGGGTCGGTGGCTAGCCTTCTTCCCTCAGGGGCATCTACGATAAACAGTTGGGGCCGCTCCCGGATGCCATATAGTGAAACCCCTCCCAACTCCCTTTCAGGTATTACATCATCAAAATCAAAGGCAAAATTTTGAACCACTTTACTTAAGATGTCTTCATGCATTACTGAGGGTCCGACCACCGGTGGTATAAGGTATTGTCTGTTGGCTTACAGCGACCTGTTAGGGATGCCCGATCGAATCGAGTTCATCGAAAGTCTTACTGTCAATATTGACGTTTAACGCTTCGCAGTTCTCCTCCACCTGCCGGGGCGTCGAAGCACCCACGATTGGAGCGGTCACGGCCGGATTTTTCATTATCCAGGCCAGGGCAAGGGCTGAAGTGGAAACACCCTTTTCTTTGGCAATTTTGACAACCCTTTCTACAGCCAGATAGTCTGAATCCGACCTGATTCTCTCAAAGAACCTCTGGTTGATGGCCCCTCTGCTTCCCGGTGGAGGCGGCTTTCCCTTTTCATATTTTCCAGTCAGAAATCCACCCATGAAAGGACTGTAGCTGAATACGGAGATGGATTTTTCGAGACAGTAAGGAAGCACATCCGACTCTGCTTCACGCTGAAGGAGATTATACCTTGGTTGTGCAGCAATGAATTTTGCATATCCGTTCTGCTCCTGAATCCGTTCCGCCTCACTCATGAGATCCCGACTGAAATTAGAGCATGCGATGTACCTTACCCTGCCATCCTTAACAAGCCCATCAAGGGTTTCGAGTGTTTCTTGTAAGGGTGTGGTTGGGTCCGGGTGATGCAGGTAGTAAATGTCGATGTAGTCAGTACCAAGACGCTTGAGGCTTTCTCCAACCCCCCACAAAATATGCTTCCTGGACAACCCTCGGGCCCCGGGAACACCGACTATTTCACTCCCCACTTTGGTCGCTATAAGAACATCCTTCCTCGAGCCTGCCACCGCCTTCCCTATGATCTCCTCCGATTTTCCTTGCACATACACGTCGGCCGTGTCGATTATGTTGACACCCAGGCCAAGTGCTTTCCTGATTATAGCTATCGATGCACTTTCGTCAACCTGACGGCCGAAGTTATTTGAACCCAAGCATATCCTGGAAACATTCATGTCTGTGTTGCCCAATTTTCTGTACTTCATGCAGTTCGGGGTTTGAGATGAATCTAAAAATGTTTAGTCGATATCCGAGTTTGACGCAAGTTTCGGACATATCTAAAACGATGCCAAAGTCTGTTCAAAACTCCAGCCCCAATAGTATATCGGCGTCTACAGCACATATTGATTTCGAACAAAAGGATCATGTAACGGACAGCAGAAATTTTGCAAGGAGATTTTTCCCAATTAGACCAGAATGCCGATCTCGTCCAATTCTGGGAAGGTCGCATCATTGAGTCCATCAGACACCACTGTCGCGATGACCTTGCAAATATTGCCTGCTGCAGGTGCTGGAAGAGTGGGCAAGACTTGTATACTACCGGAAAATGTTAAGCACCATGCAAATTAAAATGAATATCGGAAAGGCAGTAGACCTCACTCATACCATATCAAAGGGGATGACTACATACGTCGGTGACCCAAAACCTGACATCAAGCAAGTGAAGAAACTTGAGCATGATGGTGTCAACCTCAGCAGACTGAAACTCGGGTCTCACACCGGCACCCACATCGATGCACCACATCATTTTGTCAGCAATGGGATCACCGTCGATGAATTGGACCCGGAAGCATTCTGCGGCCAGGCGGTCGTCCTTGACCTTTCAAACAAGAAGCCCGGTTCAGGTATCACGGCAAGCGATCTCAAGAGATTCACTTCTTCCATAAAACCCGGAGATATAGTCCTTCTGTACACAGGAATGAGCGAACACTGGGGGGAACAATGGGCGAGGCGGAAATTCACCTATCTGGATGAGGGTGGTGCAGCATGGCTGTTGCAGCGCAAGGTTAAGGTGGTCGGAATCGATTACCTCAGCGTAGAAAAATTTGCATCAAAGGAGAATCTCACACACAAAAAACTTCTCGGCAATGGGGTTCTCATCATAGAATCGCTGAACAAAAACCTGCGGAAGTTTCTCGGCAAGCGTATTTTCTTGATGTGTCTGCCGATAAAAACGAAGGGAACTGATGGAGCACCTGCCCGGGTATTAGCTTACCCGTTAATCGGTGAATAACATCATTAGTTCATATACTCGCTTTAGTCGAGATTCAGTTGTCTCGTACCTGTGTTGATTTCACTTTTTCGGTGCTCCAAAGCTATCATACGATGCATCGACGTATTTTTGCAATAAACGGGTGCATCGTCCCATAATCGAACATCAATTACACCGAAGTGACTATTAACTTCTATCCAGCACATCACGAAAGCATGAGCAAGAATTATGAAGGTATCTGGTCCCCAATGCCTACACCTCTTGACACCACGGGGCACATAGATGTAAAGAGGATCCCTGAACTGGTGGAATATCTTGTGGAAGGAGGTGTTGACGGGCTGTTTCCGCTTGGAACTTCGGGAGAATTCGCATTCCTGTCCAGAGACGAAAGAAGAACCATGGTAAAGCATGTGGTGGATGCTGCCAATGGCCGCGTACCCGTTGCTGCGGGAGTTTCAGACACATCCATCGAAAGCGTAATTCAGTACGCGAAGGAGGCAGAAGACCTCGGTGCCGACGCGGTTGTAACCACGACTCCGTACTATTTCGCTACCGGCGATAAGGGCATACATAATTTCATAAAGGCGATCGTCGGACGAATCAACCTGCCTCTGATACTGTATAATATACCAGATTATACCAGGAACCCGGTCTCTGTCCAGCTGCTGAACGAACTCTCCGAAGAGCATCTGATAGTCGGCATGAAGTACACGGAGAACAACATCTCAAAGCTGATTCAGTACCTGGCATCCTGCGGCAAAAAAATTTCAATATTGAACGGGACATTCGCTCTCACATATTCATGTCTTTCATTCGGTGGAGCAGGCAGCGTCATATCCGTGGCAAACATAGCACCCAAGAAGGCATCTTCAATATATGACGACTTTCGTGCCGGCAGGCTGGAGAGGGCCGCAAAGACACAGCTTGAACTGATGCAGATAGATCAGATTCTCTCGGTTGGCTCGTTTCCTGCTGCGATGAAATACGCCATGAGTCTGGTGGGTCAACCCGTTGGCGGTACCAAACCGCCTATACCCGATCTGTCTGATTCCGAGAAATCCATCGTGAGGAGCATGCTTGAGAATTATGAAAAGCATGAACCACAGTAAATGAAAAACTGCCCAGTAAAAACACAAATGAAACACTATATCAGAACCTACAAAACTCGGAAGCAGGACTTCAATACCTGACTACTTCAGCTCTTCTTCGATCCTTAGCAACTCATTGTATTTCGCCGTTCTCTCCCCCCTGGCGGGGGCTCCGGCCTTCAGGAAACTGCTCCCCACAGCTGTGGCGAGATGAGATATGAACACATCTTCGGTCTCTCCGGAACGGTGTGATACCACCGTGGAAAGGCCCGAACTGTGACATAAATTCACTGCTTCCATCGTCTCTGTAACAGAGCCTATCTGGTTAAGTTTGATGAGAACAGAATTCGTGGCGTGCATCGCGAGTCCCCTCTTTATTCTTTCAGGGTTGGTGACATACAGGTCGTCTCCAATTATCATGACCTTCTTCCCCAGCTTTTCTGTGATTGAGGCAAAATCTTCAAACGAATCCTCATCAAAAGGATCTTCGAGTGTGTTTATCTTGTACTCCTCCACTATCGAGATATAGTAATCAAGGAGCTCGGACCCGCTCAAGATCTTTCCATCTATTCTGTACTTTTTCGTCGAAGTATCATAGAAACCTGAGGCAGCCGCATCCATCCCGATTCTGACTGCCGAATCATCATACCCTGCCTTCTTGATCGCCTTTGAGATGGATTCTAGGGGCTGCTTCGTGTTTACCATGGGTGGCGCATACCCGCCTTCATCACCCACATTCGTGGCTGAAACTCCATATTCATCCCTCAGCACCTCCTTGAGCACATGATAGATTTCTGAGCCCATCCTCAGGGCGTCAGAAAAACTGTCAGCGCCTACTGGCTCCAGCAGGAATTCCTGAACCGAGAGCTCATTTCCTGCATGCTTCCCACCATTCACAACGTTCATCATCGGCACAGGCAGTCGATAAACCTTCTTTTCGACCAGAAATCTGTACAGGGGAACCCGGCTGCATGCAGCACCCGCCCTGGCCACGGCCATGGAAACCGACAGAATGGCATTTGCTCCGAGTTTACCCTTGTTCACCGAACCGTCGAGATCCAGCATCAATCTGTCCACTGAGCCCACGTCACATGGGTTCAGCCCGACAAGCTTGGGAGCTATCACTTCGTTTACGTTTCTGACTGCCTTCAGCACCCCCAACCCACGATAGAATTTTTGGTCGCCATCCCTCAGTTCAACGGCTTCGTGTATCCCCGTTGAAGCTCCCGAGGGCACGGTGCCCCTGCCGAAGAAGCCCGCTTCAGTCCTTACATCCGTCTCTACTGTCGGATTCCCCCTGGAATCCAGAACCTGTCTGGCGTGAATATATTTTATTCTATCAGAGACCAAAACGCATCAGGTTATTCTGGTTGAAGCAGGTGTTAAATAAATAGTCGTCCGCCAGTGCAGATAATGTATAATTAACAATTTTTAGTACGAAGTCAAATCATCTCTATTGTGATATCTGAACGCCTAGATAACAAGCTCCAATTGATCCAAAATGTGAGCACACGAGATGCTCCTACAAGCCATTCAGTCAGATGAGCTATCAGGTTATGAACAATGATGCTTATCGAAAGCTATACGATTCAGGATCCAAGGTTGAATGCTTTGTGCTATTCTAGTTTTGATATCTTGATATCTTCGCTAAATCTTCTTAGTCTCTCATCCTGAGAGAAGAGAAGATCCGATGCTTTGCTTATTGCTGTCGCCACTATCACTGCATCAGGAAGCTTCCCTCCTCTCCTTCCCCTTAATCGTGCAGCAAGATCGGCTATGTCAAATGTCACCGGGACTATTTCGAAGTTGTTAACTGTAAGATCCTGAAAGAGATTTTTCATCTTCACGGCTCTTTTAAAATCATTTGCGATATAGAAACCGGTTAATAACTCAGCTACTGTTATTGTCGATATTATACCCTGATTCTCTCCATTCATAAAAGAGCTCAGAAGATTTTGAACCCTTGTAGCGTGAGGTTCAATCCCTTCGACAAAGTATATCAGAATGTTTGTGTCAAGTGTTATTTTCAACAGACTCTGCTTCCCACTCCTTTCGAATCTTCCTCTGGTATCTGAGTGGGTCTCCAAAGAAGCCTTTGCCTAAACCTTTCATTTCCCTGATAGGATCAACAGGCCTTAGAAGGAGGCTTCCATCAGATTCCTCTATTTGAAGTATGGCGCCGTGCTCTATGTTCAACTTTCTTCGTATTTTCTTTGGAATGACAACCTGTCCACGTGCACCGACCTTAACTTTCTCCACCATGATACCCTCCTATCAGAGAATCGATTAATCTGATAAATAAACTATCTTACAAAAATAGTTTCAGATTATTAATCAACCTTTCCCAAGACAAAAGTATATTCTGATGAATTCCTTCATGAGAAGTCAGTAACAGCACCATTGTGTGCACGCGGCGATGGCTCTTTAATTTATTTCAGACGAGAGCGAAGTGCGTGACAGACAATGCCTTCTTCGGTGTTGTTCGGGAAGGGTTCAAGAACTCTGACTCAGGGAAGCATAGAGGAAAGCAGAAGAAGCTTGGAAGAATAACATTCAGAGTTCAGAAGAAAGAGATACAGGAGAATAGTTGCCATGGATGAAACCAGTCTCGATGTGAATGGTATTCAGCTGTTTGTATGGGCGGCTATAAATCCAGATACCAAGAAGAGAAGCCATTAGTTACACCCTCATTCATCTTACCAGAGATCATTGATAAGTACCCTGTTATTCGTTAGAATGATTCTTTCTTAACACATGCACGAATAAACCTGTAGTACTGGTTGGTGGTGTTCCATGGTTGATGCGCACGGACCATTGAAAGATATGGATTGAAGTGGCTTCATATAACATTCAGAAAGAGGAATAGTATAGAAAGATATTTCAGGACGTTGAAGGAAAAAACAAAGAAGTTCTGCAATAACATCGACATCGACTCGAGTCAACGGAATAAGATCACTCACAGTTTTCCTGAACCTATTCATACTATACTTTGATCATCTGAGATGGGATCAGAGCAGAATGTCCGCACCAGAAGGGAGCTCATTTGAACAGTTTGCAGTGCTAAATCGACACACTTAAACGAGAGCACACTCTGGAAATTCGGATTGACAAAGATAAAACAGGCCGAAATATTTCAGGTCGGAGAACCTGCAGCGGCTGGAGGTGCCACCTGGGCGGGAAATTCAATTCTTCTCAAGCTCACCACGTCCGATGGCATGGTGGGATGGGGGGAGGCCGTGCCGACGCTCAGGGTTCAACCGGTGATACAGTCCCTGCATGAAGTCGCAAGGGTGTACGTTGGGAAGGACCCTTTTGATACTGAAAAGAATATTCATGAATGGCACAGGCATGATTTCTACCTGCCCGTATCATTCGAATCAACAACAGCATTGAGTGCGTTTGACATCGCCTGCTGGGACCTGATGGGCAAGTACCTGAATACGCCCGTGCACAGGTTGACCGGTGGTGCCTTCAGGTCTTCGGTGAAGCTGTATGCCAATGGCTGGTACGACGGCTGCGTTACGCCGGAGCAGTTCGGGACCAGAGCGAAGAAGTACGCCAAGATGGGCTATACGGCTCTAAAGTTCGACCCGTTTGGCAACTACTACGACTACATAGATGAGAAGGGGCTGGAGAGGGCGTACGAACGGGTGAGGGCGGTCAGGGATTATACGAACGGGAAGGTTTCGCTTCTGATAGAGCATCATGGCAGGTTCAACCCTACATCCGCCATCATGATAGCAAGGCGGTTGAGGGACTTCGACCCACTTTTCATGGAGGAACCAGTGCATCCTGACAACATGAGGGGCCTGAAAAAGTACAGAAATGCAGTGGACGTCAGGGTGGCCCTGGGCGAAAGGCTGCTGACGAAGGAGCAGGTCGTGTTCGTGCTCCAGAACAACCTTGCGGACTTCCTGCAGGTGGACCTGACGAACATCGGCGGCATCACCGTAGCAAAGAAAGCAGCATCCATAGCCGAAGCGTACGGTGTGGAAATGGCGTTCCACAACGCATTCGGTCCTGTGCAGAATGCAGCGACGATCCAGCTCGATGCATCTATCCCGAACTTCCTGATACAGGAGTCCTTCTATGACTGCTTCCCCAAATGGAAGAGGTCTTTGATCAGGAACGCCTACAGGGTAACAGATGGAAGATGCAACGTTCCAGACAAACCGGGTCTTTCGATTGAAATCGATGAGGAGATACTTGAAACCCACAAGGCGAGCGGTCAGGAGCCTTTCAACCCTTCAGAACCTGTATGGGTGGTGAAGGACACCTGGCATCCATGAAGGGTGTGCACCAGGAAACACAACGATGATAAACCAATGAAATGACCCGATTCGGAATGGTGAACTGTTTCGAGGCCGATCAGTAGCCTGAGAAGAACCAAAATAGTGTGCACGCTCGGTCCTGCGCAGGCTTCAGTTAACGATGTGGTTGTCCTGGCAAGGGCTGGGATGGACTGTGCCAGGATAAACTTCTCCCACGGCGACCTGGGAGAACATGCCAGAACGATCAGATTTGTCAGGTCCGCCGAATCCCGCCTCCACTCCCACCTTCCGGTGATGCAGGACCTGCCGGGTCCTAAAATCAGAGTTGGAATACTCAGGGATGGTTCTGTCCTTTTGAAAAGGGGAGAAAGGGTGATTCTCGACACGGCCAACGATACACAGGTTGCGTCGAACGAGATTCCGATAAAGTACAGGGGACTGGAAAACTATGTGCTGCCTGGAACCAAGATCTACCTGTCGGATGGTTCCATAAAACTCGACGTGATATCTGCAGAGCGGGGCAAGATACACTGCAGATGCGTCGTCGGTGGGAAACTGCAGTCAGAAAAGGGCGTGAATATACCGACGCTGTCCGCAGACTTCAAAACATTTACAGAAGCGGACGACAGATTTCTTGCCTTCGGTATAGAGAACCGGGTGGACCTCGTAGCAGTTTCCTTCGTCAGGTCTGCACAGGATATCGTGGATGTCAGGAAGCGGGCCAGGGAACTCGGCGGGGACCCGATGATCGTCGCAAAGATCGAAAAGAAGGACGCGGTGGACAACATCAGCGAGATATCCTCCGTTTCTGATATCGTGATGGTTGCCCGCGGTGACCTGGGAGCTGAAAACCCAGTGGAACAGGTGCCTGTTATGCAGAAGAAGATAATCGCCCTCTGCAGGGCAAGGGGTATTCCTGTCATAACAGCCACTCAGATGCTTGAATCGATGGTGAACAATCCGACCCCCACAAGGGCAGAGGTTACGGACATAGCAAATGCGATCCTTGACGGCACGGATGCTCTCATGCTCTCCGAAGAGACGGCTGTTGGAAGCTATCCTGCCGAATGTGTCGGTGTGCTTCACAGAGTCTCCCTCCTCACGGAGGCCAACATGAAGAGAGACACAATACCGGACGACCAGGGTGCCACGGACAATTTGGTTGATGCGCTTGGACGTGGTTCGGACCTTCTTGCCAAGGACATGGGGGCGAAACTACTTGTTTCTCTGAATGATTCCACATCCGTCGTATCGAAAATAGCGAGGTTCAGGCCGAAGGCCCCGATCGTATGTATCACTTCTACGGTAGAACAGGCCAGGAAGCTGCGAATGGTGTGGGGCGTCTTTCCAAAGATTCTCAGGCTGGCGGATCCAATGCACAGGCTCGGGTCGGCCGTCGCAACCCTCTCAAAGGAATGGTCGCTGAAAAAAGGCGAGAGGATGATCATCATATCCAGCGATGTTTCCCTTTCCAATCATGAAGGCGAGCTGATCTTCATCGTGCAGGCGGGGCAAAGAAGCGACAAAGATTACGCAAAGCCTGGATAGAGCCCAATAAGACGTCTAATGAGAAGTATTAATCTTCAAACCCTTCCGGCTACAACCATCATCACATCGCCCACGTTGGTTCCTGTTGGACCCGTTGTGAGCAGACTCTTCGTTGCCTTCAGCAGCGTGTACGAGTCATTGTTTTGCAGATACTCATCAATATCAAGCCCAAGTGAGCGGGACGTCTCATAGATGCTTCCATCTACAATCGCACCCGCCGCATCGGTCACACCATCCACTCCGTCTGTGCCGAAGGAGCACACGACAACTTCGGGAAGGGAGGATATACCTGCAGAGGCAGAGAGGGCAACCTCCTGATTTCTGCCCCCCTTTCCTCGCCCGGTAACCTTCACCGTGGTTTCTCCACCGAATATCAGGGCGGAGGGTCTATGCAATGATGACCTGCCACCCGACACGCCCCTGGCCAGAGAAGAGAGGAAAGTCCCGAAGGTCCTCGCCTCACCTTCTATCTCCGTCGTCAGTATGAGAGCCCTGTATCCTCTTTGTGTTAATTCCCTTTGCGCACCTGCACAGGCATCAAAATTATCACCTATCAGAAGGTTCTGTACTCTCTGAAAGATTTCTGAATCTGGCTTGGGCGTCTCCTTCACGGAACCGCTTATTCCATGCTCAAGAAGCCTCCGAACTCTTGACGGACAGGACTCCCATGCGCCCCTCTTCTTCAGAACAGAGACTGCCTCTGAATATGTGGAGCTGTCGGGAAAGGTTGGACCCGACGATATCGTCCCCAAGTCGTTTCCAACCACATCCGAAACGATGAGTGACAGTATCGTTGCCGGATACAGCCGTTCAGCCAGCCTACCTCCGTGGATGCCCGACAGATGCTTGCGCACGATATTCAGTTCATAAATGTCGGCCCCCGAATCAAGCATGACCTTGGTTACCCTCCTGACGTCATCAAGGCCAATCCCCTCTGCCGGGAGAGACAACAACGAGGAGCCACCTCCTGATATGAGGCAGATTACAAGATCGTCCTGCCGGGGGGCACCGATCACTTCGAAGATACGCATTACACCTTTCAGTCCGGCTTCGTCTGGTACCGGATGACTTCCATATGCAATTTCAATTCGATCAGTTTCAACCAGACCTTTCTGATAATGCGGCACGATCACCAATCCACCATCTATTCTCTTTCCCAGGACTCCTTCGACCGACATGGCCATTCGTCCTGATGCCTTGCCTCCCCCTATCACGAACACTCTGCCGTATCTGCCGAGGTTGTAACGGACATTTCCGGCCATCATGATATCTCCGCTCAATTTCAGGTGTCCTTCCACCATCCTCGCAGGGTCTGCACCTTTCAGCGCAGCGTCGACCGCAGCCAAGGCATCCTTCCATGTGCCGCTTGCCAGATTTCCCTTGTCATCCCTTGTCGAATGAATGGGGGTGGAGCTATTCATGGTCGGTCTTGCACGATGGGAAATTCGTCGATGTATTATGCTTTGTTTCCTGATCCACATATCAGCAATCTAATTTATTAGGGGACGTTTCGGTGTGCCTAATATGAAATCCATAATCGTTACGCCCGGAAAGAAGGGCAGTGTGAGGCTTGAGGACATCGCAGAGCCTGTGCCTTCGGCAAATGAAGCCCTGCTCAAGCCGGTAAGGGTCGGTTTTGACCGCACCGACCTGGACATAAACGACGGGATGTATGGCACCCCTCCCCCGGGTTCGGAAAGCCTGGTTGTGGCCCATGAATGTCTGGCGACGATAGCCTCGGTCGATGGAGGTTCGACCGGCCTCAGCGTTGGGGATTACGTTGTCCCCACCGTCAGGAGACCGGATGGTTGTCTGAACTGCAGAAGCGGAGAGTCTGACATGTGCACGGAAGGGAATTACGAGGAGCATGGGATAAAGGAACTGAACGGATTCGCATCCGAGCTTGCGGTTTCTGATGCATCTTTCCTCGTAAAGATCCCCGATGACCTGATAGACGTTGCCGTGCTTTTGGAGCCTATGAGCATCGCTGAGAAGGGGGTTACACAGATTTACAGGATTCAGCAGCGAATGGTCTGGCAGCCAAAACGCGCCCTGGTTTTGGGAGCCGGCCCGCTAGGTTTGCTGACCACCTTTCTTCTCCGGATCAAGGGTTTTGAGGTGTACACGGTCGCCACACGTAGCAAGGACAGCCTGAAGGCAAGGCTGGTAGCCGAATCGGGGGCCACCTACGTTAACGCGGATGAGCAGCATCTGGACAATCTGGGGACGTTCGACGTGGTCATGGAGGATACGGGGGTGGTGGGAGTTGCACTCGAAGGACTGAAACTCCTCAAACCGAACGGCATAATCTGCATGCTGGGAATCTATGGTTCCAAACAGGCTTCAGTTGACGTGGGCTCAGTCTTTACTGGTATGGTGCTCGGAAACAAAACCCTGTTCGGTTCCGTCAATGCAAACAAATCATACTTCGAGTCTGGCCTGAAGGATTTCTCTGCTTTGCAGGAGCGCTATCCCGGCCTGCTGCCGAAGATGATCACTACAAGGCTGGGTCTCTCCGGATACCAGCAGGCATATCAACCTTCAAAGGAAGACGTGAAAACCGTAATAGAGTTCAGGTGATGTTGATCCATACCTTCAACACAACAGGATTCGAGATTCGGCCTTCCTCCTGTTCAACCTTTGCTGAATCCATCGAGGAATTCATGCTCAATTCCTGAACTTGGTTCGAAACAAACAATAGAACGAAAACTGTAAAAGCAGTTGTCTGTCGCTTTATATTTTACTTAAGCAGCCGAATGTTTGAACCAAACGAAATGTCCAGCTTTCGTCCCGGATGGGAAATGCTTTAGTGCATGCAAGTGAAATGCATTGACGTATTCAAGATGCTTCTCCTTACAAATGATGATGGGGTATACAGCCCCGGACTCGTATCCCAGGCCAAGGCGCTGAGAAAAGTTGCAGACATAAACGTCGTGGCACCACGAGGGGCGCAGAGCAGTTCCGGCATGAGCATCACATTTCATCGGCCTGTAAGCATAAGCGAAATCAAGCAGGGCTGGTACGAGGCCACCGCAGTCACCGGAACACCATCTGACTGTGTTTTTGTAAGCGTGCACAAGCTGTTCAAGAGGAAGAAGATAGACATGATTGTGTCTGGGATAAATCTGGGGGAGAATGTCAGCATGCAGTCCTTTTTCTCCTCCGGGACCGTATCTGCCGCAATGTCGGGTTCCATAATAGGAATAAAATCCATCGCCTTTTCAAAAGAGATACCTCAGGACCATCCTCATCTCTACGAAAAAGATTTCACGATCGCATCCTGGTGGTCGGCAAAGATCGTGTCCTTCCTTATCAAGAACGGATTTCCCCCGGGGGTCGACCTTCTGAACGTCAACTATCCGTTGAATGTATCAAAGAATACTGAATTGAAGTTAACATCGATGGCTAGTGAAGTTTTTGAGGATTACGTCGTAGGCAGAAGAGACCCGAGGGGCAACAGGTATTTCTGGCTGGCCGGGAACAAAAAGGTGGTGCCAGCAAAGAACACTGATGCTCACGTAACGCTTAATGAAGGGAAAATATCCATCACACCGATAAGCATACATTCGATCCAGCTGCAGGCCAGTGAATCGGTTCACAAACACCTTTCGCCATTGTTGGGTGGAAGCTAGCCGAAGAGTTTTTCTCGACCCTTGTGGGAAATACTCGGAAGGGTCGGTACGCTTTATAATCGTGCCAGGGGAGGAGATGTGGGAAGGCCATGAGAGACGCAATCTACGGTTCGATCGAGGGTGAACCAGATTGACAAGTGACGAATTCGCCAAAATAGCCAGAAATGAATGCGTTGATGAAATCACCGACAGCGTGGTTTACACTCGTCTGGCTTCTCTTGAAAGGAGCCCCAGGTCGAAGGATGTATTCACCAGGTTCAGCCAGATGGAGCTTTCACATTACAATTTCTGGAAGAGGTATCTGGATGGCGCCGATGTGAAGCCTTCACGCTGGAAGATATATCTGGTGGTGTTTGTCAGATTTCTCTTTGGTGCTTCGTTTGCGCTAAAATATCTTGAAGGAAAGGAGGCTGAGACGATAAAGAAATACGAGAAGATACACGGCGATGTTCCCCCTGAGGACAGGGAAAGCTTCAACCAGATGCTCGCGGACGAGAGGGAGCATGAAAGGGTCTTCGCCGAAGAAGTTCAGGGGGGATACGTGAAGTATATTTCATTCGTCGTGCTCGGACTCGCGGACGCTCTCGTTGAGATCGCGGGCATCCATGCGGGTTCTCTTGGAATATACAAATCCACGGAACTTACGGGGCTGGCAGGAATAGTGGCCGGAGCTGCGGCTTCTCTTGCCATGGCTTCGGCAGCCTATGCGCAGGCCAAGCAGGGGTTTCAGGGTTCACCAGGCATGGCGGCCGCATATACAGGCAGTTCATACTTCGTCAGTGCAGTTATACTCGCTTCTCCATACTTTATCACCAAGCAGATGCTTGTTGCGATAAGTGGATCCATAGTTCTGGGGGTGTGCATAATTGCGTTTACAACATGGTACAACTCCATAATGGCGGGAAGCCGCTTCATAAAGGACTTTGCAGAGCTGGCCGGCATAATGCTCGGGGCAACTGTGGTGCTGTACATATTCGGCACAATCATCCGCACTTTTCTTGGAATAACCGTCTGAATAAACACTCCATGAATCCTGAAATCTTATAACTGACATTTCTGGTGTGCGGTTGGTCAGGCGTGTCATCCCGGGGTTTCTCCAGAGGCGTCTTCACCGGAAGCAGGGCTGCCCCCGAAAAGAAGAACAAAAGGAGAAAGCAATCGAGCAACAAGAAGAGGGAAAGGATAAGGGAGGAAAACTCGGCAACCTTCGAGGAAACAAAAAATCTAATTCTGAATTCGATGGCCAGAATGGGGCAGCAGGTCTTCGTAGAGGGCTCGGATTATGGTATGGAAAACTGGATTCGCAATTTTAACAAGCTGCTGGACGAATTTCAGCAAACCCTGTCGACGAGAGGCTCCCTGCCTCAGCAATTCATTGATGCAAGGGCAGAGGCATCCAGGTTGCTCGAAGCCAAAAAGGATGTTTTGCAGCTCGATGATGAGATAAAGAAGCTGAACGAAGAAGCATCAGATATAAGGAGGTCCCTCAGCCTCAACCTTTCGGACATCAAATCAAAAAAGGATGAACTTCTGAAGCAGAGGACAGCGATACAGGAGGAGCTTTCAAGGACCCGGTCGATGCTATCAGAATCCAAGAAGAAATCCGAGTCCACATCCTTCTTCGGAAGGCTTTTCGGCAAGAAGGACGATGGAACGATTCCGGCGCTGGAATCGAAAATTGCAACGAGCGAATCGGCTTTGAATGAGCTGGAGAGTCAAATAACACAGCTTGAAATGAATGAAAGAAGGGCCACCACAGACCCGCCCCGGCTTGCCGAAATCTCAAAGAAGATTATCGAGATCCAATCGGTAAAGCAATCGCTACTTCAGTACAAGGAAGAAAGGGAAAAGGCGACCAGAATAATGATGGAAGCGATTTCGGGTCTCAGTTGAGGCATTCATCAGGAAAGAATCTTCTTCAAAGACGAAATTTTGTCGGTGCGTTCCCAGCTGAAATCCGGGTCATTCCTGCCGAAGTGTCCATAGCAGGCTGTCTTCCTGTAAATGGGCCTCCTCAGGTCCAGATTCTTTATGATCAGACCCGGCCTCATATCGAACACTGATCTGGCAGCCCTTTCGATCTTTTCGTCAGAATACTTGCCTGTTCCAAACGTATCTACCATGAATGAGACAGGCTCAGGAACTCCGATCGCATAAGCTATCTGCACCTGACACCTCTCTGCAAGACCCGCTGCAACTATGTTCTTTGCGATGTACCTGGCCATGTAATTGCCGGACCTGTCCACCTTCGTTGGATCCTTCCCAGAGAAGCAGCCTCCTCCGTGGGATCCCACTCCACCATAGGTGTCAACTATGATCTTTCTGCCAGTCAAACCCGTATCAGCCAGAGTTCCACCGATGACAAAACGCCCCGTCCTGTTCACCAGAAACTTCGTGTCTTTATCGATGAGTTTCTTCGGTATGACCTTCTTGACCACGTTCTCAACTACATCGTCACCGACCTTCTCAGCATCTATGTCCTCTCTGTGCTGTGCCGCGACAACAACCGTGTTGACTCTTAGTGGTTTGTGATCCTCATATTCGACCGTAACCTGAGATTTTCCGTCCGGTCTCAGGTATGGCAGCACCCCATTCTTCCTTGCGTCCGCAAGCCCCCTTACGATTCCATGGGCCAGGGTGATCGGCAACGGCATGAGCTGGGGAGTTTCTGTGGTTGCATACCCAAACATCATCCCCTGATCACCAGCACCCATCTTCTCTGGGGCTTTGTTCACCCCCCTGGCAATATCCGGGGATTGCTCCTCGATCGAGACCAGGACGCCACAGGTTTCCCAGTCCAGTCCCACCTTCGAATTGTCAAACCCGATATCTTTCAGTACGCTTCTCACGATCTCCTTTATGTTCACATATGCAGAGGTTGTGATCTGTCCTGTCACGATGACCGTGCCCTGCATGATAACTGTTTCACAATCCACTCTGGCATCGCTGTCCTTGCGGATAACTTCGTCCAGCACCGCGTCCGATATCTGGTCTGCAACCTTGTCGGGATGTCCTTCCGCAACACTCTCTGACGTAAAGAGATATCTGTGTCCCATACGCATTACTTCCCCATCTCAGGGGTAAATAAGCCATGCTTTGACCGTTGTTGACCGAATCGAGCGTCAAGGCTGAGCAAGAATAAATTTTTCAATTTAAGCATAAGAACAAAATGCTCGAAGTGATCAGGATCAGAGAACCCATTGAATGGCGTATACATGAATCACCCAGTATAGTCTAAATAGCTGACTCTCAGCATATCAATCGTCCATGCGCACTTCTGCGGTCCTGGGAGGGGTACTGGTGATAATCGGTCTCCTGATCCTCTTCATACTTCGAGACCTTGTAGTCAGGATAATTCTGCTGGCGCTTGGTCTCATTGGCATCCTTGTGGGGCTCGTGTTGATAGCACTGGGGCTAGGTTTGATTTTCGGAAGGTGGTGGCGCAGGACTACGATAATAAGATTCTGACATTCCATACATTGACATTAACTGTTTCCAGAATTTGTGCGCCGACCCTTCAGTATGCTGTAGGCAAAGCTCGCGGCCACCACCAGTAGAACCACACCAAGTATGTAACCGACAAACGGAAGCAGCATGAGAGGAAGAGCGAGAGAGAACCAGGGAAACAATCTGGTGACTCCTGAAACTTTGAGCAGTCTTATGCTGGCGGCGGCACCGAAGACATAGATCGTAAGAACAATCCCGTTCGAAGCAAGGAGAATGGTCTGGAGGTTCACATCGAACGAATAGAAAACAAGCATCGAGACAACTGAACCGACGGTGATGGCTATGATTGCAGTTACCGGCACGCCGGTTCGATGATTTATCCTAGACATCGAAAGTGGAAATCCTCCATCTCTTGCGGCGGCGTAAATCACCCTCGAGATACCGGTGGTGTATGCGTTCACAGTTCCGAAAATGATAATCAATGCAATGACCATCGTGGCAACTTCCCCATATCTTCCTAGGAGAAGTGACATAAGTGAAGCAAAGGGAGCATCACTTCCACCAGAAGTGTAGACTCCCGTGCCGATGACAGAGAAAGAAACAAGCATGTAAAGAGCACCAGATATTATCACACTCAGCACGACACTCCTCTGAAAGTCCCTTTTTGGATCTTTGAACTCTTCGGCAACGTTGGGAACATTTTCATATCCGAAGTATGACCATACAATCAGGGCAGCTGCTACACCAAGCGGTCCGATACCGACCGACGTGCCCCCAAAGTTATCCAACCTTACATAGGGAATCGATAGAATTACTGCAGAAACGAGAAGACCAACCATCAGTGCTGTCACAACCAACTGGATTCTTCCGCTGAATAATACTCCTCTGTAATTGATCCCGAGGCTTGCCAAGACCATGGCTGCCGCTACAATGAAAACCAGCGCCTTATTCATTGAAAATGTATAAGCTACATAGTATCCTGCTATGAGAGTGGCAGCAGGAGTCCCCACAATGTAACCGAAGGCAAATAGCCAACCCACGGCGTTAGCATACATTTGCCCCAGCCCCTCCTTTGTAAATGAGTATATCCCTCCGCTCAAAGGGCTCCGGGTAGCCAACGAGGCGAAGGTGAATGCTAATGGATAGCTCGCCAATGAAAGGACCAACCAGACGAACAACGACGCCGGTCCCGCGATCACCGCAGCAAGACCTGGTATTACAAGTACGCCGGGCCCGATAATGGAGCTCAGGTACATTGCGATTGCATGCCTCAGTGCGACGTCCCTTTTGAGGCCCGAAGTGCGCTTACCTTCATCATCTTCAGGCATAGAATCACTCAAAGATGATTAATCCAGCATAAGGGACTATCAGGGCAAACGCAAGATTGATGGCTACCTCTTATGGGCTTGTCTCTCCGCAATTATGTTCGATGCACTTTCGACAGTATATAGACATTTTTGCTTCATGGGACATCCGTTCCGTCGAGTAATTTCTTCACATCTCAGGCCCAACCTCTATGGTCAGCGTAGACGGGTCTGCCAAGATTTCTGATTGCGCTGACTTGTGAAAACACCCCATATGTTCTGCAAATTAATCCGGATCGAAGATGGTCACGAGATTGAGCAAATGTCAAGCGGCCCCCCTTAACAAAGCAGGGAATACTGCCCTTGGATCACACCGGATACAAACGATCAAGGTGTTAAGAATGCCGGAATATCTAGATGGCAGAGATAGTCTCCTCGGCGCTCGATGGGTTGTCGTGAGTTACTCCGATGGTAAGAGATTCCCGATCTATAGCCAATAATCGGCTCTAAAGGTCATACCGCACACTAGGTTCATTCCGTTCTGAGGTCAGGAAAGAAACCAAGGCAGACTGTCGAAGGTTTAAAGACACTTAGCCTCTTCCCATTCTATTCCAAAACTTGAACTAGACCTATTGATTGTTCGATGAAATAGTTTGTGGATATAATACCCTCACAACTTAATGAATACATAAATCACCGACAATCCTAACCCGCCCCGACCTCTTTGGATTTCATTCCAAGCAGAGCCCCAACGGTGGGCATGAAGGCGGTCATTGCGACCTCACACCAGCTCGCTTCGTTCTCCGGTGCCAATATTCTCAAGAGTGGAGGTAACTTTGTGGACGCGGCCATAACTGCGAGCGCTGTCCTCTGTGTTGTGCAGAACAATCTGTGTGGACTAGGAGGAGACATGTTTGCGCTTGTCAAAATGGCTGGTAAGAAAATCGAGGGCGTGAATGGAAGCGGCAGGGCTTCTTCTGAAATTGGAATAGACTGGTACAGAAGCAAGGGTTATTCAGAAATTCCACAGCGGGGACCACACTCCGCAATAACGGTGCCCGGTCTTGTTCATGCCTGGGGAGAGCTTCATCGACGCTATGGGTCGATGGAATTCAAGAAGCTTCTGGAACCCGCGATTCGGTATGCCGAGGCCGGCGTGCCACTGACTCCAAACTACGTTGAATCGATAAAAAGGTCGAGGAATTCTCTGGAGCGATTTTCTGGCTGGGCAAGGATATTCCTTCCTGGTGGGAACCCGCCTCCTGCCGGTTCCATCTTTGTGCAGAAGGAGCTGGCTACCTCTCTCAAAACGATAGCAGACGAAGGTCCCGATACCATGTATACAGGAACCCTGGCGCAGAGGATGGTCAGGGGAATAAGAAAGGAGGGGGGCGTCCTCAGTGAAACAGACTTTGCAAAACACAGGACGGACTGGGTTCAACCGTTGAGCACAAAATACCGGGGAATAGATGTGTACGAGACCGCTCCGAACAGTCAGGGCGCAACCGTGTTGCTTTGGCTTAATCTGCTGGAGGAGCTGAACCTTTCGGATATGAGTCCGGAGGAGATGCTGATGAAATTCGCAGACACATACAAGATAGTCAACGAAGAAAGAAGAAACAGAATCACGGACTTGGACTTTCACCCGCTTCCCCCGAATTTTGCTTCAAAATCGTATGCGGCAAGACTGGCAAAGGAAATCAAGAGCACCCCGGGCGCGCCAGCTTCGGCAGACCCAGGTGATACCACATATTTCTCGGTCGCAGATTCCGAAGGCAACTGCATATCGATGATTCAGAGCAACTACATGGGCTTCGGCTCGGGTGTGGTACCCGAAGGAACAGGCATCGTGCTTCAAAACAGGGGGTGCTACTTCTCCCTTGATCCGAACCACCATAACAGACTCGAACCTTCAAAACGCACATTTCATACATTATGCGCCTGCATCGGCCTAGTGGAGGAGCGGCCCCTGTTCTCCATAGGTGAGATGGGTGGCGACATACAGCCTCAGGTGCATGTACAGCTCATCACGAATCTTGTCGACAGGGACATGAACATACAGGCTGCGATAGACTCGCCGCGCTGGTGCATACCAGGCACGATATACGAATCCCCCAAATCTATTCAGTGTGAAGAAGGGCTCTTTCAGAATATCGGGAAGAGCAGAATATCAGACCTAGAAGTTCAAAAACTGCAGTACTGGTCCTCCGCCACGGGTCACGCCCAGGGTGTGCTCTATCTGAAGGAAGGAATTTCGGCAGGTGCGGACCCCCGTGGCGATGGTGCGGCCGTGGGCTTCTGAAAGGAGCGACTGCAAAACAGACATTCATAACGGATGTCTATTCGTTTATAAATCTACGAGTCCCTGTCGAGCTTGGTTTGGGGTCAGCACAGGAACGAGCAACCAAGTATGCCTGCCCAGTTTGCAACAGTCAGCTGGAAAGGGATGGCTACATTCAGGCGAACGAGGCCTTGAAGAAAAGATTCCATGAGGAGTTTTTGAAGGATGAAGAGGAGTTCGAAAGAAAACTGAAGAAAGCTGTGGAAATGTACCACAGGCAGGTCGAAGAACTGAGGGTGGCACATGCCAGATCACAGCTCGACCTCAAGAAGCAGATGATGAGTGCTCATCAGAAGGAGATAGTCGAACTCACGAAGTATCATGATGCTATTCTTGAAGACAGTCACAGGCAGTTCCATGCAGCCGTCAGGCAGAATGTGAACACGGCCGGTTCGCCTGTAGACTCGCCCAATCCTTCAGCCGTGGTCATGCAGCCTGGCATGGCAAACCGTCTGACCGCAACAATCAGCTCCAACCTGAGGGGAATAAAGGCCCGCTTTCAGGGGCTGACTCAGAGACAATCAAAGACGGAAGTTTGATTTCATTAAGGCTTAACGGTTTTTGAATCATAGGCTCTTCTACAAACCGCTGTACTTTATCACATCGCCATGCGACCTTATTATTGGAATCGTCTGCTCGAATGGTTTGATGAATTCCAGCCTCGACCATGCGTTAGTTTTTGTAACTTTTTCCTTTTTTACACTTCCCTTGAATATGAACCCCAGGTCCCAGTGATCCTTTAGGTGTGTTATTGGATGGTCATAGACGTCAGAAAAAACTATTGGAGCTGAAAGGTTGATATCGTCGATGCCTAGCTGCTCGTGCAATACTCTTTTGGATGCCTGAAAGGGGCTCTCGTAAACCAGCATGTGGGAGGATGGGAGCATCCAACCGGTCGGGAAATTCTTCAGCAATGTAGGCGAAAGGGCCCCCAGGTCTTCCCAGGGCGCTTCCCTGTTGATTATGCCCATCAACACCTTGTTTGGTTCCGATTCCTCTGTCAGAACCAGAAAGACAGAAAGACACAATCCCGCTTCCGGCACAAGAGAGGTTGGCGTGCCGGGTCTGATGTCCTGGGACCTCACGAACCTGCTGAATTGTCTATTCGTGGTCATTCAAAAAGCCGGATACCAAAGCCATATTTAGCATTTTAACGCTGGATTATTGATTTGTAGTACTGGAAAGGCATCTCATAGATAGTGATATATCCATCCATTCCCACTCAATCTTGACACCATCATGTCACATCTTCTGTACGTTGTGAAGCGAACTGGCAGACCCTGGGAGGCACACATACTTCTGAATGGCAAGCCTGCCGGGGAGATCCGGGCGGGCAGGGAGTACACATTCATCTTGACATCGACGGATGGATCAAGGTGGAGACTCACGAATCACGTTCACGGGGAAAGGAGACCATTTTCAATGAGGTCGGAGAGAATGACCAGGGGTCGGCGTGGTGGTAACGATACTCCAGAACTCGTCGTAAGAAATCACCTCTTCGCTCACAATGGTAAATTTTACGCTCTTGGGGGCACCCCGATGGAGAGCTCAAGGCGGGATACACTGCTGGGCCGAAGATACATCGTAAGAATAGACAACTTCCCCTTTAGTAAACTGGAAGACGTGGACGACCTCACATTGTCCCGTCTGGTTCATCACAAGGGAATACCCGTCGGAGAAATGGAGGGTCTTGGTCTTGACTCCCACAGGCTGAAGGTAGGCGAGGAGCTGGCCGACATAGGTCTGATATTGGCGGCTTGTTCATATCTAATGTATTCGACGGGTTAGCGCGGTGGGGTATGACCACAGTAGTAAAACCAAAACGGGAAGCCGGATTTCCGTTTCCGAAGAAGGACCCTGAGGAAAGAAAACGTGATTTTTCCGAGGTTCAGATTCCCTATACCGAAATACAGGCTGTGGTGGAAGCCGAGCGCTGCCTGCAGTGCGGGACGCCCGTATGCATCGATGCCTGTCCTGTGCAGATGGATGTGAGGGGGATGTGTGAGGCGGTGTCAAGACGTGATTTCAAGACGGCATTCAGGAGAATAAGGGAAACCAACGCACTTCTCGGGGTGACTGCCAGATGCTGCCCTCAGCTCTCGGGACTGTGCGAGGATGCATGCGTTCTCAGGTGGGAGGGCGAACCCGTGGCCATCGGTATGATACAGAGGTTCATGGCCGACTGGGAGATGAAAAATAAAGGGCTGCAGACTCCGCAGAGCTATCCAAAAACCGGAAAAAAGGTTGCCGTGATCGGTGCCGGCCCAGCCGGGCTGGCGGCTGGTGAACTGCTAGCCAGGTATGGACATGAAGTTACAATATACGAGGAGCTGACAACGCCAGGCGGAACTCCCTGGTACGCCATCCCGGACTATCACCTCCCCAAGGATGTTTTGGAGTACGAGATAGAGAAGATAAAGGAGGAGGGGGTAAAGATAGTAACGGGTGTAAGGGTCGGGGAAAAGGTCACACTTTCCCAGCTTCTGTCCGAAGGCGCCGATGCCGTACTCGTGTGCACGGGTGCGAAGGATGTCATGGAGCTGGACACCCCCGGCAGAGACCTCAAGGGTGTGATCGACGGATATCAATTTCTCGAGGATGTATTTGTCAACGGGGTGGGGGAGTACCTGAAGAATCCAAAATACGACCTGGGAAAGGAGGTGCTGGTGATAGGCGCGGGGGACAGTGCACTGGATGCAGCAAGGACAGCCCTGAGGATCACGCAAGGCAACGTCACGATCGTGTACAGAAGGACGGAAAAGGAGATGCCTGCAGATCCGCTCATGGTCGAAGAGGCAAAGGAAGAAGGGGTAAAATTCAAGTTCCTGGCTGACCCCAAATCATTCAATGGAAAGGACGGAAGGCTAACCGATGTAACGATGTGGACCATGGAGCTTGGCCCGCCGGACCAGACGGGCAGGAGGAGCCCCGTCAAGGTGGAGGGTAAGGACTTCGTGATGAAAGCAGACAGCGTACTCGTAACGATAGGAAGGGGGCCCAATTCGTTCATTCAAAAGAAGGAGGGGCTGAAGGTGGCCAAGAGAAACGCGATAGCGGTCGACGACCATTTCAGGACGTCCATGACAGGCGTCTTTGCGGCAGGCGATGTCATCAGGGGTGAAACGCTGATAGTTCGCGCGATGGGGTCAGGAAGGGAGGCGGCGCAAAGGGTTCATGAGTACCTCATGAAGATAGAAGACAAGCATGTTTCCCTCTATGAAGCATACTTCACGAATCGCTCATGGGAGCTGATGGAGATGGGCAAGGATGAGCAGAATCTTCCACCCCCATGAGTAAAACAGGGATACTGTTAAGATAAGGATCTGAGTTCTTGGTCTATTCTTCTTAGGACGCAAGTTGAACGGCTCTCAGAAGCGATCATACATTTTGTGATGGCATATAATGCACTTCTGAAAGTCCTTTAGGCTTTACGCATATTCAGGAGGAATAAGAGACCTTTGGAGACGAAGATTGTTGCCTGCCTGCTCTATATGTCTGGACTCTCCTACAGGCCCATGAAATACCACACAGGGCTTATACCTGCAAGCCATGTCGCTGTCTTTTACTGGATACATGCGTTAGAGGGCATTGTGTTCAACATACCAAAGAAGGAGAGAAGGGTGATAGCTATGGACGAGACGAAGCTGAAGGTTAATGGAAGACAGGTCTTTCTTTGTGTGGGGTGCAATAGACTGTGAAACGAAGGAGCTTCTTTCTATTTACGCTTCATACCAGAGGTCATCTATCAATACACTCATATTTACAAGAAGGGTACTAAACACGTGCACGAATAAACCTGTAATATTGGCTGATGGTGGTCCGTGGTATCCATGGGCCCTTGAAAGACTCGGATTGAAGTGGCTTCATATCACATTCGGAGAAAGGAATCATATAGAGAGGCTATACCGTACACTCAAGGAAAGAACAAAGAGGTTCTATAACAACATACTTTCGAAAGAGGATAATCTAGGAAATGCTGATCGCTACGCAAAGCTCTTCATGTTATGGCACAACTATCTTAGTGGCATCATGGCTTGGGGCACGCTCCTGTGGAGGTGAGTTTATCTTAACAGTATCAGACAGGTCGGGAATAACCCGAAACGGAACTCCGCGGACTCGTGCGTTTAATACTCGCTTTTAAAAACGGTACGTTAAGCCTTGACGTACTGCACAGATCAATCTGGTTCCGTATCTTGGTTTTCTGCAAGAATAAAAATGAACGTTTAAAATCCATTTCCGCAAGGTCATTTCATTCGTAAATAATCGCCCAAACTATTTAACGAAGTGGGTTGGGGGCGACACTTCAGGCCAGTCTTATTTGATTCGCTTTTTTATCATCAACAAATTGAAAGAGAACACCAAAACATCCTTATCATCTTCAGCCTGGAAGGCCGAAGATACCGGAATGGTGGGTCCTTTTGTTGTGAATACGATGACGACCCGCAGGTACTGCTGGTGAAATGATTTGATTGAAGCCATAAACCTCACCAAAAGATTTGGTAATCTTACTGCGGTTGACGGAATCAGCTTCCAGGTGGATGAGGGAGAGGTGTTCGGCTTGCTGGGTCCCAACGGAGCCGGCAAAACGACGACCGTTCGAATGCTCTGCTGTCTTATTTCCAAGAGTGGTGGGGAAGCAAGAATCGCGGGTTACGAAGTGGGCAAGGACCCAGATTCGCTGGAGATACGCAGGCTGATCGGGCTGGTTCCTGACAACGTTGGTCTGTACGATGACCTCAGTGCGTACGATAATCTCGACTTCTACGGGAAGCTGTACGAGTGCACTGAAGAAAAGAGGAAAGCAAACATTCAGCGCTTGCTCACGATGCTTGGATTATGGGAGAAAAAGGATGTGCTCGTTGGAACCTTCTCCAAAGGTATGAAGCAGAAGCTCGCAATCGCACGTGCCCTTGTCCATGACCCCAAGGTGCTCTTCATGGATGAACCCACCGCGAATCTCGACCCAGAATCTTCCAAGACCGTAAGGGACTTCATCCTGGACCTCAAGAAGGAGAAGAGGACAATTTTCCTGAACACCCACAACCTAGACGAGGCCCAGAGAATCTGTGACAGGATAGGAATACTGAACATAAAGCTCGTGGCCGTCGGCACTCCTCAGGACCTTGAGCGGTCGCTGAGTGGCAGGAAGACCGTAATCACTTTGAAGGAAGCCAGCAAAGAAGTGCTGGCCGCCCTGAAGCAATTACCTCTGGAGGACATCACGGTGGATGGAAACACACTGACAATAGGCGTCAGCAACCCTGAGGAGCAGAATGCAGCCATAATGGAGGCGATAGTGAAGGCGGGTGGCCAGGTCATATCCGTCAACATAACCAGCTCGTCGCTCGAGGATGTTTACCTGAAACTTGTGAGGAGGACCGATTCATGAAGCTGAGCAAATCATGGGTCATTGCGGCGAAGGATTTCAGGACCTTCAGAAAGAAGAGGAACGTCATCTCCTCCCTGATCGTCGTCCCCCTGATAGTGGCCATACTGATTCCGCTCGTGATATCATTTGCGGGGCACAGAAATGGGCAGAACGGAATCCCAGCGACTGAATTGCTAACACTTCTTCCAGCGTTTGCCTTCTTCTATGTCATGATTGCGGCATACATTCCAACACCCATCGCTTCATACACCATAATCGGCGAGAAAGTGGAAAAGAGTCTGGAGCCCCTGCTGGCTACCCCTACGACGGACGGCGAGATTCTGTTGGGCAAGGGAATCGCGGCATTTCTTCCGTCTTTGGCTGCCGTCCTGGGGGGCTCCGCATTATTCATGGCTGTGATGGACCTGGTAACCAGAAGCAAGATAGGCTACTACTACTTTCCTAATTGGAATACGGCTGCAGTCATGTTCCTTCTGGCACCGCTGGCGATACTGTTCAGCGTTGAGCTGAACGTAATAGTTTCATCGAGGGTGAGCGATGTCAGGACCAGCCAGCAGCTGGGGGCGTTAACGGTACTTCCCTTTGCCGCGCTTTACGTGTCAGGTGAACTGAACCTTGTTGATCTGGGTTCCTTGTCGAACCTGCTCATCATTGCGGGAGTTCTCCTTGTGGTCGATATCCTGCTATTCTTCGTCTCAAGAGCCACGTTTCGCAGAGAAGAGATCCTGACAAAGTGGAAATAGTGGACTCGGTGGGACTGGGGCTCAAATAGGTTCTTTACAAAGGTTTTTTCCTTGTGTTAATCCTCTAAAAAGCTAAAGCAAACTGGAATAGTTTTCGCCCGAAATTGGTAAAAATATTGCTACTCAAAGAGAAGCTAATTATCAACCCCATATTAGGGGTAACGCTATTCCTGCTAAAAATACGATTACTACAGCCATGAAAATCTTCAAGAAATCGAGATTTCCAAGCCAGATTACGATGTACCCATGTTCACCTCTTTCATTCCTAACAGTCATTTCGTAGAACTTGAATAGCTCATTCATAATTTTATCTCTTTCGTCGTATTGAGACATAGAATGTTTAGTGATAGCAATCCTATCCGCTCTACACCAGTAGGCGCTTCTGAAAAACATGAACGCCCCAAAAATCAAGGTAGAAGGAGACGATGATAAAGTGGGCGGGTTAAAAACGAGGATAAGTAATTTTACGATGGTGTTGCATTCCGACACCTCAAAAGAAAACTTATATAAAATATCAAGATAGAGCGATTGCAATGTCTCTTATGTTGCTCAAGTCCATCGAAGAAAAAGGAACTCGTTACTCCAAGATCTTGGTGAACAAAGGTGTCTTAGACAAGGTTGGTGGAGAAGATCCGATGGTTTCTGAGATGCATAAACTCATCGCAAAAGGATTCCTCGAGATCAAGTACGTCTATGACAAAGATGAAGGAGAAGATTTCGTTCTGACCGTGACCAAGTTAGGGAAATCGTTCATCAAATTCAAGGAGAATGCCGACGAAGAGGAAGATGCAGACTGACCAATCTTACCAAGGTTTCGGTTTGTCCTCTCGAACCAAACGAGTTTGTTGACTTGCAAGGTGGCCGACGAATCAACGTCACCAAACAGAAGACTGATTCTGCTCTTTCTGCTTTTCGAAATGCTGATTCGGGCTCGAGCAAGTTTGCGACAACGGTAGCCGATAATTCCATCTTAAGGACAATGTTCTTCCTGCAAAGCAAGTCTTCATCGAGTATTGATTTGAGATTCCCTGTAGTCGAAGAGTTCCCTCTTGTGTTGGATCCAACTCTAGACATTTTCGACAAACTGAAAAGAGATTACTCCAATGACACGAATGATACTAAGGAGAAATACGAAAAGAGTAGAAAGGAGATACGTGATATTTTTGATTCGACTTTATTACAGACCCTTGACATGGTTATAACAGACAAGGAAGTCGTATCGGCCCTTGGGAAACGGACTCCAGAACGGAAAAGGGTATTGGACCAATCATTCGATCGCCACAAGGAAGAGATCGTCCAGTATGTTTCAGACTATGTCGATAGATTAGGGACGGCGTTCAGCGAAATGCAGGTTCTGGAGGACGTATTGGATTTCGTCGAAGTCGCTGACGATGCCCAAGCCAATGGGAAGATACTCGACTGTATCGATCCGATGTCTGAGAAGAAAGCTAGTTTCTTCGCTTCTCTCAATCAGCTCGCGGCGCTAAACATAATCAAACTGACGACCATGTCTCTATGCCTCGACTGCTTCTTCAAGTTCAGAGAGGAACCCTACATGGCTATGATAGAGAATCCCAAGCTCATTGATCTCCCGGACCGATGTCCTCGTTGCAGGGAAAGCGGTATCTTGCATCGTGTTATGGTCCACTACCCCCAGGGTTTACATAAGATAGTGCTCCCTTCAGCAAACTGGCTGCAAGAGGTAATTATGGGATACTCCTTGAGCTCAATTAAAAGTGTTAAGCGGGTTTTCATACATAAGAAGATCCATGCTGTCGCGTCAGGTAATGAGGGAGCAGGTGTTGAATCTGACGTCTCGCTGATAACAGAGGATGGTAGGCTAATTCTAATCGAAGTGACCAAGCAAAGCAAGATGGACAACATCTTGAGGGACTTGGACGCAAAGCTCACTAACCTTAACGAGAAGAATATACCCTTTGCTGCTCTTGGTTACGTGACTGGCTCCCTGAACGACGAGTTCATGACGTATGGTGGAGATAGAGCCAAGATTTTTGCCGCCAAACACATCTACAAAATTTGTGACTTCGTAGAAAATGAGCTCATTCGTTGAGGTCTCGGTGATACGCTGGATGCCAGATGTTTCTGCGAGACCATAATCTGATTCAAGATTCCCCTGTTCCTGGTCCAATAGACCTGCACTCGAATTCGGATGATCGGATTAAGCCTGGGCCAATCCAGAATGCGGTTCTTAGCGTTAACCAACACTGTTAAAGAATTATTCTGAATCAGAGGAGCAGTTATTCGATCGCATACCTCTTATTTTCCGTCAGTCCTCTCGTAAGCGATCTTCTTGATAGGGTCAAAAGAGATCCCATGCTCAACTACGACAAAATAGGATGCATGAGAATTGCGCTCATCATAGAAATGGCCAGAGTCAAGATGCCAAGGGACCAAGCCAGATAGCACTTTTGATAGAATATGTCGGCAAGAAATGACATGGAGCAGAAACTAAGACCCAGGAACGGCTACTCCCAATAATGCCTGTTAGAAGATTTAAGCAGAAGTGAACGAGAATTACTCAAAAGTTACAATTTGCCAATATAAGAGTACGATTCGAAGATTCTAAAAATGATGGTAATCTAGTCTTATCATGATTCGGAATTTGGTTGTATATGTTTGTCTCTTTGTGCATCTTGGAGGTAATCACTTTTCAGCATGACGAGTTTATAAGAAGTCGTAATGGAAATATCGGCCATAGAATTACACCGAAGGATTAGGAGTTGTTAGCAAGTCTGCCGCGCTTATTGATAGAGCTGAGGAGATATGCAAGTATATCCAATCGGAACTAATTGGAGAAAGCTGAAAGGTGTGTGAACGGTAGCATAATTTTTATTTAAAAGAATACGTTGTTATACAAATATAGGCACTCTGATACTGTTCAGATAACGATTTTTTAGCATCAGGTCTAGTCATCTTTGTTGCGGTGTTTGAACGGCCGAGCATGCTCTCATTGATCCAAATGAGAGCATACGACATGCTTCTCAGGGCCGTTCAGGATAATGGTATATTTGAACGTAATAAAATACCTTTGGAGACCAAGGTATTAGGCTGTCTGCTCTATCTTTCTGGA
>JAJPJS010000014.1 GCA_021324115.1 Nitrososphaerota archaeon
CTTAAATCGGTTTGGGGCTACATTCGAGCCAGAAAAGGCGATACAAATGAAGCGATTAGGATACTGGAGGAGTTAAAGGCTCTTTGCGAAAGAGGATTTCCCTCGGAGGAGCATATAGCTAATGTATATGCGAGCTGGGAGAAGTTGATAAATCGTTCGGGTGGTGGCGAAGGGGGATTGAAAAACATAGTATGGAACCCTTCTGTTTGAGATGACCCACGAAAAAGTGCGCTAGTGAAAAGTGGGACAGAAAAGGTGGCGAGCGTTAAGGCAGATTGAGCGGTTAGAATAGACTAAAAAGCGTTAGGCATAATTAATCAACAAGACGACTAATTTGTAATGGCGTGGAGGTTCCGCGCATCCTTGGATACAGGATTATTTTTGAACATAATTAGTCAGCCATTAGAATAACACCAGCATCGAGGTTGGAACACTATTTATCCGATTTTAATGTTCATAGCCTTTACTGACATGAAATATTTTTGATTTCGTAGAATGTGTCTGGTATGAGTGGTCAAACAAAACGGCTACTTATTTATTCATCTTTGCATTCGCAGCGCATCACTTTCGAAGTAAATCCTTGCATATCTGATCTTGCCATCGGACACTTCATAGGAGACGCAGAGCGGCACGTGCACTTCCTTCCCTGAGGGTTGGACTCCGGAGAATTCCGTGTTCTGTTTACCGAAGAAATCAGCTTCGAGGACGGCTTTGTTCTCTGCCACAACCAAAGATCTAAGAGAGAAGTCCGCTGTGAACGCTTTATTGTAGAAGAAATCAAGCAACTGTCTAACTGCTTCTCTTCCCGCAGATTTCTGTCCCGTTGCCATCACCTCAAATACTACGTCGTCCGAGAGCATCGAATCATCATGGCCATGCAGATACTTTTCTAACACTTGGCGTGTTTCATCTGTAGAAGTCAAGCAAAGATTATCTTTTATCGAAGCATATAAACATTGTTTAACTGAGAAATGCGAGGCTTTCGGGATAAAATTATTGCATTACAGGGCAAACAAAATAAACTATGTAAACAGAAACTACAAATTATCCCGCTACCGCATTTCAAATTAGAATAGCCTCCTAAATTTTCATTCCCTTCATCATATCCCTTAGCCAGTCGACCAATCTGTGATATGCCTCTGCTCCCTTTGGTGAAAGAACATACAGCTCCGAGTCTCCTTCATCTAGCTTCTGAACCAGACCTTTGGTCATCATCCAATCCAGGTATTCAATGAATCTCGGGTATCTTATTCCGATGAGTGACTGAAGGTTCGTCTTTTTCATAGGCTTCCCGTCCCTATACAAGACATCTAGAAATCTGGCGAGCACATACATGTCTGGCTTTTCCAATTTGATTTCACAGGCCCTCAATGAATTCCCGCTTGGCTTCTAGATACCTTCTTGTCTCGTTATCATATTCTCTAATTGCCTCATATCTGAAATACAAATAAACGATGATGCCAGCAAGCAATCCCAATCCTATGTTGAATCCAAAAAGGGCCACCACAATAAAAGCAACGATACCGTCACCTTGCGCACTGTCAAGTTTGCCTTTCTTCACGGCAAGCAGCACATCATGCATCTGATCTACAAGTTTCAAATAATCATAGGAAGATATTTCACTTGCGTTTTTCATCTTGTCAATTAGGTTACGCAGTTCAACGAAAGGAAACGCCCTCCTCCGTCTTATGAAGTACGTCAACAGGCTAACAGCCACTGCCAAAATGGTTATCACAGTGATACCTTCGAGAAGGTATGAAGCAAAGAAGACATGCAATAACGTAAAGGAACTCAATGCAAGAATCAGAAGAGCTGCCAGCCAAGCTATAACACCCATGGCAACAGTCCAGGCGATGGTTTCTCCATCATGTTTTTTCCTGAGGTAGATGTACCAGTCTTCAGCACTGCGCAATACATCATCCAGATTACGTGTTGTGGATTCACCGCCGTTCCCTTCGCTTTCCATGGTTCCACAAGTGCGAATTTTGTGTATAAATCTAACGTGTTATCGACACTTCTGCAACACTTTTATTGAGACTTCGATTCAAATAGATTACATAATCTGCTTCTGCCACCAATCTCGCAAGAACTTCCAGGGTTTACATTCAATTCGTTTTAATCTTCATAATAAATTCAGACAAAGCACTTTGGAGTATACAACCAACAACCGACACAATTATACATTCGTCATTTAATGAACAGGAGAGATGACTCGTTGCAGATACTGCGCAGGGATCAAGGCATGCAAGGTATGCGGTCAACCAATATCTGATTTTATCCATGTCGGGGTGAGAGGTGCAGGAACCAACAGTTCTGGAATCTGGCATTACGCAGTACCATGTGGTCACAAACAAGTGGTCCAGGTTGAAGCAGGAGCTGTACAGGTCGTCTACAACGGCGGTCCCCTCTGGAATACAAGATACCGGTGGCTTGACGTCTTCTGGGGAGATTACTGGCAGAAACAGAATCTGCCATTTAACATGGACCAGATTGATAAGGTTGTAATGGACATAGAAACAAATGCGAGTTATTCCGGCGGTTTGAAACAGTATGCGGCCACTGGCGGAGATATGGGAATCAGTTCGTTGATGGGCAGCAAAGTTGTTCCGACGAACCCGCCACAGGTCGTTGACGACTCTCAGATTCAGAAGCAACTGGAAACCTGGATCGACGGAGGCGTTCTGCCAGACCTCGGGATGAAGGGAGCGTATAACATATTTCTGGGCCCTGGAGTATCTGTAACCTTGCAGGGCGACAGCAGTTGTGCAACCTTCTGTGACTTCCACAACTTCACAGGCAAACATGCTTACACGGTGGAGCCGTATCCTTGCAGCAGTGGATGCAACCAATGCACCGCCAATCCATTCGATACTCTGACTCAGGGATTGTCGGAAGAGATGACTGAATTGAAAACAGACTTTGTTCCAGGCACGGGATGGTTGATAGGGCAGTTGGAGCTTTGCGATTTTTGCGATCAGCAGTTCCAGTGCAGGCAGATCGATACTGGTGAGTACGTCAACGCCTGGTATGATAGATCGAAGGGGTCCTGCTGGAAACCTGGGTAAAAAAGGAAGAAACGCCCATTTCAGAACTTAACGAATGGATGTTGAGCAGAAGAAAAATCGAATGCCTCAGAGAAGTCGTTGGCCGAGCCATCTCGGCTACTTAATGAATCAAGCGAATACCTCTTTTCTATGAACTTTAATATTGAAGTGTGGTCGTTCACTACACTATCAACATAACCAGCCCTGGCGTACGGCGATACGATCAAACAGGGAACCCTGAAACCATACCCATATTCATCGACTTGAGGCGGAGAAACATGGTCGTAGAATCCACCATAATCATCCCAAGTGATGAAGATAACACTCGAATCCCAATACTTGCTCGTCCCGAGTGGATTAACGATATCGTCAATCACAGAGTTCTGTCCCGTCTGAACATTCTTAGGGGGGTGTTCATCCCCTCCCGGAGCGCCCACTATCCAGCAAACATCAGCCAAGGTTCCTGATTGTACATCGAGTGCGAACTGGGACGAAGGCGAAAAATTTTTGCTAGCTCTGGCATTGTTTTGTACATACTCAAAATTCTGGTACCAGCTCTGCTTCGAGTACACCCTCCACGAAATACCATGCAGGTCAAGTTGCTCGAAGATGGGCGGAAAGGTCAGAGTCTGCGGCACTCTGTCATCCAGCAACCCTCCGGCAGTGCCCGCTACAAGATACAGGTGATTTGGAGCGGATTCGCTCATCACAGAAGTAAAGTACCTGTCACAGAGGGTGTAAGATTTTGCCACATTCCAATATCGCGGAATATCGCCACCATCGAAGTAGCACAACGTCAGAATATTTCCTTCAGAATATACAAAACCGTCCATCTTCCCGGAATCGAAATCTTCATGAGCAGTTTTCCATGTATGATTCATGTCTGCAGGGGTCAGTGTAGAAGCATGAAAAGGAGACAAACACTCCTCAGAACCTTGAGCCTTTGGGATGCAAATTTTCTTCCCTTGGGTGCCATCCACACCCGGGAAGGTTCCAAAGTAATTATCGAATGTATGATTCTCCTGTAACACCACGACTATGTTATTGATCGCCGAAAAACTCGAACTCAATATTCTTTGACTCGCTATTGATGGAGTTTATTTCCTTTATCACCGTTGACGTCTCCAACTCCTACTGGAATGTTATTGTTATTCCCGCTTGGAGGGAGAATGGTAGTCCCCCTGACAGTGAGATGGACCAATTTTGGTACTGAAGGTGCTTGCCGAAGTCGTCCAAGACAGCCTTCAGTTTGTTCAGAATAAAGGTGATCAATTTGACAGCAGTTTCTTGCCCCAAGTCGGTCAACGAGGGCAGCAACGAACTAATCCTGCTGATATGAAGAAGGCATCCAGCTACAGCATCAAGAACCGTCTTATGAGCCACTTCTGGAGCATGATGCTCAATGGAGGGAATCCAGCCTTTACCAAACTGTCCGTCAAGAAAACTTCTCAATCCATCAATCTTATCGGAAGCAGCCTTCGTCGAATCGATCAAGGCAAACTGATGATCTGTATTGATTTTTCCGCCGCTGACCAGGGCAGAAACTTCATCCTTCAAAGCGTCAAACTCATTGTCCGTATTATTACTCTGATTATTTTCTCCACTCAAACTGAATGTTGCATTGCAGCACCCATATAAAAGCAGACTCTTAGTCGAAAGCCATCGATTAGATGTCAATATCTAAAGTTGTTCTCTCAGTGTTCTTTTGACTTCATGAGAGAATCTGCGCGGTCTTGACACCATCTTCTAGAGTACACTGTTTGAAGAAATTAGCTTCTCTTCGGCCGTCAGTCAGGGTTGTTATTGATAAATTGAAGTTGTGCTCCGGGAATCCCCTGAGGGTTGGGCTCCGAGGACGAGCCCAAAAGAATGTATGGTTGTATCGTAGCGAGCTGCTGCTGGGTCAAAGGTATGACATCTGGCGGCAGAGGATTCTGGCTAAAATCAAATGCATTCAGAAGGTTGTTTGCGTTGGCATCACGCATGCCAAGAGGCGGCAGATTGAATTGCCACTCAATGAACTTCAGAGTCGACTCAAAATCATAAATGGTATGGTCCAAATACCCTGACTTCGCATAAGGAGATATTAACAGAGCAGGAACTCTGAAACTGAGGCCATATGAATCAACCGTGGGCGGTGGAACAGTATCAAAGAAGCCACCATAATCATCCCACAATATGATTATTGCAGTATTCTTCCAATACTTACTCTGCATAACCGCATTTACGACATCAGTTATCCACCACATTCCCAACGTAATGTTTGCGGGTGGATGGTCGCTTATCGGGGCGCTTGGGATCACCCATGAAACTTGGGGCAGCGTACCATTCCCAATATCCCAAAAAATTTGCTCCCGTGCAGCCATGCTGTTTGTGAACGATGGATTGGTATAAGTGCTGTTTTTGGCGTCGAGTGGATTCCAGTAATCAAAAGCCTTTCCACTTATAATAGCCTTCGAAAGGGTCTGGCCAGACTGAATTGGTGTGTCATAATATTTCCAGGAAATTCCGTAGGCGGTCAATTCATCAGCCATAGTTTCGATATCCTGCGCCTCATTGATATACGAACA
>JAJPJS010000021.1 GCA_021324115.1 Nitrososphaerota archaeon
AAATCTCTAACAATATTCCTGAACCTATTCATGCTGTACTATAATCATCTGAGGTGGCATCAAGGCATAATGTCTGTTCCAGGAGGTGAGGTTATTTGAACAGTATCCCACGTGGATACCGCAACCATTATATCCACATGGAGAGAACTCTCGAACATTGCCCAAGTGGAAGAAGGACGCGACAGAGTTCACTGTCAGCGTGAACTATCACCCGACGAGAGGGATTCTGGTTTTCCTCCCAAGACCACTGGCCAAACTCCTTGGGAACCCTTCCTCGGTCACCTTCACGGTGAAGGGGAAGAGAATCGAGTTGAAAGCGGGAGAGTCTGAGAAGACGAATGAGGACAACTAAGCCTCCAGCCTCTCCACAAACTCGGTCTGCTCATTCAATAACTTGTGCCTCTCCTCTATGATGTGCCTGATAGTCTCTCCGAGTTTACGCCGTTGACCATCATCCTTCGGGATTGGAAGGACGATTTCTCGGATTCTGTTCCCCAGTGTGTCAATCACATCACGGGTGAACTGCTTCGCCTTCACCTGACGCTTGACTATGGGTGTGTTCAGGATTGCCAGGAGCAGGAACGGGTTGAGCATCCCGTTATCCTTCTTCACCCTGATTTTGTAGATGCCCCCACAGTATAGCAATCTGGTCTGGTCAGGCATCAGTATGCAGGAGGCTCCGACCAGGTATGTCCCGTCCCGAACGAACAGGATGTCGTGAGGCCTAACGTCCTGCCTGTCGCTGTATTTTTGGTAGATGAACTCGCTGACTCCCTGCTTCGGGTCGACCTTCAGCTCCAAGTTGGTCAGGTCGGAAGTCCTGATGAAGGGAATGTCCCCAGTCCCGTATGCCATCTTGCCGACCTCATCTCCCGTCGAGAGTTCCAGAATCCCCTTCTTCTCAAGCTCGCCGAAGGTGACCATCTCATACGTCTTGGAGAGGTCGTTGATCCGCTTCAAGATATCAGGGTCATAATACTTGGGGATGAGGATATTTTCCCTGACCTTGTCTATCGGAAAGCGGAAACCCAGCGAGTTTGTCTTGAGTTCACCTCCTGTCATCCCCAACCTGAAGCGTTCTGCGACCAGAGGAACGTCGTCCATCAGGTGCTTCTTCCCGTCTGGTTCGACCCTGATGGTGGGGTTTCCTCTCGAATCGTGGCCGCACCACTTCGCCACCCCCATCAGGATGTCATAGTGCTCATCAGGAATTGTCTTCTCCACAAAGACCACGCAGACCTTTGCGTGGGTATGCGGCTGGAACAACTCCTCAGGCATCGTGACTATTCCGAGAATCTTGTAATTCTTCTTGAGCCAGCCTACTATGTATCGATACTTCGGCATGCCGAACATGCTTTCTGGGAGGATGATACCCATTCGCCCACCCTTCCTAAGGAACTGAAGGCAGCGTTCAAGGAATAGGATTTGGGGCGGCTGTCTCTCCATCAGCTCGTTCTTCTTCAAGAAGATGTCCTTCTTGTCGGAGTCCCACCTGTGTCCGAGGTCGTACTGCGACAAAATGGACTCTTCTTTCACAGGAATCTTCGTTCCAAATGGCGGATTTGTGATTAGAACATCTATCGACTCAAGTTCGATTCTGTCTCGGGTCTGAGGCTTCCACTCTGACGGAACGTCCAGACTGTTCTCGTCGAAGACACCACCCCTTCCGTCCCCGACTATCGCCATGTATGCCTTGGTGACCTTCGCCAGAAAGTCGTCTTTGTCAATCCCTCTGAAATATCTAGTCGCAATGTCCATCTGCGACTTCAGGATTTCCTTGTCGGGGATACCCTTCTCCTTTCCCTCCTTCTCGACCTTCTTCCAGACGTATTCGAGGGCGTAAATCAAAAAACCTCCGCTGCCGCAGGCAGGATCGAGAATCATCTCCTTCGGTTCTGGGTCGAGGATATCGACCATCATCCTTACGACGTTGCGGGGCGTGAAGAACTGCCCCTTGTCGCCGCGTAGAGCAGGCCCTATGAAGACCTCGAATGCGTCCCCGATTGCTTCCCTCGGAAGCCTCTCATCCGTAATAGTGTAGTTCTGAAGCTCGCCCACCACATACTTTATCGACCTCGCATCGAGTTTTATCCGCTCGTTCTGGTCAAAGACATCGTTATACTCGTGAACGACCTCCGCGAACAGTTTGGTTATCTCCTCCTTTACCCTCAGGGGCGACTCCTCTGAGTCCGCGACGAATCTCAGGAACTCATCCATTCCAGTGTTGTGCTCGTCGTAAATCTTGCAGAAGAGGAGATTGATTATCTCTCGGGCGAGTGTTTCGTCCCTCGTCGTCCCTTTCGCATTACCCGCGAGATGGTTCCTGATGTCCTTGAAGATGGCCCTCAGGTTCACAGGAATGGTTAGTTCCTTGCGCCTCAGCTTACCTATGGCCGAAATCGGTTGGAGATACTTCGGGACGGTGGGTATCTCTCGAAACTCAAAGCGACCCTCCTTTGTCGGGACTTTCAGGAGATAAAGGTGGTCGCCGCCGTTGAACCAGACCCCTACCTGAGCAGGGCACAGGTTCATGTAGATTTTGAGCTGCTTGAGCCCGTCCTTCTTGGTCGGTCTTTTGCACTCGACTATGATGTAAGTGTCATCATATCTTCTCTCGGGCTTGGTGAATACCGCGATATCGACGGGCCACTTCTCTGCCCCCGATGGACTTTGCTTGACTCTGAACTGGGGCCGCGTTTGGATGAACCCCTTCGGGTAGCCCAGTTCATCGACGAGTTTATGCTCGAAGACTTGGACGGCGTTCACTTCCTCTGGTGTTGCCTTCACATACTCGTCCGAGACGTAATCAACAATTTGCCCTTGAGGAGGTGTTGCCTCTTCGCCTTGAAGCGTATGCTGCGGCAAAGGTGGGGCAGGTGTAAGCTATGACCTTCTCTTAAGTGTATCCCTCCATGTCCCGACAGTTAATGCTCGGTCGGGTGTCCCGAAGAGTTAGGAGAACCAGCTAGCAATTCATGGAGTGGCTTAATAATCAGTGTTCGTTCTATGGCCGTGATGAACGAGCAACGCCTCACCGGAACCAAAGTAAAATTGAACGGTGAAGATGCTAAGCTTTATGAGAACGATCAATCAATAATGTTCGAAAGGAAAGGAAGGATAGAAGGTATTACAAAAGACTCGATTCAGATGGTCATACCAAGCGATGATGGCATATTGGTGGCATACTCGACCGGGAGCAAGGTCAAATCTGCCAAGATTGAACCGCTTGAGGCAGCAGAAGCACTCCTGCTCCTTGGAAAGACCCCTCCAGAAGAAATAAGCAAGCTCTTCGATGCAATGTTCGCAGAATACAGTGCATATCTCGAGTCTGCATATGCTAACGTCAGTCGAGGTTTTCTAGACAGTTTCGATGCCGAGGAGGTCGAGAGGGTTGGTGGGAAGTGGAAATTCTTGGAAAGCTTACTCAACATAAGATTTGAAATTGAGCAATCCAGCGCTAGCGTACGACTATGGCAGGTCAGAAACATGCCACTACCCTACCAGATTGGTTGGGCCAAGTGCAGGTATATCGAATTCATGCTCAGAATTACAGAATGTATTGCCAACAAAACAGCAGGATGGTGGGACGCCAAGGGTCCAGAGGGTCAATTACTCCCGGTTCCCTATGAAGATGGATATGGCATGTGGCCGGAAGACTGGGAGAGGTTATTTCTCCATTATTCAATTGTGAGGCACCCTTTTCTGACTGAAGAAGTTAAGAAAAGAGCAAAAGACAATTCGATGGTTTCGACTGTTCTTGTTGATGAACAGGCACCTTCGGACTACAAGTCTTGGTTCTAATCCTACCAAGGCAAAGGCGATTCATTTTCTTTAGCAAACTGCCTTGCATCTATTTCCCTCTTGATGTTTCTCAGCGCCTTGGCGCCTTCAACACTGTTCGGATTAATCGACGAAATCTTGTTGGTCACTAGTTTATAGGCTTGATCAACCAGGTATGGATTCGTGGCCTCTGTTTCACTGAGTATTCCGTGCCTCACCGATTCAAGTTTGAATTGTTCTTTATTGATGTTTGTCCATGAGGCCCTGTACTTGGATGCAATTTGTTGGCCAGCCTCCGAACTGGGATTCCAGTTGGCAGTTTGCTCAAACGCCTTTCCCTGTATGGTCAGTCCACTGTAGTCGACGTCTGTACCCGCCATCAACTGAGCAAGCCTTGTGCTGATTCTGGGCAAAGCGACTGAAGCCTGCTGCTGTTGCCCCACGCCTGTCAGCACCTGTTGTGTCTCCCCGAGAGGCCTCATGGGAGCTATTCTGTCTATCATTTTGGAAGCCTGCGTAGCTCCCGCCATGCTGACGGCCCCGGTTGTCGCGCCTACCATCAGGTTCTGAAGCCCATGCGCAGTCCCCGTCGCGAAGTGTGGAACGAAACCCTTCAATCCCGCAGCCAGCTTTTGGCCAGTTGTGGCCGTCGACCCGAGCGCACTCATGGCGCCCATTCCAGCCTGCACACCCGTGGCCATCCCCATTCCCGCGGGACCCAGCGCCATCGTCCCGGCCACAGTAGCTGTACCTACAGCAGCCATCGTGGTTTGCGCCGCAGTCTGGAAGACCAGGCCGGTAAGAGGGGCGAACACCGTAGGCACCAGGACCGCTGTAAAGAGTGCAGCGGCGGCCACCCAGCTTGCGATGTCTACTATGCCGGTGCCCCCGAAGATGCTCGAGTTGAAATTCGAAGTGAGGATGACGGCGGCCACTCCTATTACGATCGAACTCATCAGGGACGCGAGTATCAGGCCGTACAGTGTGTCCTCGACCATCTCGCTCAGCTTCTTTGTGAAGGGTATCAGCTTCAGCCCCATGGATATCGGGAAGGCTATCACCATGATGGCAACGAGCCATATCCTGATTATCCCGAGGAAAATCGTCATGAGGTAAACGATCAGCCCTACCAACCACTTGGCGATGACCAGTATCCCCGCGGTCAGCACGTCCCAGAAGGTCAGACCCTGCATCCCCACGAGGTAGCTCCAGACGGTGTCTATCGGCTGGGTGTAGCTCGTGTACGGATTCCCCGGACCGGCGAGGATGGACATGTCGAGGAAGTTCACGATCCTGGCCACGTTATTGTAGATCAGAGGGAAGAGCAGAATGACGAGGACCCCTATCACGAGGTCGAGTACGACGTTCCTTTTGTTCTCCCCGAAGGATTGAGAGGCAAGGCCGACCAGGAACCCGACACCCAGCAGGATGAGGGCAATTATCATGATGAAGTTGTACAAACCCCCCAGAGGGAGGATGCAGGGAGCGTCGGTGACGCAGGCCACCGTCGCGCCAAGCATCTGGTCGTCGAACTGTGGAAGCTCCATTATCAAATCAAACATCTGGTTGTTCGGGGCAGATGACGAAGAATAGCTGGTGGTGCCGAGGAACTGGTCTCCCACAGGATACGAATATGCATTTACAGTTGCGCCTAACTGAAAGCCACCGGTGCAGCTGAACCCAGCAAGGGCGCCGGCCGTGAAGTTAACTGATGTCTGCGCCGGATAGCTGAGCGGATAGGGACCGAAGTCAGTCGGCACCAGATCAATGGTCTGGTTGATCGGGTTGCCACCCACTGACTGCCCCATTACGATTACGCTGCCGTTGAATTGTATCCCTCCCGAGTATCCGCTCCCGGAGACCTGGACGGTTCCTGATACCGAAATTTCCCCGGGCGACCTTGCCGTAGGTTGAATGCAGTTGGTGACAGAGAGGGAAGCGATTGTCAGCGTCAACGGGGGGTTGGAGCCTGATTGTGCAACGGTCGGGCCTACGATGGAAGCCAAGAGAGCGAAAATGACGAATATCCTAGAACTCTTCCTATAGTAGGTTGACGCCCTCCTCAGAATTCGTCTGGTGCCCATCTTCACGTAAGGAGATGCTCTGAATAAAAGGAAAAAATCGGAAACGGCTCTACGATTATTCGCCGCTGGCTTCCATCAGCGACCCCACCAGCCTCACCGCTGTAATGATCGCCACGACTATAGCGATGAAGATCAGGAATGCGTTGAACGCGTTCATGATTGGTATGGGGAGAGACGGGTCGGTCGAGAGCTGAGCAGCAGTGTCCGCGCATGCGGCTGTGTGCTCCCAGATGTAGGCTACGTTCGTCGTGTTGTTTGGGCAGGCAGGGACTATCCCGTATCCCACCGGCGGCAGGCTTGCAGCCCCGAAGGCGCTGGCCACTATGTAGAGGATGAAAGATATGATGAGTGGAGTGAGAAGTGCGAGGACGATGATCGTTATCCTCTCCCTCATGTTCTGAAGCGCACCAGCTTGTCTCTGGCTCATGCTTCAGCATCCTCCCTTCTCGTGAGAACGACCTTCTGGCTGTCAGCCTCGATATTTACCATGTCATGAATGTCGAGGTCGAGCAATCGAAGTTCCTTGGTGAGAGCTACGTAGAGAGCGCCGCCCGTGCGGCAGACTCGGCCTTGTCTGAGTATTCTTGGCATTGTTGTAAAGCACTGTTTGAGTTTATAAGATGCAGGAAACAACAAGACTGGCCTTACTTCTGGTTGCAATCATCCTTCTTCGGTTGCTTGGATGTGTTACTGACCTGCATCTTCCGGAAATCACTTCTGTTTGTCAGATAGTAGAGAAGTTGCAACTCAAGAGGAATCAGCTTGACGCGCCTTGCTGAGATCACATACCCAAGCAAAGCGAAGCCCAGTAGAACGCCTGCCTTACCTCCGAATGACACCTCTGCTATAGGAACATTGAGCGGGAGAGACAGCAAATAGCCGATCAGGGTGAAGGTGACTAGTGTTAGCAGCTGTCTAGGCGACCCGGAGAAGAAACCTAGCTGTATGCTCTTCTTCTCCCACCAGGACTCCTCAGCCCACCAGATATTCTCCGACACGGAAGCAAAATCCCAGGTATCTTAAAACAGTCAACTCGGAACGCGCAGAAGCAATCCTAGGTTCCCTTGGTTGCGCTTTTTAGCTGGTCTGGAATATGTGAATGATGATCTCGACTTGGGTGATTGCTTACACCCCCCTGGCGCAGTTCGTCGTTTCGTACCTCTTGGCTTACAGAAATGAACCCCTCAGGCTTCTTCACCCATGCAGGCAGAGAACAGGAATGACGGCATGGAATGAGACCTTCATGAAACTAGGACTTGTTGGTAGAGTCCCTTTACGACAGGACGTGTTTCATGACATTCAACAGATTTTGAAAGTATTCGGTATACCATGTTTACTATCTCTGTTGGTGGATTTGTTTGGGCCACAACTTTCTGGGCGGCAATTCCCTAAGGCCGACTGCTGGTTAATCGAAGCCTGCCTCCAATTCATTCCGGCGATCATCCTGCTCCTGGCTCTCCGGAAATCATTCTTGGGCCCTCTTCCCAACTCGCCCAGGAGAGTCCATCTGATGTATCCGCGGCTGGGCTCAAGAATAAGGCATCTAGGTGACAGTGAGTAATGGTAGACCTGAACAAGGTGCTGTTCTTCAACGTCGCCCTAAAGGATGGTCACATCATGTCCAGGCCGAAGTTTGAGCCTCAGCAGGAATTCGTGGCCACTTTGGTTCATGAAATCGAAACATTCGACCCGGAATTTGCTTGGATTCAGTTCGTGTTCGTGTTGAAAGACTACACGAGGGAACTCACTTCTCTGAAGGTTCGCCTTTACAACTTCAAGCGCTCTGCAGACACGCCTGTCAAGAAGCGCACCAAAGATGGAAAGGAGTATGCAGTTGAAAGTAGGGAGAGAGCAAGCGAGTGGTACCGCACAGTAGAAGCCAGAACGAAGAATATTGAGGAAGCCAGGTCGTCCGCGAAGGTCTTGATGGGAATACAGGGTATGTGGGTAAACCGTGAGAGTCATGACACTGACGGCGTTCCCCTCAATACATTCAACAAGTGCAAGGACGAGATAGACAGCCTGGCGATCTTCACGTACAATGATCCAAGAATGCTGGAGGAACTGGTCAGCCGAAGGATAGTCACGGACCTCGCCAAGTACTTCGTGACTTATCATAGGTCCAGGGCAGAATCGCCGAGCCTGATACTGACTCCTGATGAGTTGCCGTACTTCATCCATTTGCCCTCGGGCGGGTCGGTCGGGAAGCTCACCTCATTCGTGCCGGGAGTCGCTGCTGACGCTCCTGTTGAGAATGACCCATTCATCCCTGCCATGGAAATAATACCCGGCGAGCCAGACAGGCGTGAAGTGGGGTTGCCTGCTGTTTCCTCACTTAAGACTGTGCCGAACGTTGCAGAGCCGTTAAAGGAAAATGACGTGAGCAGGCTACAGAACATCGCTTCAACCACAACCAGAAGCTTCGAAATCATGTATGATGACTCTCGGACCAACTTTCTTGTGAGTTCTCGAAAGCAACACGACTTGCAATTAGTCAAAAAACAGCTCCTCTTCCTCTATCCTGGAACGGAGTTTGCCTGCGTGACTCCTATTCCGAAATACATCGAAGCGTTGGCAAAAAATAAGTGACGGGATGATCAGAAATCCATGCAATGGGCTCTTGCGAAAGGCATGAACAAGACGTGAACGACACGAATCCAAGTCACATTCCAAAATTCCGTGCAAATATCTGGCTCATTTTCAACTTCCTATTCAGCTTCGTTATACATCATGATGGCGAGTCGGTTTGCCGAATTTAGCTCTGGCTCTGGCGTACCTCAATGCACAGCATTTTTTTCTTCGAATAAGGGACAAGGTTCTTCTGCAAAGGTGAGCTGGAGCCTGCCGCAAGGACAATTCTATTTTGTCGTTCTTAATCCCTGGAAAATTCAATCAACTTTCACAACGAATGATGGTATAAAGGCTGCGTCCTCCTAAGAGCTTCCGTTGTTCTGGTGAGGACATACTGTCAAAAAGCCAGTTAGGAAGCCTATGTGGAACGTGAGGAGGAGTGCCTTCCGGTCGTACTGGGTTAAATCCCCCTCACGCATTCATACGTCATGCCGGCAGGTTACGGTTTCTCGCTCGACGACATACTTTCACACATGTATTTTGTAGGGGCCACCGGTTCAGGCAAAACGAGTACCTTGGTCAGACTGATTTACTACCTTTCTCTTGAAGACAGACAGAAGAAGCTTCCCTGCTCCATAATCTTCATCGACCCGCATGGAGACGCTTCGGTGCTCCTGGCCAGGCTGATGAGGGACTGGCAAAAACTCATTCTTCTCGACCCGCAGTACGTCAGCTTTGGAATGAACCCAATGGAACTGCTTCCAGCACCATCAAGCGAAGCAGAGAAGGCGATGCAAATACAGAATCAGGTCTCGGAACTCGTCGTCGTCTTGGAAGATGTCCTCAAGACGGACATCTCCATGGCGCCGAGGCTGACCTGGATATTCAGGGGAGGACTCTACTACCTCTACAGCTTCACGGATTCCCCCACCTTCCTCGACCTGTATTATCTCGTAACGGATATGCTGACCATGGACAAGGCTGAGGTGAGGGAGATGCTCCTCAGGGGAGGGGTCCAGGAGGAGCTGACGACGAAGACGATCGAAGCGATAGCGGGCCTCGAAAAGAGCGCGTTCACCGCCGTCCTGAACAGGATATCCAACTTCGTGATCCCTCCCTCCTCGCTGACTGCAAGGACGTTCTGCACCAGAAGGACCACCCTCCCCTTCGACAGAATGCTCCAGCCTGGCAACGTCACCATATTCAGGCTCTCCCAGTTCGAGCTACCCAACGACTTCAGGGACCTCCTGACGAATGCTTTGGTCCTGAAGATATACTTCCTGACCCAAGAGAGGGCTAGGAGGCTAGAGACGGAGGGAAAGGACTCCTCCGCCAGGACACCCGTCTTCCTCGTCATAGACGAGTTCCAGAACATAGAGAAGCTGACTGTGCTCGAAAAGATTCTCTCCGAGGCCAGAAAGTTCGGCCTCTTCCTGATCCTGGCCCACCAGGGACTGTCACAGCTGCACAGGAAGGAGCTGCAGGACAGCATACTAGACAACTCCGGTACGATGGGTATCTTCAGGCTGGGCCCGGACGACGCGAGCACGATGGCGAAGGTTCTGGGAAATGACAGAGGCTGGCGGGACGACCTAGTAAAGCTTCCCAACTGGGCCATGGTGGTGAGGCGGAACCCCGCGGGGCTGAAGGGATTGGCAAGAGTCCACGTCATGAAGTTCTCTCCACTCCCTGAGCCTGCACACCAGCAGAGCGAAGTCATCGAATTCATGAAGACGGAGATGAACAGGCTATACGGCGGTGCGACCGAGGACAGGGTTCCGACCTACAGGAGTTCTCTGGAGGAACTCAGGAAGGAGAAGGGGAGTCCCGTACTGAACCCGGGGAGGTGGGCCCTCCTTACCTATCTTTACCTGCACGGGGGCCCTCAAGAGCTGTCTGAAAGGACTATCAGGGAAGCGTTCCGGAACAGGTACGGGTGGGACGGCACCGTTCTGGCCAACGCGGCGCAGTACTGCCAGGAAAGAGGGTACATAACAGAGAGATCAGTCATCGGCAAGGTCTACAGGGGGAGGGATACTGACACCGGGATGTCGATATACGACGAGCCTCAGAACCAAGACGAAAGGGACAGGGCCAGGGTGACGTACTATTCGCTGACAGACTACGCCAGACATGAATTCTTCGACAAGGAGATCCATTCTCTCCGTGCTGGAGGCTCTATACATCTCAAAGCAATCAGGACGCTCCTCCATGAATACTGGGAGGAGGGCTGCTGGACTTCCATAGACTGCGGAGAGTTCCATGGACAGAGGCCTGACATCGCCGTCTTCTCTCCTTTAGTTACGACAGAGATGAAGAAGGACAGGGTGATTGAGAAGAGGGACTCACAGAGCTTCGACTACTCAACGGCGACGGCGGTTGAGGTCGAAGAATACCCTGTCAAGAGCCAAGCCCAGCTGAGAAAGAACTATGAGAAGAACATCGAGTCGAGGATGTACAGAAAGGTGCTCTTCGTGGTGACCCTGCCAGAGCATGTCGAGCAAGTGAAGAAGATACTCGTGGACAAGGACCCGAATACGTACGAAGTGAGGTACCTGAACCTGTTGAACGTCGAAGAAACTCAACCTGAAGCTGGCCCGACAAACGAACCTTCTGCCGGGAGCAAGAATGAGGTTAGGCCCCTTGATGCGGAGGGTCTGAGAGACGAATCAACAACTCAAGGAATGGCGGATCAAGGAAAGATGGCTGTCCAAGAAAGTCTGTCTAACTCGTCCGAGCCCACAAGCCTGAAGATATCACTCGAAGCGCCAACTGATTCGAGAAGTAAAGTCGAAAGGCATGAAGAATCGCCTCTGCAAGAAGATATGGACCGAGAGCAAAAGTCGGTCAGCAAAGAAGTCAAGAAGTTGGCCCTCCTGTCAATCATTTCGAGGCGAGGATACAACAGAGCAGATATCGCGAAAAGGCTCGGACTCACGGAAAGGCAGATTTCAAGATACGTGCGTGAGCTTCTCGCTGACGAGTATCTTGCGAGAGACGGAAATTCAGTGGTGATATCGGATAAGGGAAAGAATCTCACCAAAGTTCTAACCGGCCCAAGTAATGATCAATACGCCCTTCTCAGCAGGTCTGGGTGAATTCGACTCGTTGTTCGCTAATAACGAACATTAGTAAGGTCGAACGAACATCAAACCGTAACTTGAGGGCAACGAAGAATATATTCGAACCCAAGTCCTCAAGGGTTATCAGAATTCTCCTCTCTAACCCGGGCAAGCCATGGACCCTCAGGGAGCTGGCTGTCGAGGCGGGGACCAGCCTTGGTCATACGTACGCAGTCTGCTCAGCGCTCATCTACGGAAGATAGATTGACCCGTACTATTGCGCGTCTTAAATATCGACTGTCGCTCTATGGTCACCTATCTTTAGCATTGGTAACCCCAAGTCAGGTCGAACTCGCCCCGTGACATCGGTAAAAATGTCACCTGTATTCTGCCAGCCATAGATATCTGTGAAGAGCCCGTAGGATGGAATGTCCTGTGACAAAGCAACGCTGACAAACGAAACATGAGATAGGTTGTCCTGTCAGCTTTCCCTGCGGTTCGTAGACGGGACTCTAAACAAATCTTCTGAGGTATTTTGAAAGAAAGAGAAGGATGGGGTGCAGGCCAGCTGTACCTGCACCGACCACGCCTCCCCGTTCGTGCTGTAACCACGAACAGAACCAAAGCGTGGTTCTACCTTTAAGCGGAGCAGAAGTGCGGGACGACAAGCCGGAATGCTATCTTGTCCTCCGCTTTTTTTCGTGTACGCAGAAGATGAACGACCTACTCGAATGCCCGAGTAGGTCGCTCGAACCGGGGAACCCAAGGAGGGGATGTGAATGAATGGCATGACAAACACGTTGACCGTACCTTATGAATCCGCCTGGACCAGCAGTTTGATGAACGAGGCAGAATTGCTGGATCCCTCGTCGATCGGTTGTTCCGAGAGGGATGAAGAGAGAGCCACACGATGGTTCCACAGGATGGAGGAGCTGATCGCAGCCATCGCAGAGAGTCATTCGAGGTAAACATCCATGCCAAAGGGACAGGCAAGCATCAGGATGGATGTTGATGCATTGGACCTCGCAGCAGAGCAAAGACGCGTAGTCAACCAGGTTGACGGGAACGGTAGAACGGATACGCGCGCACCTCGGACGAAGTCTCAAAGAAGCATCGGAGACATGATCGTCCAGATGGAAAAACAGAAAGAACTCCAGCGCTTCAAGGAAACATTCGGCCTCGATGAAAAAGACATCGTATCGCAACCGTCGACTTTTCCGCCTTACGTCCGCCTGCAGGCAAGGATCCCCAACGCGGGAAACATGAAGATATTCAACTTCCCGTTTCCAATTCACGACACCAGGCCTGAGGCGCTCTTCTCCCCGGAAGAGGTCAGGGTCGCCAAAGAACTTGCAAGCCATTATTCGGGGAAGGTGACCGTGAGCACAGACTCAAAGAGGGGTCTGACGGCGTTGGCGGTCGTTACTGAAAGAGATACGATTCGAGTAGCAACTCTGCCTGACAAAGGAGACACGGCGAAGAATGGCACAACCCCAGCTGTCAATAGTTCAGGTTCTGCGTAAGATACGAAGTACAAGGAAGGTCGAGGTGCGGCTGTGGTTCTGCGATCAGTGCAATTCGATGTACAGAAGCTGGCAAACCAGTGATCCTTCTTTGCCCACGACAGGCTGGATGAATTACGACAAAATATCGAGACCCTATGTAAGATGCCCTCGAGGACACGAACTGCGATGCCTGCTCATCTTGGATTCTCGGTTCGCGCTTCCACTGACCAAACGTTGGCAACGTTTCAGAACTCGTGCAGGCCACAACAATGAGAATCGGATAATGAAACGCAAAAGGGGAACAAAGTTGCCTCAGCTCCCTCAATTTGTCTCTCCTGACTCTGGACCTTGGAAGGAAGCCAGACATAGGGAGCCAACACTGCATTACCTGATCGATGTTGCGACGATCGGCGGGAACCCTGAGAATCCAATGTACGGAAAGTTCTTCCAACTGATGGCGAAGGAATACGTAGCAATTCACTCGGCGGAACAGAATGAGGCCGCAAGGGCTAAAGTGCATTACCCTGTTTTAAGTGATATGTATCCCAGTAGTGATGGCAATTGACAGAGGAAGAAGCGACGAAGGAGCTTACCATCTGCAGACACATTCCGTCCTCCCGACAGTACGTGCCTGCCGACTACATCATCATCAGGGAGTCCTTTCCATCCAGAGTGCGCTGGAAGGAGGCTTTCGAAGAACTGATGAAGCAAGCGGAAGAGATGCTGGCTAGCTGGCCTCAGAAGAAAGATTCGTGTGCTGAACAGAATGGCACTTCAGACTTGCTCGATGCCAAGCAGCTGGAATCTCTCCCCTGGAAGTCTTACAGGGACGGCAAGTTCGACGGATGGATATTCTCCAACGCAAAGGGGGCCGAGTCGTTGCTGCAGAGGCTGCGAAAGGAGAAGGTGGTCAAAGTCGATGGCGTCTCATACAGGCTTTCAGGACCAGAACAGAACCCTGAGATGTTCATCAGGAGGTCCAGAGATGGCGAAGCAAAGCAGCAACTTTCGGCGACCGTGAACCCGAAGGTCCGACGTAACTAACGATCTCATTTCGTCCGTCGACGTAGCGGATACGAACTGAGGAGGTGGTTTTTTGGAGAAGGAAATCAGGATATTCAAACCCAATGTGACTGAAGAAAAGCCGATCGGGGTTGGAATTGAAGAATTGGCTTATGCGCCAAGGCTGCTCGCAGCATCGAAGGACGGCTTCATCCCGGTCGACCTGGAAAAAGATGTAATAATTCAGAGGGTATCTCATGACCTGTATGCGTCTCCGAAGTCTGGCTTCAGGGAGCTCTATGAAAACGAAGCAAGGGCGTGCAGGGCAGCGAAGGAGAACGGATCCAACCCAAGGATTGAGATAACCGTTTCTCCCTCGAACAGAAAGCTCGTGATACATGGCATCGACAGCATGGGCATTTCCCAACAGGTCTTCATCGAGCTGTACAGATACCTGGGGAGGTCTGACAACTGGAGCGGCAGGGAGGTGGGACAGTACGGGCTGGGGAAGGCCAGCTACGTGACCCTCTCCGATACAATGCTCTTGGAGACGTATTCAAGAGAGGACGGCACCAGATACGCCGTGGTCGGCAAAAGCGCCAAAGGCTACAGCCTCGCACCAGAGCCGAAGGACCTCGACGAATATGGAACTAGACTTACGATGATACTCAGGGACGACGTGGACATCGGGTCGCTCCATGAATACATCGTCGAATGCACAAGATTCTCGGGCATCGAGACGTACCTCAATCTCGAAGACGACCTGACCGATGAGTTCGGTGGCTCCAAAATAAGAGACGCAGGGCGTTACAGACTCGGTCCAGAGAGCTTCGATGAATACCTGGAGAAGCAGGTAAAGAAGGAGTCGTACTACGTCGAAAAGCTCGTGAGGTACATCCCCATAAAGGTCGAAGACGAGGACTTTTCGCTCTACGGCGCCTACATCATCAAGCATGGCTACTCTGGGGACTCGGCGGTGGAGAGCGGTCGCCTGGCCTCCGACGTGTTTCTGCTGGGCGTGCCAGTCGAAGCGCGAAGCATAAGACTGCCCTTCTCGGGCTGGGTTCTCAACCTGCTTGACGAAAGGAAATATCAACCCACTGCCGACCGCGAAAGGCTGCAGGAAGAATCTGAATCTGCGCTGATGGAGAAGGTCGAACCCAAGCTGCGCGAAGCGCTCTCGTTCCTAAACATCGAATCCATCAACGAGTATCTGAACTCTGACTACAAGGAGCTGTACCACGGCTTCGACGAGCTGGGCCTCGAATACTACCTGTCAGACAGGACGGTGGACATCTGCAGGTTCCTGACCACTCCTGTCAAGGAGCTTGGCAATAGGAGACACGGTAAGTTGTACGAGCTGCTCAGAGAATCCAGCCCTGACAACCTCTTCTACCTTTCAAGAAGCGATTACAGGAGGGCTTCGGTCATACAGGCCAATGTTCCTGGCGCAGCCGTCTTCGTCCTGAAGCACCCCGGCCTGGAGTCGATTGAGAGGCTGAGGAGATACGGCGTCAACGCTGGTGAGGAGTTCATTCGAGAGAAGAAGCTCAGGGGGGACAGAAATCCAGGAGGGGACATAGCCGTTCACAGCGCGGGCACGGGATACTACAGCTGGGAGAGGTTCAAGACTGTCAGAAAGCACGTGGATAGAGTGACGGTCGGACAGCTGGATGAGCAAACGGTGAGGGTGCCGAAAGGAAGGTCTAGGCCTTACCTTGCGCTTCTTTCCGCCCTGCAGACGAGCTACAAAATAGCCCTGGACAACAAGGAACTCTCAGGAGGCATCCTGCTCTCCGACTTCGTCAACGCAGTCGGGTCAAAGGAAGTGAAAACTAACCGCGGCATGATGTCACCCAGAGAGATGCTGAAATCCAATGACAAAGTGAGGCTCCACCTGTACAGCGACCCGGCACTCTCAGAGTTCTATGCGGGCAAAGAAGGCATCGAAGTCTTCGGCGAAAGCGACCTGCTCTTCGAACTTGCCGTATTTCTCACTTACAACGGAGCGAAGTACGAGATCGACGAATCAGAGAAGATAGAATTCGAAGCCGAGTTCCCTGACGTATCCTACAGGCCGTTCCTGAACGACCCCGACTATGCAAAGATTGGGGACTCTGAAATTCTTCACAGCGTCATGCACGTCTTGAAGGCCGTAAAGGACGAAGGCCTCAGAGCGATGTTCCTCAACGCGGTCCGGTACAGCAGGGACGCAGAGGAAGTAAGGTCGATGAGGGAGACCGCGCTGAGGCTGGACAATTAGATGACTGGATAAAATCAGAAGGAGGTGATTTCATTGGTAAGAATATACCGACAAGGCGACGTGGTGTTGAAGACGATAAAGCGACTGCCGAAGAACAGCACGGTCACAGGAGAAAAACTCGAGGTTGCGAGCGAAACAGGCAACCCCCACCAGCTCAAGGGCAAGGTGTACATGTCGAAAGGTCAGCAGTACGTGGTTCTTGAGACGGAGGCAACGATACAGCATCCACAGCACAACGAACTGAGGATCCCTGCAGGGATTTACGCTGTGTCGAACGTGCACGCGAGGGATTACGCCCCCAGGCAGACGATGGATTGAGCCGACTCCAAATGAACAGATTCATGGATGCCGAATTCATGACTGCGGCGGAGAAGAAGACAGTCCTGATCCAATGGACGAAGTTTCTCGCTGGACGGTTCAGGCTCATCGACTTCACCGAGGAGCTTTACAAACATTTGATCCTTCACGCCAGCTTCATCGCACATTTCAGCAGACAGGGGTTCTGGACTACCTACTTCGAAAATCCCGAAGACACCGTCGTCTTCCTGAAGCAGTTCGATAAGGACTTTGGATTCAGAAGCGTCGAGTGTGGTGGTCCGTGGTGGCTGCAGGGAGAGTATGAAGACATCAATACGGCGATGTGCGAGGTTTTCGAAGTCAGCAAAGGAGCGATATACGAGGAACTGAACAGAAAGATTACCGAAAGGGACCTGGCCATGGCACAGGCCCTGTTGGCCAAGCACCACATCGTCCTAGACGGGAAGAGGTGAAGAACGGAGTGAAACTGCTGGAGGAGAGGGGCAACACCCTTCTCCTCATCACCGATGACAACCGAGTGGAACTGAGGAAGAAAGACTCCCACACGCTCCTCCGCTGCAAGTACTTCGAAGGTAAGAGAATCAGTCTACTTATGAAAGAAGGCGAAAACACTGGACTCGTCGAAGAGGACGCCGAAGGGAAGTTCGTGTGCTCCTTGAACGGCATTTCGTTGCGCATCGATGCGGCGGACGTGATCTCAAGGGTTGCCCAGGACTACATCGAAAGTGGCAGCATGGCCGCGTTCGTGTCGGCCTTCAGGTTCTATTTCATCCTGGACCAGCTCGGTATCCGAGTCAGGTACGGGCTCCATACGAGGCCGCTTCAGCTGGACCGTGAAGGTATGTTCTACTGTCCGCGGAACGTGGAATTTCACTTCACAGAGTTCTGCACATACAAGGACGGGTCGAAAGTAGCCAAGGCAGTGTTTCACAACTCCGGCTCAAGGGATACCTACGGCGTGTTCCGGGAATCGAGGACAAGCGTCGCCCTGATGGGTTTGGACGAAGCGAAACAACACTGGATGCATTTCCTTCCTCCTACATATGAGAACAGAACGATCGAAGAATGTGAATTGTGGCTCGCTGGCGGAGAGGAAGGAGACGAAATCGTATTCTGAAAAGGAGGTGGTTCGGGATGCAAGGAATTATGACAGAAACCAGAGGAATACTTTCAGTGTCAGCTTCGGTTTTTGGTGAAAGTAATCGTTTCAATGAGTTCATTTCGGTTCAAGGACGCGTATCATACGGACGGTCCAGACCATGAGCACAAGGGGAATGGTGGTCGTTCAGAGGTGCACGAACTGCGCCTACGAACTCTACTACAGGCATTATGATACATACCCCCAGGCTCTTGGCGTGGAGCTGGTTCGCGCGATGACCAAGGGAAAGAAGATCGAACAGGTGATGCTGGAGGTTGGGGCAACGGCAGAGTCCAAGACGACGAAGAGTCCCGAAGATGCTTTCCTAAAGGTCCAAGGCGACCTTGAATGGATATATTGCATAGAAAATCTTGATCCTGAAGGTTGCATCACAAGCAGAACCTCGCTGGAAATCTACAAGACGAGCTGCCCATACTTCTGGTTCAAAGGAGATGGGAATGCGATAGACTTTGTCTTCAGAGTCTGGGGATGCTCCGTCGACTACTTTCCGAATGACGTCGAGGCCCAGATGAATCTGTTGGACCTCATGTCTCACGTCGTACTACGAGGTCTTTTCGCCTACGCCAAGGCGAGCGGGGCCCCGGTGAACCTGTAATCCTGAAACAGTCCACTGTTGATGAAAGTTACTCGCAATAGCACTATTCACTCAGGGACCGTGATGAGTCAAATTGGGTATGGATTGCATCGCACTCAACCCGACTTCTGACGAATACGGCGGCTTCCAACTGAACTGCTCCGGCTGGACCTACATGGGGCATCTGATATCCCAATGTGTGTCGAATGCCTCACAGGTCACGAAGGACTGGGCAGGAACGAACGATGGCCAGGAAGTGTCAGAAAAGGATGCAAGAGCGATGGGCGAAGCGCTCCTGAAAGCCTTGAAAGAAGGACGAATCAAGGAGATGAGGGTTAAGGACAAACGGTACACAGGTGGTTACTTCAGCGTAGCATTCGTGGAAGGTTCGGCCATACCGTTTCTCCAATACGATTTCGAAGAGACGGAAGGAAGCCCATACGCCGCTAAGGTGACTCCGATCTTTCCAGTTCCAAATGACCTCAGACCTCTCCAAGAGGGGACGAAGAAGTGGATCGAAAGTTTCGCCATGTTTCTGCTGAACTGCGGTGGCTTCGCACAGTGGTGAAGAGCGCGCGACTCCACTCTTCGTTTTTGTATGACTGACATCAGAGACGTGGTACAACGGATGAATGAGTTGCTGGAGAAGGGCGACATACGAGGTTTCAAGGAACTGGTGAAGGAAAATCGCAAAGAAGCAGTGGTGGCAGCGAACTATGTAAATGCAAAATATAGATATCTGGCGCAATGGATTGCAAGCGCGACGCTGGACAAAACGCAGGAACAAGAACTAAGAAAACAAGACGAATTCCTAGAAGGATAAGACGAGACGATGGGGATGCTTATCCTGACTTTTGACGAAAAGTCGGACTATTCCCTGCAGAAATGCAGGATGATCCTTGCTTCTCAAGCAAGGATTTCCCCCTGATGATCCCGACCTATCCCAGAAGGTAGGCGACGGGTGCTCAACCACTATAATGGTTGGGTTGGTCCACTAGGGACCGAAATGCGCTCCGTTGAAGCGCGCAGGCTAACTCGAACGGGGTGTCTGCGCGTGGAGGGGGCATTGGGGCGGTTGAGCAGACTGGGTTTTCCTCTGCTGGGCACCACTAAATCATTAAACTTATGAATTTCGGTGTTGACCCGAACATTGTGACCTTTTCTCCTGTAGAATTCTGGAATGAACTTGGAGTTGACTATGATGATCTGTCTAAGGATGCGAGCGCCACAGGAGGTCGAGCTGTAACAAGGCTATTTCATAGGTTGGTCGAGAAAGGAGATCAATGGAGAATCGTATTTCGGAACGTCTTAGATTTGCCTTATGACGACATAAAGACTTGCCTCCAAATAATCTATGCTCAGAAAAAGGGAGATTTCATTGATGTCCTTGCAACCCTTGCTCTCGCTAACAAAGTAGGAGAGAGGACCCGTCTGATTGGGGTATTCGAACGCGTCTGTACTGGCCTTCAGGAGTTATTCAGGTCATTTCCAAGCGTAGACTTGGCTGTAATGGTATTCTGTATCTACCATGTAAATCCAGAGGAGGTAAGAAATTGGTATTATGAATGCCTAATCGAGTCAAAGGAGGGAAAGAGATTCCGCTCAAGAAATCGCATAGAGCAATATGGAGCAACGACACATGAGGACATCAAAAGGCTCATGGATGAATGGCAACTTGGCAAGGGTCGGAAGGGCACTCTTCACCTTTGGTGGAGTAAGTACGAAGCAGACATACTCAAAATGGCGTTTAGGAAACAACGAAAGGGAACAACTCCATTGCAACTTCTTCACAAGAATGAATTCATTCGAACAGCAAGCCAATCCTATCTCGTGTTTTATGATAACTTGAACGAATTGGAAATAATCTCGAATCGAGTAACCAAGGAGCAACGAGAATTGGCCGAGTTCATAGCCAAGAAACTCTCGGGGGTGACTGTAGCCTACGAGGAGATTTTCCGTGAGCAGTCTATTCCCGAATTCGCGAACTTTCTAGACCAATTGGCTAGCGGGCAAATGAATGATATCATTCTTACGGAGGTGCACAGAAGGAATGCCCCATTGAGAGGATCGCCGCTGCTTAGCCTGCTTTCCGAAAGTGGCGAATCGATAGCCGACGCCTTGAATGATCTCGAATCAAAACGAGTTCCGATCTTGGATTCCCCCCAGGACATCGTGAAAATAGGAGTCATAATATCAGGCGTCAAGTTCTTTATCAAAGTGTGGACGAACAGGAAAGGAAATGTGGAGTTCGGGATAGATCGAAGATATCACTCGCCAGGCCAGATGTCGCTTCTTGGGCGCCTCTTCGGAGCGTAATGAATTTGGAACCAATTCGATGGGTCAAACTTAGAAAGGGCTACTCGATCTCGGAGGATAACAAGAGGGCGGTCGAGCAGTTGCTAGCTCTCCAGAAAAGAGGAGTGATTCGTGTACAGAACCTCTCCTATGTACGATGCAAGCATTGCGGGTCTGCAATTTTGGTGCCCAGTACTGCAATCGAAGAGGATAGATTGCCCTGCGGAACATGTGGAAAAAAACGAGTCATTACTTCAAAGTCGATCATCAAGGAAATGCAGGTAAGCGACATTGACTATGACCGGTTATCTTCAATCCTTGGCTCATACCTGTCAGACATGCTGGGTTCTCAGTATGTCGAATTCGATGGAATACGAAGAGTATGGTTTTGCACCATTGAGGGTAAGAGAATACCTGTCTTTATGGATAATTGGTCGAACTTCAATTTTTTCCTGCCCCCCGAAGGTGCGGGGGCATGGTTGTGTATCACTACAGATTATGAGACGAATAGAAATGCGTTAAATTCTCTTGACCGCAAGAAAATCATCGATATTGTCGAAGTTTTGGAGACAGAAGGGAAAGTGCTGAAGATTATCCATGAGGTAGGATTGGACTACGACCAGGTTCCGTCATTTGAACAAGAATCTCGCTTTGATGCTCTTCTGAAGGAGCTGTCTTATGACGAGTTTGAAACTTTGGTTACCCGCTTTCTTGACAGACTAAAGGGGAACAAGAGTGGGCTTGGAAAATATTACCGCTTCTTGTCACAATATGAAGATACGTTTGTGAATACGAAGTATGTAAAGGGAGGAGGTCCTGGCTTGCCCGATTTTCTTAGTTTCAATCTAAAGAACTATATCGAGAGTGGTCTCGCGCCAGATAGAATAGGTGAATGCAAGATGTATTTAAAAAGCAGAATCAAGATCGAAGACTACAACGAGGCAGTGAGCATGGCCCAACATCATGGCGGTGAATTCTTGATGGTTGCTTCCACGAACGATGTCGCTCCTAGTGTTTGGCATAATATACATGAAGCCCGGAAAGGTGTACGATACCCTCAAGTGCTGTTCGATAAGGACACACTCCTGTTGTTGTCGAATGTCTCAGGAGAAGACCTGACCCTTCAAGCCGATTGATTGTGCAGAGTATAATGCCAAGAAGACAGTCCGATATGCTCTTGTAATTTGATTTGTGGACCAAAAGACCTCGGCATTACAACTAGCAATGCGTACTGTCAACTTGACCATTTGACTGATATTTTCTTGGAACACAGTTTAAGAACATGCTTACTCACTGGAAGAATTGTTTCGGAGACATAACAGATATGGTTGCCCATATTCCCCAAAAAGACTGGGAAGAAAGTTACGTTGGACCATCGAAGTGCGATGAAAGAAGACTTCATAGAGAGAAGGAAGTAGATGATGCGTGGAACAATCTTGGACTTCAAAAGTTCAACCCGGAGAACATCGTCAAGCTCAATCCTGCTCTTGATTTATTCAGAGAAGCTTGCTCCTGCTACCAAAATGGCGCCTTCTTAGCTTCGGCCATAATGTGCGGAGTCTCGGTCGAATCCGCTCTCTACCTATTGGTAAGCAGAGCTAAGAAAAATCCAGCAACAATGGCTGAAGAAATTGATTTTAGCTAAATGCACAAAAAATGGAGTGAAATATTCTCGGAAGGGAAAAACATGAATATTGTTAATCACCAAACGGAAGTGAAGATCAAAGTGGTACGCGAATTAAGGCACTTCGGAGTTCATTATTCACAGAGGTTTGATAAGGAGCTGATTGAAATCACAAGAAAGATCTTGCAGCCAAGCGATTTGAGAGGGTGGATAACAAAGGCTGACGCCAGTCAGTCCTTAATGTTGTCTGCCAGCATTCTGAACCACTTCATTTCCACCGCCGAGACACAAGCATCATCCGCAAGCTAGGATGCAGGCCGTTGCGGGTTTTCCTCCTACTTTGCCTAAAAAAATTTTTGAATAATTAGGATGTAAGACAATGTCTGACTTGGTTCAATGGTTGATACTGATTTAACGGCACTCCGACCGGTATCGTTGCAGGACTTCACAGCTTATGCGCTCTTCTCGGGGACCTTCTTTCCTTTCTTGGCCTTCTTCTCCGGCATCGAAGAGTGGTCCAACGATTCAGACTAAAATAAGTTTCAGTTTCGATTGGACTTTAATCTCAAGAATCATTGTCGAGGAGGTTACTACCTTCCCCCTTTATTACGGAGGTTCTGAAATGGCAGATCGGACATTCCTTATTCTCAAGCTTGTCGGAGGATGTGATCTGAAACGTTTTGTAATGTAATTTGCTCTGTATCTCCCCTCACATTTGTCTCCAAAAATGAGAGCTCCTATCAAATCGTCAGGGTTTACAAATTTGATTGCACCTTTATCACATGCCAGCTCAAAAGAACGGCTTTGTGACAGAGCGATGAACAGCCAGATTGCGAAGATTCCTGAAGCACCTGCATCGAGCGTTAGTGGATAGCTCACCAGCGAGTTAAAACCAAGGAGCATAAGAAGTGGTGACTTTGTGAGTAGGACCCACCAAGCGATTACAGAAAGTAAGGTCCCCAGGAAAAACCTTACTATTATTCGCCAACTCGTTCTCAGTTGAACGTGCATAAATTCGTGTGCTGCAGCAGCCAGAAATTGTTTATTCGGTACTTTGTTCTTAAAGTCAGTCTGGAAAAAGATGATGTTTCCGAAAGTTTGTGCCTTGAATGCGTGTACCGTGCAATAGTACCTCTGGTTAGGGTCTTTGGGTAGTCGTTGAAGGACTTGCATCTGAGCGGCCAACCTGTCGAGTTCCTCAGAGGCGAATGGTGTCGCCCGAAATAGCCTGACAGCAAAATCCGAAGCCAGACGGGAAAGCGAAATCAAAAGGCACCTCCGACTTTTATACTTCCATCCGCGCCGAACAAAAATACGACAAAACACAATTTGTCAAGATTTGCTCTTATCGAATCCGCTAATCGATTGTCTTGAGAATCATCTGGAAGGGCAATCCCTACGGCGACATTTTCATTCTGGCGTTTGGAAAGATATTGAATCAACTTCAACAAGACGCTCGCCAAAGTGATTCTCTTTCTGACTCGAGGTGAATTCCCTTCCATGCAGCTTTGAGCCCATTTTGGAGCTCGTCTCCCCTTCCGCTTCAATGAGCAGTAATCTTCCGGTTGGTGAACGCGCACTGACATCAATCCCATGTTGAATGATGTCGGCTTTCTTGATGATGTTGTTGTAGCCATTCTCTTCTAAGTACTTGATAGCGAGTGTAAAGACATTACTTTCAGTAAGCATGTCTCCTATCTCCTCAAATGGCCATTAGGAATCTCCATTGCCCATCCTTCGACGCGTAATCCTCAAATATATCATCTACTTGATTAAAGGTATGATTTATGTTGTGAGAGCAGGGGAGCACGGCCGGCTGTTTTCTGAATTCCAGAAAAAGAATGTGGTGGCTATAGGGTGGAACTCCGTAGGCGATCTTTCGAATGTCTCTTCGCTAAACGAAATCAAGGCCCTGTTGAGGAAGGCGTTCCCTCGCCACGTCTTGATTCCAAATTTGGAGGTACGCTGAAGAAGGGATTTCGGAGGTAATCATGCACACTTCTAATCTGCTATTTTGGATTGTGGAAAACGATAATCCGATCGAGCGAAATCGCTCTGCAGACTATATCATGGACTCGGCGATAAACTATTACAATTATGATAATCCTCATTTACCATACACAGCTGGACAGTTATTCCTGGATAACGGAGCCTACACAGCCGCCAGCCAAAATCTCAATTTGGAAGTCGACAGAATCGTGGCAGTACAAGAAGCTATTTGGCCAAATAAGACGATTCCACTCGACTATCCTTTGCGTCCCGGGATGGGCCTATCCGCCATAAAGAAGAATTGGGGTAACACAAAGAGAAATATAATGTACTGGCAGGAAAACACACGTCTTAGCAAAAGGCTCGTTGCACCTTTGCATGCATGGGATAAAGAGTCTTTAAAACGGAACATAGGATGGTTACAGAAGTATGCTGACACAGACTTGTTAGCAGTAGGGAGCTTGGTGAATTACAACGAATTTGGAGGATATTTTGGGGATCGCCAACCCCGAAGAGAAACTATTGATTTGCTAACACTTGCTGTCCAAACCATTAATAAAGAAAGCGACTTCAAGGTACACCTTATGGGCTTTGGTGCATCGCCTTTGACTCTTCACTTGGCCTACTATATGGGCGCTTACAGCACGGACTCCTCAGGATACAGAAGGAAGGCTGCTTATGGTAAAATAGTGCTTCCTGGGAGTGGCGAGAGATACGCAGGAAACTCGTCTGCTACCTTCGGATTAACCATGTACACACACAGAGACTTGGATTTGCTAAGCGAATGCCGATGTCAAATCTGCAGAGCCAACCCTGATGTCCTCTGGTCGAGTTGGCGCGCGCGTGCAGCGCATAATGAATTTGTTATGAAGCTCGAGGCTGCTAGAGCTGACGCGTTACTTGCTCAAGGAAGAGACGCATATGCTCTTTACTTGGAAGACGTTTTCTCGCGTTCTTCCTTACGATATTTGTGGAAACACACCAAGGAAAGGGTGAGGTACCATCGGATTTCAGAGTACTTGGTTGGAAGATGATTCTTTGGTGGAAACTGAAATCCCGAACGTGAAATCTTTTCAAAGCATATTAAATGCCCTTGCCAAGCTAACAGAGAAGGCTGTATTTCACTTTACCGCAAGAGGGCTGAATATCAGTGGTGTTGATGAAAATGATATGAGCTATTTGGAAATCACCTTAAGTCCATCATACTTCATAAGTTATTCTCACAAGACTGATCTGATGTTTACCATCGAGACAAAGAAATTGAACAGAGTGGCCCAACTTTTATCTTCAAAAGAAAAGCTATTTCTTTCTGCAGGAAACCAAGGACTCACGATTCGAACTTTAGGGCATTGGAACAGTAATTTTAGATTCGTTGCATCCGACAATAGTTTTGAAAAGCCAAGTGAAATCAAGGAATTGGATTACACGGTGCACTTCTCGCTTCCGGCTAGCCAGCTTTTTGCCGAAATCAAGAAAGCTTCTGCCATATCTGAAGAAATCACTCTAGGAGCTATTGGCGATGACTTTGTGATTAGCAGTTCAAGCGGGACCTACGAGTTTGAAACCAAACGTCGTGGTGTTAAGTACAATAGCGAAAACGAGATAAAACCATGCAAAGTCACAATCAAATCGGAACCCATTATTTGTATGAACAATCTTGTAGGAGAGGACGATTTAGTTGAGCTTTCATTTGCCGAGGGAATGCCACTTAGAATTATATTGAACCGAGCGAAATTAATACGAATAGTCATACACTTGGTGAGTAGTCGTGCGATGGAATCACTTGAAAGGAAATTCGAGGCGGATTCTCTCCCATCGTTCCCAACCACAAGGTTCTTCCCGTTTCTGAGCTATGTTTCAAGCATTCCGAAAGGTATCTCTCAAAATGAACTCACGTCAACTCCATTCGAAACGGAAGGACTGAATTACTCGAAGATAGCTATCTCTCTCGGTTTCGCAGAACGAATCTCGGGCACGCTAAAACTTACGAGGTTCGGAAATAACTTTCTGGACTTATACCATCAAAACGAATCACATGCGAAGCTCATGCTTCATGAAATAGCAGAAAAGCGTTGTGTGGCTTACCGGCTTGTTACTAGAGAGTTAATGAAGCGGCCTATGACGTTAGAGGCGCTCGTCGATCAACTTGATGCTCAAAAACTCAATAATATGTTGGAGGACATTGACAGGACAGACTTGGCTATCATGCTCGGTTTAGCTACGTGGTGCGGCGCAATCAACCGAAAACTGTCATTATACTACTTCGGTACACCGTTCAGAATTGTGGGTGATTAATGTGACTCTTGAAGGGCAAAATACTTCGGTGGCACACTTCTACAATCTTGCCGAGATTCCCTTTGAGCCAACTGGTGCTGCGACGGAAAAGTATCCATATGTTGCGCCGAAGAAGTTCAGTGTTATCGAAGAAAAAATGGATGAAGTTGTCAATGAGAAGAAACTGTACGTTGTTCTTCTCAGAGCTCCCCAAGGTGGGGGCAAAACCGCAACAGCATCTGAACTGAAACGAAGGGTTGAAGCGAAGAAGTACGTCGGCGGAAAAGCCGTGGCGATAGTTAATAGGCTACTTGACCTTGATTTCGCACACTATGCCTCAGACTTCATTGAGCAAACGATACCACTGCTTCCCGAGTTCAAATGGGGGAAGTACGAAGGGAAGACCTCTCCTGGCGAACTCAAGAACGCCACGGTTTCTGCGCTCAAAAGGTTGGCCATAGATTACAAGTTGGTTGTTTGGGTAATAGATGAATTCGATATCTTGGTAGACTATCCCAAGGAGAAGCAAAGTCAATTTCTTCAGATACTTCGAGAAATCATTGATGAACTCTCTAATGAAAGGCTTCCAATCCTATTCATCATGTCTCACACGGAGAAATCCTCAAAGGAGTTCGAGAAACACCTCCGGGATATCCATGGTCCGCTTCAAAGCCGCGTTGTAACTGCCCTGGACATTGGCTATTCTTACAGCGAAGTCAAGGCCATAGTCGCAGCGAGGCTGCGCTCTGTTCGCAAAGATGAACAACCCTATAATTCTATCGAGCCATTCACAGAGGACTCATTGAAGGAACTGTACAACCTTGTACTCGCGACTGGTGGGACCGGAGAGCTCAACGACTTTAGATTGTTCGAGCGTTGCTGTTACTTTTCCATTCTCGAAGGAGTCCACAAAGGACAGAAACAGATTCTAAAAGATACGGTGCAAGAAGAATTCCAAAACCAATTGAAGCTGTGGGCAAAACCTGAACCTGACGAAAAACTATCTCTCCCACTGCGTTCGGACAGAAACAATATCCTTGCAGGGACTCTGATGATGCGTAATGAGGCAATACTAAAGGGGTTGCTGAAGGGACTAAAGCTCACGGAAGACCAAATAAGCGAGCTTCTCGATGTAAAGACACGCGATCTAGGAGATTTGGCAGGGCATGTGCATGTCGGCGCCTTGCAATGCAGCGCCCACCATAAACCGACCGATAAGTGGGTTTCAATTGCATGGGTTCTCGCTGCGAAAGAAGAAGGACTGATACTTCCTGATGATATTATGGAGATTAACGCGACGGCCGGAACGATTCGGGGTGAGGCCACGAGCTACGTGAACTTGTTGATAGTGAGTTATGTTTCGGAGTTCGACTTGGATACTTCTCAGATGACGAATGCGGACCAAGTAATTCGAATATCATCGGACACCGCACGGGATTTGACTGGACTTGGTTTGGAGTCTGCCACCAAGGAGGACACAGATCTACTTCGGAAGAGTTTTGATTCCGAAATTGCCGTAGTGGTAAGACACATCTTGGAAATTAGTACTAGGGACATTACAAAGGATGTTACCGAAAGCGTTCAGCATCTTGCCATAACACTGAATTTGATCCACTCTGCTGGTTCAAAGTTAACGAAAGAATCACTCAAAGACGAAAACAAGAAGCTATTTCGTTCTGGCAGAGTCCAAGATAGAAATATCACCGACTTGATTTCACTTGGGTTTGCGAGGGAGGAAGGGACGCAGATAGTTCCTACTGTACCTAAAGCGCTATACTATCTTGATCAGCTACTGCGCAAAGAAGGCCCCTTAAAGCCCGAAGCAGTCCAAAAACAGTTCGGGCAAAACTCCGAGGCAGTTATCGGCATATCTAAGAAGCTAGGTTTGGTGAATATCGATGATAATGGGGTAATCAGTCGCGCACAAATAGACAAAGACCTTGATGAACTTATCAGTTCAACAAAGGCTATCCTTTCTTCCGATGCCAAAAAGACCTTGGACGGGGAAGAGGCAGACTTGATTGTCAAAGCCGTCGATAAAACGAGTTCAGACTCGATAACTGGAAACATTGTGAGATCAGCTGCTCACTTGTTGCTCCCTCAATTTAGACAAAACTTGGGGAAACTCTCAAGCCCAGCTACCGCAGAAAAAAAAACAGTTGAGCCTTCGATTCCTCAATCTAGCACGAAACCAACTCCTCCAACCACTGTCGTTCGAGACACTCTGAAGTACGACCCAACAATGTTCGAGAAAGCAGTAATCACCATTATCGAGGGCAGGGGTCAACCCGTAACGCTTGATGAACTGAAGCAGGAGCTCGCTGGGTTAGGATTTTCGTACGATATCAATCCAAAGATACTCGGCATGATCATACAGAACAAATTAAAACTGGCGGCTTGATAAAATCTTTGCAGCGCCTAAGAGTTGACAAATATCGGAAATTTCCACGGGCTTATGATTTAGGGAATGTAGGGCGATACCTCGAAGTCTTGCACGATTGCCCGATACCCCTAAGGGAAATCGAAGGGAGAAAATTGCAATTATCGCTGGCGCATGGAAAGATTGCCCGCGAAACGGGGAGTCAAATCCTTCAGTGGAAGAGAAAAAAAGGCTTAGAGAATGCTGACGAAAGCGAGTATCGGTACCTCCTACGGGACTTGGCTATCGTAGATGAGCGTAATCTAAGCGACGAATTTGAGAAGGATTTGCCAATCGGTGGAGACGGTCCACCCATTGGAGCCTTGGTTTCCCACTCGTCCAAAGGCCGACTGTACTATCTTAACGATTTGGGCGAGAAGTTATATCAATATTACAGTAGCGACAGGCCAGCATATCAATCAATGCTTTTCTGGTTAATCTTACGTAACCAATCGTATTTACCGTTGATTCAGCAAGTGATCCTTGATAGGGAAAGCTATCATGGGAGAGACCTAAGAGAAGTAATGCAGACAAGTGATTCAACCAGTGTTAATTGTGCTTTACAATGGTTGAGATACTTCGGCATTGCCAAGTGCAGTCGGCCAAGTCAACGAGATGGGGATTCAAAAGCCCACCGGTCTAGCTGCAAACTAGGGGTTGGGACTCTCGGTTCCTACTTGTTGGCCGCTACCATTCTTGAGATCAATCAGTTCTATCGAAAGGGAGTGGATTATTACATTAAGGAGATCGAAGAACAATTGAATGAAACTTTCTCTCTTAATCCATCATCAATCGATTTCGTCGCAGCAGTAGAGACGATTTTTCGGTATTGTCAACCTGTCGTCGAAGGATACGCTTCAAGCAGAGGAGACATCACCTTTCCTAATTTCCCCAAGATTTCGATTGTTAGGTTCGAAGACAAAATCCCCCTTTCAATCTTAATGAGAGTATCAAGGATAAATCTTCTCCGGCTAACGAAATATGCGAGGACAAACACATGAGTGCATCTAGCGAGCAAGAAAACGAGGTATTGCGCAGTATCGAAGAGATTGAAGCCCAGAATACACGATTGGGTCGTTACGACTTCATTTCGGAAAGTTCTTTATCGCAAGCAACTGGGATAGAACCCGGCAGGCTCTCAGAGATACTTACTTCGCTGCAGACCAGAAGAATGGTGATTTGGGACAAATCTACAGGAGTTCGAAGCAGAACTGGGCATATATTATTTGCCCTTCTCAATTCAGAAGCAAGAAGTAGAACTCAGCCGGCGTTACGAAATGTCTCCGACCTGAAATACATCAGGTATGTCAAACAGATTCCAAAATACGCTATTGAGCTTAGTGACTCTGTAACGAACATCAAGCTTGACGAAATTTTACACTTCAGCCGGCTAGAGGCTCAATCAGGTGCTGTGGTCACAACCGCGCTGTCCGCAATTGCCAGTAGGTACCCGAGAATCAGCCAGTTCCAGCTGAATTCGACCGTCCATATACTGCAAATGCTCATCCACTCCCAAGATGATTCTGGTCTGGTGCTTGTGGCGGATACCGGAGGAGGTAAGTCTCTCGCATATCAGCTCCCTCTTCTTCTTTGGATTTTTACCAAGAAAGTAGATGCATATATACACAAGAAGCGACATGTCAATTGCTCAGCCCTACTGGTATTCCCAAGAAATGTTCTAGCTCAGGACCAAGCAGAGGATCTCGCCTCTCTTGGTCAAATCATCGACGAACGTTTTGACAGACTGCCCCTCCCTTCGGAGTTCAAAGACTTCCTTAAGCTACGCGTGAAGAGAGACTACGGCAGCGGAACGAAAGATCTGCAGACAAGACTTGCAGAGGTGTACGAAAGCGATCCTGACATCATCATTACGAATACGGAAGCTATGAAGAAGCGTTTGATGAATCCCATTTCTCACAAGGTGTATCGTGAAGGTGTTGACTTGGTCCTTTACGACGAGGTTCACCTTTACAGTGGCTTGCACGGAGCGTTCGTCGCGGGGTTGAACGCCAGGTTAAGAACCGTGTTGCCCCGTTCACCGGCGTTCGTTGGCATGTCGGCCACCATCGCAAGGCCGGAGAAACATTGCCAGAAGTTATTCTCAATTCAGATAAGACCGACGAAGATTAGCGATCGGGAAGACATCCTCGAGAAGAAAGTCATCGAACATCATGTTGCATTAAGACCGAGACCCGGAAGACCACCACTCGGTGTGGCGATTGATGCGACTTCTTGTTTGCTTCACAACCGTCGTGATGGCATTTCGGGTTCAAGGAGTGCATTAGTAGAAGAAAGGCCCAAAAGTATTAGCTTTTCAGATTCACTTGACACAACTTCTAGGTGGACTTACGATCAAAACGACGCTGAATTCTTTGAGCCAAGAACGGTCCCGTTGACAGATTTCAGGAGGGGCTACCCTTCATTTTTCAGACCTGCCGCCAAGCAGGGCGTTAATCCCTACTTTGGGGAGCATTGCGTCTCCTGCCATGAAGGTCGGGAAGTAATCTGCTCTAATTGTGAGCACTATCTTAGGGGAGGGTGTTGGTGGTTTTCCCAAGACAGTGGCGACCCAGGATCGTGGATTCGCGTTTCCGGTGATCTCTACGTGCCAGATGATTGTGTCAGGTCGAAACGGCTGACCGCCCAAGAGGTCCAATCTGAACGTGGAGGCAACGTCTACGACCTCTTCACGATAAGCGGAGTACATGCCGGCTCGAACTTCGTACGGGTGGATTTACCAGGCGACAACATCATTGCTACTGGAGTATTGGAAGTGGGAGTGGATTTTAGGGGCATAAAAGAGATTATCATGTCTGGTGAAATACAGTCTCCAGCGAACTACAAGCAGAAGTCAGGAAGAGGTGCCAGGGAAGGAAACATGGAGGATGGACTGTTCGTGCTGACAATAGTGCCACAATTACCTCTGGCGAATTTTTACTATCGGCACTTTTACCGCTTAGTAAACCCAACTCTAACGCCGGTTCCACTAGAGCCATCGAACCCTGATGCGGTAGCATCTCATGCCTTCGCAAGTGTGCTGGACTACTTGGCCATGCAAGGTATCGACATCTTCAATATCATTGGGATCAAGGTTGACGAACACGCTTTAGAAGCACAGTTCGACCGGGCGCTCGAGTTCATTCGCAGCGAAAGAGGAAACATAGAGGCCCACGTGATGAGGTTTCTTAGGATTGTCGATTCGAGCGATAAATCGATTGCCTCGGAAGCCGTCAATCACGTAGAGAGGCTCCTCTTTGATCTATCTGAGAAGGTGACTTTGGAAGGAGAAACGCGGAAATTCGTAACTTGGGTATTTGTTGGCGCACGTGACGGGCACATTATGAACGCGCTCGAGGAGAAAGTGAGAGGCGAATATGACAGTCTGCAGGGATCCGTCGAGACCACCCTCAGAACGGAACGACAATTCAGGGAAAGTCTCACCAAGCTACAAGACTATCTGAATGACCTGGGTGGTGATTATTCTGCTATGTCTGCCAAACTCCGAAGAGAGTGAATCAACCCATGAATAGCGACCAATTGTCGGAAATGCAGCAGTTTCTAAATGAGCTAAAAACCAAGATCAGGGTAGATTCGAATATCTCAATAGAGAAAGTTGGGGACTTGTTCGAGAGTATTCGTAACTTGGAGTCCGCTATCAGCGAGTACCGGACCGCAATTTCGCAAGATGTCACACCAGATCTTGCCACTGTTGAGAGGCTTCGTCGAAAGTTGACTTTGATAGGTGCTATTCAAAGCATCCAGAACCCATCATATTTTGATGAGTTTGCATCTACCTTGGCTGAGCATCCGTACTCACTCCCAAAGGCTCTCTTCGATCCTCAAGGTAGGGAAATGGTAACGATAGATTTCCCCGGCAGTCGATCGGATCAACAATTCCACAAGGTGAGAATGGACCTTGCACTGGGAATGCTTTACCCGGGATCGTTCACTTACAGATATGGACAGCCGATAAAGGTGGAAACAGGTCGCTTCTCACAAAGATTCATAGCAAACCTTAGAATGCACACACTTAGCCCTGATCCAATATTCAAGATGAAGAGAGATGGCAGAATAATTGACGTTTACAAGCCCATCAGACTCAGAACAATGCAGGTCGTCGATAGAAACCCATTCATATGCAGGAACTGTCTCTCGATTTCTGGCCTGGATGAAGGCTGCTCGCATGCGCCTCGGATAAAACAACCTCGAAAACTTCCGTCTTCATCAGCGGTTACAGCAAATCAAGAGCTAGAAAGGCAAACAGAAGGCTCTGTGGCGCTCAGGGCTCCACTGAGCACCGTTATCACTTCAGTCAGTTTCTTGGAGAGATTCAAGGTCGGTCAAGCAGTGCTTGGTTTCGAGAGATCTGCCTTCAGACATGTCACCATCGTGGACTACGATCCTCCAATAGGCATGATCTTGGAAACGAAAGGAGTGGCCTTCGCCATCAACATACCTCCCGGTGTACTGGACCACCTCAGCAATATACCAATCCTGGTTCGGGACGTTCTGGCACAGTTACTAGCACACAAGTTGATAGATTCATTCTCTAGAAATGGAATGCCAAGCTACTATCTCGAACCAATCCTTTCTGGGGTGATTTCTTCCTTGGGAATGGGGCAAGGCTCAAAGGACGTGACATCGGTTCTAAACACATTCTCATCAAGCAGCTGGGTCGAGAATGCGATTCAGGCCACCTTGGCCGAGGGTGCCAATTACTACGAACGCTTTGATGTTCAAGAGCGTAGGTTACGAAGCCTATTCGAGTTACTCTCGCAGCAATCGATTGAATTACAGACTATAAAAAACGAGATCAAGAACAGGCTCCTCCATTCGCTGGCGCACAACTTGTTAATCGCAGGATGCGTCACTGCGGGTTGCCTCCCATCCGATCTCGAATATCTGATATCTGACAACGAAATAGTGCTGTTCGATTCGGTGGATGGAGGAAACGGTTCCTCAGCGATGATTTTTGATTTCATCAGCTCAAGAGACTCATTCAGTCTGACTGATGTAGAAGAGCCAACAAAAGAGCGAACTTTCAGGCCAAAATACTTCGATGAGGCATTCGCTGAGTTGATGTTACCATGCCAACAAGGGGTATCCGAAAGGATTTTCCACCGCCAACTGCCCGTTCCTACACACCAAGAAATCAGCAGACGAATAACAGCGCTTGAAAGACAACGGCAAGCCTATTCAGATGCCTACAAACAAATTTCGCAGATTGGGGTTGAAAACTGCTTCATCGCTTCGCTAGGATTCCATCTTCCGTTGGAGCTAGGAATGGATGTTCAAGCGGCGGAGAGATTCAAGGAGTCTGCAAGTGTTTGCCTCCATGGTTGCCCAGACTGCTTGGTTCTGGGAAATCGGTGCGAAGAAGGCGGATTCATGGAGAAGTTCAGCTTGAGTAAGGCTGCATTAGACGAGTATTTCCGATACATGACGAAATCTTATGTGCTTGATTACCGAGCGGAAGATTCGGTCATTGATTCTACTCTGAACACTCAAGGAGTCGCGATTCTCAGCATGCAGCTTACTCGCCCGGCAGAAGAAGGGTCTACCGATAAATTAGATGCGCGCATTGCAGAATTTCGGGGGAGAAGATTGGGAGAACGATTCATCAAATTCGCGGGCTTCTGGGTCGATTCCCCGATCACGAGTAACGATGTCCGATACAGTGCCCTGTTGGTGCTTGTCTAATGGTTCATGTTACAGAAGAGAATGTTGAGATAATAGATGTTGACCTACTGATTCAAGAGTGTCTAAGAGCCAGCGAAGGAAAAGAGGCCTTCGCATATATTATTTCTCCATTCATTTCAGATTTTATACTTTCGCCTTCATGGCTTTCGTTTGTTAGTAACATAATCGAGGTTGCTGACATCGATAGCTATGTGGATCTTGTCGGCTTGCTGCGTCATCATGGGGTCGATGTTAGAGTCGTTACTAGGTCTCCAGCGGACCTTCGCACAACAACCATTTCACGTAAATTTATAGATAAGCAAGAAAGAACACTTGCACAGCTGGCTAAGATGGGTTGCGAAATTAGGACGAATGCATCCTTACACGCAAAGGCGACATTGACCAGCGGGGGCGTTCTCGCAGGGTCCTTTAACCTTACGCAGTCTGGCAGGTCTTTGAACCTTGAAGCAGGCTTCTACTTTCCAAACACTTTTGGGATAGAGAAGAGGGAGTATGAGGATAAGCTAGAATGGGCGCAACGATTATTCTCCGAGTCTGTTCCGGTCAACAACTCTCGTCTAAGATGATCTCCGAGTTGTTCATAATATGACGAACTTTGATACCGGCTGGGCCAGCATTAAGTTCTATGCATAGGGTATTTCCGATGACATAGTAACTTGACAAAGCGTTCAACTGGACTACTGCCCCAATTATTATAGTCGAGTCCCCCCCCGTCTCGAACCCTTGAGTTGACTATCAACCGGGTGGGGAATCTCTTTCTCCAAAAGAGTGACGAATTTATACTCAGATGGTAAGACCATGGAGGTATGATGAAACCCGGATGGTCTCGGTTCGGAATGACGGAATATATTGGAAGCCGGACCCACCCCTACCGAGGGGTGGGTCCCACCGGGCCCGCAACCATTTGGGTGCATAAACAGGGTGCCGTTATGGGAGCAACGTTCAGCGTATAACTGTGAACCCACAAACTGAGTTTTTCTGTGCCATAAGGTCTCCAGTTACTAGGGAGAAATACGGAAAGAAGCTGAATCTTTCCTGAAGCATATGGGAATTGAAGGATTAAAGTTCGAAGAAAGAGCTAGAAACTTCACGAAAAAGGCTAGGGACACGCAATGGACGACCATGATAATAAACGACTACTTGAGGTCCCAGAGGGAGAGGGCAGAAAATAAGGAGATAGCAGACTCGTCTGTACCTAGCTATTACGGGCCGATTAAGCTCTTTCTCAAAATGAACGATATAATATTGAACTGGAAGAAGATATCAAGGAGAATACCTAGAGGTAGTAGCCATGCAAAAGACAAGACACCAACCAAGGATGAGATAAGGAAAATACTAACCTATCCGGATAGGAGGATGAAGCCTATCGTGCTAATTGTAGTATCTTCAAGAATAAGGGTTGGTGCACCGGATTACCTGAACCTTGAAGACATAGTCCCTGTCGAGAGGGAGAGAAGGGTAATAGCACCTAAGATGACATTCTACAGGAGACCAATGATGTGTATGAAACCTTCATCTCACCAGACGCCTACGGTGCGCTCCAGGAATACATCGACTTCAGGAAGTCGAAAAATTGTGCACCATAAATATATGAATAGCTTTAGCAAACAAACAGACTCGGCGGATGCACCGAAAGTCGTATGAGCATACTGTAGATAGTGCGACTTTTCAAAACATCACCTTTAAAATCGATTTTTGGTAATGTTGCTGATTCTGCAAAATATGGTGAACGTGCGATTGCTGATTGTGAAGGGTCGAGGTGAGGATAAAATTAGACTGAAATGCGTGTGCTGTCAGACTGGTATTGCTAAATGTGTCAGTTAGCCCGTCCGTTAGGTTTCAGTGGTCACGTCTATCTTACTCCATGTCGGCTGTTTTCCCTGAACATGCTAGCATAACAAGCGCCAAAATCCCAAGAACTGCACCAACAATCATACCCAAGACCTCAACAACATCAGCCAAGCAAGAACAAAGAGAGGTTGATAGAAGAGGTAATCGAGAAAGTATTTGTGTGAGTTAGTTGGGAACCGACATCTGTTATTTCATTTAGGACATGATAGTCGATGAAAACAGGAGCATTAACTGTAGATATTGGAATTATGCTGCGATTTTGCATATGATCTTACCCGATCTCTGCTAGTCTTACCCACGTTTTCATCATTCCCACAACCAAAGAAATAACCACAGCGACCTTCCTGTCCCTATCCTGGTAGTTTTATAAGTTGATTGAATCCCTTTACTAGTTTTTTGCGGAGCTCCTCCCCAGAATTTGCATGAATAAGTTTTTCTCCATTAATTGTCGGAGGATTTTTAGGAAAGACAGTTCTATCCCTTTTCCCTATTTCGCAGAAAAACTTGTTTGATTCATTCCAATTTTTGTAATGCTTTTGAAGAATGTCTGCGCACCCCCTTAGCTGTTCAACAACTTTCGTGTTTCCTCTTGATTTCATCTCAACTAGCAGTATGATGTTTTTCAAACCCACCCTTCTAATCAGCACGTAGTCGCACCGGGCGTTCGTCCAATGTATTAGATCACTATAACATCCATCGATGCAGTAAATCTCAAAATCATTGTTTAGACAGCTGAGTTCATCAGGACAATTGTTGCATTTTTCTATGGAAGGATCGAAACGAAACGATCACCTGTCTAGAGCGTAAGAAAGATAGACGTTCTCGTCGTAAATCTCTTCGCTTATAGTATTGAATTCTGTAATCGAAATGCCTTCTTGTGAAGGTCGAACCTCTTCGGTTAACGTTCCTTCATCAGGTTGCTTGAAAAGGTAAACTGTACACTTTTCTGGATCAAGTGCTTCTTTGTCATCTATATCGAGTTTGGTACGCTTATTCCGTTGCACTTTGCTTGCCACGATAAGGTTGCTCAGCTTGGACAAAAGGTAATCACTATGGGTTGTTAGGATAATGTGCACACCCGCATTAACTAGACGAGCAAGAATCTTTGCCAGTTCTCTTATTGCTGCGGGATGAAGGTGAGCCTCTGGCTCCTCAATAATTAGCAAATCTTTTTTAGATACGTAGTAGCGCAAGAATAGAACTAATGGCGATATTTCTCCTACCGAAGACGCAGCTTGGAGTATGCTTATTTCATGCCCATTGTCAACATATACGAAATCTGCATGTTGTGGTTGGACCTCCTTGACCATGATACGACCACCAATGGTATCCTTTTCGAGTTTATCCGCGATTTTCGATATTTCGTCTTCCTTACCTGCTTTGTGTGCACGGAATCTGCGTTGCAAGTCAGGTATTTGGAGAAGTTTCGAAATGAATTCAGAGTTAGCAGGACTTAGAGGAGGAAGAGACATGCCACGAATTGTCAAGAAAGGAGCCCCTGCAACCAGAGTTGCGGCCAACACTCTATGACTCTGCATTACACCTGCCCTAGACGCAGGCAAATAGTACAATTGTTTGCCGCCCGGAGATAACGGTTCCGCTAGCTCACCCGCCAGTTCTTCAGCTATTACTATATATAATGGCACAGTATGAAATGGCTTTCGCGAACTCCCTCGTGTTCTATTATTCTGAAGTCGTTGGAGAATTCGGTCGAATACTGGTTGAAGGTTGAAAGAAAAACTAGAAAACTCAACATCTCCATTCTTGGAAATCTTAACGTCGAAATTTAGCGAATCCGTTGTCAAGATTATTCGAGCGTAATCGGCTCCCCATTGTATGATCTGGCCAAGGGTCGTTCCCCCGAAGAATCTTGGTAGTTCCTTCTTAATTCCATTAGAAAGTTTCTTTTTCAAATAATTATTAAACTCTTCTTGGATCTTCGGAAAGGCATTATTTTTTAGGAACTGCATAAGTTCCAAGTTCCCCTTTTCCGCACCTTTTCTCATGCTCTCCTTCTCTATTATCTGTTCTTCTATTCGTTGGAGTTCTTCTATTTGTCTGAGGGTAAGAAATCTAAAGGTCAAATATTCATCTGGCACGTGACCCATCGCTGGGCCTACAATCATGTCGTAGATCGCCTTTATCAACAGGGTTGAGTACGATTTGCCTGTGTTGTTTTTCCCAATGAATATGGTCAATGGTCTTAGGGATAATTCAGACTTCCGTATAGGTCCGAAATTCTCCATAGATAATATGAATTTATCAGCCATCGCAAGTAAGTTGATGGCCATACGGTAATAAGGTTTAGGGCAAACCTATCTGTCATGGAAGGCTTTGGCTGATGGCTTAATATTATTATATTGACGATCATTGAGCAGCTCTCAGGAGATGTCTCGCATTGTAGTATGTCTTCTATACGAGTGGTTTCTCCTAAAACTTCATTCACCTACTTCGATCAGGCGATATTCTTCTTGACATTAGAATTGGACAGTACCCTGACTGTAGACCTCATGACCACGGGACCGGGTTCAGAGTCCAACAATTGAGACTAGACCTTTGCTTTTCGCAGAGAGAGCGAGTGCTCTAAAACCTCCAGATCACTATGCTCTTTTTAGACATAGTGAAGCCGGGTTTCCTAGGTATGTTCTTAGGAGCATTCAAGTATGGGATGT
>JAJPJS010000007.1 GCA_021324115.1 Nitrososphaerota archaeon
CAGTTATGCTAATTCTAGTCTTCTGGTTATACCGAACCGGCGAAAACCGACTCTGGCAAGGTTACAGACGCTCTCTGCCAGATTGACAGACCAATTCTAATCTGTAACGCTTTAATATCAAACCCGTACATATATTTGCAGATTGGTTCGAATCGGAATAGAAGGTCACCTATTGCAGGTTTGGCTCAACAGCACTAGGTTGCGTATGGCTGGAGAGCTATTAGTATTCTATTTACTTGTAATAACTGTCAATGCCTTAGTATTTAGTTATGGGGTCTTTCATCCTCAATTCTTATACTTCTTCAACGTTTCAAATCGTACTCCATGGGGAATACTTACAGCACCATTCGTGCATTACACGGCTTCTCACTTTGCAGGGAACATGTTGGCTTTAGGAATGTTTGCTATAGTCTCAGCAGGCTTGATTGCCCTCAACCGCATAAATGAAGATAGGTGGTTTGGTTTCATGCTTGGCATTGGTACACTTATTTCGTCATTCATTGGGAATGCTGTGTATTACGTTCTACTTATCATAGCACACGCAGGAGGTTATTCATATGGAGCATCCGGAGTTGTCTATGGATCCATAGCTTGCACGATGGTTATTGCCCTCTTCGGGACCCGCAACTCGTTTGTTATACTAGAGCAAGGATTGCCCAAAATGAGGAAAAAAGGCCAATCATTGAAAGTAATCGTCATGTTCTTGTTCTCTTTTATGATCAATGGCGCATTGGTATCCTGGACATTCCTTGTAGTCTTTACCACGTTACTTCATGATGCAAACTTTTTTGTGGTTGAACCAGGAGTGAACTGGCTAGTGCATTCAATATCATTCGCATCTAGTACTGTGATCACATACTTGATTTATATTTGTCAATCACGAAGGTCGTTTTTGGTGAATCTTAGGCCTACTTAAAGACCACGTGCCGCATATAGTAACTCCACTATAGTGACTTCGCTCCCTTTGACAACTGGCCCACGTAGCACTAAGAGCAAGTAGCAAATCGCGACCCACGACTCTGCGGAATCAATGTTGCTTGTATCATTTATCAACTTTAAAGCAAAAACTCTCGTGATAAGACAGCAAAGCAGGAATTATTCTTGTAATGTCTGCGTTCATAAGCAATAATCGTGCGCTTTCCTGTCGCGTATCTAATTCTGTATTTAATTCGGCTATTCGTGAACATGTATCTGCTAGTTTAACTCCATCACAGCAAGGACACTTGATTGCATCTTTGAAAAAACGGCGCACCGCTCCGCAAGTTGCACAAGTTACGAAATGTGTTATTGTTATATCTACTCATATAAATTTTATGAAATAATTTAGGCTTGACAGTTATTTTGCTGTAGATTTTATATAGCTACAAATATCCGTTTATCAACAGTTAAAAATTTTAAGCTTCAAAATGATATCGGGTATATGGGACTGAATCGGAATGGTCTGATTTCGGTTATCAATGATTTGAAAGGTAAGAGACCATGTTTTCACTCGGAGGATGATTTCAAATTCGCTTTGGCGTGGAAAATTAAGCAGAAATATCCCACTGCGGAAATAAGGCTAGAGAAACCTATGTCGAACAGTGGAAGAAAATATCTGGATATATTTCTAGAATTTCCGGGTGATAGTGAGGGAAGAGTTGGAATTGAGGTTAAGTACATGACCGCTGAGTTAAAAGCTTCTATAAATGGTGAGCAATATGATTTAACTTCGCACCTCGCATACCCCTTGAGATGCTACGACTGCCTGCTAGACATACAAAGACTGGAGGAATTTATAAATCAAAAGAGGCTGGATTATGGATATGCCCTATGGCTGACCAATGATAAAAATTTTTGGCAACCTCCGAAGAGAAAAACCATTTATGACAATTTCAGAATTTTTGAGGGGAGAAGTATCAGGAAGGGGAAAAAGCTCAAATGGGGAAGTCGTGCCAAGAGAGGTACTATAAAAGGAAGAAAGAAATCAATTAAACTTAAACATAGGGACTATACCATAAACTGGGAATTGTATAAGCGCATAAGTGAAACGGACATCATGCTAACTAATGGGTCAAAGCGGATTAACAAACTGAATAATGTGTTCGAGTATAGTCTAAACGAGATCACGTAGGAACAAATAATGAGTCATGTGGAAGAGTGGTTTAGGTGACAAGGAGATTCATGCGAGTCCCCCATGAAGACCATAAAAGCCGTTTTCTGAAGCCAATGGTAGAGGCGTAGCTTAAGAAGAAGACGGTCACTTCGGTTAACATCAGAAGGGGTCCGAACAATAACACCAAGAATTTCAGGTCTGTCCTTAAGAATGCACGCAAAATCAAACTGATCAGGGGTATCATAACTAATATAGACTATGACGATAGCGATATGAGTAATTTTACATTTTTGAGCAAGTTTCACGCGATGTCTATAATCCTAGCCAGGCGGAAGGTCATCTCAGTAGTCTGGAGGACTAAAGGTAAGTACAAGAAAAAGATGAAGAAGTACTATTCGAAGAAGAAATACCTCCGAAGGTAAAAGGACGAGACTTTATTTTCCGTAATCAAGAGGAAGATGGGTGATAAAAATAGGTTGGTAAAGGTGAAGACCTAAAACAAAAAAGGTGAAGCTGAAAATAATTTGCTGCAACGATGCAAGGATGATGCGCTTGCTCTTTATTCGCTATCAGGTAAATCAAGCTTTGATAATTTTTCAAGCCCCTCCCCTCCAAACATATCAATAATACCCTCGACCTCAGATTGCAGCATGTTTCTCTCTATCAGTGCATGTATCTGATTCTTTATGGCATAGATCTTTGCTCCAAGCTCCATTACCCTTGAAATGAGTATCCTTGGCTTCTCAATGTAAGGAGAGGGAACATCATTCTCTGCATAGCCCAATTCATCTTCCATGATTATTCTCTCTGCATTTCTTTTATCAGTTTTTGCCTTTGGCTTCTTCTCTGGTGGAGCTATCATATGTACATCATACTTTCCATATAGCATAATAGACAAGGTTTTTCCTGTTTTGCTTGTCTCCATAACAACTGTTGATCCTTCAGGAACCTTTTTTATAAACTCATCAACTCCTTCTTTAGTTGTCTGGAACTCAAAGATTTCAGGTTCAGGATTACCGTTGAACATAGCAACAACACATTTGCTCTTGTGTGCATCTATACCTGCCTACTTTCATCTTTCATTCACCTCCTGCTCACAGATCCAAGGAACGACATACTCCCGGCAGTGCGTTACGCACATAAGGTCCAGTCGTTCAAGAGGTTCGGCCAAGCTAGTTTTAGCGCTCGAAGCGCAATTCAACGTTTGGACGCTTGAGTCCATGAGCATAATAAATAGGCAATGTATCAGTATAAGACTCTCACGACCGCTAAGATCCTAAAATTCAAAAATGCATTCTGCCAGCGGCCCTGTAGAAACCCTACGAACAAAGAATAAGCCAAACTTGCAATCTTTGCTGCATTGTAGGCTATTATCCTGAACCTCATTTCATTGTTCTGGGCCTTTACCCTTATTGACCTGATGTCATCACCCATAGTCTTCTTGATAACATAGAATACAGTTTCAACTTTGGACCTCTGATGGTATATCTTTTTGGAATAACCTCTTTTCATCTCCTTCCTGTACTTGCCCTTTGTCCTCCATACTGGTAAATCTTCATTTCTAGCAGGGATTATGGATATAGCATGAAGCTCCTCTCTGAGGAACTTGTGGTTCTTCTCATCATCAAATGCCTTATCGCCTATTCCTATCCCTAATGGTTTGAAGGAATCAGCCTTTCTTGCTATTGGTATGAAGTCTATATTGTCATTGTTTGGACCTCTTCTCAGCTTTGTTGATGTTATGATCTGCTTCCTTAGCTCTATACCTATCATTGTTTTGAGGAATCTATTTGTCCTGCTCCTCATTGTCATGTCACCTGCAACTTCTTTCTTCATTCATTCATTCGTTCGTTCAACTCCTTCATCCTCACCTGCTTCTTCATAGATGATAGTACATCTTTCTTTATCCTCAAAGCATAGTATGGGGAAGCATGGTGCAAGGAAAATCCTGAAGAGTCTGGTGCAAATAACTGCTTCCTTATCCTTGTAAGAAGAATGAACCCTCCTAGCACCCTTTCCAGTAGAGTAGAAGGAACCCTCAGCATGAATTTCTCTATAGTTGTAAAGTGTGGTATCTTTCTTTGTCAATCCTATAGCTTCTAACAGCCTGTCTGCTATTGCAAGAAAGTCATATGTATACTCCCTGTATGACTTTCTTATCCTCTGCATCAGAGCTATAAGCGCTATATGCTGCCATATTGTAAAATCCTTTCTTGAATACCTGCTGGAATAGAGAGGTATGTGCTGCCTTTTGCAGACCTTGAATATAGCCTTCACCATCTTTATGTACCTGCTTTCCTGATGCTTAACTTCCTCTCCTTCATCTTCCTTGATATGTTTAACCAACACTCATCAGGAAGGATGGGGGAGAGGATAGAACAATAGCAGCTAAGAGAATTATTTCAGACAATCTGAAGCAAAAAACATTGGTTATGATAAATTTCCGAGCGTAGGGTTTCTACAGGGCCCAAAATCCGCAATACATAAGTAACAGATCGATGCCGTAATTGATGGTTGCCTCTCAAGGTTTTCATAAGCTCGATTTTTGACGAGTTGGGACCTGAGCGAGAGATTGCGGCCGATATAGTCCGGAGAATTGGACTTCAGCCGCAGTGGTGGGAAGACCAACCTGCAGGAAACGACCGGCCTCCAGAAAGACTTAAACAACTGATTGATGATTCTGACTCGTTTATTCTCATTGTTTGGAAAGACATCCATGGAATTGTAAAGTGGGAATACGACCGTGCATTCGATCGGGGGATACCGCGTTTCGTATTTGTAAAGCAAATACCGAAGAAGATGCCCACAAAGAGACTCGCTAGATTCTTAGATGGCGCTCCAACCTATCGACCGTTCTCGCATGTAGATGAGTTCAAACGCGAGGTTAGACGGACTCTCCTCGAGTGGATATCCACGTTTACTAACCCATTCCTGAGGATTTCGTACTCAGATTTGCAGCGACGGGGCACCACCTTCATGGAAGAGCCTAGCTTTCGCGTGATCGACATGCCAGCAGTGGCAACTATATTGACTGGGCCGCGCCCTTTTGGTGAGCCATCATCTGACCCCGGAGATATCGAGATGTTCGGTCGTCTCTCCAACCTGAGGAAGAGGTCTGCTGCGGGAGAGATCAAGTATTACACGGGAACTAATTTGGCCTTGACCAAACAAGCGCTCAAGAATGTCTTGAAAGTTAATAAAAGGTACCGGATGGAGTTGATTAAGAGGTTGGATGAATTCCAGAAACAAACTACCGCGTCAAACAGCAAGTTTCGCTTCGCCTGTGAACCTCCAACAGAGACGCGACATTTCCAGTCCGTAGTTGTGGACAATAAATTCGCAATCTGGTGGGAGGATTTTGTCCACACAGGAATGTATATTTGGACTTCGGGAGAAGATGCACACATAGCCAAGGGGATTGAAGAACTATACAACAAGAACTGCACTCTAGCCAACGCAAGAAGATTGCAAAAAGAATTGGGCCTGATCTAGCAGAAAACAGTTCTTGAGAGGACGGTGCCTCGGATAAGGTTCATATCACCTCCACCTAGAACAACCCAAAGGCGCTTGACCATCGCTTCTGCCCTGACGGTGAACTCTAGCTTCCCGTACAGTGCTCTCGCTTCTTTGGCTTCTGAAAGACAGTCCAAGAGGACCAGGTCCACCCCGGCCTCTTTCATTGTGCCTAGGACCCCCTGCAGAAGACCCTCTCCGATTCCGTTCCTCCTGTAGTTCGGGTTCACTGCCATCAAGGAGACATAACCGGTCCTCGTAGCTCCCCCATTTGTCTAGGACTTCGGCGGGAACTTCCCCAAGGTGCCCATAAGCGAACCCAATCATTTGGGCCTGGTCTTCTCCCATGAGGAAGCCCTGCGGGAACTCTGAAGAGAGCGCAAAGGCCGACTCCGTAGGAACCTGGTCGAACGAGCCATGCCTTCTGGCTAGGGTGAGCACCTGCTTGATGTCACTCTGCACCCATGGCTGTATCTTGATTCGGCTACTACTTTGCCATTGGAAGAGCCTCGAATCCATCGGTTTATAGCCCCTCTTCGGCTTCGGACCCTTCACTGAGCAGGATCCTTTTGCTCTGCCACGCTCCATGGTCACCGCAACAAAGAAGGTTGTGGCACCGATCGGTAGCGTCACTATACGTTGGTTGTCATGATGACCATTCTGGTACGTCAAGGGTAACGCAATGCCATTAAGTATTGCCAAGCAGGACCTTGCCCATTGACTCCGTCATTTGGTACGTGATGTCCTTGATTTCGACCAATCCATCCTCCAATATGCGTCCGATATTCTTTCCTTCGCGTGAACGTCGTAATTGTGGAAATATATGATCGAGGAGTTCATGGCTATTCTCTTCGACAACATGCACCAAGGCCTTCGCTCTTGCTAGATAGAATCTACTCGGTTCCATTCCTGCCGGAATCTCCTTCGTACTGTTCTGTGTTGCGTTCTCGATTATTGAAATGTTATCTAATAGTCGCTTATCGCATTCTGTTGGGTTCTCCACAAGTGCGATCCGGGTTTCGGTCCTTACCACCAGAACCACGAGATTTTCCATTAATCTCGTGGCGAGATCTAGCAAATCATAATAACAGTTCCAGCCTCTTGTTATGTCGCCTATAAGGAATTTTGAGCCTTCTAAATGCTGTTCTAGTATGATCGCAGCCTTGGTCAAGGAATCGTAATTATCTAGCATTCCTATTCTGCTCATACGTTGACCGATATCATATCTACGTGAGTGATATAAATCTACAAATGGTAGGTTGCTGGGGTGGACATCGAGCTCCCTTGACTGGGCGTTAACTCTCGGGGCCTAGGCTTACATAACCCATAAAAGATCGTACAAGCAACGTTGGGTGCATGGCGTCGACTGTCAATCTGAAAGAGGAAGCAAGTAAGATGGAGAAAATAATTCGAAGAAAATGTGGAAGAACCATCAAGCTAAGTTATGTGGATACGCCAGAGGCTGGATACTTCCTCCTCGGAAACCACGAAGGTAAGGAACAGTGCATCAAGAATGTCATCCTCCAAAATCTGAACACTATTCATCCTATTGCTCGTTATGCATTGGTTGGGGTAGCGAATAATCTCTAAGGCGCTTGTTGTTTGTTGGGGCTCTGAATCAGCGTCAGCCAAGGGTTATTTTCCTCTACTTTGATTCCTGATAACTCTGCGTCGGCCTTGCCATACAATCCCATGTGCGGCTTGATGGAGTTATGGCGAAGCTAGCAGGGAAGATAATAAGCCGACCAGCAATCAATAAGACTTCCACAAAGGAGACCTTACTGGACTAGTTCTATGCAGAGGGTTTTCCAGAAGACGCAATAGCTTGACAAAGCGTTCAACTGGACTACTGCCCCAATTATTTAGGTCGAGTCCCCCCCAGTCCATCTCTATAATTTAGGGCAGTCTTACATACTATAAGTCCGTTATTTGTGGCCTGCGTGAAGGATGAACTCAGGTCGTTTTTGACTCGGCTGTGTCTTCGGGTCTTGGTGCAAGAACAGTCCAAACGAATGTGTGCTCCTGGAAGATTTCCAGACCTCCCTCTACCACTCTTGTGAAATCAGGTTCGAACCCTGCCACCTCTTCGACCTTCTTGACCCTGAATTCATGGAGATCGGTCTTGCCTTTCTTTCCTATGGTGACCTTCCTAAGCTCACCATCCTTCCAAAGAGTCGCCTCGCCGTCCACCTGGCCAACCCTTCTGTCGACAAACAGCTCCAATGGGAATCTTTCTTTCCATGATTCTGCAAAATCAAGCATGGTCATTGCATCCTTGTCGCGCAGTATTACGCCCGTTTCGAATCCCTCATCCAGACCTCTCTTCTCAAAGTTTGCAGTCATTACGAGGCCTGTCCACCCTCTCTCTGTGTCAACGACGAGGCACTTCGCGTGAAGCCACGGATGACCACGTACGACAGCGCCAGCCTTCCGGAGAGCGACCAGCGCATCCATCGTACTCTTGCTCGGTCTTGGACGAGCGAAAACATGCACGTTTTTCCCCGCCGTAGCCGCTGCCACCAACTTCTGCACTGTCTCGTGCTGGAGATCGAACCCGAAAGAAGAGACTATGATCTCGTTCCTTGCGTCCTCAATCAGTCTATCGGCAGTGCTGCGAAGCGTATGAACTTCGCTCGTGGTACAGGGGATGTTTTTCGGACTTTCGATTCGACCACTCGCAATTGGTTCTACCTTGCTCAGGCCCCCCTTATCCAGCAACTCGCTGGAACTCTCTTTCCAGAACCCTATCAGGAACTGCTTGAAGAGATCTTGGACCTCGGGAACAGTGAGTTCGACCGCCAATTCCACATTTCGCGTCAGGGCCTCCGCAGTGAGATTCGCGGTCAAGAGGTATCCCCTCGGATTTCTGCCATTCGGGTCTGCAAGGACAAACTTGCTATGGAAGTGCTCGCTGGTCCTGACCAAGATACGGCCTGCCACCGACCTCAGGGTCTCGATATGGTCCCGCAGCCGTTCCGCATCGAATTCGCTATCCATTTTTGATTCTTTCAGCAGTAGATTCTCCGACGCGGTGAGCAAGTATACACGGACCCCGCGCGAGCCAGCTCGAAGGAGCGCCTCCACTACGCTCTTGTCCGCGATGATGAATGAGCAAACACATACGACCTGATCAGCCTCGTCAACGATGTCCACTAGCTTCGTTCTTACAGAGCCGTCCGAGTCAATGGGTGAAACTCTCGACCCATTCCAACCTCGAACTGGGTTCGCCTCGTGACTCAAATTGTGAGACTGCACCCACAGAGGTGGAAGCACCTCGTCTCTCCTATCGATTGTCTTCTGCCCTTGAAACGCCGTCTCTTTCACAGTTGAAACACTTCCTGCCGGCAATCGTTTTTCGTATCTTTCATGACTTTGTCATCCTCAAGTCCAACGGGGCTTGGAGGTACCAGTAGGCTTTAGGGAGTGCACCGTCGATATCCTTCTCCGTAGCCAATTCTGCCGCCAACTTCTCGGCATCTGGCAACTCGATCCCAGGAAAGTCGGGGAATCTCGACTTACATGTGTCCACCAGGGACTTGTATCGCTCCTCATCGGTGTATGCATTCACGGACCTCTTCAGGATCCATTTTGCCCAACTTGCGGCATCTGCAGAAGTTTTCGGGAAAATCGGCACGTCATCAACCGATGTGTCGTCAAATTCACCGTAGCCTACAATGGTTGGTCGAGATAGGAAGACCGTTTTGCTGAACGATGCTAGTTCTTTGGGGCTTAGTTCATCGAACGAAGTCTTCAGCGCAGGTGGTTCCCTCGAATTTGCCCAGAGTTTCGCAAGAGAGCCAAGTGCAGAAACCCACACTTCTTCGAAGTCGAGGGAAGGTGCTTTCAGCAACCTCTCGAAGCTTCCACTTATGTTGAGGCGCGAACCGGTATGATCGATTCTTAAAGTAATTCTGGCATTGTCGTTAGGGCCTAGGGGGCAAGTGAGGCCTTGTGCTTCGATAGACCTGATCACAACAGTCCCTCCGTCCTTTCCCATCAGTTCGTAGATTCCCCCCGGCAGGTCCATGATCTTTTGAGGCAGAGGTTCAGGTTTTGGGGTTTGGTTCGTGGCACGATTCTTTATAGCAGCCACCTCGTCATTAAGTTGTGACTCCTCTTTTGGTTCGATGTGGATCACTTTCTGAGCGACGAGTGGGTCGTCTGTGAACCACAGAATGTATCGCCCCTTTTCGGGAATGAACACGTTCCCGGTGCGCAAGGCTTGCTTCCCAATTTGAGTGATCGTTCCAGTTTCATCGAGCAAACCGAGGTCCGTGCATCTGTCGACGATAGCCTTCCCAACAAGCTCAGGCCTCCCTTGAAGCAGCTCCTGGGAAACATCCTTCGGGGAGGCCCTGCCCCCGTGTTCTTCCGCCAGCATGAGTACTGCGAGGAGTTCTTCCCTTCTTTGCTGGCGTCCGATCTCCATGATGGCCTCATACTTCTCAACTTTTAGTTGCCGAGAAAGTTCCAGCGGTTTCATCAGGTTTCACCCCCTACTACATTGAGTCGAACAGAGGTTTTGGTATCATCTACTATCCTCCCATGCTACTCTGAGCGTTGGCATTCTGGTTGCGAGACTTTTTAACAGCGTGTCTCGTCTTTGGTTCGTGAACATCCTCTGGTTCCCCACAAGGAGCAGTTGGTACCGCGCCCTTGTGATTGCAACGTTGAGTCTGTTCGGACTGTCCAAGAACCCTGTTCCTCTGGTCCGAGAGAAGGAAACAATCACCAAATCCGCCTCATGGCCCTGGAATCGGTCCACTGTGCCGAGCCTAATCTTGGCTGAACCGTCGTTTGTTCTAAACTCAGTTCTGAAATTAGTGCCGAACAGCCGCCGGAGGCGGCCACGGAGCAGGGATTCCTGCCCGCGATAGAATGCGAGAATTGCGACTTCCCATGATCCTTGGTGTTGGCCGCTCTCTCCCTTGCGATTGATGGCTGCCCAGTCGAGGAATGCCTGAAGTTCCCTCATTACGATGTCAGCTTCTACCTCGTTCCTGAACCGCGCGTCTGACCTTCCGCCGACTGGTTGAATCCATCCAGCTCTCTCCTTAAATCGTTCATACGACCACGACCTCTCCCTGTCGATGCGGCGCGTGTCTTTCAGGCTATCGGAATCATAAACCGCCTCTCGAGGAATCTTGGAGATTTCGGGATGCATCCTGTGCTGATAACTCAATTTGATGTGTCTGCGACTGAAATCCGCAGCTGCCATCCCATCAGTCAAGCAGGATCCACTAGAAGAGTTCACGCGCCGGCCGAATCCTTTCTGGATGAGCTCCAAAGCTGACGGTAGGGCAATCCGCTTTATCGTTTCGATTGCGAGTTTGATCGAGCTGAGTCTTTCATCTCCATACCACTGCGGTAGCAAGCAGTAGACCTCCTGGTCATATCTCCTAGTCCCCTCCGCATCATGCCTCAGTTCGAACGATCGCCCGAGTCGCCACGCGATGTTGGAAGCCCAATCCAAAAGCCTGTCTTCTCGGGGAAGGTCAGTTACTCCCCAAGGATTGTGCTGTAGCCAGTAGTCATGGCGGCGCTTCATCAGAGGAGTAACAGCACTGGGAGGGTAAACGATTGCATCCTGAGGTATCAAATTGTGAATTTTAGTAAATGCTTCCTTGTTGCATAATATGACGTGCGAACCAAGGATTTCGAGTGATGAATGGAATTCTCCAGATCGGGTCAGATCCAGGGGGTGAAGCCCTAACTTTTCAGCTTGCGTGACGTAGTTGAAAGAGTTCGATGGATCCAAGACGACTATTCCCTGGGTCGACTGTCGGGAACCAAACCAAGCTTGGAAGACGTTCAGACATACATTTGCGTCATCTGATTCAGCAATCATCCCTCTCAGGTTGTCCTCGATTTGAATAGCCTCCACATATGGAGAAAGCTGTCTCACATCCCCAACTAGAATCCATCTTCGGGCGAAAAGTGCGGGCACCAAGAATTCTTGAAAGGTGGTCTTGCTGGCTTCATCGATGATTAACAGGTCGAAGGGTTTGATGACGGATTCCTCGGTCTGGATTGACTTCCCATTGGCATCCCTTGTTCCTTCCCGTCGCTCCTTGATGTAAGGGTGCTGAAGGATTCCAACTGTCGTTCCACACACGAGGTTGGCGCTCTCTAGGATTATCCGCGAAATTATGCTCTTGCTCAAGTCCGGTGAACTCTGCAGAGCATCGAGAAGGTACTGCTGGGCTGGGGTACGTGATGCAAGCCGGTTTAGCCTCTCTACCAGATCCTTGGCTTCTTTCGCTGCATGGTTCCCCAGCTGGAATTCTTTTACTCTTTCGGAAATGCGTCTCTCATCCCCTATCCTCACCGCCAGTACATCTCTCGCCGTTGCTCCGTGGTCCTGAAGGAATTCCAAAACGTTGTCAACGGCAACATGCGTCGACGCACAGAGTAGAATCCTGTGACCTCTCCTAATTTCTTGAATTATCAATTCGCATATGGTCATTGTCTTTCCAGACCCTGGAGGGCCTTCGAGAAACGCGAAGTCCGGGGTTGCGAGGGCGATTCCAACGAATCGACGTTGTTCATCGGTTCCCTCCACCGAATCGTCGCTGAGGAAATCCCACCGTCGAGGCTCTTCAACCTGCACGTTGGGCCATCGGACACTCCGTGAGTCTTCGATGAGCCGGATAAGGCCACGGTGCTCAGGTTCTGGCTTGTCTCTGAGCTTAAACAGTGCTCGTTTCTGTTGTTGTAACACGTAGTCATTAGGCGGAAGATACAGAAAAGGCCCAGCAGCGTCCTGTGTGTCTGCTGTATCAAACTTGGTTGTACGGGGCTCTCTCTCCAGAAGGAGCAGTCCTCGGTTAGCATCCGAGTCAAGGACCTTGATCTTGGGAGCCTTTGAATCAGGTACTTCGATCACGAAGTCGGCGTTTGCGAAGTCGTCAACAACATCGACATCTTCTCTTTCCCCGACCTCTTCAATCTCCACCCACAAAGCTCGTGTAGTATCTGGGGATGAAGATTTTCCGGCACCATTCACGACGCTCTGTGACGCTCGTTTCCACTTTACTCTCTCAAGTCGGGTTGACATCCATTGAAGTTCTCGGGCGAATTTGATGTAATTTAGATACTCCCCTATCGAAAAACTCACTCGTTTGATGAGCCATTCTACTGGGTAATTGATATCGGGGAGATTCTGATAGTGAAGGTTCACCAAGTGCAACCCCTCCTATCCGTTTCTTCACTAAGTGTAGGACGCTCGCCCCATTCCGAGTCAACTCGACAGAAACATTTGGCCGGATTGCAGCTGTTTTCTTGAAGGGGATGTGACATACCGCCTGTTCCCTTCGACAACTATTTCACTATTCCCTTTGATATTACAAGCAGTATTTGTATTACTTCACTTTGGTCGAACTCCAACCGAGAACAAGTTTGCCTGCGTTGGTCAACTTAACCGTGATCATTCTTCTATCTACCCTCGACTCGTTCTGGCTGCTCGAAACCTCCTCTCGAAGCACTTCGACGAGACCTTTGCGTGACAACTCCTTGATATGGTAACTGAGAATCTGAGGCGAGATTTCCATTGACTCTCGGAGTATCGAGTTTGGTGCTTTCCCTCCCAGGCGGCTGAGTGCTTCCAACACGCGCAACTGACTCTTGTCAACTGTTCGGTAGTAAGGGATGTTAGGAACTGGCAGCTCTATGACCTGCGACTCCTCCATCGTACCACCTCTCTTTCCTAGGACGTAGTACGCCTTCGCTCCTATGAAGAAAGACGTGGCACACGCGGCTCCCGCCATTAAGTTCGTACCGCCAGTGATGTTCACAAAGTAAGGTGGTTTTTCGTGATCCACAATGTCGATTATGGCGAAGATTATGTCGTTCATATCGAATGCGTTTACTTGCTTGAGTACAACCCCTTCGAAACCTGCTCCTTCGAGCTTCTTCTTGACCTTCATCGCCAAGTCTTTAAACTTGAATTCGATGTCGTCAGGGCTATGAAGCAGGTAGAGTTTCCTAATGCCCCCGTAATGCTGGTACCCTTTGAGGACGGGACCATCGGTTCTGCCCATGAGCACTATATGGGTCGACATTTAGTAAAAGCTCAATTTTGACTATCAGTTACGGTGTCTAATTAGTTTTCCTTCCTCTTCTATTCTCATGGCTTCAAGCAGATTGGAAAGAATAAGAAGCGTACTGTTCGCTTCTTGGTGGTGGTAACCGAGGTAGCTTAATACGGCTAATCCTAGTTGACGTGTCTATTCAAAGCGTTGACTCTGCATAATAGTTATTGATTGTCTAAAATTTCTCAGTCCAAAGAGATAGAACAAACATTTGATCTATACGCTGAAGATTTCGATAGGTAATTTAGAGAAAACGAGAAGATATACCATCCAAAAATTTACGCTTTACGGGCCTGGCGACCGTACAGCAGGATACTTGACGCCGGGATAAGTTCGGGGTGTTCTCGCATCGAATCTGAGGGGAGAAGTGGGGATAGATATATCCGCAGTTACGCTTGAGAAAAGATTAGTGATGAGGAACTTGTTGCCATTGCTACTTGCTGCAAGTACAGATAAGGTGTATGGACGAACTGGGTATCAGAAATTGGTTTTTCTCACTCAGAAAGAGTTCAAATGCAACAAGCTTGAAAGATTAGGATCCAAGTGCACAATTTATCTTCATGGGTCATTCAGCTTCGAACTTGATGTCATAAAGAATCTTATGCGAGAGGGTCTCTTTATCGAAGAGATGAACACTACATCAAAAGGCTATCAGGTGCACGTTTACAGATTATCTCCTTGAGGGAGGTCGTTCGTAAACCAAAGATGGGTAAAACAATTCATTTGAGCTCATGAGGCAGAGATCATTGCTCGAGTTGTCCAGCACTACGGACGACAAAAATTGGAGCGACTTATCATTGAAGCATACATCCAGTACGGGGTCTCAAAGCCGAAAGGAACCTAGATCGAATGGTGGCTCGAATCCACGCTTGGTTTCTTGCTAGTTTAGGTGGGTAAACGCGCCGACCGGTATGTGTATTGATTCTGATTGTCAATTACTGGCTTGTATCTCTAATCAGTTCAAAATGCATTTTCGCCACGTTTCATTACGCACCAAACCCCTTGACATGTAGATTGAGTAGATACAATTCCCGATAGCCAATCATCTAAATAGAACCATCCGGCCGTAGGCGTTTCAATTTATTTTTGGACGGAGTCATAGGGATCGTCTCCCGAGAAGCCCCCAGCTCAATGGGGTACCGAACTGAGCTTTTCAAATTCATCGGTTGTTGTCGACAAGTAGCAGATTGCGATGTAGGGCTGGCAAGAGAGACATGCTTGGCAGGCTTGATGGTGACCTATGCCATGGACAGGTGTTTGATCCATGGGCCTTCGGGGAATGCCCAGTCGTCTGTTAGAGTGAAACTTGCGAGGGCCTGGAACCCGTGAGCGTATGGACCCTCAGTCGCGTTGAATGCGGCATTCTCTCCGTTAAAAGCGATCTCCGTTATTTTCAATCGATGTCAGAGGCCAGTCACAACGTGATTGCATCGGGCCAGGGGACAAACAGATGCTTCAGGAGCGGATTGAGCTAGCGGTGGGGTAGCCAGCATGTCAGAGTCCTTCTCAACCAGGTCTGTTCCTCAGGATAGGACCGATTTGTTGATTGCTACAAGAGCCAAGAAGTCCCCCTCTCAGGGGGATACAACCGAGAAGCAGACTCGGGTACCACAAACCACGACGCTGTCCTTTACCGGACAGAGCAACCAACTTGTGGATTTTAGGGCGATGAAAGAGCTAGTGGGCAAGCTTTTGCCTGTAAGCAGCTTCGCACGCATGCTGGTGCTAAGCCAGCCGGATTTCATGAGTCGAACTGAATTCGAAATCAAGAATGAACTACTACTCCAGTCTATAGAGCACGAAGTCAAGAAGCACGCTTGAACTAACGAGAAGGCAGACCCATTACCGCCTGGCCGTCCGGCAGAGTCAACTTGTATTCCCAGCCATTCTCGACCAATTGCTTCACCTCATTCATCGGGACGACTTTCTGACTGCCGCCGTTCAAGCCGAGAGACTCCATCTTCTTCCGGTTTGCGATGTCGGAGATTTCTTTGGCCGTCTTTTGCGACAAATCCCCTAATGCCGCGACTTCTTCTTCACTGAAGCCATTCATCAAGAGGCTCTGTTTATACACCAACTGCATTATTTCATCTTTGGTGGTAGTCTCTTTTCTGCCGGTTACAAGGTACTTGTCGGCAGCCTTCGCATAGGCTTCTCTCATTTTCTCAACTACGTCTTCCGTTAGACCCTTGTTCAGCGTATAAGTGTGCTCTATGTCACCTTCATGACCCATCCAAAACTCCCTCCAGTCTCTGATTATCAGGCCGTCTGATTCTGCCATCATCATTCGCGTATCGAAATATCGCCTTAGCACATAGGGCCTTGATTGGAAACCGGCGGCCCTAATGGGCTTCCTTATGATGTCGCTGATGTTTATCGAGGTAATATGCTTGCCCGCCAGTTTGGCTGCGGAAGGCGTTAGTATAGGTGATTCTGGGGTCAGGGCCTCCCCGTTCCGGATTCTCCATTCTAGGTACTGCTTAAGGTAGTTGCACCCTTCCTCGCAGATGAAAGTCAACCACCGCTTTCTTGATTTCGAAAGCGTTCGTCTAACGATGACCTGCGTCGGGACTTTCATGAATTCGATCGTGCCCTCGTGCGATCTCAGTTCGGGAAAGTCCTTGAGCTTCAGCCCGTCGTTGCCTTCGTAGTTGCCGAGCACTTCAGGTCTGAATCCACCAAACGCCATTAACGAGCAGGCCACCTTCGCCCTGAAGTCTGCCATATTCAACACTCTGCCAAGTTCTTCTGGTGTCAGTGTCTTCTCGTTCGCTACGGTGGTGACTTCGCCCCTTCCAGTTATTCTGATTCTACCAACTATGGGTTTGCCATTATATTCCATCCAGCTTTTTAGCGGCTTGATGCAATTCGAAATGTAGCTCCCGCTCTTACCTTCTTTCTGCAGTTGAGAAACAATGTCCAAGGTGAACTTGTAGACCTGCTTGCTCCCGATTTTGGCGAGTTGCGCGGGGAGCATATTAAACCGCTTATGAATGAAACCCATTCGTCTGAGCCACTCATGAGCGGTAGCAACGCTGCCTCTTTCGACATTCTCGTACCAACGCCTAAAGTCGGGATTGTCCAGCAAGTACACGTACGGTGATTTGGACATGTCCCTCGTCATACGTCGCAGGCAGCAGAGCGGTCTCTATAAAGGTTGTTAACCTGTTTTGGCATGGGGCCGGGCGGATTTGAACCG
>JAJPJS010000022.1 GCA_021324115.1 Nitrososphaerota archaeon
CGAACCCGGCCGTGACCAATATCATCGCAAGGACAGCTGAAACAGGGACGTTCCACTTCAGAGCTCCCCTACCTTTCACCTCTGAGGCCACAGCTGGGGCCGCATTAAGCCAGGGATACACGAATATGGCGAAAAACGGAATCATGAAAAGAATCCCGCCAACGTTATATGAACCTCCCGTGTACGAGGAGGTCACAGCCTGCGAGGATGTGTTTGCTCCAAGATTATTCACGAATGACATGTAGTTAGGGACAGCACTGCTGCCGGCCGCGAGGAGTGTCGCGATACCGATTACGGTGCATATGATGCCGAGGATAATCAGCACAGAAACCAGCTTGTAACCTGCCTTGGGCTTTACGATGTTGATACCGATCAGAACTGCGAATATTATCGCACCGACAACCAGCTGCTCCCCGGCGTTTGCCCCGGGAACGTATGAAGGAACCGCCAGCGGAAACAGGTTGGAAAACCCGAGGTCGGAACCAACCGTACCTATCGCGAACACCGTGGACAGGGAAATCAGGGCCAGGTAGGCAAGCGTCTCTATTGTGTAGCCCATGAACGAAAATGTGCTTCCAACAAAACCGCCGAGCGTTCTGGATACCCACACATAATCACCCCCCGTTCTGGCCAGACGCCTCGTCATCATGGTGTAGACTATGATCTGGGGAACCGAAAGAACGAAGGCAAGAAGCGAAGTGAGCACGAGATTGAATCCAGTGATATAACTGCCTATGAGGTAGGTGGTCAGTCCAATTGTGCCAAGAGCCGCTCCTGCCGACATGTTCCCGAGATTTAACGCCACGGCATCAAGAAAGGAAACGTTCTTCACGAGTCCTGTACTTTCCCTGATAAAAACTGTTCCCGATTTCTGGTCAGCCATCACCTGAAATTTGATTCAGGCATATATTAGTTTTTTTAGGAGCTAAAATAAATTGCGTATTCCGAGTATTTTTATAAATAATTTACAGATATTTCGTATTGAAACTTTCACCTGTAGAAGTAGGCAGGTGAACGCTCGAATGAATACTTTGCTGATTGCTTCCCCTTCCTTACCTCTTCAACTCTCTCCATCACCCTTTCCCTTTCACCTCCATTCAGGGCATAGTGGATTATTGCAGCCACCTCCTTCATATCTGATTTCGAGAATCCGAGCCTTGTCAATTCCGAGGTGCCCAGTCTCAACCCCTCAGGTACCTCCGGTCGCGGCGTGTACGGCTCCCTCGGGAAGGATTGCCTGTTCGTGATTATGTTTACCGATTCAAGCAACTTCTCAGCCTTTATTCCGCCCCCATACTTCATGGTATCCAGCACAACCTGATGGGACCTTGTGAATCCCAGCGCCTCGCCAAGTACATTTTCGCCACTTTCAGATAGTGCTTCTGCGAGTGCCCTCGCGTTCGAAATCACGTCTCTGGCGTATATTTTGCCAAACTCCATAAGCTCCGCCAGTGCCAGAGCCTTTCCAGCTACAAGGTTTGGATGGTGATTGCTGGTGGTTCCCGGAAAGACGCCCAGCGAAACCTTCTCGCGAAATTCAGACCTGCCAACTATCATCCCCCCTTGCGGTCCGAACATCGTTTTGTGTGTGCTGAATGTCAGCAGGTCTGCACCTTCCTTCATGGGGTCCTGAAACTCTCCGCCTGCGATAAGGCCAGCGACGTGGGCACCATCGTACAGTACAGTCGCGCCTATTTCCCTTATACGCTCAACCATGTCCCTCAACGGATGCGGGAAGAGGAACAGACTGGCCCCGAACGTCACGACCTTTGGTGACTTCTTTTCTCGATGTAGACTTGACATCTTCTTGAGAGAGCGGTCCACATCTATGTTCAGTTTCTTGACATCATACTCGAAGTACTCCACCCTGAGTCCGTGCACAAGGCCCGCGGTACCTTGGGATTCCTTTGATTCAGACGATATGTGTCCACCGCTGGCCGTTGAAAGTGAAACGATCGTGTCCCCCGGCGTGGTTAAGCCTGAATAAACAGAAAGGTTTGCAATAAGACCTGAAATGGGACGAACGTCAACGAAATCCCCGCCGAAAAGTTTTCTGGCCAGGTCCATCGCGACTTCTTCCACCTTGTCCATATATCTGCACCCGGCGTAAATTCTGTCACCGGGCGGACCTTCGGCGTACCGTTGTCCCATATCTGATGAAAGTGCCTCCCGTACCGCCATCGAGGCCAGGTTTTCGCTTGCTACAAGAGGAAGTGTTCTTGAAAACCAAGCTTCGTGTTCCCTTATCAGCTTCTTCACAAGTCTGTAACTGTTTCTTCCCTGACTCACACGGAGGGCTCAACTCTTCCTGCTTTTAGAATTAGCGTAAAGCAGGTCCAGAGTTGTATTGCTCGATTCCTCTCAAAAGTTATAGATAGGACACTTTAGCCCAGGAAGCTTCAGATTCGGAGTGACGAATCCGGACGATGGTCTGAAATGGGTACGCAAGAAGACTTTGCAACCAAACCTTTGAGTGACGTAGGCTAGCAAAGCGCGGATGGTTTTTAATCGGGTGCTTGCTATCTAAATGCGGGATTGGAGGAGGAAGACAGAATATTACTGTACAGGGACCTCGATGGTACTGTACACGATATAGAGAAACCCCCAACCTCCAAGCTGGACTTCAGAGAAGTGTCAAGGCACCTGGGTCTTCCTGGATACCTCGAACCTTTCTGTAGCCCCCTTCAGAGGGCGGTTTTTACGATCTGGGTGGCTTCCAATTCGTCGTCGCTCATGTCCGGGCATCCTGACGCGAAAAAAGTGGGGGGCCCCTTGAATCCGTTGCTCATGGGTGGGGCGGCAGTCAAATTACTGTGCCCATCCGCGAACGAGCCGATGGGACCGATGAACAGAAAACTCAAGGACCTGGACTATGTCGTGAAAAAAGAGCAGGGCTCAAGATTCATTGTACTCCTTGCCAACATGAGCGGATTCGCTGGGTCAAAGTATCATCACTTCCTGACGTCCGGAGACAGAAGATTTAATGCGATTCGGGCGGGGGACAGATACAGGATAAGGTCGGTTGACTGGACGGAGGATATGCAGCCGATCGTCAACTGGGTGGATGTCCTGGTGGAGAAGGTGGAAATGAGGCATGTGGTGGATGTGAGGGACGAATTCTCCAAGGACCCGAAGCTGAACCATCACACGATAGGTGTCGAGAATCTGCTGCTCACCAAGTGTCAGATGATAATGGAGATAGAGTCAAAGGAACATGATGCGCTCGTCCAGTCTGGCCAGGAATTCAGAATCCTGAAGTGCCCGTGGTACCGGAAGAACAGATTTGTCATAGGAATGGAGGAAAAGGACATGCTCGACACCTGCGCCCTGTTACATGACCATTTTATCCAGGATTCCAGCGTTAAGGTGGAAAAGATCAAAGCGATGATTTCGAAAGACCAGAAATTCACACTCACGTTTAGGCTGAACATCGAGAACATACTGGAAAGATTTGAATTCCTCAGGAGTAAAGGGATGAGTGAGAGACAGCTATCGCGGGTTGCCGAAGCGGCGCACGGCATCTTGGGGGCTCTTCCCGATAGTAAGAAAAGATGGGACAAGCCGTGGTGGAACACAGATGTGGACACGCCAACAGTGGCATAGTTAGGCGTCAGAACACATAAATCAAATCCAGATTAACTAGACGCGTGGCCTCCTTCGACCTTGTGATAAGAAACGGAACTGTAATCGCCCAGGATGGTATCAGGCCCGCTGATGTTTTTGTCTCCGACGGAAAGATAGCCAAGGTTGCTGCGAGTGGCGAAGAGTTCGCCAGCCCTTCGATGGTGATAGACGCTACAGGCCTGTCTGTGATACCCGGACTCATCGATTCCCACGTCCACTTCAGAGACCCGGGAATGACCCACAAAGAGGATTTTGAAAGCGGAAGCAAGGGTGCGGCCGCCGGCGGAACGACCACGGTGTTCGACATGCCGACCACCCAGCCTGTCGTTACGAATGAGAAGTTATTCAGGGAGAAGATTGCACTCGTGAGCAGCAGGTCGATCGTAGACTTCGGGCTGATCGCCGCGGCAGGTGTTGAAAACACTTCGGAATTGGAAAGGATGGCACGTGCGGGAGCGATTGCGTTCAAGACATACACGGTGGCGCCCCCCGCCGAACGGAGGAAGGAGTATGAAGGCTCGTTTGTGAAGACGCCGGGTGAGCTGCTTGAAGTTATGGAGAAGACTGCAGAGATCGGCATTCCCCACTGCATACATGCCGAGGAAGATTCTATCATAGATTTTCTTACCCGTAAATTAAAGGGGGAGGGGAGAATGGACATTTCGGCACACTTCGAGTCCAGACCCAGCATAAGCGAGGAGATTGCAGTGAGAAATGCTATCCTTCTGGCCGAAGCCTCAGGGTGCAGGGTCCATCTTCTTCATCTCAGCACCAGGGGGGCGGTGGAGGCCGTGAGGGAAGCAAAAAGGAGAGGGGTCAACGTAACGAGTGAAACCTGCCCGCACTACCTTTACTTTACAACGAAGGAAGCGATGGCGATGGGTCCAAATGCAAAGTACAACCCTCCCGCAAGGTCAAGGGAGGATGTTGCTGCACTATGGGTCGGGCTGAAGGACGGCACGATAGACATCGTAGTGAGTGACCATGCTCCCCATTCCAGGGATGAAAAGCAGGCGGGGCTGAATGATGTATGGAAGGCTCCTCCGGGTACCCCAGGAGTAGAAACGCGACTTCCGGCGATGATTCAACTTGCACACACGTGGGGGGCCACGCTGCAGGATGTCATCAGGCTGTGTTCGACATCGGTTGCAAAGGCCTTCAACATATACCAGAGGAAGGGAGACCTGAAAGCCGGGATGGATGCGGATATCTGTGTTATTGATCCGAATGAAGAATGGAAGCTGGATGCAACAGAGCTCCAGACAAAGGCAAAGGGCACTGTTCTGTACGGCTCTATGAATATGCGTGGAAGAGTCAGGTATACGTTCGTACGTGGTAATCTTGTATACGAACGAGGGGTGGGTTTCTGTCCACCCGGTACGGGAAGATTCCTGCCAGGACCCCTGCATCATGAGGGCGGTTAAAAAGGGGAACAGGATACCGTGAAGCTACTTCTTTGTTGCTCCAGATTCATGATTGCACCTGGGATAATATTCTTCCATCCTTCACAACTACATTTGCAGTCGCGCCCTTGCGCAGAGCCTCGCGGGGGGTGGACTCCGAAAGCACGTTGAAATCGGCAGAGCATCCTGGTTCTATGCCGTATCCTTTCAGACCAAGTATCAGGGCAGAATTGTATGTTGGCATCCTGAGTATTGCTTCGAAGTCGGCTTCGCGATTCAGCTGGGCTTCGTAGGCGAGCAGCCAGCCATTCTTCAGAGGGTGAAACTCCCCGAAAGGATTGTACGGGTCCACCACGTTGTCAAGCCCGTATGCAATGTTGACACCGGCACGCATAATCTCCTTAACCCTCGTTATACCCCTCCCTCTGGGTGGTGGGTCCTGAGAGCCGCCCACCATCATTGTGCACGGGTTTGTGATTACGTTCATATTCGAGGATTTGAGCTCCCTTATTATGGAATTCGCCAAAGAATCATCGTAATATGACAACGCGATGATGTGGTCCGCCGTTGCCCGTCCCCGCAAACCAACCTTTTTCACCAGCTTGGCATAATGCTCAATAAAACTGGTGTATGGCTGAACATCGCAGTGAACATCCAGGGGTAAATTGTGCTCCTCGGCCAGCCTCGTTACATTTTCCAGATGCCTTATCCCCTCGGAAAGGCTACCCTCAGTTTCTGGAAGACCCCCTACCGCACCCGCACCAAGTTCGATCGCTTTCTCCAGAAGTCCAAACGCTTCTTTGTCACGCGAAAACCCCTCCTGAGGGAATGCCACGAGCTGAATTTTGATCGTTTTTGAATACATGGCTTTGAGTCTGGTTAGTGCCCTGAATGAACGAAGCCCCGCCATCGAATCTACATCGACATGAGTCCGAATTGCCGTCACACCATGAAGTAACGCTTCACGTATGCACCTTTCAGCCCTTCTGAAAACATCATCCTCTGTAAAGGCAGCCTTTGCATCCCTAACTCGTCTGCGTGCCTCGGACATGCTCTCTGCCTCTGGTAATTTTTCGGCAAGAAATGCCTTGTCCAGGTGGACGTGAGGCTCGATAAATGTCGGGAGCACAAGCTTGTGATCGGCGTCTATCTCTACATCGGCCCTTGCCTGGACTCTTGGCCTTACGGAGGTAATCATCCCCGCTGATACGGATATGTCGACAGGGTCCTCTCGGCCCAGAAGAATCGCATTCCTTACAACAAGGTCCATGGCCGATTCTGCGTTGAGGAAGGATAAAAGCGTGATTCGTTCTCCGGCTGGGCTACAGGCTTCTCGATTCCAGATATTCCTTGCACGTTTTGAGGGCTATCTCCACCGCACGTTTTTCGGTGGAAATGGGAAGGGTGAATATTTCCTTGCCCTGGGACCTCAGGTTCACATCGCCCTCCTTCAGCATCTCCGGCACAGGAGGGATATGAATGTGCCCTGAGACCGTCTCCGGGTGTGAGCGGGTAGCCTGAAGGAATGAGAACATCGTGGTGTTGCAGCAGTGCGTTCCAGCGTAGAAGGAACCCGCGACTGGTATTTCGGACCTCCCGATAGCCGAAACGATTCTGTCCACAGGAAGGGTGCTTCTTCGAGCGAGAGGAGCTCCCTTGATCACAGGTTGATCCTTGGGCGTGTTTCCTCTGTTGTCCGGCACCACCTTGTCTCCAAACACACTGCTCATTATGTTAAGAGCCACCTTCTCTACCCTCACCGTTCTGGTATAATCCCAGCCTATCGAGATGATTATATTGGGGTGCAATTCATCGAAGTATTTCCTTGCCAGTCCGGGTATGGCGTAAAAATCTTCGGGCAGTTCTACACTTACTACATCGAGACCGTCAAGATTTCTGCCATTCAGCTCCTTCGCTATCATACCGCCCGGGTTCATATGGCCCGCCCAGGCTTCAAAACCGGTGACAAGTGCTTTCATGAGAGTGGTTCACTTTTCTCCAGATTAAACCTTTGTCTGAATCTTCTTACTCTGTGGAATGAATTTTGTTACTTCCATAAGCGAAGGTGACAGAGATTCGCGGGGCACATATCTGCCACAGTATTCACACCTAAGAAGCAGTGGACTTACCCTCAGCACCCTGAGCTCGGGTACGGCAGGCTCCTTGGGCTGGGAAGTAACGCATAGCGGGTTGGGACAGTTCATCAGGCCGACCAATGATTCCGGCAGGGTCAACGGAACCTTCTTGCGCGAGTTACCGCTAACCTGGGCCATCTCCAGCTCTGGGAAGAGAATTATTGATTTTGAAACTGCTTCCTTTGAGGGTGATCCCTTTTCGAATGTGAAATACACCCGGCCCTTTCTTCGTTGTATCGAAATGTCTGTTTCGTTTTGGAATATGCCGTAGGCGTCGGATGCGTGTTCTTCGTTTACAACCAGCTGAAACTTCATGCGGTGTTCCCCTCTTGAAAAATCATAACGGAAGAGGTGAGTGACTCTGGTGAATTAAATATTTAGAATGCCTCTTGATCCATGCTTGTGCCATCCCAATCGTTATCCGCAGAACAAAGATCAATTGCCAGCGTTTTGCCAGGTAAATTGCAGGGGGCGAACGCCGCAATCTCCTGAGGATCATTCGACTATGCTTGACAGGAGAGCCATCCTTGCAGGGAGACCGTTTGCGGCCTCCTGGAAGTATCTGGCGTGGGGTGTGTAGTCCACCTCTATCGGTATCTCATCTATTCTTGGAAGATGATGCATGACGATCATCTTCCTCTTTGCCTTCGCAAGCATCTTCGAGGAAACGAAGTAACTGCCCTTTACTCGTTCATATTCTGCTGTGTCAGACATCCTCTCCTTTTGAAGCCTGGTTACGTACAAGACGTCAACATGGGGAATCACCTTTTCCACGTCTTCGGTCTCATCGTAATCCATCTTGTTTTCTTCTAGAAAATCCTTGACTTCCTCCTTCGCCCTGAGCTCCCTCGGGCTAACAAGATGGAGCTTCACATCCTTGAAATGGGTCAATCCGAGACAAAGCGAAGAGGCGGAACGGGTATGCTTTAGGTCTCCGAGAATCGCAATCTCTATCCCGTCGACGGATCCAAATTCCTTGTGAATTGTGTAGAGGTCGGTCAGGGTCTGTGTTGGATGGTGCTGGGTCCCATCCCCTGCATTTATCACAGGAGCGTCTGCAACTTCTGCCGCTAGCTTCGCAGACCCCTCGATTTTATGTCTCAGCACGATCACGTTTCCGTAATTGTCCGCCATCCTTACCGTGTCCGCGAGTGATTCCCCTGTGACTGTACGCGAAGACGAGGGGTCGGAGAAACCGGTGTAGCCTCCCCCCAGTCTTAGCATGGCCGTTTCAAAGCTCAGTCTTGTCCGGGTGCTGGGTTCGAAGAACAGTGTGACGAGAATTCTCTTTTTCAGTAAGTCCGACCCTGATTTCGCAAGCTTTGACATGTCGTCGGCTGTAGAGAACAGCCTTTCCAGCTCCTTCCTGGATACATCCCTTATTGTAATGAAATCTCTGCCCTTGAGGTCTCCATGTGGCATGCCGTCAACGAAGGGCAGCCAGTTTATGAATCTTCTCAGTCTGCGTGCGCTGTGCCAGACTAATCCTTCCAGCGGTCTGCAAGCTGCTCCATCGTACAGAACCAGATATCCGGTTTCTGCATGATGTACTGGATCGTCTGCTCCAGAAGGACTATCCTGTGAGCCCTCCCGGTGCTCTCAGGGTGGAGGACAAGAGCGAAGAAACCGTTCGGCTCGAACTGATAGGCGTAATCGAAGTCCATTTTCCATATTTCCAGCACCTTCGAAGGATTGTCCAATTTGGGATAGAATGTGGATACACCCAGGAAGTAGGCAAGGTCGTCTTCTATCAGCTCGTTTACGGGGATATTGAGCATGGACACTTCCTTTCCGAATTCCGGCGGCTTGTCGGTGTGGTATACATCACCATCTCTGACCTTGCTTACCCGGAAATCGTAAGGACCCATGTGTTGGGAAATGTACTTGAAACCAAGATCCATCATTATCTTCACGCTGTGCTCGCTCAGCTCGTTCGCCTGTGGTATCTCGAACGGGACCCGGTACCCGACTGGCGACTTTCCGGTCACTCTCTTTATGGAATCAACACCTTTCTGGAACGATTCCCTCTCCGCCTTTTCATCCAGAGATGCAGGGCACTCATGGAAGTACCCGTGGTGTGCGATCTCGTGACCCCTTCGGGAGAGGTCTCTGACCATATCAGGATAGGTATCAGCTATGACGCCCGGTGTGAAGAAGGTGGCTTTGATATTGTATTTGTCCAGGAGTGCGGCTATCCTCGGGATACCGGTCACGATGCCGAATTCGCCGCGTGAGAAATTTATTGGACCGTAGTTTCCTTTTCCGAGAAGACCGACGGCACGCATCCGCAGCATTATAGACCAGGCATCCAGGTCGAATGAAACACACACAGCCAGCCTTTTACCATCGGGAAGTTCTATTGGCACGTACGAGTCCGCGGAGTGATGGCATTTAATCTTTTTGAGACGAGGCGGTGAGCCTTCCTGTTCTCGGTGGCATTCTCTGCTTCGTTATCAGTCGGGATGCTGATATCTTTTTAGGCCCAGTTTGCTTTTGTGTAAACTTGAAAAAGAATATTCTTTGGTAAGTGTGTTCATTCCTCTTCCTGTCGGACAATAGGATAAGCAGGCAAGGTTGGGCCACTTCTCAGGAGTCAAGAGGGAATCGACAGCGAAGGATGAGCCTCCAGTTTTTCATGCAGATAAGGCCAGAGCTCATGACTTAGAATAGGAGTCTTTCTGACGATGAATCCCCTTAACCTCAGTGCGTTGCTTATGGCGTTGCCGATGGCTGCCGAAGGACCTATTATGCCACTTTCCCCCATTCCTTTGATTCCGAGTTCGTTGGCGGGTGTGGGCGTATCAAAATGAAACAGCTCGACTTCGGGGATGTCTGTGGCGGAGGGTATCAGCCCCTCAAGGAAGGATGTGGTGAGCGGTTGACCCTCCTCCGAGTATATGATTCCTTCAAGCAGAGCCGTTCCGATTCCCTGGGCTATACCACCCAGCAGCTGTCCTTCGACCACCGACGGGTTGATCATGACTCCGCTGTCATCCACCATGATATATTTTACAAGCCTGACCGCGCCGGTCTCGGGATCAACATCCACGACCGCGATGTGGAATCCTCCAGAAACAGTAAGGGAGGGGGGCTCGTACTTTACCGTGATCCTCAGCTCCGAATCCGAATTTCCCTCATATGCGAACCTTGCAAGCTCCTTCAACGTCATGCCAGAACCATCTTCCTTGATTTTTCTGACACCCCCCTGCTCATAAACCAGCTCTGATTCGGGTATACCCATCGATTTTGACGCGATCTTTACCAGGGAAGACTTCAGCAGAAGGGCACATTTGTACATGCCAGCAGCCCCCAGAACAGCACTCCTGCTTCCCCACGTTCCGAAGCCGTACGGTGTCCGCCTTGAATCACCATGTATAATGGAGACCCTTTCAGGCGTGACCCCCATGAGGTCGGCGCAGACCTGGGAAAGAGTGGTTTCCAGCCCCTGACCATGAGGGGAAAGGCTCGTGTAAAACGCAAGGTTGCCGTCAGGGAGTAATTCAAGGGTCACGTTCTCGTAGCCTTTGTGCCGCGCTCCGGAACTTGTCTGGACGACACTGGGGCCGATTCCACCCCCTTCAAAACCGAATGCGACGCCGATGCCCCTCAGCAGATTTCCACTGGTCCTCTCCCGGATAAGATTATCATAGGACGAGACCTGCCTGGCCTTCCTCAGCATTGCCCGGTAATTTCCGCTGTCTATTACCCTCCCTGCCGGCGATACGTATGGGAAACTGGTGATGAGATTCATCTCCCTCAGCTCCAGCTCCCCGATTCCAAGCTTTGATGCCGCTTCATCGACAAGCCGTTCGAGCACGAAGGCCGCCTGCTGCTGTCCGAATCCCCTGTACGCACCGAGTGGAACCTTGTTGGTGACCACACATTGAAGGTTCAGTTTCACATTCTCAATGTTGTAGGGCCCTGTCATGCTGGTTACGGTAAGCATTGGTGGCCCGAGACTCATGGGACCGAAGGCGCCTATGTCTGCGATGATTTCGTCCCGGAAACCAAGAAATCTTCCTTCTTTTGTAAGTGCGAGTTCGGCGTCATGCGACTGGTCCCCAGAATGCACGGTGGATTGGAAATCCTCGGTCCGGGTTGCCACCCATTTAACTGGACGTCCGAGTTTCATCGAAGCAATGGCTGAGAGTACTTCCTCTCTGTAGATGTCCTGCTTGTTGCCAAAACCGCCCCCGACGTCCGGTGCGATCACGGTGATCAGGTTTTCAGGATACTTCAGCGTTTCAGCAAGCATTGTCCCCAGAAAATGTGGCCATTGCGTGGAGGAGATCACAGTAAGATTACCGGAACCGCGCTCGAACATTGAAATAACGCCACGTGGCTCGATCGCAGCACCGTACTGTCTGGTTATCTGAAATCGCTCCCTCACCACCTCGTCAGCCGAATCGAATGCCGCGTCAACCCTGCCCTTTTCGACCAGGTGAGAGTAGGCTATGTTATCCCCCCAGCTTCCATAAACGAGATTACCGTGATCTTTCACGGCTGCGCTAGCGTCTGTGATTGCAGGAAGTGGCTCGAAATCGACCGACACCTTCTCGATCAGGTCAGGAATATCATATCTTGAAGTCGTGACGACGGCCGCAATCGGCTCACCGACATAGGTGGTCATTGAACCAGCAAGAGGGGAGGTGTTCGGATTTCTGCAGCCTGCTGGGCTCTGAATGAGAGGCAGGTGGTTAGTTAGAGGATTGATTTCATCAGGGGGCAGGAAGAGGAGGGTCCTGGGGTCATTTGCGAGCGCGGCCCCATCCACATTGATGATTCTGGCGTGGGCATATGGAGATCGAATCAGCCCCATGTAGACGACGCCGGGGGGGTCGATGTCGTCGACATACCTGGTTTCGGCCAACAGTACCCTGAGGTCTTCCTTCCGTTTCATCCGCCTTCCGATGAATCGTTCTGCTTCCGAATCCAATTTTCCGGGCCTGCACCGGTGAACCGGCTTTAATTAATACGTTTGCAGAGATACATGCTTTAGGTCCACAGTCTACCATTCCTGGAAATGTCATCAGAGACAAAGATTAATTTCGAAGAAGATCAGATACTCCACCGATACCGGCCCGTTCAAGGATCTTCGGTATGGTGTGCCTTGCGTCAGTCAGGATTTTTTCTTCATTCAGCGTAAGTACCTTATGATCTTTTACCACAGTCAGACCATCTGCTATCACAGTGTCCACATCGTTTCCAGTAGCGGTGTAAACAACGGTTGAGACAGGGTCGATCGAAGGAGTGTAAGCAGGCCTTTCGCAACCAAGAATCACGATGTCTGCTCGCTTCCCAACCTCGATTGAACCCACCTTATCCTGAAGTCCCAGAGCTCTGGCGCCTCCCATCGTGGCCATTTCCAGCACCGTGTACGGATCGATTGCGCCGTGGGTCATCAGCCTTTTTCTCTGAAAAAGGGGGACTAGCCTCATCTCCCTGAACATATCATACGTGTTGTTGCATGGAGCGCCATCGCAGCCAAGTCCAACATTAACCCCAGAAGCGATAAGCTCAGGCACCCTTGCTGTTCCTGAAGCAAGCTTTGAGTTTGAGGCGGGACAGTGAGCGACGTTGCTCCGGGCTGTACCCAGAATAGATATTTCTTCATCTGTGGCCCAGACCATATGTGCAAAAACCGTGCGTTGGTCAAGAAGACCTACACTCTTCGCAAAATGGACGGGTCTCATGCCGTAATTTGTCATGGAAAATCGGGAATCTTCGGGTACCTCATTGAGATGCATTGTAATCCCGGTGCCAAGTTCACCGGCGAGTCGACCTATTTCCCTATAAAGCGAAGGGCTCACTCCTCCCAGAGAACGGGCCGCGAGCCAAACACCGATTCTTCCTCTGCTTCTTCCGTTCCATCTCTTAAAAAGGTCCACTGCTTCGGATATACAGGCGTCTTTGTCCTCCACCATGCCCGGATGCATTATGCCCGACCTGCCGCCATAACCGCCGCTATCCATAATCATCTTCGAGAGGATGCCTCTGATTCCTGATTTCTCAACCATGGCAGCTATAGCTTCATTGCCATACCTTCTGTGAAGACCGGATTCTAGGAATGTGGTGGTTCCACTTTTCAGCATCTCAAGGACACAAAGCTGCGCGCTGAGAAGTCCATCTGATTCGGTATAGCTTCCCTGAAGCGGCCATATCCTATGCTGAAGCCAATCGACAAGCGAAAGGTCATCGGCGGTGCCTCTGATAAGTGCCTGAGCAAGGTGTACATGGGTGTCGATCAATCCGGGCAGAATCAGCTTTCCCTTGGCATCCATCACTTCAGAGGCCTTCGATTTATTGTAATCACCAGACTTTCCCACCGAAGTTATGATTCCGTCCTCCACCGCTATTTCTGCGTCCTGCAGCACCCTGCGACCAGGGTCCATGGTGACAAGGGTGCCACCCCTGATAATCAGGTCTGGCATCAAGACAGCCTCCGCTCTGATTTTTGAAGCCGGCAAAAAGAACGATGAATTCCAAATGGAATCGTGCTCATCGAACCTGTGGTTTCTATGCCTGCCATTGCATTTGTGGATTTCATTCGTTTACTTGGCTCCAAGTATGACGGGAACAAACTTCTGGGCGTCAACATCGAATAGCCCCTTATCCGTGATCCTTGCATGAGGTATCACAGAGAGGGTGATGAGAGCTGGAAGCGGCATGTATGGGTGGTCCAGGACACCCATGGATTTGAATGCCAGCCGCAGCTTTTTCATTTCAGCCGCTACTTCCGGCAGGCTCTGCTCCGACATGAGCCCTGCTACAGGAAGTCGAATATGGGCGAGTGTAGCCCCGTCCTGAACGGCCGCAATTCCGCCCTGACTACCTATCACTAGATTCGCCGCGAGCATCATATCCTGCTCATTTGTACCGACCACCACAAGATTGTGTGCATCATGTGCGATCGTCGAGGCTATGGCGCCTTTTCTGATAAGGTTCCTGACAAATCCGAAGTTTCTTCCTCCCCCGTTTCCATGCCTTTCAAAGACAAGAACCAGAGCCAGGTCGTTCAAAACGAAGGAGGAATTTCTGACCAATAGATTCGCAGTTCCAAGCTCGGTAAGAGCCATCTTCAGGAATGCTTCTCCCGGATCCTTCCATCTTCCTGAATACTTGGAGAAGTCTATCGCGCTAACACGTACAGTTCCGTTTTTTATCGGGGCGATCACTTTTATGTCTGACGGTTTCAGCCTTTCCAGCAAGACCGTGCGAAAAGCCCTCCTGTCAAAGGGTTTTGGTCTGATCCTTGAAGAGAGCCTGCCCTCTTTGACAACCAGACGCCCGTTTGCAACCACATGGCGTACTTCGAATTTTGCCAAATTGCCCAGAAGAACAATGTCGGCGTACCTGCCCGGGGCTATCGCCCCGATGTTTCTGTCCCTCATGTGCAGGGCAGGTCTCAGTGTGACGGAACGGACCGCTTCCACTGGGTCCATGCCCTCTTCAATATATGACCTTACGATGTAGTCCAGGTGGCCGAGTCTTTCCAGGTTATCAGGCATCATGTCGTCCGTACAGAATATCAGATTTTCCATGCTGGGAAGTTTCTTCAATCTCGACATGAACCTTCTTGCATCCAGAAGATACGGCCCTCTGAGTTTAACGAACATTCCCAGTCTCAGCTTTTCCACGGCAGTATTCACATCAAAATTTTCGTGGTCGGCTTCGGCCCCAGCCGCGATGTAGGCATTCAGCCTGTCTCCGGAGAGCAAAGGTGAATGACCGTCCACCACGGCATCGGTCCTTCTTCCGATATCCAGTATCTCCACCATTCTCTTTGATCCTTTCAGCACTCCTTCGTAATCCATGACTTCGCCGAGACCACAAACGCCATTCCAGGACAGCATCTCCTCGACGTCTTTGGCCGTGATTGTCGCCCCTGCGGAGACGGCATCGGATTCCGGGACACAGGTGGGTACAAAGTATTTTATCTTCAGCGGAAGTCCTGTTGATGCTTCAATCATCATTTTCACACCCGCCTTTCCGAGTACGTTAGCTATCTCGTGGGGATCTGCGAAGACAGAAGTAACGCCATGAGGAAGCACGGCTTCCGCAAATCTCCAGGGCGTCATCATACTGCTTTCGATGTGCAGATGCGTGTCCACGAGCCCGGGCACGGCCGTTAATCCTTCTGCGCTCATGACCTGCTCCGCTTCATGCGGCTTGTTGGAGGGGTCCACGAGGACGACCCTGTCTCCGTAAATGCCAATCGATGCTTCGTACGTCTCTCCTGTGAACACGTTCACGAGGTTCGCCTTTTGCAGAAGCAGCGTCAGCCTTCTCCTGCCAAGGGCTGCTTCCACGTAGCCTGTTGTGCTGGCTGCCATTACAGGGAAATTGCAAATGAGAAATATAAGTCTTGTCAAGATGTCGAGTGGGCTGCGCTCGACAACGGAGGATTGGTGGAAGAAATTGGTAACTCCTAAGGAAGATGACGAAATCAGGTTGCTGAGGGAAAGAGAAAAGAAGACGAAGAGAAAAAAGAGAAGCAGAGGTCCATACAGAAAATCTGCTCCGGTAAGAACTTCGGTAAACAAAGCCTGAAAGTTATTTATTGCCCGGTACGATGACACGGGTAGAGTTATCAGCAAGCAGTTGGCTGCGGATAGCATGAAAGAATTCAGCATCAGAATGAGGGTTCCGTGGTCAGACACTGATGCCGCAGGCGTCGTGCACTTCGCCAACTACTTTCGCTACTTCGAAAGGGTTGAATTGGAACTTTACAGGAAGTTGGGTTTCGCATACTCGAAGTCTCTCATGAAGATGGGCCTGTGGTTCGCGAGGGTCGAAGCGCACTGCAGCTACCTCTCCCCCTGCGAATTTGATGATGAGATTGAGGTGAAGATGCGCCTTACGACACTCGGCAGGAGGTCCGTCAAGTACGGGATGGAGGTTCTCAACCTGACCACCGGAAAGGTCGCCGCAAAGGGTCACATTGTGATAGTCTCTGCAAACAAATCAAAAAAGAGGGCGGTTCCGCTACCAGACGAGTTCAGGGAGGCTTTGCAGAAGTATTTTGTGTCCTGAACTTCACGCAGCCTCCACATATTTTCCGGGGTTCATTATATCGTTTTTGTCAAACAGCTTCTTGATCTCCTTCATCAACCTCAACGGCGCCTCACCACCGTGAGCCTGAAGCTGCTTCCTGAGCATCCTTGTTTTTTGAACTCCAACACCATGCTCTCCTGTGACAGTTCCCCCCACCTTTATCGCGTAGTCGCAGATTTCTTCGAATGCTAGCTTGGCGCTTTGGATGCTCTTTCTGTTATTTTTGTCGTACACTATGGTCGGATGGACGTTCCCATCCCCCGCATGACCATTTACCACTATCCTGACATCATTTCGCTTTCCCACCTCTTTTGCATAGTTCACGTACTCTCCCAGTCTTTCCAGAGGGACGCAAACGTCTTCGGCCATGACCCCCGAGCCAAGCTTTTTGATAGCAACGTATGTCCACGCCCTGGCCTGGTACATTTCCTCTGCTTCGGCCTCGGTGCGCGCGACTCGGAGCCCTGAATAGCCAGCCTTCTTGAGCGCGTCTCTGGTGGGGGCGACAAGTGGTTTTTCAACATCGATCAGAAGGGTAGCCTCTGCTTCTGGAATTTTGAGACCGAGCTCCTTGTTGACCGCGGCTATGCAATCTCTGTCCATGAATTCGAGCAGATTCGGCTGTATCATACCCCTCCGCAGAGACATCACTGCCTGGTTCGCGCCTTCCCAGGTTGAAAACTGAACAAACATGCGGCTCACCGGATTATATGGTACCGGGATGAGCTTTAGCCAGGCTTCGACTATCATCCCCAGAGTGCCTTCACTGCCAACGAACAGATGTGTGATGTCGTACCCTGCCCTGTTTTTGGGCAGGGGCTCACCGAAGACGGCTACATCCCCGTCCGGAAGCACCACCTTTAAGGCGAGCACCCAGTCCTTCACCGTACCATACTTCACACATCGTAAGCCACCACTCGCTTCTGCAACGGCCCCTCCAACTGTGCACATGAAGCTACTTGCAGGGTCAGGCGGAAAGAACAGTCCGTATTTCTTCAGCTCACTGTTGAGCGTGTCGATTACGACTCCCGCCTCGACATGCGCGTACCAGTTTACCTTGTCTATCTTGATGATGTTATTGAGCCTGCTTGTATCTATGATGACACCACCATCTGACACCGAAGCTCCAGTGAGGCTGCTACCTGCTCCCCTAGGCACTACGGGTATCCGCAAAACATTCAGCAATTTAATCACGGATGAGACTTGCTGAATGTTGGTGGGTTTCAGTACCAGCAGTGGCCTCCCCACAAAATCGGCCATGTCCGTTGAGTATTTGTCAAGAGATTCTCTGTCCGTGAGTATCGAGTCAGCCGCAAGTATTTTTTTCAATCTCTGTAGAAGTCGTTTACCTGGTGATTTGTCAGCCATATCATTTGCAATAAATATACAACTTAAAAAAGGATAACCGTTTCGATCTTTGTTTGTTCGTAGCTTAATTGCGTAAAACGGGTTCGATCAGTCTTCTGTAGTACTGCTCCGGGGCCGCTCCGATGAATCTTTGAACGATCTGACCATTCTTGAAAACCATAAGGGTTGGAATACTCATTATATCATACTTCATCGCAAGTTCCTGATTTTCATCTGTGTTTATCTTCACGAATTTGACCTTACCATCGTATTCCTTCGAAAGCTTCTCCATGATGGGGGCAACCATGCGACAGGGTCCGCACCAATCTGCATAGAAGTCAGCCATCACCGGAAGCTCCGAATGCAGTACTTCCTTTTCGAATGACTCGCCGTTCACTCGTACTATTTTGCCATCTGCCATCTTTTCATCCACTGGGCTCCCGTTTAACCTACTTCTATTATTCTTTCCGCAAAAATCCTAACCAGTTCCCTTCCGACGCCCACGGCCGTACTGCCACTTCAAAATGCTCATGATAACCATTCGATGTGCATGGATTCATAATCTCTTCAGAAGTATTAATATACCTCTCCCCGGAGGTCTGTATCACCGAAGTGCAATAACGGAATGAGTTATGGACAAGGTAGCGGAAGAGGCTACGGAAGACGTGGGGGATACGGTTCCCTCGGACCAAGAAGTTTCGCACCCAAGCCGGTGAAAGCCGGTGACGAATACGACGTTGAAATCACGGAGATATCAAGAAGAGGAGACGGCATCGCAAAGATACAGGGATTCATCGTTTTCGTCGCAGGAGCAAAGGCAGGGCAGAAGGCGAAGATCAGGGTAACGAATGTAGCGAACAGGTATGCCACGGCGGAAATAGTCTCTTCTGGTGCATCAGAATCTGCTTCCGAATCTACGACTGAAGAATCTGACTCGGAAGCACAGTAAAGATAGCGTACACGTGCTGTCACAGCAGGTAAAACCTGCTCGTCGGAAACGGTCACGCATCCGTCACGGCCCATTTTGGGCAAGAATTTTTTGAAGATATTCTTTCCACCAGCAGGTATGAATGGAAAGTTCGCTGCCTCCAGAAAGCAGGTAGTCACCCGCACACTATATTTAAGCAAGGGTGCTTCAAGTTAAAGCCTGAAAGTGGGTTGGTTGACGGCTAAGCTAAAACTCAAAAGAGTGGTTAGGAAAAAACGCAACCTCCTCATACTCATCACGACTCTTATCCTCATCGGCTCGGTTCTCTTCGTAGCTTCATTTTTTGGAAGGAATCCTACATCCTCAACTTACGAGACTGTTAACTACGAAGTTAATGCACCCAGGATGCAGTCAGAATGGCTGATCGTCAAGGTATCCGGTCCGGTGGTTGGGGTTTCCATTTCTAACAATGCATCACCCGCTGTTATGAACCTTACACTTCCGAAATTCAGCAGCCTTGCCGACCTGAATGACACCTATATTGGATTCCTGTTTTTCAACATATCAAGGTGGTACGGCAGTGGTTATCACGGATGCACTTCAATCTGGCTTAATATGACTGCTTCCCCTCCAACAGCATACTGCGCATACTCGAGCGCTGGGATCCCGGGGGGTAATGAGGCCCTTGGTACCTATGAGGGGCCCTGGCCCGTGTACGACGATACCGGAAGGGCGTATAATTTCAAGGTCAACTATGGATGGTATCAAGATGCAAACACGGGGCTTTTGTACATACATTATACAACATTCGATTCGAATTTTGCATTAATCTCTGTGATGGTGAAAAGAGGGTAGAAGCTAACTTTTGAGTCCTGCCGAGGTTGAATACTCAATTGGAAAAGGGACCAAGATCGACCTGCTGAATTCATGCAGATCGATTTAGGTTGTTGGGAGTCCTTGTCAAATTACTTCACGTAGACACGATTTCAAAAGGTTGCCAATTCGTCTTTCGTTATGAACCTGACGCTCGAATGATGCGAATAGCACTCCGTATTGACCAAACAGATTTTCGATGAATTCGGTAGAAATAGTGACTGCCTGGAACTTGTAAAACTGCGCAAGGCTTAATTATTGATAGGTCGGCGGATTGTAGAATTTGTCAAAACTGGAACTCATCAATGTAGGGGTAACGGTGGGAGATAAAAGAGTAGTTCAGGATGTCAGCCTGACAATCAACCAGGGTGAAATCCATGCCATCATGGGTCCGAATGGATCGGGGAAGAGCTCTCTCGCGAAAGCGATAATGGGGCACCCATCTTACAAGGTGGTCGCTGGTGATATACTCGTCGATGGGGAGAGCATACTTGCCAAGACACCAACCGAAAGGGCACGGAAGGGGCTCTTTCTAGGCTTTCAGTATCCCGTGGAGGTTTCTGGGGTTCCAGTACTGAACTTCCTCAGGGCTTCTTACAGTGCGATGCAACAGGGGGGCAAGGAGGAGGTAAAGACCCAGGTCCCCCTGATTCCCTTCAAAAAGATGGTGGCCCAGAAGTTGCAGCTCATAGGATGGGACGAAAGCTATTCAACACGTTATCTCAATGAAGGCTTTTCCGGCGGTGAAAAGAAAAAATCAGAATTGCTTCAGCTGGCTGTTCTTGGCTCTAAATTCGCAATTCTTGATGAAATAGACTCGGGTCTGGATATTGACGCCGTTAAGCTCGTCGCCTCCACGCTGAACAGGCTGACAGGACCGAATCTCGGGCTCCTGCTCATTACACACTACAGGAGAATACTGCAGTTTGTAAAGCCGAACTGGGTCCATGTAATGGCCAGTGGAAGGATAGTGTTATCAGGAGGCCCTGAACTCGCCGATACGCTCGAAGAGAAAGGATATGCTTGGATAGAAGCCGATGATTCAGAGTCCCACGAATGACATGGTAGGAAAGTGCAGAAAGTATATCAAAGGGTATAAATCGTTTATCATGGAAGAACTGTCTCATGTCAAATGTTAGAGAAGCGGTGGACCTGGATTACAGCAAGTATGATTTCAAGGAGCCGGAGAAGTTTGTTACGGAGTTTCCTCCTGGTCTGAACGAAAACGTGGTTATCGAGATCTCAAGGCTCAAAAATGAGCCATCCTGGATGACAGACTTCAGGCTGAAAGCGTACAAGCACTTTTTGCAGAGGCCCCTACCGATGTGGGGTGCTGACCTGACCAAGATTGAATTTGACAAGATCAGGTATTACCTGAAGTCCACTGTAGGCCAGGCGAAGTCATGGGAAGACCTGCCACCGGAAATAAAGGAAACGTTCGACAGGCTGGGCGTGCCCGAAGCAGAAAGGAAATTCCTTGGAGGGGTGGGTGCCATGTATGAGAGTGAAGTTGTTTACCACAGAATGAGGGAGGACCTTGAGAAACAGGGTGTTATATTCGCAGACATGGACACCGGGGTTAGGGAGTATCCCGAGATAGTCAGGAAATACTTTGGAACAGTCATACCATCGAACGACAACAAGTTCGCAGCCCTGAACAGTGCGGTTTGGAGCGGTGGAAGCTTCATCTATGTTCCAGCGGGGGTCAAGGTAGAACAACCCCTTCATGCCTATTTCAGAATAAATGCCTCGAATATGGGTCAGTTCGAGAGAACGCTCATTATTGCAGATGAAGGCGCAGATGTGCATTATGTAGAGGGTTGCACAGCGCCTGTCTATTCATCAGATTCTTTGCACGCTGCCGTGGTGGAGCTCGTGGCCCTGAAGGATGCACATATCAGATACACAACAATACAGAACTGGTCGAAGGATGTTTATAACCTGGTTACGAAGCGCGCATTCGCCTACGAAAACGCACGGGTTGAATGGATCGATGGAAACATGGGAAGCAAGGTAACTATGAAATATCCAGCCGTGCACCTCAAGGGACGTGGAGCACGCGCCGAAGTACTGTCCGTTGCGCTGGCAGGGGCAGGTCAGCATATAGACGCAGGTTCCAAGATACTTCACCTCGCTCCTGACACGAGCTCAAGGATAATCTCCAAATCTATCTCGAAGGATGGAGGAAGGGCCACCTACAGAGGACAGCTCCTAATCGCCAAGGGTGCCAGGCATGTAAAGAGCAGCGTCAAGTGCGATGCTCTGATTCTGGACGAAAAGTCCAGGTCTGATACATATCCGTACAATGTCGTGAATGAAGATGATGCTGTTCTGACCCACGAAGCGACGGTGGGCAAGATTGGGGAGGACCAGCTGTTCTACCTTATGAGCAGAGGACTAACCGAGGAGGAGGCACTCAACGCAGTCGTGATGGGGTTCCTGGAACCATTCACCAAGTCGCTCCCGCTCATATACGCGATAGAACTAAACCGATTGATCGGCCTTGAAATGACGGGCGCGGTTGGTTAAGCGGTTTACTTCCGGTGAAGTCTTTGAAATCGGGCGATCAACTCCAGCACCTATCAGGAATACCCGAGCTCGCGAAAATCTTTTCGGAATCCGATGACAAGCTAATGCTCAGAAAAAGCTACATCGAACAGTATGAACGAACAACCTACGAGACGAACCCGATATTCTCCAAGAACTTTGAGAAGCCTAACATGGACCCTCTTACTTACGACCCTGTAAACACGCAGGGTCCGAGGTCCATGCTTGCCTCCGGCGAGTTCACAGTTGGAGCGGTGGGAACGTCCGTATATCATGAAGGATTACCTGAAGGTCTGTCATTTGAGACACCAAAAGAGATTCTGGCTCCGATCACCGCCGACGGTTCGGACAAATTTGAACTTCTAAATGCCGCACTGAGAAACAGTTACCACTCGTTTGCTGTGAACAGGTGGAAGGAAACCTCTCCTCCCGTGTCGAGGGTCACCGTGCTTCCCTCGAAGGCATCCTCGCTGAACAGGTATTCTAGTATCAGGTTCGGAAAAGATGTAGTTTGCACATTCGTCGACAGAATCTCTGACCCTGCTGGTGTCGAAGCGCCGGGCGGTTTCATCAATGAAGTTGTGGATGTAACCCTGTCGCCTGGAGCGGACGTAAACTTTGTCTGCCTGAGCAAGGGGGCGGCCGAGATAGCGACAAACTTTCGGTTTGAAATGGAAGAAGGTGCCAGGCTGAAATTTGTGTCTTGGTCGGGCGGGACTCCTTATGTCCGGTCAAGAGTAACGGTTAGGCTGCGTGGACATGGAGGTGATGCTGGCGTTTTCACTGGCAATTTCGTGAGAGACAGGGCCAGACATGATATGCTGGCAACCGTCGAGCATTTCGGAATGAGAACTGTGGGCTTGGCCGTTCAGAACGGTGTGGTAAGGACGGGATCCAGACTGATCCTCAAGGGCATGATGATCATAAGGAATCCGGCAAGGGGGTCTGACTCTCACCTCAGGCAGCATGCACTACTTCTGACACCCGATAGCTACGCCAATGCGATACCGGGGCTGGAGATAGAGACGAATGAGCTGAAGGCAAAGCATGCGGCATCGGTCTCGCAGCCGGATGACGAACAGCTGTTCTACCTTATGAGCCGTGGGCTGAACAGGGACGAAGCGATTACGACAATGGCATTCGGTCAACTTGGTCATGTGATTACGAACATAAGGAATGAAGAACTCAGAGAATCGGTTACAGAAGAGATAATGGCCACATTGACTTCCAGGTAGCTCTTCCTTCCTATGGTTGCGTGGAAATGGTTAATACGCCCCACGAGACTACACAGACTAGATGCGCTTTGCAAACGGCGTCTCTTGATGTAGAAACCATTCGGTCCGACTTTCCGATATTCAGGAGACGGTTTAAGGGCAGACCACTTGCATATCTCGATAACGCTGCGACATCCCAGAAGCCAAGTTGTGTGATTGAAGCTCTCCAGGATTTCTACAGCAATCACAACGCCAATATTCACAGAGGGGTGTATGATATCTCCGAGGAAGCAACCGAGGCTTACGAAAGAACCAGAAGTGTGGTATCAGATTTTGTGGGTGTCAAAGACGAGACGCAACTGATTTTCACAAGAAACACGACGGAATCCATCAACCTTGTGGCGATGACATGGGGGAGGGCTAACGTCCGGAAGGGGGATAAGATTCTGCTCACCATGCTGGAGCATCACAGCAACATAGTTCCCTGGCAGATGCTTGCCGGTGAAAAAGGCGCTAAGGTGGAGTATGTTTCGCTCAATGAAGATGGGGAGCTTGAGGTGTCTGACTTTAAGGAAAAGATACAGGGTGCTCGCGTTTTTGCTTTTGGGCATGTGTCCAATGTACTCGGGACGATAAATCCCGCCAGGTATCTGGTGAAAGAAGCGAAGAATGAAGGAGCGATGGTACTCGTTGATGGAGCGCAGTCTGTACCACACATGCAGGTAAAGATCGAAGAACTTGGGTGCGATTTCTATGCATTTTCTGCTCATAAGATGCTTGGTCCCACGGGTGTAGGTGTGCTGTACGGGAGAAGAGAGCTTCTTGAGGAGATGCCTCCGTTTCTCACGGGTGGTGATATGATAAGCCAGGTCCATGAGCACAGCGTTTCCTGGAACGTCCTCCCCTGGAAGTTTGAAGCGGGCACAAGTAATATTGCTGATGTAGTGGCCTTTTCAGCTGCGATAAATTACCTTAAGAGGATAGGCATGGAGAAAATAAGGAGGCATGAAACAGAAATGACAAAGCAGATCTTGGAGCTGCTTGAAACTCTTCATGGGATCAGGTTGTACGGCCCGAGAAACCTGGAAGTGCGAGGTGGTATAGTCCCGTTCAACGTGGAAGGAGTACACCCTCATGATGTAGCTTCCGTCCTCAGCACGGAAGGGGTGGCGGTAAGGTCGGGCAACCACTGCGCCCAACCGCTTCACGAGTCACTATCACTTGACGCCACGGTTAGGGCAAGCCCGTACCTTTACAACACAGACGATGATGCCGTCAGGCTGGTGGAGGGCGTAAAGAAGGCACAGAGGTTGATGAAGATATGAGTGATGAGATATACCGGGAAGTAATTTTGGACCATTATAGGCACCCCCACAACTTTGGCAAGGTGGAAAATCCTGATTTTGCAGCCGAAGACAGCAACCCCCTTTGTGGCGATCATATAGAAATTACGGCGAGGGTCACAGATGGGAAGGTCAGTGAAGTCAAATTCATCGGTAGGGGCTGTGCTATCAGCCAGGCTTCCGCAAGCATCCTGACGGACCTGGTCCAGGGAATGACAGTCGAGGAGCTGGAAAAATTCGATAAGAGCCAGTTGCTGGAGGCGATGGGCAATCCGGACCTGGGGCCGGTTAGAATAAAGTGCGCTCTGCTTTCTCTGAAGACTCTTAAGCTGGGGTTGTATTCGCACCTTTCGAAAGGAAACGGATCAGGCAAGGACGCCCTGCAGAAAAAAGAAGCTACCGAGAACTGATCTTGGAGCCTTATCGCGTGCCTTCCCTTAGGAAAGATATCCGCGAGGGAGCCAAATTTTCATTATGACGGCCTGTCCGAGAATCTGCTCGAGGCCCTAGTCTGCGCAGCGTTCAATTTCTGGACGTCTCGTTCTGCAGAATCGTTTGATTATTCCCTTATGCCTTCTAGTATGGACACGGCGTTCCACAGCGTTACACGGGCAAACGACGGCACGTTGGGGTCCTGAGATACTTCTTCCAGGGCGCTTATGGCGTTTGCCGCCCTGACCCCCACGGAAAGCTTCGTGTCCTTCAAACCATCCGCAACATCCTTTGCCAGCTTCCTGATGTTCCTTGGAATGTTATTGTTATCGACTATTCCCTGGATTATGGCCAGAGCCTGCATGGCCTTGGCCGCATTTTCCGCCTCCTTCTCCTTTTTTGATACCATGACCCTTCAACTCCTAAAACTACCTGCGTAGATATGTGGTGTGCTTTAACCTTTCTTGCTCTACTCTTTCCGGGAACAATACGAGTCAAACTTAACTATTAAACCGTTCGATGCAACCACCATGGACAAAGCCGCCGAAAAGTTCGTCGTGGACCTGATGAGACACGGCGCAACGCTTCTCAAAGAACCATGCCCCAAGTGTGGAGGGATAATGGTAAGGTACAAGGGAAAGGATATCTGTCCCGTGGACAGTGGCGTCTCAAGCATTCAGGAACTTGATGCTCTGACCAGGCCGGTTTCGGCGGCTATAGACGATGCTATATCCGCGTCAAAGGCCAAGCTGGAACAGCTGACCAAACAACTTGGTGAGGAAAAGGACCCGGCCAAGCTTGGCGTTATAATTGATGATATCAGCAGACTCACAGACCTAATAGCCAAACTCGAAAAGCAACCTTCGAAATGACCTGTCTGGACTTCATCACAGGAAGCTGTCCAGAGTTCCGGGCGTAGGCTTGCTTGGTTTCCTTTCGTTAAGCTTTTCCACGTACCTTTTGACGGCCTTGAGCTTTCTTTGCACAACCCAGTAATAAGCTTCGTCAGAGGTACCCTTTACCATGAGGATCACCATTCTGCCAGCGGACCTCCTTCCGGTCCTTCCCCTGCGCTGTACGAACCTGACTGCGCTCGCGACATTATCGTAGAAGACTACTATATTACACTCCGCTATGTCAAGCCCCTCCTCCCCGATTTGTGTGGCTATTAGGACCTGATAGTTCCCTCTGCGGAATTCTTCGACAGCCCTCACCTGTTCTTCCTGATTTTGGCCGGTCTGCCCCTGCTTGCCAATGAGAATCCACGACCTGTATCCCGATTCATCTAGCAGCCTGTGTATCTGGTCCACTGTATCTCTGTATCCTACAAAAACCAGGGCTCTGTCATTCGGGCCCAGCGAGGAAACTATCTTCTTCAACTCTGAAAGCTTTGGGTGTTCCCCTCCCCTCTCCACCACTTCTCTGATCAATCCGACGGCCTGCGAGATCTTCTGGTCCTTCGATATCATTGAGGCAACCCTTTTGGAATCCGAGGCGGTTTTTTCATAATATGAAAGAAAACTTGCATAGCTCTGGGTCTCTAGATATTTGACCATGGTGAACAGCTTTGCGGCCATCGAGTAGGCGAATTTGGCATTCCAGGACCCCTTTCCCAGTATCGCATCCCTTCTCATTAGGAGCTCCTTAAAACTCATTCTTGAAGCCGCCTGAAAACTGAACAGTCCTTCTTTTGCGATGGATTCGAGTCTCTCCCTGAGAGTCTCCTTGAGAAGAGCCAATGCTTTTTTCATTTCGGGGGTGGGTTCCAGAAATCTTGTGTCGACATCAACCTTCTGGATGAATGATTTCACATCTTCACTTTCATAGTCCCTGTAGAGAATTACGTCTGCAGAAAGAGCGCCTTTTATCTCGTCAATCTTTTCCTTCTCGGTCGGAAGTGTGGCCGTCAGGCCTATTTTCTGTACGTCCGACCCTGATAGGATACCCAGCATCTGCACATAACTGTGGTTGCCTATCGCCCTGTGCACTTCGTCAACGACGGAAACGCTGAAATCTGAGGGGCTGAAGAGCCTTCTTTTGTAGTCCTGAACCGCAATCTGAGGAGTGGCACAAACTATCTTACCCTGCCAGGCATCAGACCTGGACACTATATCGTCTTCGCCCGTTATTGCTGTAATCGAGCCACTGGGAAGGTTCATGACCTTAGAGAGAAAATCCCTGTGCTGCTGAACAAGTATCCTTGTGGGGGCAAGAAAGAGGCCCCTGCCTCCCCTGGCCTTGAGCGACCTGGCCAGAATAAGTGCAGCTATTGCGGTCTTACCAAGACCCGTGGGGAGGACAACAATCGCATTTTTTTCGCCTATATCCTCCGCTATCCTGAGCTGGTACTCCCTCGCCTCCACAGCTCCCTTCCGGATCAACTCCAGCTCTTCTATCTTCATCTCGACAAACCGGCTGCGCACGCAAGTTTTATCACTCGATATATTAAACCTCCTACAGCGGCGAATTTCAACACTTGACAACAGTCTTGCGGGCTGATTCTCTCGCTTCTGCGCTCAAGGACATAGAAGAATGCGTATCATCCGGTGTGGTGGACGAGCTCGAGGCAAGAGCCTTGGGATGGAATATTGCACCATCAATTTCCAAAGAGATGTTGCGCATTTCCAGGAGCCTGATATCCTTCAGGGTGAAAAAGGAAAGACTGGGGAGATTTCTGGTGGTTACAGGTCTGGATAAGACGGGGAAGGAGACCCAGGTGTTCAACCCGCAACGAAAAGCCGGTGTAGTTTCCATCGTGGAGCATCTGAAGTCAAAGGGGTATCAGGTGCTTGGCATACATCAGCCAAGCTACAACACGATGATGGGGCAGCTCGTCGGAGCATACCTTGGACACCCGACCGAGCTTGTAAAGATAGACGGAGTTCTCGACCCTGCGATCGCCTGGCTGCTCTGGAGCCTTGACAGGGGACAGCAGAGCGAGAGGATAGTCACCTGGATTTCTATGGGGCGGATGCATGTCGCCGTAGCCAAAAGATGGACAGAAAGCAATGTTGTATATCAGTCTGTAAATGGCGTATCGCCCGAGAGAGTGCTGTCGTTTGAATCGAACGTCGTTAAGCAGGATGCCACAATACTTCTGTACGCATCTATCGAGACAATAATGAGCCGGCTTGTTTCCCATTACGCAGACGCATATGAAAATGTGCAGACTTTGAAGAAGGTAGCCGAGCTGTACTCGGATTTGGAAAAACTTTACCCCTATGGGAAGGTGTACAGGATCAGCGCGGATCCCGATTTGCAGACCGTGAATCGCAATGTGCTGAGCGTTGTTGACGATCTGCTGTCGGTAGACCGGGAAATTTCTGGAGGCGCGGACAGCAAATGATAAAGGGCAGCATGCGGAGCATTACAACATGAGAGCGAAAGGGCAGGCAGGGAATCCTGTCACAATTTTGGACCCGGTGCACGGCTTCCTGCGCCTGAGTGATGCAGAGCTTGCAGTCGTGGATACGGGTGTGTTTCAGAGGCTTAGGCTCATTCGACAACTTGCTAGCGCATATCTGGCATACCCCGGTGCCAATCACACCAGGTTTGAGCATTCGCTCGGCGTGATGCATGTATCCGGATTGAGTTCGAGTATACTGGAAGAAAAGGGCTACATGAATGCAGATGAAAAGAGGATGGTTAGACTTGGGGCCCTGATGCATGATGTCGGACATGGCCCTTTTTCACATGTGCTGGACGAACTGATTTATGAGAAGGGGGGCGAAAGCCATGAAGACACGAGCCAGAGGGTAATCAAAAAATCAGCCATAGCCGAAGCGCTGTCATCGCATGGATTCTCGCCGAAGGAGATGTCCGAGCTAGCGGTGGGAAAGTCACGCTCCCGCAAAGGCTTCATGAATGAACTGATCGCCGGTGGCCTGAGTGCCGACCTCATGGATTACCTTCTCCGGGATTCGTACTATACGGGGGCCGGCTTCGGAAGGGTCACTATAGAACGAATAATTGATTCCTTCGAAGTTCATAACGAACGACTGGCCCTGCAGAAAGATGCACTTTCGACGTTCGAATCTCTGGCAATCGCAAGGTACGAGATGTTCAAATCTGTATACTTCCACAAAACTGTTAGAGCCGCCGAATCCATGGTGTTAAGGGCCTTCCAGCTTTGCGATGAGGAACTTCGTCTCTCCAACACGAAGGACCTGAACCTTTTCCTGGGAAGGACGGATGAATCCGTGATCAGGGAGATATTATCGTTGGACAGCCATTCCCAGGAAATCAGGAAGTCCCAGCAGCTCGTGAGGGACTACCTCGGAAGACGACTTGTCAAGTGTGTTTACGAGAAGGTGATACTCAGAAGGGAACGAATTGCAGAGAAGATACTCAGCCAGCAACCAATCAGGGATAAGCTCAGGCAGGAACTCGCAGATGATACGGGCATCGACCCGGACCATATTTTCATCGATATACCCACAACGCCATCCGTGCCGTTTACATCGGAAAGAGAATCATTTGCAGGCCTAGAGCTATTGACCAAGAAATCAGGCAGGATTCAGGTGAGCCGTGTCAGCCTGGCCGACCTTCCCACCGTACAGGCGATAAGTGGTTACATGGATATCCTGAGAGTGTACACCACCAGCGAAAACAGGGAAAAACTGGAAAAGGCGTCTAGGAGAATCCTGGGCGTTCCCGACTACTCCGAAAAGATTTCCGTGTAGATGTGAGTGAAGGTCATACTTCGACGAATCCCTTCTCCGCGTTAAGTATGACGCTCTTACCCCTGGAGTCTAGCAAGGTTCGTATGTCTATATCGGCTATCAGTGGCACGTTCGATACTGCGCATCCCGAAACGAGGTTAATGTCCCCTGTCTGAGTGATTACTCCTGCGGGCCCTGTTCCTCGTTTGGACATGCCGTAGATGACGTAGGCCCCCACACTGCTACCAACTGTGCGGGGAACTGCGAATATCTTGCCTTTGAGGCTGACGCCATAAAGCTCGTGCTGCTGGTCCCTTATCTTGCCTGTCTGCGGGTCCACGCCACCGAGGAAAGAAACGGGCTGAAGCGTCGGTAGGAGCTCCCCGCGAGCCACACCTCTTACGTATACCTTTCCTTTGAGTCTCAACTTGTCAATTCCCACCCTTCCTCGTGGCCTTACGGCCCACACTGGCTTGCAATTTCTTTGCAACAGCTTCACTTCCGGGAATAATCCCCTTTTCAAACCTGCTCCACTCCTTGGAGAGAGTGGCGGTTGCATCAAAACCCACCTTGTCGGTCAGCAGCTCTTCCTGATCGCTCGACGGGTCCAAACTTGAGCCTTTTGCCCCCTTTATGATGAGCAGCCCCCTGCCTGCTTGAAACCTTGTAGCGATGGCATATTCCACACTTCTCGGGTCCGACGGGTCTATATCTTCATCGACCACCACGACATGCTTGAGAGATGGGTGGGCGGCAAACGCAGCCATAATGGCGTTCTTGGGCTCTCCTTCGAGCCTCTTCTTCATCTGTATTACAGCATGCAACCAGTTACACCCCCCGTCGGTCAGGACCACCCTTCTTGTCGACGGTACCACATCTGTGACCGCACGTGATATCTTCATCTCTACAGAATATGACATGAGCAGTCTGTGCTCCCTTCCACCGGGAAGTATGTCCCTGAACACCGCGCCGGGCCTAATGTACACACATTCAACTTCGAGCACCGGCTGTTCCCTCCTCGTATCGTAATTTCCGAGCATCTCAACCATGCAGTCCTGAGCGGTCCTGTCATGAAGGATCCTGCCTTCAATAACGATCTCTGCGGCAGAAGGCACTTCCAGTCCACCATCCAGCCTTGAAACCGCGAGTTCGCCTGAGAGAAGCGCATTTGCGATCCCGAGTTCGTCTAGTCCATATGGAGCCTGATAAGAAGCTGCTATTTCAACTGCGGGATGTGCACCTATTACTATGGCCACGGGCAGGTCCTTGCCCTTTTCCTTCATCAGGCTGAAGGCTCTGTGGAGGTGCCTCCCTTCCACCATTCTGACGGCAAAATGGGATTCATCCAGGCGGAGAAGTCTGTGGACGGAGAGGTTCTGGGTTCCAGTCTGTTCATTTTTTGCTATGACCAGTGAGCTGGTGATGTAAGGTCCCTGATCCTTCTCAAAATGGGTTACTACGGGGAGAAATGAACAGTCGTTTGACATTCTCTTCCATGAGTGGGATTTCGAACGTTGCGGTCGGAGAGGCTCTGATACTGCCTTCCTTACGATCTGTTGCACGCCCTCGATATCCGTGCCCAGCGCAAGGGCGTAGAGTTCCTTTGAACTTACGATGTTAAACACAACTGGAATATCATACCCCTTGATCCTGTTAAGTAAAACTGGACCTTCGTCCGAGAGATGTTGCTCTGCTGCCGCAACCTCGAATCTGGGCGAAAGCGGGAGGGAAATTTCCTTCAGCATTCCACGAGACCTGAGCTCCTTGAGAAAGGAGCCAAGTCCGTTGTCGACTACCATGGTGCCTAGGTGATTCGTCACGCATTATGAAGTTTGCTCACTCACCGGAAAGGGGGAGCCGCCGGGCAGGACTGACTTGTATCGACCACCGGCCGGGTTGATCCGGGTCTGACAGGGACGTGAACCGGTCTTAAATCATCCAGCCTGCTCTGCTATGCTTGACCATACGATATCCGTACAAAAGCGTTCGCAGAGGCCAGATGCAGCTGTCAGAATTCATCTGCAGGATGGCTGAGGAAAAAAGGGACGCGATCGTTGACGCCCCGAGCGGTTTCGGCAAGACAGCCGCAGCTCTGGCGGCAGCATACAGCATGATATCGGATTATGGATGGGGAGTGGTATATGCCGTACGGACCAGGAGGCAGGTCGACCGGGTCATGGAAGAAGCTTCAAGATTCAGGGAAATATCCGGTACGAGAACATCGCCAATGATCGGAATGTCAGACGGGTGCCTTTTGAAACGACGGGAAAAGGTCGAAATCCCGCGAGTCCTGCTGCCAGCATACTGCAAGACCAACGTTAGCTGGGGGTCATGTGAATATTTTGGAGGTTTGACCGAGAGGACCGTGTGGGAAATTCCCCAGGTTGATAGCATAGATTCCGCGTTGAGCTATGGGGAACTCCTTCGTGTCTGCCCGTACATGCTCAGCAGACGTGTTGCAGGAGAATCGGGTGTGGTGGTGATCACCTACTCTCACCTTACCGAACCATTTTTGAGGAATCTCCTTGTTTCCTACCGAAGGAACTGGCATGACTGGGTACTTGTGGTTGATGAGGCACACAACCTGCCGGACTCGTTGTATGAGGCTCAGTGTTACAGTCTTTCGCTGTCGGAGATGTCTTACTTCCGCAACCTTGCGTTGAAGAGGGGAGACAAAGGAAGGGGAAAGTTGGCAAACAGCATCGTTGGGATGATACAGTCGCTTCATATTCCCGAAGGTGGAGAGATGTCGATAAACATCTCTGAAGAAAAGCTGGTCAGCCCAGCTTTGGAGGCCGACCTTTTGCAGTTCTCGAGTGACGCCGGATGGTTACCATACCTTCCTCAGGAGAGTGGTTATCTGGCAAGCCTGGCAAGATTCTCGGAATTCCTGACCGCATGGTCAATGTCAAAGGGACGAAACGATTCAAGGCTGATTGTGTCAAGGACTGGTAATGAGACAGTACTCAAGGTCTGCAGATTTGATATAAGCCTCGATGAGTCTCTCAGGGATTTCAGGTCGAGGATATTCATGACTGCGACGCCAGGCACTTTGGCATCATTTGTAGGTGGGGCAGTAAAATTCTCCCCCGAATACGGGAGTCTGGACAGACGATGCATTACACTTGTCTGGCCCGACGTGTCGACTGAATATTCATCAAGAACGCCTGAAATGATTCAAAGGATATCTGCAGGACTTATGAATCTGACAATTTCAGCAAAGGGACGCTTTGTCACCTTTCTTCCGTCTTATGGTCTCGTTCAGAGTGTTTCAAACGCATTGGGAGGTTTAAACGACTCGGGCGTGAAGATATACATGGAAAGACCGTCTATATCCGCAACAGAACAGAAAAGGCTGGTTCAGGATTTCCTCAGCTCAAAAGTATCGCTTCTCTTGGGTGTTGCGGGCGGCAGTTTTTCCGAGGGGGAGGATTTTTCCGAAGGAGCGCTTTCGGGAGTCGGCATAGTGGGACTCCCTCTAGCTCCTCCCTCCACCGAGGCAAGAGAGAGACTGGACTATTTTTCTAGAAAGGTGGGACATGGAAGGGCATATGATCTGTTGGTGCTTGGCCAGGCTGTATCCAAGGTTGTTCAGGCGGCAGGAAGAATATTTCGAACGCCCGGGAGACTCGGTCTTGTGGTCCTTATGGATAGAAGGTACCTCCAAAGGAGAATAAGCAACAACCTTCCATCCTGGATGAGGGAGAATCTGTATACGTTCAACCCACTTGATTCGGCTTCGGTAAGCAATCTTCTGCACAGTTTCGGATTTGATGTTTGATTCCTCGAAGATAGCCCCGACAATTGCAGATTCACTTGATGGTTCGTTTCCATGCTCCTCCCGCAAATGTGGGGTTGATGCATGGCGCCGTCGGCAGGGCAGGGCATCAGATCGTTTGAATCAGGGGCAAGCCTGGGTCGTCATCATATCACGGTTTAATTAGAACCAAAACGAACGTGGTATGTTGCAGGAAAGTGATTCCGACCTTGCTTCGCCCGGTGTACACTTTATAGTTGTTGAAGCGGGTAAAGGCCAGATGGAATTCGTTAAGTACATCATGAAAAGAGGGACCACTCTGTTCATTGATCTGGACGGGGTTCTGCTGGGCGAGCTATCAGCCCAGACTGGCGGCTGGAAGGTAGTGGTTTCGGGGGATGACGTTCAGACCGCAGTGCAGGAAGCTGTTGCTCTGCGCAAGGATGCTTCGAACCTTGTGCTGAACAGTACTAACACACTTCGAGTCATCTCCCAGCAGAAATACACGAGCAAATTGTGGCAAAGAGACCTCTTTAAAACACTCACTCTTCTCTGTGCGTTCTTGAGTCAGTTTGCTCCAAGATTGTATCTCATCCACGTGGAATCGGTTCTGCCCATGGACGAAAGACAGATTCCAAGAGGAGTTCCGGTCAGGTTGTACAGGTGTTTCGGGGAGGTGTGGGCTTTCTGGGGCACTGGTAGAAGCGAACCATCTATCCGAAGACTTTGAAGTTCCAGTAGGAGAATATCATTATGAATGTAACCAGAACGAGTGCGAGCCCGCCCAGAAACATGAATCCGGATTCCCTTTTCATCTGCCTGTCGACCGCTCCGCGAGCTATGAGATAGAACCCGCCCGTTCCAATAGCTATTGTAACCATGTAGATTATTGTCTCTATAATGCTCTGGGCCTGAAGGCTTCTTACAAACGTGGAGGTCGAGGGCACCAGATTCGCGTTAAGAACGTAGGCAATCAGGCCAGCGCTGAGTATGACTGTGAGGTAAACATAGATGAGTTCGAGTGTGAAAAGCCTGGAAACGAGCCTCAGATACTTGTTACCCGATTCGGTCACGGTTATCGCCTAATCCACACGAGGTGCGAGGTAAAATTGGACCACGCCGCCCTTTCCGCTCAGCGGAAACTCCATTTTTATGGGCATCTTCGATGAAAACTGCAGAGTCAGAATGTCGGCCCCCGTCATGGATTTTGCAAAATTGGAGAGATACTCTATGCTGTATGTTGCGTCTCCGGTTTCCTTGACAGTCAGTTCCTGAACGTCAGGATTTTTCTTATCAATCGTCACAGACACCTTTCCGACCTCGCTTTTGCCAGAGAAGACCAGCTTGTCCTGCTCGGCCTTTATCGAAACGTGGTCAGAGATGCTTTTGATGTCGTCAAGTATCTGCTTGACCACGCCTGTGCTCAGCTTCGAAACTACATTGAAGGCAACTTTGGGAAGGGGGGTCTGGCTGTACTGAGTTTCAACAAGATGTATTGTGAAATCCTTCTGGTATCCATTCTGAAGCTTGAATTCAAGTGTGTTATCCTCCCCAAGCCTGATCTCTACCCTGTCCTTGGAATCGGCCCTTCTCAGCACCTTCAGAAGGTCCTCGACCCTTACGGTCAAGGTATAGTTTGTGTCGCAGGCGTACTTTTCGAAAGATGAACTCGGCCACTTCAGGTCTATCAGAGCTATATGTGAGGAATCCATCGCCCTCAAATTGAGCCCTTCGGGAGTGGCTACAAAGGAGGCCTCCTCGATCAGAACGCTGATCGCCTGGGCCACAGATTTCCACTCTTCGCTTGAGCTGGTTACTGCTTCGAGCATGTCATGCGCTCCCTCGGATAGAATATATGAACCTTCTTTGGTGCATGAGAACCTCACCCTTTCGGAGTTGCAATAATATACCCCGGCCGAGGACCACTGGATGGCAAAGTTGGACGAAGCTACCAGGTTACATCTGAAGGGAGAATTCCGCAAATATTACTTTGAACAGTCTTCGATACTCGACCTTCCAACCGATATCCCCAGCAGGGAGTTTGGTTTTCTTAACTTCGAGGGGACTATGGTAAGACACCTCTCATTCAGTGATGCGGGAGCAGTTCGGGCCTTCCTTGTCAAGGAGTCCCCGCGCGGGGTTTTTGTATCATCGGCAAAGTATGATTCTCCGTCTCTGCCGATGGAGGAGAAGGGCTTCATCTCGGCTAATCTGGTCTTTGATATTGATGCCGGAGATTTGGACCTTCCCTGTCAGAGGGAGCACGACTTCTTTGTCTGCGAGACATGCGGGACGCCGAGCAAGTCTCAGATATCCACCTGCCCATCATGCGGGTCTTCAAAGATACAACTTTTAAAATGGTCCTGCGATAAATGCATCAAGGGCTCTCTCAACGAAGCACTGAAACTGATAGACATACTCGAGTCCGACCTGGGGCTAACCGGCTCTTCCATATCACTTTACTTCTCTGGCAACAGAGGGCATCATGTACAGGTGGCGGATTCCGATTATGATGTTCTTGACCAACCTGCTAGAACCGAGCTGGTTGATTATCTCACGGGAAAGGGGTTCACCCCTAAGGTCCTGGGCTTCTCTCGCGACTGGTCGAACTTTGACGTTTCCAAACTTCCAGAGAAGGGTGAGCCTGGCTGGAGGGGCAGGTTCGCGAGATTGATTTCAGGTGAGGGTCTGGATGCGAAGCAGGCTGTGGTTGCACTGTTCAACACCCAGAAGGACAGATTCCCCTCCACAATCCAGCAGATCGTGACGCCACTCGGCGTAAGGATCGATGGAGCGGTCACCACCGATATTCACAGAATATTCAGGATGGCTGGAACGCTGCATGATAAGAGTGGTTTGCTGAAGAAGAAAATTCAAGACTATCAAGAGGATCCATTTGTGTCTGCTGTGGCGATCGACGCTTCACCGGTGAAGGTGAACGTGAACTTCGCGCCGGAGTTCGTATTGAAGGGACAAAAGTTCGGACCGTTCAAGAGTGTCGAAGTGCGTTTGCCAGCGTACGCAGCGGTGTACCTTGAGTGCAAGGGATTGGCCAGGGTTGTTGAACAGAACTAGGAATATACTGACAGGGCTGCTGGATTTTGATCGATAAAAGGGGATAACTCATCTGTTAAAATTATCTCAAGGCAACGTCCGAAGCCGAAGTGGAAACGAAGTATTCAAACCTGCTGTCGAAACAGTTGAGCCAGCTGGAAGCGCCAGGATTTAACGCTTTTATAGCGTTGGCCAGATGCCAACCGCTGGTTATGAGCGAAGAACTCCTGTCCACACTGCAGAGAGAACTCGAAGAGGAGTTGATGACGGAGTCCATGGTTAAGCTGGACCCTGACCTGTACTCAGCAGTCGCCATCAGAATAAGGGAAATCAGGGAATCTATGGGGAACGGTGATTCCGCTTTTGTGAATAAGCTTCTCGAACGGGAAATTCAGCTGTTTACCTCCATGGCCGAAGACCTTCTTAAGGTCAGATTGCTGAAGTTTCTTGATAGAGCCATGAAGGGAGCCAATGAGATAAGCCTCACCCCGGAGGAAAGATACATGGTTGAACCGATGTACGACTCCGTCAAAAGGCTTCTGAGGATCAGGGAAGCGCTGTATGAAGGACACCCGTCGGTACTCGAGGAATCGTCAGACAGTTACTCGGTCAAGTATATAGCGGTGAGGTTTTTGCAACATTCCCCGAAGATGGCAGGGATTGATTCCAAACAGTACGGACCTTACCGGAAAGAGGACCTTGCGGTCATTCCGATCGATAATGCTAAACCCCTCCTGGAGCGTGGGGTCGTTGCAGAGGCTTGGGTGAGTCAGATTTGAAGTATCCCAAAACAAGGACGATGTATTGTCCCAAATGCAAGAAACACACTGAACATACGGTATCGCTTTACAAGAAAGGAAAGGAACGTGCCTTCGCAGAGGGCACAAGAAGGCATGCAGAAGAAAAGAAAGGATACGGTGGCCAGAAGTACGCGGAGCTGGTCAGAACCGCAAAGACCACCAAGAAGTCCACACTCATGTTGAAGTGCAAGGTTTGTGGTTTTGTGGTGGGTAAGAAAGGTATCAGGGTTCGCAAAGTGGAGCTTGTGGAGTCATGAGGGAAGATTGGATAACCGGAAAAAACATTTTTGATAGCTACTGCGTTGCTGATTGCTTGGGGTGTAGTGGTGCATGGTGAGAAAGGAAAGGGTGCTGTACCCCCGTCCCAAATCCATGTTTCTACTTGTAAGATGCCCCTCCTGCAAGACTGAAAGGGTGGTTTATTCTCATGCCACCGTACCCACCAAATGTGATTCCTGCGGTGAAATCTTAACCGAGCCATCCGGTGGCAGGGCTATGATACGGGCCGAGATAATTAAGAAGATGGATTGATGCCATTGTCGGTGGAACTTCCAGATGCCGGAGAGATTGTATTCGCCACCGTGAGCCAGATCACCCAGTTCGGCGCATACGTATCATTGGATGAGTACAACAACATGAGGGGTTTTCTGCACATATCGGAAGTATCCACAGGCTGGGTCAGAAACATAGACAGGTACATAAAGCCAGGACAGAAGGTTGTTCTCAAAGTTGTAAGGGTTAACCCTGAAAGAAACGAGGTAGACCTTTCCCTCAGGCAGGTAACTAACGAAGAAAAGAAGGCGAAACTGATCCAGGTCAAGAGGGAATCAAAGGCAAGAGGAATACTGGATGTTGTCAAGAAGACGCTGGGAATAAGGGACGACGCCGATATAAGATCCAAATTCGCTGAGGAGTATGGCTCTCTCTACGATGCACTCGAGGCGATAGCTAAAAAGCCAAGCGAAGCAGATAAACTGGGGCTTGACAAAAAGTATGAGGAAACCCTGCTAGAGGTTCTGGGGGAGAGGTTCAAGCTTCCCACAGTTGAAGTGAAGGGGATGTTCGAGATGACGTCCCCGAAACCTGATGGGGTCGAAGTGATCAGGAATTCCTTTCTCGCGGCCATCAAGCAGATGCCTGATGATGTAAAGGTGGACGTAACGTACGGAGGAGCGCCAAGATACTATGTCAGGTTGAAGGCTGATAACTTCAAGGTTGCGGAAAAGCAGCTGAGGAATCTGGTTGAAACAGTGACAAAACAGGCCGGGAAGAGCGCCGGGGTAAATTTCATAAGAGAAAAGAGCTGAGTTTTTCTTTCTGTGCTTAGGTTGAGTGCTTGTACATGCGCTGGCTTATGAGACGCTGCCCGAAGTGTTGGCGTTATACGTTTGCTTCAGAGTGCCCCGTCGATGGAAGTAAAACTGTACTGCCTCATCCACCCAGGTTTTCTCCCGATGACAAGTACCTAGAACTCAGGTCCCGGCAGAAGTAGAGCTGCTGTTAGTGCTGGAGACGTTCGAAACGGGTGCCGGATTGTACTTATAAATGAAAACCTGGGCTATGAAGCCCTGGCTATCGGGCGTGCCCGATGACTGGTAAACGAGTTCGAATGGGTGGGACCCAGGAGGGAAGTTCTGCGAGAGGGTGTAAATCGGCAATTCGATGTAAGTCGATGCCGCGGTGGGGTCATAGTTTGGTATGATATTCACAACCTGCTGAGTTGATGGGTTGATTTCTGCGTACCCCTGAGGTGAAAGGGGAAACATTCTCCCCAGTGTGGTGTTGGTGAAGAATGAATTTGTCGGCATCAGGTTGTAAGGGTTGAGGAGGCCCTCGGAAGTAAGGTTGATCCTGGCGATGGTTGCCATCGCGTCGAATTTACCATCATCACCCCCAACGGAGTAGACTCTGCCTAACGTATAGTACCCACCAAATCCGAGCTGACGGAGCGTAAGGAACACGACGACGTAGTTTCCTCCCATGTCTGATACAAGTTTCGATGCGGTGGTGACATTGGAAAGGAACATGGTTGCCACCTCCGCCATCCTGGTACTGTTGAGGGTGCCGTTGTCGATGAAGGTGGTCCGGTTACCCATTACGGAGATCCAGTAACCGTAATCCCACCACGAAATTATCTTTGCGTTCTGTGGAGTGTTCTGGCTGATCCAGGTCAGGGCCTGGAGCCAGTCCGGAATGTAACTTGTGGTGAGGGCGGTCCCGGCAGTCGTTATGGCATATCCTTTGTTTGCAAATGGGAACCAGACGTATGCGGAGGAAAGCACGATCAGCACGATCATTATCATGGCGTAGAACCCCTTTGTCAGATTTACCGAGCTGTTGCTGCTGCTTTTGTTCTTCGGGTCAGTAAGAGAAAATATGCGGCCGCTCAGTTCACCCAAAGCCACTGCCCCTACAAGGGCTATGGACACAGAAACGAACACCTGGAGCCTTGCAAACGAAGAAGCGACATAGAGCGCCGAGAGGAAGAATATAGCGACGGCTATGGAGTATGGCTTCTTCCTTCGGAGGAGGAAATATCCCCCCAGAGGTGCCAGGAATATGAAAATTGTATAGTAGTCCAGCATCTGTGCACCAGTTGTGGGCTGCTGCTCCGCGACGGTCTGCACGGCAGGAGTTATCGACCTTGCAAACGGGTCAATTGCAGTCAGGTATCTTGAAGTTATATTCTTGAAGGGACCGAAAAACACGGCGATCGCGCCCAGTCCTGCCATGCCGGCAGTGGCCAGCCACTTACCGAGTATCTTGTTCCTGTCCGGGAGGTTCTTTGCCACAGCAGTCACGACGAGCCCACCGAATGCGCCCAGGTACATAACGAACATGGATGGATTCGTGAGGTAACCAAGCCCCGGATTGGCGAAGGCCAGGCCTATGGACAGGTCAACCACCGTTGCAATTATCGCATTGTACGCCTTATTGTAGTCGGCTGAGAGAAGGAGAGGTACTGCGAAAAATGACACGCCTATGATTCCATTGAAGTACTCGCCACCTCCCCAATCCACGTTTGAATATCCGAGAAACAGACCGGCCAGCATCGCCCACATCAGCGATTTGCGTCTGTCGTGGGAATCGTACGATTCCATTATGAAATACAGTGCAAAGACACCAACAAGCATGGAGAGTGGTTCATGCTTGTACCAACCCAGGTCCGCCCTTGATATGAATCCCGGTGTAATAACGGCAACCATCGCTGCGATTATTCCGGCCGAATTGCCGTAGATCTTCCTTCCTATGAGGAAAACAGGCACGATCATGAGTGTGGAGAGATAGGCCTGCTGAATTATGACATAATCGTAAAGGCTTATCCCCACTCCAAGCACCCTTGTGAAGAATTCGTAGAGCAGAGCCGATGTATAGTAGAATCCTGAGTAGGTCGTGGTCGCAAGGTTGTACCCTATCGGGTACCAGGCCTGATAGTCGATCACCTTGTAGAAATCAAACAGACCTGCAAGACCCTTTGTATTGAGGTCGTTCACAATTACGGAAGTTGCATAGTAGTGAAAGTATGGGTCAAATTCATCCAGGTAATATCCATAAAGGCCCATCTGGAGCCTGAACATCATACCCAGCGCGAACGCGATGGCCAGCCCAAGGAAAGTCGCAGCTCTGCTCGGGCTTACAGTGGGTCTATGCACAAACGACCTAAGACGGCTGATAATCCCGAGGTTCGCCAACGACCGTCGCCACCCTGCAAAAGCAACCGTATAATAACTGTAGCTTTATCCGAGCAGCCCCTTTAAATATTCCGCATACCCCTTTGCATCGAGCAGGTTGCCTTTCTCAGATTCCAGGTTCGAGGGACTGATTTCAAAGAACCAACCATCCCCATAGGGGGACTGGTTTACCTTTTCCGGGTGTGTCGAAAGCGTTTCGTTGACTCTGATAACCCGGCCGGACAGAGGCGATGTCACATCCGCAGAGGACTTCACAGACTCAACACTGCAAACCCTGGAACCCTGTTTCTGTTCACTTCCCTGTGGTGGCAGTTCGACAAACACGATATCGTGTAGCTGGTCCGCCGCATAGTCTGTGATACCAACCACTGTGGAGTTCGCGCCTACCCTTGCCCACTCATGCTCCTTTGTGTACAGAAGGTCGTCCGGAATATCATACTTATCTAACTTCAACCCTGTTCTTCCTCCTGAAACCGTATAAATCCTGGTCGTAGAATGGCATCTTGCTGAGCTCTGCCCTGCACCTTGTCCCCCTTATCTCGATTTCCCAGGTATCCCCTACGGCGCCGGCCTCGACAAGCGCCATGCATATGCCTGTTTTGAGCGTAGGCGAGTATGTGCCACTCGTGACATAGCCGACTACCCTTCCTCCATTCAATACCGGGTTGTGTGCCCTGGGTATAAGACGCTCCCTGCATACCAGTCCCACGAGCATCCTCGCCGTGCCGGCAGCCTGTTTTTCATGCACGGGTCTGCCTATGTAGTCCTGCTTTGAAAGGTCGACGAATCTTGAGAGCCCAGCTTCGAAGGGGCTGATTTCCTCCGTTATGTCATTTCCGTGAAGAGCCAAGCCTGCCTCGAGCCTGAGGGTATCCCTTGCCCCAAGGCCGGCCTCAAGACCACCTTCCTGATACAGCCTCTTCTTCAGCGTTTCCCACAGAGTCAAGCCGTCCCTGGGTTCCTGTTTTGTTATTCCCTCCACGAGTATCTCAAAACCATCCTCGCCCGTGTAGCCGGTTCTTGCGATCAAACTCCCGTGGCCAGAATATTCCCTGCGGGCAAATCTGAAGCGCTTTATTTCTGAAACGCCAAAATCATAAAGTATTTTGCCAGCTGCCGGTCCCTGGACGGCGACCAGTATCGACTCATCCGTTATGTCCGATATCGAGACATCCTTTCCTTCTGACCAGCGATTCAACCACTGGAAGTCCTTGGCCCGGTTGGAGCAGTTCACCACCATGTAAAAATCGCCTTCGCCGACCTTGTAGGTGATAAGGTCATCGATTACGCCGCCACTCTCGTTGCACATGAAGCCGTAGACCGCCCTGCCCGGTTCTGCCCTGGCCACATCCACAGTAAGTACGTGGTTCAGGAAAGACTCCGCATCCTTCCCCACTATTCTGAACCTGCCCATGTGGGAGACATCGAACATTCCAACGCTTCCTCTTACAGCGAGAACCTCCTCGATGATACCAGTGAAGAAAAGGGGCATCGTGTATCCGCTGAATTCCGTCAGTCTTGCGACGTTCTTGTAGGCTGGAAACAGCTGGGTTACCTGTGTCATAGGTGAAGTATCGGGAGGTTATGATATAAAGCTGATTTTGCGCAACCCAGTCGATGGAGCTGATCCCGGTAAGGTCGAAGGTGAAGAAGGGAAGGTTCTCAGTACTCAGAGAAATGGAAAGAATGTTAAAGCGGGCAGATGTGCAACTAATTCAGGACGACATCCTAGCTGTATCTGGGAAATTTCTCGCGATGGCAGAAGGCAGGGTCGTGAAGCTGAGCAGTGTTGTACCACTCAGGGATGCGGTGGAGATGGCACGAAAATACTCCATGTCGCCCCAGATGGCGGAGGTTGTTCTCAGGGAATCAAGTGTTGTGCTGAAGGGGATGAATGGTTTTCTCCTGACGGTGAAGGATGGTGCCTTCTCACCCAATGCTGGGGTTGACAGGTCGAACATAGGTCACGGAATGGTGATTCTGCATCCATCCTTTCCCTCGGAGCAGGCCAGAAAGATAAGGGATTGGGGGTTTATCCGGTACGGAAAAAGAATAGGTGTTCTGGTGACCGATTCAAGACTTCAACCCTTGCGCAGAGGTACGGTCGGGATTGCGATAGGCGCGTCAGGAATTCCATCCACACTCGATGACAGGGGAAAGAAGGACCTTTTCGGTAACCTGATGAAGGTTACAAGAAGGGCTGTGGTGGATGACCTCGCTTCAGCGGCACAGCTACTGATGGGAGAAACGACGGAGGCGACTCCCGTAGTTGTGATAAGGGGTCATGGGTTACCGATAAGGGAGGACTTTGATGGCCTGGACATATCGATCCCGTTGTCTGAATGCATTTACGTCAGGGGGCTCAGTGGATACCTGCAAGACGATTCTTGAAGCCCTCTGCGTCTCTGTACATCTGGATTCCGTGAAAGGCGAGGTATGCCTTTTGCGGACTGGCCTTCTTCAGTCCCGTCTCTATTGATTCGTACTCAGACTCCCCGAATCCGGTCCTGCTGTATCTGTCTGTCCCAAACAGCCTTGAGTACAGCTTTTCATGCCTGTACCCGGGCAATCCCCTAGTGAGGTCCACCGAATGAAGAATGCCCAGCTCCTCCATGCACGAAATTGTGTCCTCCTCGAGTGGATTCCTGGTTTCAAGGACAACGGTGATGTTTTCGTCTTTAAATTGGGACCATATTTCTCTGGCGCCGGTGAGTATGGACCTGTTAACCATGAGAGAGGCAGAAGTCTGGAATACGATGCAGCCGGCTTCCAGTATCTTGCACACCCTCACCATATAATTTACCTCGGCCATTGCTTCGGGTGACGGATGAAGCATGTTTTCGTGAGTGACCGCCCTGTTGCACTTAACCGAAAATTCGAAATCCTGGCTCACCCTCTTTTTCCACGACTCAACGAGACGAAAGGAGGGGTTGGAATAGAATGTGCTGTTCACCTCCACAAAGTTGAATCTTTTGGAGTATGAACTTAGCCTGTCACCCGTTACATTCAGATACTGCCAGCCCCCGGTACCGATCCTGAGGTCCAATGATCTTATGAGCAACAGGAGATGTTGATACCCCTTTCGGCTGTTCGATACTCCGATCAAAATTGGCAGGTAACCCAAGTACGCTTTCATCGAAAATCTAAACCGTTAAAGGTGCGGGTTTCATGACGTGTCTATAGTTGAAGTACGTTAAGCTGATGATGGGCACAAGTGGATGGAGCTATGATGAATGGGTCGGGCCATTCTATCCATCAAAGGAAACTCCAAAGCTGACCTACTACTCGGGAGTATTCAACACGGTGGAGGTGGACAGCAGCTTCTACGCTATGCCAAATCCAAAGGTTGTATTTGGTTGGGTAAAGCATACGCCCACGAACTTCAAATTCAGTCTGAAGCTTCCCAAAACTATCACCCATGATATGAAGCTGGTGGGGGATGGTGTCGAAGTGGAGCTCAGAAAATTTTTTGAAGTGGTTTCACCGCTTGTCTCTGCAAATAAAATAGGAGTCGTTCTTGCGCAGCTTCCACCCAGCCTCAAACAGGACCTCGATCTTTTGGAAAGGTTCCTGAACCTGCTCCCGAAGGAAGGGGTCAGATTTGCGATTGAATTTAGACACCTATCCTGGTGGAACAGAGATACTTGGCGGGTGTTGAAGAAGGCGAATGTTGCGAACACTATAGTGGATGAACCCCTGCTGCCGCCCGAGCTCGTGGTTACTGCTCCTTTTGCTTATGTCAGGTGGCATGGGAGGGGGGAAAGGGTCTGGTACGACTACAGGTACTCCGAGAATGAAATTCGAACCTGGGCAAAACAGCTCGGGAAAATCCGGTCAAGTGAGGTCTACGGGTACTGGAACAACCATTTCCATGCGAATGCGGTTATGAACTGCCTTGAGATGCTGGAAGCGGTGGGCGCGATAGGTCCCCACCAGAAGGATGTGCTACAGTCAATAAAACAAAACATGCGGCCCCGTAAGACCTTGTTTGATTTTCAGGGTTCATCCTAGTTAATAAGCCACTTTATTCCCGGAGGCTGTCGCGAAGTCCTTGGCTAAATGGATCGTTTGTGCTGCCTGGCCCTACCTCGATGGGCGACCTCATCTAGGCACCTTCATGCAGCTTCTTTCGGCTGATGTATATGCTCGGTACCTGAGATTGATGGGTGATGAAGTCGTATCTGTTTCGGGTTCTGACGTTCACGGCACCCCTATCGAAGTGGAGGCGCTGAAATCCAAGACCACGCCTCGGGACCTAGCAGAGAAGTATCACAGGCAGATGGTTGACTTCCTGAACAGATTCCTCGTGGAGCTGGACAATTACACGCAAACCGAGTCGCCGGTGCACGTAAAATTTGTCCAGGACTTCTACACCAGGCTCTATGAAAATGGATTCGTCTACTCGAAGAAGATATGGCAGCTGTACTGCGAGCGGGACAGGATGTTTCTGCCGGACCGTTTCGTGGAGGGGACATGCCCATACTGTGGCAAGGAAGGGGCCAGAGGTGACCAGTGTGACAATTGCGGCAGACTGCTCGAGCCGCTGGACCTGGTGTCACCGAAATGTGTGATCTGCGGTCTACCCCCGGTCACGAAGGAATCAGAACACTGGTTTTTCGACCTGCCACGCCTTTCTGAACGGCTGAAAAGATACATACAGGACAGCGTCGAGTTTCCGGAAAACGCAAGGAATTTTTCCCTGACGTGGCTAAAGGAAGGGCTCAAACCTCGTACCTTAACCAGAGACAACAGATGGGGGATACCTGCGCCGTTTCCGGGGTCCGAGGGAAAGACGATATATGTCTGGATGGAGGCAGTCCTCGGCTACCTTTCTGCCGTCAAGGAGCTGGGCCAGAAAAGGAATGATGACGGGCTTTTTGAAAGGTTCTGGAAGGACGCTAGCACAAAGAGCGTTTACTTCATCGGCAAGGACAACATCCCATTTCATACAATAATACTTCCTGGCCTTCTCATGGCGTCCGAAGAAAAGTATGTCCTCCCGACACAGGTCTCATCCACAGAGTTCATACTTTTTGAGGGAAAGAAGTTCTCCAAGAGCAAGGGGATCGGAGTCTGGCTTGAAGATGCCGTGAAGGTGGGAGAACCGGAGTACTGGAGGTTCGCGCTGATGTACTTCCGGCCGGAGTCCAGGGACTCCAACTTCAGCTGGGTGGAATTCGAAAGAGCCGTCAACAGCGAGATGAATGATGTTCTCGGAAATTTCATTCACAGAGTCCTTACGTTTGTCAAGAGGTTCTTTGAGCTGACGGTGCCGGACCCTGGTGAGCTTGATGATGATTCCAAGGCGTTGCTTCGTGTACTGGCTGAGTCTTGGCAAAGGTACACATCTGATATGAATTCTTTCGCGATAAAGGATGCCGTTAGAGATGCTCTCGACTTGGCGAGAAGGGGCAACGAATACGTATCGTCACGGGAGCCGTGGGAGAAGATAAGAAAGAATGATGTAGCTTCCGCAGCCCAGACCGTGTATGTAGGGGTGCAACTTGTTCATACCCTTAGCCTTATGATATATCCATTTCTTCCGAGATCGTCTCTGAAAGTGTGGGAAACGCTCGGATTGAACGGGGACCCGGTCTCAGGGGGTGCCGGTGGTGGCGGAACGGCGGCGATAAGACCCGGTCATAAGATACTCCCTCCTTCCCCACTGTTCACCAAGGTGAAGGTGGGCGGCACAGGTTAAGTACTGTAAAGACTGTCATTCGGTTCAAGCATCGCATCCTCAACCATTATGTGAGCATCATAGAATAAAGCCAGGGCAATGGCATCGGACGCCCTGTAACCGTCAAGGATCAGGCTGTCCTTTTTGCCGGTAAAATACATGTCCCCTCGAAGTGCAGAACCGCTCATGTAAACCTCAACCTTCTCAAGGTGGATACCCAGATGTTCAGCCAGCTCTTCCACCACGTTGTAAATGGATGGCAGCGAGGACCTGTCCCCTCGTATGAATCGTGACATGTGAAGCGCGACTTCGCCAGAGAACGACCTCATCGAAAATTTCCTGCCCTCCTTCGACTCCAAGGTGAGGGCCCCCTCAAGACCCTTATCATCTATGAAGCCTACCTGAACCACCCGTGCCTCGACGTATCTGCCGGATGAGCCGCTCTGCACGAGAAATTTGATTTCAATCTAAAATATAAGTTTGTTCCGCTTTCTGCAGAAATGGGAATATGCTTTTAACATCCCCACGGAACGAGGCTTCACATGGCTTTAAGGGAACATGTGCCCATCATAATTCTGGGAAGCGGCCCCGCGGGGCTTACGGCTTCGATCTATGCGGCGAGGGCCGGTTATTCGCCGTTGGTGATCGGGGGCTTCGAAGCCGGTGGCCAGCTGATGCTGACTACGATGGTGGAGAATTTTCCAGGATTCGTGCAGGGAATAATGGGGCCTGAGCTTATGCAGAACATGAGGAAGCAGGCAGAGCTGGCAGGTGCACGTATAATAGATGACAATGCAACGGCCGTGGACTTCAGAGTGCGGCCCTTCAAGGTCACGGTCGGTGAAAATAGCTACACTGCGGATTCTGTCATCATAGCGACTGGCGCTTCTGCGAAATGGCTCGGCCTAGAATCTGAAACAAGATTGAAGGGAAGGGGTGTCTCCTCATGCGCCGTATGTGATGGTGCTTTCTTCAAGAATCAGGATGTGGTGCTTGTGGGAGGAGGGGACGCCGCCATGGAGGACGCGATTTATCTGTCAAAGATATGCAGAACTGTCACGGTGGTCCACCGCAGGGATAAGCTCAGGGCCAGCGCGGTAATGCAGGCAAGAGCGTTTGCCCGCCCGAACATCAGGTTCGTCTGGGACAGTTTGGTCACGGAAGTGATTGGCGACAAGAAGGTTCAAGCCGTCAGGATAAAGAATCTGAAGAGCGGAAGTTCCGATACTTTGCCCTGCGCAGCACTGTTCATAGCAATTGGCCACACACCTAATACAGAGATATTCAGAGGACAGCTTGATATTCTGGAAACAGGATACCTCAAGGTCAGAAATGAAACACTCACCAGCGTGGAAGGTGTTTTCGCGGCGGGCGATGTGGCGGATCATATCTACAGGCAGGCTGTGACCGCTGCCGGACTGGGGGCAAGAGCGGCACTGGATGCTGTAAGGTATCTTGAATCCAGGGCTACACAGACCCCGGCCGTCCAAAAGGCGATCCTGACAGAGACTAGGGCCGATCCGCCCCAAGATAGGCCGTAAGTGGTTTCTGCCCTCCCTGATTCACAAGTGAGGAAACGGTTAGTCCGATCCTTCGTGCGACCACATCCCCGTTGGAGCCGAAGAATTCTTCGGCAAGAGCCTTCGCAACAGAGACTGCAGATATACCATCTGTTTCAGCCACCTTGAGCGTTCTGCTGCGGGTATGCTGCTTCAGATCGGTGTCCACAAGAACGAAGGTGACAGTTTTGTATGCAAGGTTATTTGCTGTGAGCTCCCTGGATATATCCTCGGCCATTCTGGTAAGGGGTTCGACAAGGGCTGCCGGGTCACGCGTATTTTCCTTGAGGGTAACCATCCTCCCTATCTGCTCCCGGGCGTGCTCGACAAGAGGTTCGTCGTCAATCCCCTTGGAGGCCAAGGAGAAATAGAGTCCGAGCTTGGGGCCGAACTCCGTCTGAAGTGTCTGGAGAGGGGTGTTGGCGAGTTCCCCGATCTTTGAGACTCCGATTTCCCTCAATCTTGCAGCAGTTTTGCTGCCCACACCATAGAGCGCATCGACTGGCTTATCCGAAAGAAAGCTCTGAACCTCTTCCGGCCTGACTAATTTCAGGCCGCCGGGTTTGGCCGCGTCGCACGCCATTTTTGCGATGAGTCTGTTCGGTCCAATCCCCACACTGCATATTATCTTTGTTTCCCTGAAGATTCTTTGCTTTATTTCATTGCCCAGCCTTTCAGCATTCGAAAAGCTTCCTTCTGTCCTGCGAGAAACATCAATGAAGGCCTCATCGATGCTTGCCTGCAAGAATACGTTAGAATATTCTTTGATGATATTCATGATATCGGATGAAACTTTCTCATAATAATCGAAGTCCGCCTTGGCAAACAGAGAATCTAACCCGTTCAGTAACGAGCGTGCCCTTGCAAGAGGGATACCGGACTTTACACCATGATTCCTGGCTGGATAGTTCGAAGTGGCCACAGCCCCAGAAATGTCCGTTCGCCCAGAATACATCCCGACAACTATGGGCTTGCCGGCGTACGAAGGGTTTCTGAGTTCTTCACACTGCGCATAGAAGTAATCCATGTCAACGGCGATTATGATTCTCTGAGGCTGGGTCGGGATCATGATTGTCATTCACCTGAATCCAATGTTCTTTGAGTATGCTCCGGAATCAATCCGACGCGACTCATTGGCTATCCGTTATAAGGCATCTTGTATATATGAATCCATCCGTCAAAGCATGCCCTGCGGGGGTCGCCCAGCCTGGTCAAAGGCGTGAGTGCAAAAGGCCACGATGCTTAGGACCTCATCCCGTAGGGGTTCGTGGGTTCGAATCCCACCCCCCGCACCATATGCCATGGGTTCGAATCGTATCCAAGAAATCTACTCGTCTCTTAAAAGGAAGGAAATCCACGTATAATATGAGCTCTAAAAAACCGATAAATGACTGCGATATTACGTTTCAAATGCTTTTCGACTGCCTAAGAATCAGGGAATTGAGCGGCCGAGAAACAGCACAATTGCCTGTGCCATGATTCGCCTCTTCGATACTTGGTACTGAGGCAACAAAGCTTGGAAAATTGATTTTATTTTACATACTAGCATTATATCAAGAAGTCATTTCACCTAATGAAATCAGCAGTAATCCGCGAACCTCTCACAATGTTGTGGTACCAATTCCTGATGTCGAGGTCATTCATCAACCGGGAATACTTCGGCTTGACCCTCCTTTCCAGCATGTGCTCCCTTCTGCGAAGAAATGGAGCTTCGTGTCTTTTAACGTGTTAGAGTTCGATATCACACGATTACGAATCTTACCGGGCTCGCTACATCCAGATTTTCTTTACTTCGGTGAAGTGTGGATCGTCGGTAACGCAAGTGAGATTAAATCGTTTCGCAGTTGCCATTATCAAGGAGTCCGCTATCGGAATTCTTAACCGATGACTGATTTCTGCGCCTTCTTCAGCAATCTCCGAGTTCACGTCTATCATGTCAAAGTCACGAGTTATTGTATCTACGCGCATCTTTGCGACTGTTTTGCCCTCATTTGTGAGGGTCTGTTTGTAAACTTCATAGACCGTGATCTATGAAGCGTAAGCTGTCTTCGCTTTGTTATAGAGCGACTTCGGCTTCGCTGTGGTTTCGGCATCCCGGGATGTGAAGACGGCCCAAAAGTAGCGTGTTTCGAACAGCATCAATCCTCTTCCCTCATTTTGTCGAGTCGCTTAAAAGCCTCCTCCCTAGAAAGCTCAGATGTACCTGCCAAGTCAAATAGGGATTGGACCTTGGAGAAAATCACCCTATTCCCCTCAACCTCTACCCTCAGCTTGGACCCCTCTTCAATCCCTAGCTTTCTCCTAACTTCAGTGGGTATCGTCGTCTGGCCGCGCCTCGTCACCACGACCTCCTTGGTCATAAGGAAATTATCTTCGATCCTGTTATTAAAGCGCTCGTACATTTGGCGAAGTCCTACGACCGGCCGAATCCTACCGAGTAATAGTTGTTTTCATACAATCGAAGCTGGCCTAGTGCTTTTTGATCAGGCGGAATCTACCTTGCGAAACCCGGTCGAGAGTCGATCCCACTGGGTCCGAACCCAGTTTTTCATTATGAATTGCTTACAAGAGGTTAATTCGCGAATCCCACCTCCGACCCAATTTGCCAACAAGTATCAAAAGTAAAAGATGTAGCAATTATTTATGGTGTCTGCCGCTTCCATTATTGAACATAGAGAAGCATAGGAAAAGTTTCCGCACGGGACTCATGATTGGGAAGGTAACCTGTGCGGCCAACCGTTTGCCGTGAGTGCGATGCCTCCTGTCAGCAGATGAGGAATGAATATCTGTACACCGGCAGCAGGCATGGTGCCGTCGGAGTGGGTTGGACCGATGCTACCAGCGCTACAAATAAGACCGTCGTATACGACAATACACGTTCTTAGAAACTGATAAGCAGAGGAAGATAGACGTATGGAGGACTAAAGTTAAGTCCAGAAAGCAGATGTAATGAGATTAATCTGGGAAGACAAGTCATAAAGGTCCCTGGATCAGACTATGTCCTTCATAATGAGGAGGATTATGGGGGATAATATAAGATCAGCAAGGACAAAGACTCAGAATATTGAAACGAGGTTAAAAGTAATAGCGTGCGACGCATAAGAATTGCGAGTCTGGCTTACCATTCGTTGTAGGGTTTCTACAGGGTCCGAATTTAGAAACATATTAATATATGTAAATACATAGCATGTTTGATGCGAATGAGTAAGTCCAAGTATGCGGGTTCTCTGGACAGACTGATCGAACAGGGCATATGCACTCCTTCGGATATCCAGCAGGCAAGGGTCGAGGCTGAAAAGTTGGAGTCCCCTGAGCAAACCGCAAAGATCAGACAGGCAGAGAGACTCATGGGAGCAATAGGGGACTCCAACAGAATCAAAATCCTTCTACTCCTGTCCAAGCGGGAGATGTGTGTCTGTGAGCTCGAATCTGCGCTTGGGATGACCCAGCCAACCGCATCACATCATCTGGGCATTCTGGAACTGGCTGGACTGGTGGAGAGGCGGAAAAGGGGAAGGTGGGTCTTTTACAAGGCTCTGGACTCGGTTACCCTGGAACTGTTACGAAAACTGGTCGCATAGCTGAGTGATGGCTTTGGCAGGTCAAAAGGCCGGCCGTCTTGGATTTCTCAACAGGTTCCTGACTCTGTGGATATTCCTGGCAATGGCAGCAGGAGTCGGAGCAGGCTATGCCTTTCCCGATATTTCGAATAGTCTGAATTCGCTGAGCATTGGAACAACCTCCATTCCAATAGCACTGGGGCTCATCTGGATGATGTACCCCCCTTTGGCTCGTGTGAGATATGAGGAGCTTCGAAAAGTAGTCGGCGCAAGGGGTTCGAGCAGGATGCTTTCAAGCTCGCTCGTTTTGAACTGGCTTATGGGTCCTCTTCTGATGTTTATCCTAGCATGGGTCTTCCTGGGGAATTCGCCCGACCTGAGAGACGGGCTGATAATCATAGGTCTGGCTAGATGCATAGCCATGGTGATAGTGTGGAACAACCTTGCCGAGGGTGACAGCGAGTGGGCAGCGATCCTCGTAGCCTTCAATTCTGTCTTCCAAGTCCTTTTCTACAGCATCCTGGCATACTTTTACATCACCTTGGCCAGTTCATGGGTATCTGGCCAGGGAATCATAATCAACATCTCCCTCCCCGCCGTGGCTCAATCCGTAGCGATATACCTCGGTATTCCATTTTTTGGAGGTGTCATCACCAGGTTCTTCTTCCTGAAACGCAGAGGACGTGAATGGTATGAGAAGAGATTCATTCCGAAGCTGGCTCCGACTTCCCTTCTGGCACTTCTGTTCACCATAGTGGTTATGTTCTCACTGAAGGGAGGGTATATAGTGAGCCTGCCGCTTGAAGTTGTTTCAGTTGCTATCCCGCTGCTGGCTTACTTTGCGATAATGTTCTTCGTCTCGTTTGGTGTTGGTTTATACTTAAAGATGGACTACCCAAGAACCACCACGCTGGCTTTCACCGCGGCCAGCAATAACTTCGAGCTGGCGATAGCAGTAGCGGTGGCGGTTTTCGGCCTTGCTTCTCAGGAAGCATTCGCGGCCGTAATCGGCCCGCTGATTGAAGTGCCCGTGATGATTAGCCTGGTAAACGTAGCCTTATGGCTCCGGAAGAAGTATTTTATGCGTCAGACTGAATCATATAGCAAGATGGCCTCCCTCAGCAGTCAGAATCCTGAGGGTAAGCCGGCATCACTTATTTCAGGTGAGACTTAATTGAAGGAAAATGCTGCTGGAATGAAAGTCCTTTTCGTATGCGTGGAGAATGCGGGCAGAAGCCAGATGGCAGAAGCATTCGCAAGGAAGAAGGGGCTGCAGGCGTCGAGTGCAGGGACCGTGCCGGCAGAAGAGGTCAATCCTACTGTCGTTCAGGCTATGGCTGAGAAGGGTTTCGACCTGAAATCCAACAAGCCCAAGATGCTCACACTGGAAATGATCGACGATGCCGACCTTGTCATTACCATGGGCTGTGCTGTCGATAAGGTGTGTCCCAGGCCCATGCTCAGTAAGATGCAGAAGAAAGTTATCGACTGGGATCTGGAAGAGCCGAAGGGGAAGACAATTGACGAAGTACGAAGGATCAGAGATGAGATCGAGAAGCGAATAGAAGAATTTATGCGGGAACACAGGACTGTATCTTGATCATGACTCCGGAATTGGCTCAATAACATGCTTGAAGATTCTTTGTGGATATTTGACCGACTCCCATTACTTCAACCTTCTTTTGTATCTAAATGCAATCTGATATTATGAATAGAGATGTCTGGCATTTTTAACATTTATCTGAATTGTCCGAGTTTGCTTTATTGCCCTTTTTCAGGCGAACAGGAAACCCTCCTTCACAGCGGGTTGAGTCTTGCGATCAAACATTAAAGCTGATGTTAGGTTTGGCAAAGATAATTCATCTCTCCTAACGAATACTTTGAATTTGCGTGCTTGGTTTAAATAAACATACCAACAGTTATTTTCGTGGTCGAAATGGACAAAGTTGAACATTTCAGGTCGCTTCACCATTCCGGTAAGATCCTTATACTTCCAAACGCGTGGGATGTTCCGACGGCGAAACTCTTTCAAGACGAAGGATTCAAAGCGGTGGCGACTACAAGCGCGGGAATGACGGTCTCTCTGGGCTATGAAGATGGTGAAGATATACCAAGGGAGCAATTTTTATCTGCAGTTAAGAGGATTTCAAACGTTCTTACCGTCCCCCTGAGCGTAGACCTGGTGGCAGGATTCGGGAGAAGCGAGAAGGAAGTCGTTACAACCGTAAAGGCGGTTGCAAACACCGGTGTTGCTGGTATCAACATTGAAGATTTTGAGCATGCAACCAAAAGGCTGTTTAGCATAGAGGAACAGGTCCAGAAAATAAAGGGGATAAAAAGAATGGGTATCGATATCTTCGTGAATGCGAGGACCGATGCGTTGAGATATGCTCCTGGAACCGAGGCCGATAAATTCAGGGAAGCGTTGGCAAGAGGGGAGGCCTACAGAGATGCGGGAGCCGACTGCATCTACCCGATGGGTTTAATTGACAAACAACAAATTGCAAGCTATGTTGATAAACTTGACTTTCCCATCAACGTGATGCTGCGAAAGGGCTTACCTAGCATCAGGGAACTTGAAGAGCTGCACGTGGCGAGGTTGAGTTTCGGACCTACCGCGATATATGCTGTTATGGGATTTCTGAAGAGAGCGTCTAGGCAGATTCTACAGGAAAGAAGGTATGATATCTTACTTGAAGGGGGAATAGACTATGAGGAGCTCAACAGTCTCGCAAAAAGGAAGTCTTCCCCCCTCAGCTAAAATCTGTCCGACCTTTTCTCTCTAGCAACCGCAACGAATACAAAACCAAACAGTACTATAACTGCGCCAAAATAGAAGCCTCCAGCAAGTCCACCGGTGTAATCCGCCAGTACTCCCGTTATGAGCGGGGCCAGAATTGATGAAGACATCGCAGCAACGTTCAGCAGCGAAAGGGCGCTTCCTATCTGTTCCTGCCCGATGAATTCCCCCACCCATGCGATCACTAGTGGGTCTAGGGTGAGCTTTCCAACCACGCCATAGGCGGCTATCGCGAGTATCACAGTTACCAGATTGGAGCCTATTGCCATGAGAAATATCGCGATCGAAGCAAGCGGAAGGATTGTCATTGCGATTGCTTTCCTGCCCACTTTGTCTGAGACATGGCTTATGGCTATCGAGCTGGGTATCGCCACGGCAGAAAATATTGCGGTCGCTGCACCGCTGTAGAGAATGCCTAAACCCCTTGATTCCTGAAGATAGGTAGGGCCCCAGGTCAGAATTACCCAGTAGCCATATAGAGAACAGAACATCGCTGCACAGAGCATCGCAAAACTTCTATTTTTGAGAAGTTTGATGTAAATGCTCCGCATCTCTGCACTTTTGCCCTCTGGATGGGGCGGTTCTTCCGTTGCCCTTTTCAGCGCATAGGCAACTATCAAAGTCGGTACCGACAACAGAATCAGCATCATCTGCCAGCTGTCAAATAGCTTCAGCACGGGACCCGCCAAAAGAAGACCGGCGATCGTGCCGAACCCCATGCCTGAATTGATAAGGGAAGCTGTAAGTCCCCTTCTTTGGCTCGGAAGAACGCTTGATATCCTGTAGGCCGTGGGATAATACGCCCCAGCACCTGCTCCATGGAGGCCCATGAAAAGGACCAACAGAAGATAGCTGTATCCCAGAGCCCCTGCAGCCAGCAGTGAAAGGGCCGCGAGCAGAAAGAAGTAGAACATTATCCTTCTGTACCCCCACCGTTCTGCGGCAATGGTAGCAGGAATGGTAAAGCCAACGTACGCAAGAAAATAGATGGATACAACAACAGAAACCGAAGCGAAAGATAAGCCAAACTGCTGGCGTATCAGGTTTAAAACCGGAGAGATGCTCAACCTGTCTGCGTATATCATAACCCAGCCTGAGCTGAGGGCGATTATGGGCGTGATTATGCTGCGCATTTCCTTGTTTCCTTCGCCAAAGGAAGCGAACATCTAGAAGAGGCCGCGGTAATGACTCTAAAGATGTTTTGGGTTGAAATCGAGTAGCAGGTTTAAAGAAGAAGTGCTGAGGCCTATAACATAATGATATAGAAATAGAAACAAAATGGTAAGCTGGTTGGAAAGCGGTCCCCCAAATAAGAAACGAGTCCACTCGTGCGTTCGAATATTGAACCCAACTTCGGGTTCTGGATCTCACAGGCTCGTTTTGAAGGACAAAACGGAAGGCCGCGACGTTCAATATCCATTCATAAAGCAGGGATGTAATAGACTGCAACATGTCTGGAGGTGGCTGTACGTACTTTGTTACATGCACAACGAGATGAGTGACAGAATCGGGTTCAATGGACAACTGAACCTGATGGAGGTTGTCGCATAAGTTAACAACGCCGACCCGCGACAAGACAGGTATAAATACTTCTGGGGGTAGAAGTAACTTCGGGGGGTAGAAGTGCTCTTCGATCCGTCACCGAAAGAGTCTAGGAAGGACTTCTTCGACAGGGAAAAGGAGATCGAGCAGCTGGAATCGCTGAAGTCGAGGGTTGTTCTCATACTGGGTCTAAGGAGGACGGGCAAGTCGTCGTTGGTGAAGATAGTGCTCAACGACCTCAACTTGCCATACGTCTACATCGACCTGAGGAGGTTTGAAGAGATGCCCAATATGACTTACCGTGATCTCATCAGGGAGACAGAAAGAGAAGTAAACCGTTTGAAGTATAGGTACCCTGGCATCGTTAATTTCCTTAGAGGTCTGAAAGGTGTAGGGGTTATGGGAAACGAGGTTAGGTTTTCCTGGGGGAAGGACAGACTATCTTTCTCGGACCTGCTCGTTTCTTTAAACGACTGGGCCGAGGATAAGGTGCTGGTGGTGATAGATGAGGCTCAAGAGCTCGGGAAACTCAGAGGGGTCGACCTCCTTCCCTCCTTTGCCTACTCCTACGACAATCTCAAGAAGGTTAAGATAGTCCTGACGGGGTCTGAAATGGGATTGCTCCATCGCTACCTAAAGACCAAGGACCCAGACAGCCCTCTGTTTGGGAGGGCAATGTCAGAGGTGCAACTGAAACCTTTTAGGAGGAATGAGGCGATCGATTTTCTAAAAAGGGGCTTCGAGGAGCAGCGGGTACAGTTTAGGGAATACGAGATGGTTTACGAAGAGATAGGCGGCATACCAGGTTGGCTAACCTACTTCGGCTTCACCTACACCGAGAGCAGAGACCTCGAAAGGTCGTTAAAGAAGACTCTGGACCATGCTAAGAAGCTGGTGTTGAAAGAGTTTGAGAACTTTCTCGTCGACAAGCAAACTGCGAGTAAGAGGTACTACACAGTGATGAGAGTCATGGCGGGGTGTGGTACGTGGAGCGAGGTAAAGAGGTCGCTCGAAGCCCAAGAGGGAGTCAGAATATCGGACTCTACATTGTACAATTATTTGACTCACTTGGCGGATTCGTCGTGGATAGTTAAGGAAAAGGGTCTCTATTGCCCTACGGACCCTCTGATTAAAATTGCGTTCAAAGAACGGGCTCAGTTAACCTAAGCCCCTTTTTGAGTCGGTTGTCTATCTGATTTCGCTCAATTACAAACACTGACGGGACGCATCCAATCCCTCATGGTGGTACTCAAAAGAGAAAGGATGCGTCCCGAGGACATATTGTACGGTCTGGACCTGTACTGACAGGACCCGAGTTTAAAGCATGTGGCATACGACTTCGATAGACCCGATTGCTAAAAGAAGTCATGTAACAGTATGGAAGTGGGTACAGATACTTGGTAAGGACGCCGTAATCTGCAGATGCAGGGTAACCGCATTCCTGGTGGATGAGACATATGTTAGGATGAGTACAAACGAGGCGCGGGTGTGGATTGCCATAGAGCCTATTCACAGGTACATCCTTGGGGTGTACCTGTCAAGGTTTAGGAATATATGGTTGCTGAATTCTTTCTAAGAACTCTTGTCAGGATGTACGGAAGGCACATAGTGTACACAGATGAAGGTGTAGTATGGTATCCGGACGCATGTAATTTGCTAGGGTTGGAACACAGGATTCATACCCCATACGAGAAGAGCGTTACAGAAAGCGCGAACCAATCAATCAATCAATTTATGAAGGACAGGACGGAAGGCTTCGACGATCATTATCCCTGCAGGAAGCATGGATGTGACCTGTCACATGTCTGGAGGTGGCTGTACGTATTCTGTTTCATGTACAACGAGATGATGAGGAATAGAATCAGGTTCAATTGACTACTGAACCTGTTGGAGGCGGTCACAAGTTAACAGAGCCGTGCGATAGGAAGTAACGCTTAACTACCACGGTGGTAGTGAACTACCACGGTGGTAGTATGATCTTCTCACCGGAGCCAAAGAAGAGAATTGAAGACCTCTTTGGTAGAAATGACGAACTAAAAGAACTGGATAAGCTTGTTAGGAAGAACAGAATTATTCTCGTAACAGGTATGAGGAGAATCGGAAAAACATCTCTTGTAAATGTGTATCTAAACAAATTCGTAAAGCAACGGTTTGCACTCGTTGACGTAAGAACCTCTGGCAAATCATTCAATGGAATATTCCAAGTTTTCGATGATGTGTTACACCAGCTTGATAGTTGGATTAACATCAAGGATATGTTGAAGGGAGTCACGGGGGTAACTGTCTTTGGTTCTGGAATATCGTTAAGCTGGAAGGAAAATAGTAGGGCTAACTTGGGAGAAATCTTTGATACGATAAACAAGACCGGAAAGAAGTTCCTCGTGGTTCTGGACGAGGCGCAGCGGCTCAGAGGAAACCTATCATACGTTATTCTTGACCTGCTTGCTCACTGCTACGACTACTGTGACAACATCAAGTTCATCATTACAGGCTCTGAAGCGGGAGTACTCCGAGATTTTATCAGAATAGATGATTCGCAATCGTCTCTCTTTGGAAGACATATTCCAGAGCTAAGGCTTGATGGTTTTAGCAGGGAAAAGTCCAGGGAATTTCTTATCAGGGGCTTTGGGGAGGCAGGGCTAAAATTCAAACAGGATGTTATCGAAAAATCCTTTGATTATCTTGACGGTGTTGCTGGCTGGCTCAACGAGTTTGGTCTAAGGTGTATCGAAAAGGGCACGGTTACAGAGAGTATTCTTTCAGATGTCTTTGAAAATGCAGTAAAACTGGAGATCGAAGAAGTATCCAGGTTCTCAACCAATTATATTCTAGTGCTAGAAGCATTGGGACAGGGAAGAACAAGATGGAGCAGAATAAGAAACTACTTGGAAGGTAAACTCCAGAGAACGGTAAACGATTCCGAGGTTCAAAGATATCTCGAGAAGATGATAAAGAGAGGATATGTAGAAAAGAGAAATGATGAATACCTCATACTAGACCCAGTTCTCATAAGGTATTTCTCAAAGGAAACATGATAAACACGATCATAGACGAACGCGGGCCAAGGTACTTTATCCTTGGGTTACAGGTTGTCGCTTAATTCCTTTAATCCATAACGTCATCTTATCTTGATTCAATCAATCATGAACGTAGTTAGGGTGTGGGCTCCGATGACGTTTGAGCACACACCGGAAAAGAGAAGGATACTGGAGAGTATACCATCTCACCCACACCCGTGAACGGGATGAACTGGTAAGAGATATAGTTACGCTTGTCAGGGAGAATGAACCTCCTCGTAGACAAAGGAGGACAAAGAGGGGAAGAAAGAAAGTCCATTCCTGGCAGAAGCTAATCTGCATCTGCC
>JAJPJS010000016.1 GCA_021324115.1 Nitrososphaerota archaeon
AGAACACCACATTCCACAGATGCAGGGTAACCGCATTCCTGGTGGATGAGACGTACGTCAGGGCAGGTGAATATGACGCATAGGTGTGGGTTGCCATAGAACAAATACACAGGTACATAATCGGTATGTACCTGTCTGTCAAGGCAGAGGAACATCATGGTTGCAGGGTTATTTCTGGATAGCCTTGAGAAGATGTACGGAAGACATGTGGTATACACCGATGAAGGAGTGTGGTATCCGGACGCATGTAATTCGTTGGGGTTGGAGCACAGGACACATACATTCTTCCTATGAGAAGAGTCTCATAGAAAGGGTGAGCCAACACATACATCAAGGACAGGACCGAAGGTTTCGACGATCACTATCCCTGCAGAAGACAGGGATGTAGTAGACTGTCACACATCAAAGGATGGTTGAATCTGTTCTGTTTCATGTACAGCGACAAGAAAAAGAAGATCAGATTCAATGGACTACTGAACATGGTGGAGGTGAGACCCCAAGTTAATGGCGCCCTCCAGATAATCGCTCAATTTTTAACGTACTTTATACATCCTCGCACCCAAGACCAATTGGTATCACTCATTCATCCAATCAATTCCGGGCAGACGAAGTAAGATGGGTAGGAATCAAAGAAACTCCGGCTGGCGTTGCCGAATGGATTACGCGTAGGCTTGATCGATAGTATGACTACTGGTTCACCAGCCACGCTAGGACGATCAACGCCGATATCTCAAGAAGGCCGATCCCCATTAGAGGTATAGCCACGTCAGCCGCATATTTTTGGGCTAGGTTAAGAAAAACGAATATTGACAGTATATTTTGAGCAAACAGTATACCAGAAAATGCGCTGAGCCCAAGGGTAAACCTAGACCTGACTTCTCTGATTTTTCTAACATAAAATACCAGGAGCAACAATGCTACGAATGAGCCTATCAATGAAAGCACAATGTCGATTCCCCACAACGTTCCTATCGGCACTATTGGATCAGTCCTCCGCTGCTCCTATATTCAACCCCGTAACCTTCCTGTATATTTGTAGATTTTCCATTAGAAGCGCAGTCGGAAAGTAAACTTTGCCGTACTTTGGTCCCTCGCCTTGAACGATTCTATTCTCTTCCAAAAGCTCCAAATGGTGCAAAATCGTCCGGTAATTCAGTGAAAGGGTCTTTGTGAGCTGGTAAGCATTAGCTGGGTTATCCAACAAAGAGTTCACAATGGTCATTCTGGTCCTTCCGCCCCTGGAGCCAACGAATACCCACCAAAGCATATGCTCGAAGGAATCGAATGACAATGGAATCCAGTCTGTACTTTGGGTGAACGTGCATAAATAAAACTGTGTTTGTTTCCTTTCTTCATTTCAGATTGCAACTTTGTCATGTTGACAGGATGCCCAGTGTAGCAGTACCAGGGTCACTGGGGAGTCCCCACCACTCGGCCGTCAGTAGCCATGAATTGTTCTGATACTCGTAATTGAGCTCGTATGGAAGCTTGAGTGTGACCTTGCCACCTCCAAGCACATACCAGAGGGTGGCTTTCACCACTGCTGTGTTACCGGCTATGGATACCGACATATTGTACACCGTGTAATATGTTGTTGGCGTGCTTGCGAAGAATTTCGTCCATGTGGTTTGTATCGCACTCATACCATTGTACGTTCCATTAAGTGCACCAGTGGGGGCAACAACCCAGTACAGAACAGCACTCAGACTATACTGAGACATGGTGGCTGTTAGATTTTTCGTTCCAATGGCAGACCAGTGCTGGAGTGCGAGCGACTCAACCTGCGCAATATTGAGTTGCGATTGCAGGTTCGATACCTGGGTTCGAAGGGAGGATACATTACTCTGAGTTGAAGAAATTGAATAATAAGAATATCCAGCAACTGCTATTAGAACGATCACAAGAATAACAGTGATTCCATAGAACGCATTCCTGGAGACAGTTTTGTTGCTCATGTGATTCCTCTATCAATCGAAGGCATTTAACCGATTTCCGAAATTATATGCAAATTAGACAAGAATGTCCCATCATTCGATACAGCAGAAAGCTCAAGAGTAACGCACGTGCGTGAGCGTGAGGGGGGATTTACAAAACGAACGACTTGGTTAAAGTGGCATCAAATCGGTACACGGCTTTTAGTCAGTCAGTCTGTCAGTGAGTGAAGGAGCTCTCTCTTTCACCCGCTTTAGAACCATCAGCGAGTAATATTGTTGATCAAGTTCATTTGGAGTATGTGTGCTTGCCGAAGTTATCCTATATCTACCGCTCTTCCTTCTTCTTTGACCGGCAATCTGATCGTCAGTATTCCTTTCCTGAATTTAGCACTCGCCCGGTTCGGATCGACATGTCGGGACAATTTGATCCTCTTCGAAAAACGTTCAAACTCAATTCTCTTTTGCGATGAACCACCCACTCTGAGCATGACCGGTTTTTTCATCCTTGCCTCTACAAAGATCGACTCTTCGGTGGATGTGAGCTTTATATCATCTCTGCTGGCAACACAGGGAAGGTCGAGCGTCACAATCAACTCCTCGTCGGTCACCCGCTCCCTGTGCAGTGGCTTCAGACACTTCGAGTTGGTGTCAAAGAGGCTATCCACTTCTCCAATAAAATAACGCATCATCCTGTCCATCTCATCAAATGGATCCGGTTCGCTTCCAAACATCTAATTCACCTACGCATACGCACTCGGTGGCGAACCCACCTGAGACGCTGTCATCTGGGTTCTCCTCATCATGTCCCTCATCTTGAGCCTAATTTCTTCTGATTCTTCGATCAAGGGTTTGAGGTCCAGTTTAATGCCAAGCATGGAGTTGAGGACACCCACAACTGAGGCTGCAGCGGATGGGTCTGGGAACTCGGGGTATGATTCTGCGAGCAGTAAAAGATTGTTAACGCCAAGAAGCCTTCCCTTATTGATGAGCGTGGCGTACGTTCCGGTAATCATCCCTTCTTCAAAGGGCTGAACCCCATATTTCCCTACTTCCTTGATCATCAAGTCGTTGTTGGAAATTCCGAAAACCTTCGGCTTGGAATCCGAATCCGATTCCAACCTTTCGCTGGATGGCAACCCTGAGAGTCCAATTACCGCCTCTGCACTCTTGTCCAGCGCCCAAGATTCCAGCTCGCTGGCCACCTCATACGACGATCTCGGCGGAAGTGGTATCTCAGACAACAATATGACAAGTTTGCCGTCTCCTGAAGCGTATAATCTAACGGGGGGCAATGGAACCGAACCATGTACCATAACGACCTGCGGTAGTGATTCTGATTCCACATAGCCCACCTCTTGCATATTCGCATGTTCGATCATGAATGATGAAGCAATCAGACCAACCAGGCCCACGTCGGGAACACCAACCACGACGTACGGCTTTGTGAGCTTGATGCCACGATTCTCGATAATTTTAGCCTGAGATCGGCCTTCCAATCTCTTTCACTCCGGGTCATAAGGTGGGCACGCTTATACTTTATCATAATATTCGGTGTCGGTCAAAGAAAAAAGACCCAAGCCATGCAGGATGGCTCATCGTTGGCGGTAGATTTGTGTTTTTCAATGCCCTGCCGGCCCTTATCATTGTTTGTATTTCGTTCAAAATATCGCGGTCGCCCTTCTGGTCTTTATTGGTCGAGCAAAAGCCGCTTAGATGATGCGTGGAGAATGCTTACCTATAAGTTGTGGGCTTCGCTTTATAGAATCAAGCGTAGGGAGCCGCCGTGCCTCCTAGATGGATCTTGATTCTCGAATCTATCACGGCTCTGGGTACTGCACCAACTATGGAATCGACCACATTACCGTGGCTGAAGAACATTATCGTGGGTATCCCCTGAATCTGATATGAATATGAGACGGCAGGATTTTCATCCACATTGAGTTTTCCGAACGCTACGCGTCCTCTGTATTCCTCAGACAGCTGTTCGATGATTGGAGACACAAATCTGCAGGGACCACACCATGGAGCCCAGAAATCGACCACTGTTAGCTTATATCTCTTGATCGTGTCACTGAACGTTCCATCCGTAAGTGTAACAATACCAGATGGAATCTGCGCATCCACTCCTCTGTCCTGAGCTGTGGAATCACGCTTCCTCATCATATCGAGGAGTTTTCTTCTTTGTATCTTCTCTATCTCATCATCATCGAGACTCACAAAGCATCACTCCTAGATCTCTATAAAATGAAGCGCCTATGTTTACAGTAAAATACATCGGGAATATCCACTCTGTTGCCTGTTTCTGGTGCTGTAAGCAATTAAAGATTTCTTGAATATCCTGCCTTGCGATTCCATACAGACTACCCCTGTGAACTTTCAATTTTCCTGGGAAAACTCATCTAATCGATCAGTCGTGGACTGACCATTCTTCAGTGCTTCTTTTACCTTGTAAAGGAACACTTGTTCAGGAAGTGCGCCTTCGAACTCAACCCGGTCGTTTATGACAACTTTGGGAACTGCCATAACACCATATTTTTCTGCCAGTTCGGGGAATTCCATCGATTCGATCATTTCTGCGTCTATCTTTTCGGGATTCGCCAGAGAAAACTGGTGAGCCATTCTTACAGCACGTGGGCAGTATGGGCAGGTTGGTGTGACGAATACCTGGAGGTGAATCGGCTCGGGCACCTTCCTCAAAACATCGAGCGTGCTCTGGTTAAGTTTCGGCGAAGAGCCACTTGCGGCGTCTACGACATCGTCCAGTAGCGCCATGAATTCGTAGCCCGAAGGTAGACCATAGAACTTCATTGCCAGAACTCCCTTCTCGTCTGTAACTACAGTGGCGGGCACTCTCCTTACCCTGAATTTCCTCACCATTTCCGTAGCATCTTCAAAGAAGTGGTTTTCCGAGATTATGCTTCCTTTGGCTATCTCGGCCAGCTCCTGAGCAAGCTGCCGGACCTGCTCACAACCTTCACAGAGGGCTCCGTCTTCTTTCGTTGTGAACGTTAGAATTTTTGCTATTTTTCCTGGCACGAGCTTTCCTCGCAGATACTCTTCAACATCCTTCCTCGCATCATCTTCTATCAGAACCAAGATGCCCCACGCTCCTATCTCAAACTGCCTTGACGATCTTTTCCAGACCGTACAGTATCTGAACTTCGCTGATGGAGTGAATCGTCGGAAGCTCCAGGTGTGAAAGGTGTTCTTCCAGTTCCTTCCGGCTTGGAGATTCCCATATGCATTCAGCACAGCTGTCGTCTCTGTTCACCAGGACGTTCAGCAGTTGAAATCTGGAGGATGGCGTCTCGGAAGATACCCTGTCTATCAGTTTCGACAGTACCTTCCTGACGCTTCGCTCTGAACCTTCTTTCCATCTGTGTTCGACAAGGTAAGTAGGCATGCGTTAATTCTGATTCTCGAGGTGGAAAAGCATTGTGCCGGCAGCCGCCGGCATACCCTTTCGGGATACCTAACAAGCCGGACCTATGAATATTATTATCCAAGTCAGGTTCAAAGCTACAGGATCAGTCGAACAGTCCAGCCGATTCATTTGGTATGCGTTTTCAGCATTTTCATCACTCTTTCATTTGAGCAGCCTTGTGGGATGGTCCGGGCTTGCAGTATTCACCACTGTCTATGCTTTTCAGGGTGCCCACACCTTTTACAAGGCTCCCTATTCCGATCACGCCCACCACTGCTAGAACGAGAGCGGTGGCCACCCCCACAGCATCAAGGTTGGGAATCGCGATGCCCGTCGGTATGGCTAGACTATCAAGTGTCGGCACAAGTATGATAAAGATGCCCACAAGTGAAAAGAGCAGGCCGCCATAGTAAAGCGTCCTGCCAGCGGTGTACCTTCCCAGGAAACACAGGTCGCTCTCAGTGAGTTTCTTTATGCGAGCAAAGCTGGCGAAAACGGCGCCGAATATTACCTGCATCACCATGGTTCCAAGGCCGAAGAACAGCCCGGGAAGTGGCGCATAGATCAGTCCGGGTACCTGAGGAGCCAGAATGAATGTTATGATGGTCGCGTATGCGCCGAATCCGAAGCCTGCTATCAGCCCGTGCATGGTGGCCATTCTGAGAGATACCCCCTGCATGTGAGCTTCGTGCAGGGGGATTCTTTCAGCAGATTCCGTGTGATGACTTTTTCCATGCAGAAGAGAGTCAAACGGAAGGTGGATGTATCTCCCACGGAGAACGTACGAACCTGCGATGAACATAACCGCACCCACCACTATATAGACGGGTCCATCCAGGTTGAACTCTTTGTATATGGCAGCAAGGCCCAAGAACCCCAATGTCGTTAAAATCGCCCTTTGGGCCGTGAATCCCAACGAAAACATGAAGCCTGCCTTCATTCCCTTCCTCGTGCTGTAGCTTCCCACCGAATAGCTGAAGGTTATGGGCCATGTGTGCTCGTCGGGGGTGGCTCCGTGAAACAAACCCAATATGAAGGATATTCCCAGAATCATAGATAATGTAAGACCTTGTGGCGGATTCAGTAATGTGCTCAGGTCGATCATTTTTGTTCAGCCTTCTTCCAGTTTTGCTTTTCCCAAAAGGGTTGTGCCGGCATACGCCGGTATCCTCTTCCAGTATACCCGTGAGCCTCCTGCCGGCCTGTGCCGGCAGAATCTTATTATCGACACCGTCGCAGCTGTAATGCGGTGAAAAACAATTGGGAAACTATTCATTCAAGTGTAAGGACATCGGAATGCAATGTGGTTTCGAAGTGAAGGGTGGATCTTCAAAGGATGAAGTGTTGCAGATAGCGGCCGTACATGCAAAGGCTGCTCACGGCATGCAAACGATTCCATCCGATGTCGCAGCGAAAGTTAACGCCGCGATAAAGAGCTAGGAACTCAGGCTACGGCAAGCCGAATCTGACCAGAGGTTTTTATTTTAGTGAAAGGATGCAACAGACAGTATGTACCAGTTAACAGTGAAGCTTGACCATGACATGCCATTTTCCAACATTTCGAAAAGGTTCCCACAGGTGAATCTGTCCAGGTGGTGTAACCTTGAGGTGGACATCCTTGAGGCAGAATCGCCACACAAAGAGAAGATAGAGAGTTTTCAGCAGGGACTCCAATCGGAGCTTGAGCAGATGTCGGCAAGCCTGATTCACGTCCACAGATATTCAGAATCGGCTCTGGAAGCAGTCATAAGGTGTAAATGTTCTATGAGCAATTCTTCGATAGCTATAGTCGAAGCCTCAAACTGCATACCAGTAATGCCAATCACATACAGGGAAGGCTTCGAATATGTCAGGTTGCTTGCATTTGACAAGGAGAATAGAAAGGCTGTCTTGGATAACCTTGGTTCGGTGGCGAAGCTTGCGGTGGTGAGCAGCGGACAGGTGGAGAGCCATGTTGCCAGGTCTGCCATGACAATATCCGTAGATGACTTTCTTGGCTCTCTTACATCAAAGCAACTTCTTGCGCTCATCGAGGCCATTGAAGATGGATACTATTCCACACCCAAGAGTGCCACAGTCGAAGAGTTGGCTGAAAGGCTTGGCATGCCCAGGTCAACGTTCGAGGAGCACCTGAGGAAGGCCGAGATAAAGGTGATGAGGGCGATGCGGCCTTATGTTCGTATGGCATACCAGTCCAGTCGCGGAATGCGCTAAAAAATAGATCACACTTTTGCATCCGGAGTAGCCGGTCGGAAGGGATTCCTCATGTGTCGATGTTGATGTACACAATGTTCGGTCTTATCCACCAAAGCGAACGCGGCTTGCATATGAAGCAGTACCAGTTGGAAGGGTCTAGGTCTGGTTCCATCGTTTTCCAGATGTGGCCGCACCCCACGCATCTGACCTTTTTCCAGGGGAATTCAGACACTGAACTGAACTCCTCCATCAGGGCCTCACCCTCCAATCTGGTTGTCATATTCAGGTCAGCAATATCCTCTTCCTGAGAGACTGCAGCTCGCTGTAAAATACCTCCTTCTTGATTGCATTGTGAACAATTTCATATCCCTCCATTTCATCCCTTATGTACTCGATTATCGTTCCATATTTCCCCTGCTTGAACAGTTCGGGAATCTGTTCGTTCGTTGTTGTAACGCTTCCTCCCGCAAGACCCGTCTTCCATTTGCGAAATTTCCCAAATTCGTCCCCGAGAAACTGATAAAGGTCGAACCAGTTTAGTTCGTGGAAGATTCTAGTCCATATCTCATGCGTAAGCATGCCTAGATTTATCATTCGGCCTATCAAAAACGGCAGGTCAAACTTCAGCACGTTGTAGCCGATTAACCTTGAATTGTATCTGTCGATTGCATCTGTAAAGGATATGAATTTTTTGATTACACTTTTCTCTCCATCTTGGGCTTCGAGCCAAACAGGCCATATCTTTGTCTCCACTTTGGTCCTGACCTGAATGGTGATCAGTTGCGAGTTAAAAGGGTCCAAGCCTGTCGTCTCAATATCGACATATATGTCGTTCCATTCTATGCTCATATATTCCTTACATCATGCCGCGGAATCGGTGATTCTTATCATCTTTCCCTTTTTCAAGCTACATTTAGCAGATTCCGAGCAAAAGCCTGGATCCTCAAGCCTTGGGTCAGGAAGATTAATGTTGTCATGTATACGAACCTGATAACTATGTTGGACTGAAACAAGCCTACGGGACCTGTAAGCCCTGATGGGAATGTATGGATAGGATGTACAAAACCAGATCCCGAACAAGACTCTTGCCTTGATGATACGGGAAGGGATAAACTCGGGAGAGCAAAGGCAGAAAAACCAAACATGAACAAAGGTAGCGGTAATACCTGCAAGGGTTAGCGAAAGAAGTCAGTTATTTTCCAGCAATTGAGATTCTGTAGCCTTGAATTCGTTGTTTTAATTGAATTCCGGAAAGACCTCTTTTTCGAACAGTTCAATGCTCTCAACCACCCTTTCGTGAGGGGTATCACCGAAATCCATGTAAGGAATGAAATAGTTTGCACCGGTCAGACTGATGGCCTTCTTTATCTTGGAAGCAACGGTCCTCGGTGAACCCGCTATAGCGATTTCCTGTTTTATCAATGAATCAGGATCTTCGAATCTAAATAGGTCAAATGGCTCATAACCTTTCCTTTCACTTGCATACTTTTTCTTGCTAGCGTTGAAGAGATACCTTTCATCTCTCCCGTAGTTTACAAGGGCAGGCCTGATGAGTTTCAATGCCTCTTCATCAGTTTTAGCCACCAGCAGATGCCTGACTATTCCTACCTTCGGTTTTCTCTCATTTGAAGTGAAGGATTTCCAGTAATTATCGAAAGCCGATTTTATCGTTCCATACGAATCGAACATCCATGCCGTATTCAGCGCTTCCTTTCCTAACCATTTCATTGTTTCCTTGTTTCTGGAGGGAACCCATACAGGAGGATGCGGTGTCTGTACCGGTCTCACTATCCTTGGTACCTCAGAATAACGATAGAAGCTCCCTTCAAAGCTGAAAGTTGGAGAATCCGAGCGAAAGTACTGAATAAGAAGTTCGAAGGCTTCCCTGCTCATCGCCCTCGCACTTTCAGGTTCGAGGCCAAAGAACTTCATCTCAAGTTCCGATATTCCGCTACCAAAACCGACTTCCAATCTCCCGTCAGTTATGTGATCAAGCATCGAAATCTCTTCTGCAAGCACAAGTGGATTCCTGAGTGGGAGCACATAAACAAGAGCACCAAGTCTCATCCTCGAAGTTATTTGTGAAAGCGCCGCAAGAAGAACGCTCTGAGACAAGTTAACCGAGAGTCGGGTGAAATGTCGTTCAGTGCTGAAAAAAGTATCAAAGCACCCTAGTCTATCCGCAATCCTGACCACTTCTAACTTTTCTTTGAGGAGTGTTCGGTAATCCTTTCCCTCCGGCAACTCCAACTGATCAAAAAGACCGAATCCAACATTGATCATGCAGTTCGACCCAAAAGGCTTGCGGATGTACTATTCATCTATCTTTTGCTCCGATTTACAAACGCCTTGTAAGCTCCATCCATCATAAGCACGTTCGTCTTGCAGATTGTCTCTGCGCAATAAACCATTCCGTATCCTGGTCTTTCCTCAGCCAAGCCAAGGTCGATCAGCCTGCTTAGCACGTGGGCGTTAACTTTTACATGCTCTTTGTCCGCGGGACCATGCTCGACATAGTATGAAGCATTTTTCTCGCTTAGCCCATACATCTTCATAATTAACGGGGCAATGGCAGAGGACACCGAGCTTAGGCAACCTTCATTGGCAAATGAGCTTGACCTAATTTCCGCAAAGGTCCCCTGGTATGACAGCTTAATGACCCAGTTGAGATAAGCCTGCATTTCAGGTATGATCCTGCATTCAACTACGTCGTCATAGTTGATTCCGAGAGCCTTGGCGGTTATCATGTACACACCTTCTTTATCCTGGTGAGATAGCTCTTCCACCATGTGGGAGGCGACCAATTTTTGGATATCAGGGTATTTTAGTAGTATGCTGTTGAACCTGCTTAAGGTGTTCGAGTATAAAGTAAGGATTAGCTCTCCTATTACCTTGCCGAACTGGGTGTAAAATTCCTTGAATTGAGTTACTGATAGATCTCCATCCGCTATGGATCGTATAAACGGATGCTTCGGCAGACCATCCCAGTAAGGCTGACATATTTTTGTCAGCTCGGAGATCTTTTGCCTGGCCTTCTGTGATTGTTCATAAACAGTCATTCCATCACTCATAGTCATCTTTTTACTGATGCTAATTTAGATGTTTGTACACATTTGCATACAGCCATCGGAGCCGGTACGCGAACCTCCAGGTCAGGTATCAACGAAATTACTCTCAGTACGTATACATTTGTAGACAATTGTTTATATCGAGTCTGGTGATTGTTTAACGGAAATTGGATTCTTCTCAGGAAACTATAACATACACTTCAGTTGAAAAGAGAAGGATACTGCTGAGTGTCTTCCTCGGTTATCTTTTCGACGGCTATGATCTCCAAATAATCAGCTATGTTCTTCCGCAGATGAGTATGAGCCTAAATTCCAGTATTTCAGCCATAGCACTGGGTATAACCTACTCCTTGTGGGGTTCGGTGGTAGGAGGCTTTGTGTTCGGTTGGTTGGCCGACATCTACGGAAGGAAAAGGGTACTCCTTCTTACAATATTCACCTTTGGAATATTTACATTGCTTACCGGCTTTGTAACTGATGTCAGCCAGGTTTACCTTTTACGGTTTCTTGCGGGCTTGGGAATAGGAGGGGAATGGGGGATCGGCTTTTCATTGCTTAACGAGGCCTGGTCGGAGAAGTCGAGGGGGAAGGCGGGTTCTGTCCTGTTCAGCATGTACCCTTATGGTATACTCGCTGCCACACTTACTTCTGGTGTTTTGCTCGCGCGTTTCGGCAGTACCCTAGGTTGGAGATATTCGTTCATCGTTGTAGGCATACTATCTCTTTCGCTTCTCTCACTGAGGTTTATTCTTCCGGAGTCAAAGCTCTGGATGGCCTATAACGAAAAGAAACGAAACGGCTTGCTGCCGAAGGACTACGATACTAGAACACCTGTACTTCAGATATTTTCAAAAAAGATGAGGGTGACAACAATCCTGATTTCTTTCTTCAGCGCTTTTGCCCTGTTCGGTGGTTACTCGATGATAGTTTTCACGCCCACGTATTTTGCAAAGGGACTGCATATTCCCGTAGTAGATTATACTTTAATCATCGCACTGGCTCTCCTAATTGGCACTCCAGGATACTTTGTAGATGGATTTTTGGCTGATAAGCTAGGTAGAAAGAGGGCTATTCAGATCTTCGTTCCGGGAATAATCATAACACTCATGGCGTTCTACCTTCAAGTTTTGAACCACCCAAGTTATACGAATATACTGACCTTCCCACTTTTCTATGCTTTGATAGCATTCAACTTCTTTCAGGGTTATTTCGGCCATCTAGGCGTTTGGTTTGGTGAACTCTACCCCACGAAGGTAAGGGCAACAGCCTCCAATTTCGCATTCGTCGTAATAGGAAGGGGACTTGGTGCAGCTTCCGCCCCCATTATTATTCCAATTTTTGTAACGTATATCCAGAATCTGGGACTTGCGATGACGGTAGGAGGCATTGTAGGAGCGGTGGGTGCAATCCTTATTTCCTTCTTCGTCAAAGAAACAAAAGGAACAATTCTTACACCACTTTGACAACGCCACGTTCAGAAAATCCCCTAGGACTGAACACGGGTTTCCCCAACCTGTAAAGTGCCCATATATCACCTTCACGAGAATAAATCGTTCCGAATTAATAGAGGCAGGCTCTCGTAAGGCCTGATGTGTCAAGTTAACCCAATGCAGTTCGTTTTCATGATTCGGTCCAAAGAGTAATTTGAAAATCAGAAGCCTCGTCGTCATGGCCGTTAATGATTTCCATCACCCAATCACTGCAGTGACCAGAAGCATATGTGACCAAAACATAACTCTTCATATCATTGTTCCGCTGGCGATTCCGGGTAACGCATTTGTATTGCGCTGAACAAAGAAATTTAAACCGAAGCCGCGGAAGACCTTATGCTCAAAGCAAGTCTTTCGATCATCTGTGTTCATAGCTTGAATCATATTTGATCCTCCGTTATTTCATACTCACCCGTCATATTTGTGCGGATCATACCTTGCGAAGATGATCGAAAATTCAATCTGCTTATAAACCGGCCGTAGACAGCCGATGAAGATAATTTGTCGGCCCCTTCACCGATTCCAGTCCTGCCTTCGTTGGTTCTGGTTCTAGGCTTTTTGACGGTCTTTGCTCTGCATTATTACCGGCGAAGGAACTCCAGCCCATCTTCAGCATTGCCGGAAAAGGAATGGTCGACAACCACAGTTATCGCTTTCACTGGCCTTCAGAGAGCCGTTCACTGGTCACTAGCGCTTATTCTGGGCTTGCTTGCTATCTCTGGTTATGAGGTCTTCTTTCTTCCAAATGTATCGGAGCATCCTTTCACGCTTTCCTTTCTGCTGATGCATGAGGATGTTTCTGTGTTCCTTCTGCTGGTTCTGGTGATTCACTCTGTCATAGACACTCTGAGCGCCAGGTCTGATGGCTTTCGTAGTATGACAATGCATCCTCGCTCCGACCTGAAGAAGATTATGGGAAGGTTAAGGGTGTCTCTTGGCTTGGACCAAGAAACTTCAAAAGAAGGCAAATACGATGTTCTCATGAGGGGTTATCACTGGACACTGCTCGCACTCTTGGTTGTACTTGGTGTTACTGGCATCTATTTCTGGGACCCGTACAATCTGATACCGGCTAACGGTCTCCCACCCTCCCTCTTCAGCACTTTTCTGAACCTTCACGTCTATTCGTCGGACCTTCTTGTTGGCCTTGCTATCGGTCACATCTACTTTTCCCTGCTTCCTGTCAACAGGCCCCTCCTGTCGTCAATGGTAAGTGGCGAGATGGATCCCGAGTACTACAACAGACACTACGATTCGGACCTTTGGAGGCCGAATTTTGTTTTTGTTAAATCGGAGAACCTGGCCAAGTTAACATCACAACTGAGCCCGGCCGCATTTATGAAGATCACAGGATTCGAAAAGGAATCGCTGAAGTCACTCAAAAGGGTCAAGGTTCCTTTCAGCGCTGTCCAGAAGACGTGCGGTAACTTGTACGTGAAGGATAATTTAGCAAGGTGCAGGGCAAAGCATGGGGATCCATGCCTATCAAACCGCTGCCCCGTACTGGGCAGCTACGTTCCCGATTACGTTAGGATCAACAGAAGAAGATTCATCAGGAACATTGCATTTTCAGCAGCAGCGATAGGCCTTCTAGCTGCTGGCATTGGCTCCGCGGGTTTGCAAAAGCCACGATCTCCTGGCGGTGGAACCACGCCTCCGCCAACCCAACAGGTAGTGATTGCGAATTCAAACACGATGCCCCCCAACTCCTGGAAATATTTCGCATATGCGGGGGGTTACCAGGGGATACTGATCAGGCTTTCTTCAGGGCAGTTTGAAGCATACAGTTCGGTATGCACACATCAGGGATGCACGGTTCAGTACGTTCCCTCGTATGGTGAAATAGCCTGTCCATGTCATGGTGCAGTTTTCGACCCGGCGACAGGAAGCGTGGTCCAGGGGCCGGCCTTCTATCCGCTTCCTAGGATACAGGTCACCTACGACGAATCAACCGGAAACGTGTACCTTAGCTGAGCGCAGCCCCTATTCCGTCTTCGCAGGAGACGCGGAAAGCATCCTATTCAAGTTCCATGTCGGAATCCCGGCCACACGTATATACCATTGATGTGTAGTTTTCACCGTTGGCCCAGACTATAAAAGTGCTTGCAGGAGCATATTGGGATTACTGGCTTGCCGAAGATGGGATATACAGAATCCAGATTGTCTCTACGACGCTAACTTTTGCCATGACTGTGGCCGTTTTCCTGTTTGTGTTCTTCTTTCTCGACCCGAGCATCATTGGTGCGTTAACAGGAACGATACTTGGATACCTACTCGGGAACTGGTTATCTGGCAGGAGAGCTTCAAAAAAGCGTGCCGTAATTCATACTTATGAGCCTAACAGGCTGTCGGAATCTGGAGCAAGGTTCTCCAAACTCCGCTGGGATGAGATCAGTTCTGCCGAACTCAAGGGCAGGTCTTTACATTTAGTGGTAGATAACAGGAAGACGAAGGTCCCGGTGCCCACCTCAATTTCAGAACCTGTCAGGAGACTCGCTGTATCTAAGCTTGGTTCCAAATTTATCCAAAGCTGAAAAATACTGCCACTAGATCAGCAAATAAGTTTACTTTCTTTTTGGTGTTGAATGGGTTTAAGTATTTGCGAACACTACGGGCTTCAGTAAAAATGTCCACCATCGTCCGGGCCAAGAATACGACTCCGCTAGCTGATGAAATCGAGCAGCTTTTCAAGGAACTCAAACAGATTCCTACCGACCTGATGGAGCGCGGCAGGTTCGTCCCAATGAACATGGATGATGACCCCGATATCATGACATCATATAACCAGATCAAAGAACTGAATAATGCTCTGGACGCCTCTTTCGAAGATCCTCTTCGTGCGTTCGCTGCTGCGAACAACGTATTCAATGCTTATGGCTCGCTCTTTCAGAATTTTACAGCTGCGCTACACAGCGTGAAGGGAGCACTCGGTCTGCTGACATCCCGTGTCGTCACGAAACTTCAGGGAATGATCGTGCGCTTTTCCACCCTGGTTCACAAATTGGTATCGAACGCAATTTCTATGATCAAGCATTTTTCAAAGGAGTTAGGTATATCCAACTTCTCTGTGAGCTTGAACTCCTCTCCTCCAGGAGTTTCCGTGAGCTTCACCTACAAGGCGTCGAAATGAGCCATCTGAACATCGACTTAAGCCGCTATGCTCCAGTCTGAAACGCCCACATCGATTCTAAATGGTTGGGCTGGTGATCAGGTAATGGAATACCTCTGCAGAGGAGTCATTTGTCGGCTGCTCGCTCCAGTATAGCCTTTTTCTTAGCCATCATTATCTCTCTGGCGGCTGTTATCAATCCCATATGGCTGAAGGCTTGAGGGAAGTTTCCGAGCAATTCCCCCGTATCGGGGTCCAACTCTTCAGCGAACAACCCAAGGGGGCTTCCAAGTGAAACCAGCTTGTCCATCAGTTGTTCAGCTTCGCGGATTCGGCCCTGCCTTGCCAGAACTGCAACCAGCCAGAAGTTGCAGACGGTGAACGAGCCTTCCTTTCCTTCAAGGCCATCATCGACTTTGTATCTGTACAATAGTCCATTTCTTGAGAGTTTCTTTCTGATCGCATCGACCGTATGCTTCATTGCATCGTCATCGACCGAAACGAAACCAATGAGTGGTAGCAGCAAAAGCGAAGCATCCAGTTCCCTCGACCCGTATCGCATCTTATAGTATCCTTGTTCCGCGTCAACACCCTTTGACCTGACCTCTCTTTTTATTTCGTTTAACACTTTATTCCATCTGGCGGTATCTTCATGGTGTCCCGTTAAATCGGCTATCTTACACGCCCTCTGGAGCCCCACACAACACCAGGCTTTCGTGTACACGTAATGTTCACGCCTGCCCCTTATCTCCCAGATTCCGTTACCCTTTTTCATCCAGTTGTCACATAAGTATACGGCTATGGGCTTCACGAACCTGTAATACATTTCCTCGGATATTCCCATTCCGTACCTGGATGAAAAATACAGGGCGTCCAGGATGCATCCATGCGCATCCAGCTGGAGCTGCATGGAAGCGGCATTGCCCACCCTTACTGGAGCCGAAGACTTGTAGCCCTCAAGGTGATTGAGTTCATGCTCGGTCAGTCGTGTTGTTCCGTCCACTGTGTACATCAGGTGGAGGTCCTTGTCAAGCGCCGGGTTGTTGTTTATCAGCCAGTGTATGTAGTGTTCAGCTTCGCTGAATGAGCCAAGCACATGGAATGCCCAGAGTGAAAAAGCGGAATCTCTGATCCAGGAGTACCTGTAGTCCCAATTTCTTCCGTATCCGACCGCTTCAGGCAGAGAAGTCGTGGCCGCAGCAACTATTGCGCCTGTCGGGGAGTAAACCAGAAGTCTGAGGGCGAGTGCAGACCTCACCACGTTTTCCTTCCACTTTCCTCTGTACCTGAGCCTGGAAGCCCATCCCCTCCAGTACTTGACTGTGCGACGTAACTGCATCTCTGTAAAGTACTCCTTTGCACTTCTTGGAGAGGATTCGCCGTAACTCAGGATAAGCAACACCCTGTCCCCCTTCCTTACGCTCAGGACACCCCTGACGGCTCCATCATCCTTCGTAAAGGATCCGGCAGAGGCGCTGAAAACAAGTTCTTCCTTTGAATTCCGAAACGTATAGCCATTATCATCAGAATCTATCTTTGCAGTTGCTCTACCATAGTCGAATCTCGGTTCCAGCCACACCTCCAGATCCATTTTTCCAGAGACACACTTGACGATTCTGTGAATTTCAGGGGGGCTGGACCAGACACTTCCTTTGTGGCAGGGCATAAAATCAATCAGTTCGACCGAACCAGAATTGCTTTCAAAATATGTCTTCAACACATTCGTGTCTTTGACGTAGCCCTGATGTGAAATGGCTGCTCCGGTGGGGGTTATGGCCCACCTTCCGCCACGTTCCCTGTCAAGAATCGATGCGAACGTGCTGGGGGAATCAAACTTCGGGAAGCAACACCAGTCAATAGAACCGTCGTATCCGACAAGCGCACACGTTCTGGTGTTTCCTATGACTCCATATCCTGATATAGGCTTGTATCTGCCTCGAAAAGGCAGCTTGTAAGTAACTATCTTCCTGCTCATTCCCTCAGTCTGAATGCCTTGCTCGCCTCCTCGAGTATCTCCTTCTCCCTCTTTATCGCCACGTCAATGTGGCATTGTTTCGATGTTTCGTAGCCGTAATCTCCCAGTTTGTCCGCGTCTGCACCCAGGGCTTTCATCAGGGCTTCGGCCGCCGAGTCCGCATCACCAGAGGGAAAGGTGTATCCGTTGGACCCATTCACGACGAGCTCACTCACGCCGGCTCCTGTGCTTACTACAACAGGCTTCCTGTGCATCCATCCTTCTAGAACCGTTATTCCGAACCCCTCAAGCCTGGAAGTAAGCAAAACCACAGAAGAAAGGTTGTACGCAGCCTTGAGCTCTTCCCTGCTGGCATGACCGAGAAAGGTAACACTTTCCTCAAGTTTGAGGTCTCTTACCATTTGTTCAAGCTCCGCCCTCCATGACGCACCCTTACCATGACCCAGCCCTCCCCTCTTGGACGAGGAAAAGCTACCATTCCCTATCAGGACAAGTTTGACCTTCCTTCTTTTTAGCACCTCTGCAGTGGCTCTTATCGCGACATCCTGCGATTTTATCCTGTCCATCCTGGCAACAACGAGAACAAGATCCTCATCCTTTTTCAGCTTCACGTTTTCGACCAATCTGTCGGTAGCATCCGAGCCCGGTTGCTGCGCCCAGTCATCCGGGTCGATGTATGGATATAACTGGTACGCCTTCCCCCTGTATTCGGACCTTATCAGTCCCTCCAGATCCCTTCTTGTGCTCACCACAACCACGTCAAATCCTTCCATGGTTCTGACCACAAACCTCCTGGTGAAGGGCCCCATGTTGTCGGGGGAGTAGGGTATGTGCCATCGTAAAACGGCTGGAGCGGGCGGTCCTATCAGACTCCCGGTAAGAAGTTGCTGGAAATCCTGTACGTAGAAGACGTCTGTGTCCGAAATATGGTCGAACATTCTCTCAGCATTGGCCCAGTTGTACCTGGCATATGCTCTGAAGCCGTTCAGCGTGAAGCCAGGGTTACCTAGGCCGTGTATCTCGGACCAGAGCCCCTCCTTGAATGTCGTGTACTCTCTGAGGTCTCTTTCGCCTATTTCGACATGGGAAATCAGGATTCCGTCCGTGATCACCCTTGGAGGGTAGTTCACGCCAAGGCTGACCCAAACAACGTTTGTCAGAAAACCCTGTTGCATCAGCTTCTTCACAGATGGGTAAATGGTTGCGGTTACGCCACCAGGTGAATAATCGTAGTCCACCCCCTCTTCGAGCTCCTTAATGTTGATGGGGTCAGAAAGCGATCCATACTTTTCGAGCAGTTCGTCGTACCTCAGCTTGAATCTGATGAAAGGGGTTTGGCTGTTAACGCAAATTTTCATATCTTTCCTACCGGATACCGCACCACTTAAAACCTTGGCGCCCTTGTTCAGGCTCACTATGTGCCAGGAAATAATCGCCTTGTCAACTCGGTCCAGCCCAATCCGTCTTCGAGCTGGGCAGTCATCTGTGCCGTTGCCCTGAGCTCCTGTACTGCATTGGCCACCGCAAGCCCGATATCGCCGGTCAGAAGCAAATCGACATCATTTTCACCATCTCCTATGCAGGCGATGCACCTCCCTTCCCAGCCCAGCTCCTTCAGAGCAAGTCTCAAACCCCTTCCCTTATCCACCCCGGGAGGCAGGACCATCACCCTGTCCCTGTTGTACATCAATTTCACAGGAGCGCCAAAATCAAAGTCTTCGAGGCTGGGTCCGTACTCACGTGGCAAGGATACTATCACCTCCTCGCAACCAAGCGTAAACTGGTTTCCAACTCTTGACCTCACATCCGCCCACCAGGGTACGGAAATAACGACCCGCTTGGCCGACTTCGTCGTTTCTATCACTGCGCCATTTTCAAGAACAACCGCGTCAAACTCGGACCGATCGATCACTTCCTGCTGCTCCTTCGCACACCGTCCTGTCACAAGGATCAAACCCACGCCGATTTTCTTCAACCTCGAAACCTCACGCAGTACTTCCTGACTTATCGGTTCCCCCTTTTTCTTCATCGTACCGTCAAGGTCGGTCGCCAGGACGCTATGTATGGGAGACCAGTTTCCATTCTTGGGGCAGTTCTTTGTCCTATTGCTGGGAATCATAGGTGGAATTCACTTTCACCCACAGAAGTAAATTCTGCAGCGATGCAAGAATGACACGCTGGTGGCACAGCAATCGCACCAGAACGTGAAATCTTGATTAGAAAAGGTTTGCACTATCGTCGGCTAAATGTTCACCTACCATTTGATTTAAATTACAAGCAGAATCATGCATAAAGCAAATTATAACATATTGCAGTGTTACACGAGTTCATCGAACCAGTGCGGTTCTCCTAAGTACGGACGTGTCCACCACTATGTTGGCCACCAGTAAGAGAGAAAGCAAGGGCAGAAGTATCAATAATGTTGTGTACGGGTCCGTCTGCCCGATCGGTAGCCATGTGATCGTCGCCGAAACAGGAAGTAATTTGAAGGTAAGGGCGCTGAGTGCCAGAAAACAGACCAGATTGAATATGGAAAGAAACAGTTCCGTTCCAAGTACACCAAGTTCAAGCATATCGAATATCAGATAGGCAAACACCACTGTGGCGGAGCCAAACACTATCACCGTCGCCCCCAGAAAGTATATTGCCCCGCCTGCCACGAAGCAGCTCACACCCACGACGAATGGAAGCACATCCTTGCTGCCCCATCCTTCATTTCTATGCCTTCTCATCCAGATTTCCGATAGGCTGATCAGTCCAAGACTCACAAGAACCATGAAATCTGTGACGTTTATCAGGAAGTTCTGATTGCTCACCGCCAGAAGGAAGATCGAGGCAAGCGTGAATAGCCATGAAAGTTTGGCAAGGGACCGTGGCATGTACCCATCCTCTCCAAGTGCTGCCAGGTGTCTCGAAGCCGCAAGGAAGGCCGGTACAAACGTAGTCGCCGTGGCTATCAGGAAGGCGGCCGATACTACAAGTCCCTGCACAGGTCCCAGGTAGGTGCTTGCCAGGTACAGGGCTGGTATCTGCGCCGAATTCACGGCGGCGATGTCAGGGTGGACGGAGTAAACAGCAAGAGCATACAGTATATTCAGAACCGCCGCGATGACAACGCTTCCAACCATGGCCATTCCCAGGTAGGATGTTTTTTCGACTCTGTACCCCCTGTTGATCCAGGACACAACTGGGATCGGGGAAGTGTCTACTGCTTCCCTTTCAAGTGATTGAATTTCCTGGAAGCCGAAGAAGAGAAGGTAAAGATACCCCGTATTAATCACAAGTGCAGCAATCCAATTCTCCTGCAGGTTGATGTGAAAAAGACCTGACAGGTTCCAGGAGCCAATCGACCCCAACGCCTGTATGTGGTAGAGAAGAAGAGCAATCATACCGAAGGTAAGTACAATCTGCAGGAGCCCCGTCAGCTTCAGATATCTCTGCTCGAAGATCACATTAAGTATGGTCCAACCGATGAAAAAGAGGGCAAGTCCCCAGACGATAATTGAAGTATCTGCCCCCTGTACACCGAGCCTAGCGAGGACAGGAGGCATAATTTCGAAGTCGAATATGATGAATATGATTTTGGAGTATGCAGCCAGGGCTGTGTTGGCCACCCACATCGAGAGTCTGGAAATGAAATACCGTGCGCTTCTGGTTCCGCAGGCAAGCTTCGTAAACGATGGCCCTCCCAGACCGCCCAGTCCGAGTCTCTTTGATTCCTTGTACATGTTGACGTATACTTTGGCCATGGCAACGGAGAGGGCCGTGGCTATCAGCAGCGAAAGGAGTGAGATGGATTCGTACTGCATGATGTTCTGCGGGATCAAGACAAAGAGAGGAGACCCGAGTGTTGCCCCCAGCCCTATGCTCAACATCGTGCCAAAGCCGTAGACCGGCCTGGTCCTCACCACTGCGGGTAACCTGCCGAGTCGCACGACCAGTGATTCAGGAAGGGAAGCTACGAGAGCCAGTCCGGAGACAGCGGCAGCAATTGAGGAGAGAATCAGAATCGCGTCCGAGGGAACTATACTGCCCGTCGACGTGAAGTACAGCAGTTCATCATACAGATAGACAAGGGCATAAACAAGGGCAACCAGGCCCACCGCGACTCCAACGGATTTTGTAAGCAGTCCCGCGGACCTGCTGACTGACGATGGCCTGTCCGTGGTTCATACCCTCCCAATGTCCTTCGGCAAGGCATTAAGGAAAGACACGGTTTCACCCTGATGGCTCTATCGTGAGTCCTGCTTCCTTCATTGCCAGTGATGCCTGTCTGAGTGTGAGAACCGCGGAGAGCAAAAGCACAACGGCGAAGACGAATTCCAGTACCTTCGTAAGCAGAAAGAGCGGCCCCCCGCCGTTTATGTAGGCCAGCACATGCACAAAGTAATCATAAACAGCCGCTGGAACATCGAGGCCCGCGACGGCTGGAGCGAAGAGAACAAGTCCTCCGATGATGAGCAGTGCCGACAGGATCATCTCTCCAACGGCGATCAGCACATACCCCCGTCTGGAGAAGCTCCTTCCCTTCCTTACCAGCTCTATGAATCTGTTCACGTTCTCGTCGTGAGCCTCTCGAACCATACGATCCAGCACAAGCTTGGCCTGTGAGTCTGACTGCTGCATTATCATGAAACCCTTTATATCCAGCAGGAGCTGATTGACCATAGTTTCCGTTACATCGTCGCTTTTGGTCACTTCGGGAGCGGAATCCTGACCTCCATGATATAGGCATTTTGACCTCTTTTTCTGTAAGTATCGGTTCGAACATACGTCTTTAATAATTACCACGTTTCTACGTACTGGGGAATGAGTACCAAAACGAGCGGGACGCAGGAGAGAGATGCCTCGGGACACCTGAAATCGGTGCTCATGGACCTGATAGATTCTGTCAGGTTTGCCCAGAATGTAAAGGATGCAGAGGCAAAAACCAGGTCATCCCAGGAAAGGCTCGAAAGGCAGATGGAGGAGCTTGAGGTGTTGAAAACCAGTATATTCGATTCACTCTCTGATGTAAAGTGGCTCGACGAAACGTACAAAACCGAGCTCGGCAAGAACATAACGAGTTTTGTGAATGCTGCTGTTGACCAGGTTCGTGTTCGTCTCAAAGCCAGGCTGAAGCAGGATCAGGACGATTACAAAAACGCGACCGAATCGGAAAGGGTCAAGGCTGTCAAGAGTCTTGAAGCATTTCTTGCCTCGTCCCCCCTTCCCATCGTTGACAGCGTCATAGCCCTGAAGCATGATGAAGGATCATACGCCGCCCGGGCCAGGTACAAGGCAGAAGGGGGAATTCAGTATGAATTTTCACTTAACTCGGCACAGTCAAAACTGTTTCAGAATGATTTCTCACTTGGTATGCTTGGAAAGGAGATCAAGCTCCCGGTCAGGCTGAGCAAGACCTGGCTGAAGAAGGAACCAACTGCAGGATTTGAGAGATTCGACCAGTATGTACTCGACAAGGCGGAAGCATCCGGTAATCATATTGTTGCGAGCTTCATGAGCAGTGAATCGGAATCCACAGTGGATGTCGTATTCTCGAAATCGGATCAGGATTCCTTCGTTACCGTTGAATATCATGACGCCAAGGGAAGAGTAGATGTGACCGGGGAACCCTCCCTCAGCAAATACCTGGATATGCAGACGCTAAAATCTTCGATGGCGCAACTTCTTGCTGCAATAGGGGAGTTGGAAAGGTCCAAGCTTGCCCTTACCAGACTTAAGGTGGGTGAGGAGGATATCCTGGAATCGCTCGATTGCTACGGTTTCATGCTGAAGGTGATCGAAGTTCTGAAACCCGAATTCGAGTCCTGGAAGGGTGCACCTGTGGACAACGCTCTTCTCAAAGAAAGGTTAAGGTTGCTCGGGGAAAAGGCCAGACCCGTAGTCAGGGCTCTGGGGCTATCTGAAGCGATACTCGCGGAAGCAAAGTGGCAGAAGGAAGGTCTCGAAGGTGCATAGGATTGGCCCGTATAGGCATGTTGCTTGGCTGAACAGAAGAGAACCCACCGTGATAAATATTACACGCTGAAATTCTTTTTCCCATACTCAGAACCGGTATCTTTTCTAAGCCATCCTGCTGATGTCGTCAGTAATGGACTTGCGAGATGTGAAACCTTCGTCCTTTCCATGCCAGTACATGACTCTGGGTTCACCCAGCCTCCAGCACAACCAAACCTCCCTGTCGAACATTTTCGCCGGGAAATCCACAAGACAGGTGTCAATATCCTTGATTACACACCCCAGCTCTTCGATTTCTTCAATCTGCCTGTACAGGTCTGAAACTACTCTATTCAGTCTTCTTTTCTGTCTCGAAAATTCGACTATCGAGAGCTCCCCGGATATATTCAGCGACTCCTGAATCTGATCCAGCGCTTCCTTAAGCTGCGTGAGATGTTTCAGCGCGTCGACGAGCTTCGGGAGCATCAAATCTGCATCCTGTGGAGTGAAATATCCTTCTGCCATACAACCACGGTCTTTCCATTGTCCCTCCTATAAACTTGAGAACCTAAATTATTTACCTGAGCACGTATAGACGTGTCAAACTCCTGAGTTACCGGCTTTCCGGTCGGTGTTTCAATCGGCTTGCGTCGATCGAAGCCCGCCTCTCTTTTGATAGTTCAACGCTTCCTGGCTAAATATCAGCCAAAGACATATTAGCGCCCACTTTTCGCAGGCATGTGACACAAATGGAAAACGATGAGACGAAGGGTGCCGAAGTCACGATAAGGCTCGGAGCAGCCGCAGGTGATGGCATTCAGAGTGCCGGAGAGATGATGATGAAGGTGCTCGCGAGGAGCGGCCTGTACATTTCAACATACAACGGAAACCAGTCACTCATCAGGGGTGGACACGTGTGGTTCCATATCCATGCAGGAACCAGGAAGGTTTACTCACTCGGTTACGGGATCGACTTCCTCGTGCCCCTCACGCAGCTCGCCTTTGACCAGCACTTCGAATCTGTTAACACCGGAGGTGCCGTAATTTATGACCCTTCCATAGTAAAGCCTCACGACCTTCAGCAGGGTGTAAGGGGAATCCCTGTTCCACTCGGGGAGATTGCACTGAAGTATGATAAACGCCCCATCATGAAGAACACGGTTGCGCTGGGGGCATTGACTTCGAACCTTGGTGTTAAATTCGAAGTTCTTGCCGACGCCATTACAGATCAGTTTGGGCGTAAAAATCCTGGAGTTGCCGAGAGTAACATAAAGGCGGCACGTGAAGGCTACGACCTGGTCAAAAACCTGGGTGCTCAATCATTTGAGCTGAAGTATGATTATTCATGCACCAAACCTGTGCTTACGGCAGATTATGCCTTTGCGCTGGGGGCGGTAAACGCTGGATGCAGATTTTATGCCGCCTACCCCATGTCTCCGGCAAGTCCGATAGTCCACTGGATGGCTTCCCATGCAAAGCAGCTCGGATTGACGGTTTTCCTTGGTGAGGATGAGATATCTGTGATAAATGCCACGATAGGCGCTTCCTATGCAGGTGCGAGAGCCATGTGTGGAACAAGCGGCGGCGGCTTCGCACTGATGCAGGAGGCCGTCGGCGAGGCCGCCATGACCGAAACCCCGGTCGTCGTAGTGGATGTGATGAGGGCCGGCCCTTCAACAGGCCTTCCAACAAAAACCTCACAGGGTGACCTGAACATGATGCTCGGCATATCCCAGGATGACTTTCCGAGGATAATACTGGCACCGAGGGACTCGGCAGACTCATTCTACACGGCTGGAAGGGCTTTCAACCTCGCGGAGCGATACCAGGTTCCAGCGATAATCCTGCTCGATTTTGCGATTGGCGACGGCGGCTATTCCACTGTCGAGGGTCTTGACCCTTCATTCACGGTGGACAGGGGAAAGGTGGTTTCCGTACCTTCTCCTGGCGCGGTTTCCGGAGGATGGTTCAGGAGATTCGCGCTCACAGACGATAACATCTCGCCACGCTCGTTCCCAGGAACACCGGACCTCATGTTTGTCGCAAAGACGGACGAACATGACGAGTGGGGGCACGACCTGAGCGACGTAAATTCGGGTCTTAAGGAATTCCTCCCCCTTCGGGTCAAGATGCATGAAAAGAGGATGAAGAAGCTGGAATCGATTAAGAAGGAGCTCAGGCTACCTGAAATTTTCGGACCAACGGGTGCCGACATCACGATAGTGACGTGGGGATCTTCGGCGAATCCTGCCAGAGAAGCCGTCCAGAGACTCAGAATGCAGGGTGTAAGCGTGAACTCGCTTGAATTCACAGACCTCTATCCGCTTAACGAATCCGAAATCAAGAGGATTCTTCAGGTCCCCGGAAAGAAGGTAGCACTCGAAGCCAATTACACGGGCCAGTTTGAAACTCTTCTCAAAAGGGAGACCGGCATCATCATGGACGCCCACATAAGGAAGTATGATGGGGAACCGATTTATCCCTCTGAGGTCGAAAAGGGTGTGCTGAGCCTCAGGAAGGAGGTGCATGCGGTTGTCTGACCTGAAGGAATTCGAAAGCGACACCCGGCCCGACTGGTGCCCGGGATGCGGAGATTTTGGCGTGTTGGCCGCACTAAAGGATGCTCTTGTAAAGTCCGGCAAGAAGCCGCACGAGGTGGCCGTTGTATCGGGAATAGGCTGCTCCTCGAACCTTCCGGGTTACATAAGGACCTATGGCTTCCATGGACTGCATGGCAGGCCTGTTCCGGTGGCGGTCGGGATCAAGAACGCGAATCCTTCACTTACAGTCATAGCGACCGCTGGTGATGGCGACGAATATGGGATAGGCTTCAATCATGTTGTTCACGCCGCAAGGCGCAACGACGACATCAAGCTGATAGTCATGAATAACGAGATTTATGGCCTTACGACAGGTCAGCTTTCCCCCACATCAAAACTCGGACAGAAAACCAAAACATCGCCCGACGGCAGCATAATCTACCCCCTTCAGCCCCTTCCTACGATTCTGGGGGCAGGTGGAACGTTCATCGCAAGGACATTTTCAGGGGACCCCAAGCACATGTCATGGGTCATTCAGGAAGCGATCAAGCACAGGGGTTTTGCACTTATCGATGCCATCAGCCCCTGTGTGACATGGTACAACATTTACGACGAGGTCAAGAAGCTTTTCTACAGAATCGAGGATAGAGGGTATAAGATCACGGACCAGCAGGCCGCCTTCAACGCCATGAACGACCCGCAGGGAATCCCAACGGGCATATTTTACAGGACGGAGGAAAAGCAGTCATTCCAAGAGAAACTCGCAGAAATAAACGGAGGCAAGGCGCCGGCGGAGTCCGTCCAGACGCTCGACAGGAACGTAGCACTCCAACTCATACAGGAATTCGCATAGGCGTCAGGCATGTCACTCCGGGTACCATACGGAGAATTCATTTCGTATATGAACCAGCGGAGGGACAGTTATTCGGTCAGCGAGTCAGGTAAACTGATAACCATAACCTTCAGCGGTTCATCCCCGATGGTGGTCGAAAAATTAGGCAAACCTGTGACCGTCACAATAACCGCGGAAAGGGAGGACGCCGATGTGATATTCAAGGCCATGCGGGTTGTCGTGGGAGAAGATTCATACGACGCCAGTCCCTCGTCTCTGGAGAGCTGGTTGATCGAGGTCACAGGAAGGCTGCCGCAGTAATATCACCTAGGCAGCAGCTGCTCCTCTGTACGCATTTTCATCTTCGCTCGCTGACGCGGATTCTGTAAGGTCCTCCAGGAACTCTTCTGTAAGCACTCTCAGGTTCGCAACCTGGGCACCTATCTGCTTTCTGGTTTCCGCGGAACGTTCTGGGTCTTGCAGGCATCTCCTTGCCATCGCTATCACACCGTTGCACCTGGTTATGAGGTCGTGCAGCCTGGGCGCAAGCTCCGGTCTTACGGCGTACACGTCACCCAGCATGCCTTCAAGCACCTCTTTGTACCTGCCTATGTCAGCCGCCACTTCTCTTGCGAATTCCTCCGAACCTTCCATGCCTGCCATTTTATGCCGCCGTTCCTTAAACGTTCCATCGTTTCAATATTTTGACCTTCGTGTAAACAACGCTAGATGAAGTAAATATGTTGGCCGCAGGTCCGCCGTCACGTAAAACGTCATCCGTACTGTCATTCACCTTTGAGGAATTCACCATGCTCCCACGGAAAAATGACCCAAGCGTCCGTGGTCCCCATAAAATAATCCGGAATTACCTTGCTCCAGGGCTTCTTGTATAAAACAGCGGTCCTGAGCCTGACAGGACTGTACCTTTCGTGAAGATACTCCATAAGCTTCGAAATGGTTTCGCCCTCGTCCACAAGGTCGTCTACCAGGAGAACATCTTTGTTCTTGGCATCAGAAGTGAGGGTTGAGAGTATCCTCACTTCGGACCTTTTGCCCTGTTCCACGTATGACTTCACATTGATGAAATCCACCGGCAGCCTGAGCCTGTCGGCCACAACCATGGAGAGGGGGACCCCGCCCCTCGCAACGCCCACAACAAGGTCAAAGTGAACACCATCCTTCTTTATCCGGTTGGCAAGGTCCTCGGCGAGCGAACCAAATTCCTCCCATCCAACTATGACTTTTAGTGTACCTGCTGACTTTTTCGACGGTTTCAAAATAAAGCACTACCGTATGTGCGCTCAAGTTTTAACTATCGTGTACTAATCCTTTTTGTGTACTCCCACATGGTTGACCATGCACCTAGCACAAGCCAGGGTGATTCAGCCTTGGGTTAGCGGGGCTTGAATATAAGCTACAGCGACCTTTTCCTGAGGTTATATTATCTTACCTTCCTTCTACGATCAAAATGTTGTAATTCAACTTCAATAAGCCTTTTTGCTGGGCGCCCCGGGATGATAACCATTTGTTCCTAAGATCGTGAATTCAAAAGAGAGATACAATATAAACATACAATACATGCGAAAGCTTGAACGGAAGACAATCATTGAAAAGACGGTCAGGTACCGTGAAAGCAGCAGAGTCCAAATGTTGATACAATAATAGTATCAACTGTTCCTGTACAATCTCAAACTAGGTTTCCTTGTTTGAAGTAAACCTACACTACAAATAACGGTTAAAAAAATACCCGACCAAGCTGGTATGTCTGGCGAATTACTCATTATACTGGGATGGCTTCACGTATTCTTTGCAGTGTGCTGGATAGGTGGAGCTGTACTCGTAGCTTTTGTGATTGAGCCTGCATCCAGAAGATTATCTCCCCAATCATTAGCAGAATTTGCAAAAAGGTACATTCCTTTGGTTGGCAAGTTCATGGGAATAATTACTTCCCTGACCATTCTATTCGGGGCACTCTTCTACTATTCGATTACGGATGGCAGAATACTTACAGATCCCGCCGGGCAATGGAACCTCATTATGTATGCAGGAGCATCACTTGGCCTCATAACATACGTCTTCGGAATGGTCGTAATGCTTCCTCTCGCAAAAAGAATAGAGAGGGTATCCCAAAATATGGGGAGTAACCCTTCTGGTGGTGGGAGAATGGAAGAACTTATGGTAAGGATGAGCAGGACATCGTTGGTAGACCTTATCCTGCTGATCGCTGTTTATACGCTGATGGAGATTGCAACGTACTACTGACACCATTCATTCCCGTAATCTCTGACATTGAGAGGCATTCAAACTCGGCTTTTTCAACGGATACCTCCCGTAACAAGAAACGACTCAGACGAGTACGAGGTTGAGTTTGATCCCATCGGGATCCGTGGTTTGGACTTCGCGCTCGTGCTGTATGTTCAACGAAGCAAATTTATTTCTAATTCGCTTGTCAACCAGAACAGTGAAATGATCCAATCCCAGGAAGCCATCTTCCCTCTTTTGCCCTCCCAGACTTTCCCAGGTGTTCAGTCCTACGTGATGATGATATCCGTTGTACGAAAGGAATGCCGCCGAATGAATCTGCTGCATTACATCCATTCCAAGTACACCTGCGTAAAACTCGATGGATCGCTTGAGGTTTGTAACCTTAAGGTGGACATGCCCTATCCTAGTGCCCTCCGGCATGGTTTGGTTTTCCCTATTCTTGTCCCCTTGTTCCAATCCTCTAAGCAAGGAGTCAATATCAAGAGGTTCCGTGCCCATATTTATCCTACCATTGCCATCTCTCTGCCAGGTTTCCTTTGGCCTATCCGAGTAGATTTCAATACCGTTACCCTCAAGATCGGAAAGGTACAGCGCTTCGCTTACTCCATGGTCTGCAAACCCTTCAAATGGTATGCTGCTCAGCCTTATTCTTTGGTAAACTTCCCCAAGCGCTTTTCTTTCAGGAAGCCGAATCGCGATATGGTAGAGCCCGGCCATTGTGCGAGCAGGTTTCAACGCATTCTTGCTCTCCACTAGTTTCAGCATGGTAATGGAAGATGTTCCCAATTCGATGCTTTTGGATCCGTTCTCTTGTGCATCCTTTCTTATCTTCAAACCAAGGTCTCTATAAAAGCCGGCTTCTGCTTGAACATCTGCTACTATCAGGCCCACCGCGCCGATGCCCGCTCCATTATCTGTCTTGTTGTCTGAACCCATCATTCTCGCCTTAACCTTCTTATGGAAACGTTTGGTCCAGAAGGATTTGGCCATCTTGAGGAAACCGAAAAATCATCACGGGACCCCAATGTGCAGACTGCTCCGGTGTTAGGTAGCATACAGTAACCAAGTAACCTTTTGTAAGTTAATAATGGTTTCTACTAATTTCGAGGATACCAAATTTTGTTCGCATCCTGAATAATGATGATGCCGAGTAGCAAATAGTTGGTCTACTGGGACACGAAGTCAAATGGACGGGTCCTGGACTGGAAAAAGTGCATGTAAGATCTTGGTCGGTGGATGCAGCACGATGCCAATCAAAAGTTAAGAGGAATGGATGATGTGTGCGAGAGCGAAGGGTCACACTTTTGGATGATGCGGTAATCTCTGTTAGGCGCGCGCTGCCTTGTGGGCACTTTTGCTAAAAACGACATTTTGACATGTCGAACGCTTTTTCGTGTGGGCTCATTCTTATTTCGTGATATCTAACTTGGGTACATTTGGGCAAAATCGCTTCTATTACCGGTGTTCTAGACGGCCAGCCCTAGAGGTTTCCTTCCTCAACCAGTTTGCTGCATAACCTGGTTTAACAGTCCAAGTTCCTGTTTTCCACAACAGTCAGGTGCTTAGCTTCAACAGCCATGCCTATACCGATGGGCATGCCATGGCTTGACTGCAACAGAGCACTGAGACAGGAGAACAAGGATAATGGATTTTTCATTCCTCGAGCCCTAGAATAGAAAACTGGAGGAGATGAATAGGGTGAAAAAGGGAGGAGGTTCATCTCCCCTAACTCACATATCGGATTCCTTGCCTACCTTTTGTGCGACTCCATTGAGATTGGGGGCATCAAGTTCCAACACGAAGTCTATACAAGTCATTGGCTGTTTGCACAGGATATGAACGGCAAGAAATTGTAAACCTGAAGTTTGGAGCACAGCAAATCATATTAGTGCGGCTTCCATGGTTCATTCCGTGTCTCAACCCGACACCATCGAAGAGCAGATTCCTCATGGTCAGAGGTACATTAGGAACTTCATCTATTATGCTGCTCTCGGCATGCCTCAGGTTGACCTGAACAGCTATAAATTTCAGGTAACAGGAAACGTGAAGAATTGCCTTTCCTTTACGTATCAGGAGCTGTTGAATCTGAAGCATACCAAAGTTGCGAAGGATTTCCACTGTGTAACGAGCTGGAGCATAAAGGGTACTGTGTGGGAAGGCATTTCCATGTCATATCTGTTCGAGTTAGCGGGTGCCCTTCCGGACACAAAATGGGTTATGTTCAAAAGTCTTGACGGTTACACGACCCCTGTTCCGTTTGAAGATGCCTGCGATCCCCAGGGCATTATCGCAACCAAGCTGAATGGAAGACCGCTCGAGCCGGAGATGGGCTTTCCTGCGAGACCTTTCATCCCACACCTTTATGGCTGGAAGTCCGCCAAATGGCTGACCGAAGTAGAACTACTGACACAATACAAGGACGGATACTGGGAGGAGAGGGGTTATAACGAAAGAGGAAACGTGTGGAAGGAGGAGCGGTTCAAGAGCTGGGGAAAGCATCTCAGAAGAACTGTAATCGGTCGCTGAGCTTTCGCCCCATGCGGCGCCAGCCGATTCGGGATCCTATGAAGGTTCTTTATCCTTAACCGGCAGGTCAAAGAACCTGTCCGGGTAAAGCCTTTCGAGTTGCACTGGTTCGAACCTGAGGAGATGCCTTTCAGATCCGCCACCAGCGAAGGCAATCTTCTTGGTCAAAACCCTCCTATCGACAAAAACTTCTGTTCCAGGTCTGATGCCAATCGGTGGCACTCCTCCCACCGGGTAACCTGTGTATTTTATGACTTCGTCTCTCGTTGCGAGCCTCACCCTTTTTCTTTTAGAGAGTCTCGCAAAAGCACTCTGCTGCAGCCTGTGCTCTCCCCCCATGATGACAAGCATCGGCCTGTTATTTTCATCCATGAAGAGAACGGATTTCACAATCGAACCCAGGGAGGAGTCCAGCGACTTGGCAGCCGCATCTGATGTGGCACCAGCCCCCACCTCTACCACTTCTGCCCTTATCCCGCTTCTGCGGATATACCCTTCAAGATCGCTTGGCCCGAGGATTTCCAAGTCTCCGCTTGGCACGTCAAACCAGCCCCTTCTGTCTCGAAACCCTGGAACCGCCCTCCCCCTTATCAACTCTAAAGATGTGATCCGCCATCGCCTCAAGTTCCCTTTCGTGTGACACGAGTATTACTTGCTTGGAATTCAACGCCTTCAGTATATCTCTCATTTTTGAAAGCTGCTCCTTGCTGAAACCATCTGTCGGCTCATCCAGTATGAGGAGGTCTCCCGCCCCCGTTGTGGCCTCCTGCTGAACTACCACATTCAGCGCTAGTCTGTATGCAAGCGCAATGCTCGTTCTTTCGCCGCCCGAAAGTGCATCGTATTCCTGCTCGAAGCTCTGCCTCTCGAAAATCGGTGTAAATTCTTCGTTTACACGGACGCTGACCTCTGGGTCGTCCACAAGAGCAGAAAAGAATCTCTGGAACTCCTGGTTGAATCTGGCGTTCATCTCAAGCATCACCTGCCTCTCGATCAACTCCACCGTCGGCCTGAAGTATTCGGAGAGCCAAATTTCATACTCCTTCATCATGTTCACCCTTTCCCTCGCCTGTTTCATCCTTACTATTTCTGAACGGAGTTCGTCAACACGTCTCGTCTTTTCGTCTCGTTGGGTCATCGTCTTCGTAAGGTTATCTCTTGATTGCTTCCAAAGTGTCTGCGCCTCCGATAGTTCCTGATCCACTTGAGAGATCTGTGTCTGAATCGCCTCGAATTTTGATGCCTCCTCGAGTGAGTCTGCCAGGCTTTTGCGAGCGAGGTCCAGTTCATTCAAGTAATCTCGCAAACGTTTCGCTGAATTTTCCAGTCTCTCCCTGATCTCCTTGCACTCCTCTTCAAGCCTCTGCATGCTCCTCTTTTCCTCCTCGTAAGTCCTTGTCTCCTTGAGGGTATCCATAGCGGTCTTCAGTTCCTTTTCAAGCGATTTCACCTCCTCGTCAAGCTTGGAAATATCCTGACGTACATGTTCCGCTCGGCCTCCAAACGCTGAGGGATCTATCGGTTGACCACAAGTTGGACAGAGTCCTTCCTGGATAAGTTTGGTGGTATCCCGAAGCTGCTGTTCAAGCCTTCCCCTGTCTTCCTTCTTCTGCGCGATGGTCCTCCTTAGTTCTTCCACCCTTTCTTCCATTTCTGCCGATGTGAGCTCTTCTGGTTTCTTCTGCATCCTGAATGAGGCGATAGCCGACTCCTTCTCTCTCAGTCGCAGGGTTTCCTTCTCCTCTGACTCCTGCTCTGTCTGAACCAGCTTCTCGAGTCTGCCCACCCTGGCCCTGAGTTCAGGTATCTTTGTTGATATCTCCTGTATCCTCGCCCTGTCGCTCTGCAACCCCCTTTGTCGTTCATTCAGTTCCTCCACCTTCCGGCCGGATTCGCGTTCTGCCCTTTCGAGGGTCGGGAGTTTTCTCTCAAGACCCCGTATTTCCTCCTCAACTTGCTGCAGCTCGGCTTCCTTCTCTTCCAGCTGAGCACTCTCGCCCAGCAGCCGACTGACCTGATTCTTGACCGAATTTCTCAGAAGGTCGGAGTTATCAGCCGCGACCTTGTATTCTTCTACACCGAACACCCTTCGAAGGGTTTGCAGCCTCTCCTCTACTCTTCTCTGGACTATTTCCTTCATCTGTTCCTGAGGCGTAAATATTGCGAAACGAAATATCAGACTCTCCGCCCGTGGATTTGAAGGTTCGTTGAACTTCAGTATATCGATAACCCTGGATTTCAGGTCGGATGGGGACAGTGCCTCCTTTTCACCCCCGACAATTATGTAGCAGTCTTCCTGAGCCACCCCACTCTTCCTTCTTTTGAGTCCCCTGTGCACCTCGAACGAGTTGCCCTGCTCAAGGAATCTCAGCGATACGAAACCCTGGTCCTTCCCCTCCGTAAGTAGATATGAGCCGGACATGTCTCCGAACCCAAACAGTGCGAATTCCACAGCATAAAGCAGAGTGGATTTGCCTGACCCTACATCTCCCTCAAACAGTACTGTACCAAGAGGGAATTCGACGATGGTCTCGCCATCATGGTAGCTTCGGATGTTATTCAGCCTAAGGCTTTCAAGAATCATTTATTTTTGTTCAACCTCCAGTTTCAGCACACCAGAGCCAGCTTTCAGAATTCTGTCCTCATAATCTCCCTTGGTTTCATTCTCCTTCCTTCCCTCCCGGAGACTTCTCAGAAGGTCAAGCGAGAGTTTCACTCCCTTTTCTCCCTTAAGTGACGGTTCAGAAACCTTTACCGTAGTGATCTGCTTACCGAAAAGTTCGGCCTCTGTTTCGGCCTTGGTGCGTCTGACTTCCACAACCATGGTTTCCCTCGACATGAGCTGACCCGAATTTACCAGTACGTATTTGGCCCCCCGACCGACCAGTTCTTTTTTCACCGTAGCAATATCAACCTCTGTCGTCCTGCCGCCGGAGAGCTGTCCGTAAACACGAAGCAGTATTATTCTATCCTTCACCTCCCAAGTGTTGGCGATCTCATGCAGCTTTCTGCTGGCTTCCACCGGATTCATTCCACCTGCGTCAAAGGAAAACTCCGCTATTTCGCAGGGCTCAATCGGGATAAAGTCTATTCTGTTCACACCCTTTCCAAAATCGACAATATACATGCCCCTCTTTTCCCCTCTCGCTACAGGCTCCAGGTCTCTGTAGTCCCCCCCGAAGAGCGGCCCCGGATATGCGATGTTCGGCCTGCCTGGCAATGACGTCAGCGAACGGTTGTGCACATGGCCGCCAGCATAGTAGTCGAAACCCTCTGGCAAGAGGTCGGCGGGCATGGCCTCCATTTCCCCCAGCCCCGAGGGCTTCAGCTCCTCAATCGCTCCATGAAACACAAATATCTTGAACCCCACCTCAGATGTCAGCTCGGACGAGTCGAGGGATTCATAGTCAAACCTATCGAGGGAGAGTCTCTTTCCGGAAATGCCGCAGAGCTTTGCTCCGCTTGGGTCTACGATAAATTTTAGATGAATCCTTCCGTCGATTTTCTCTGCTACCTCGACCTTCTTGAACAATCCGGCGCTTTCAAGCACGTCGACTATAGAGGCGTAGTTTGGGCTGAAATCGTGGCTTCCATACACAACGTAGAAGCGTATACCGTTTTGTGCAGCCTCTCTAACCTTTGATGCCGCTCTTCTGACCGACTGAAGGTCCGGTATGTTCGAGTCAAATATGTCTCCCGCCATGATCACGAAGTCAACTTCCTTTTGCATACAGATGTCGATAGCCGTCTCGAACGCCTTCATCAGCGGCTCTTTCAATTCTTCCTGCCTGAAAGCCCCGATGTGAATGTCCGACATGTGAGCAAACTTTGGCAATGCGGACTTGCCATGATGACTTTATCTCTTAAACATCTCGGGAGCATAAACATCAAAGTTGAAAAGAGAGGGGCAGAACACGTCGTATGTGCCGGCCTTGGGCGATATCGAAGTCTTCTGCTCGGTCTGTGGCAATCCTCGCGAGAGTGAAAGTTTGTTCAGGTGCTCATGCGGCGCGCCGTTTGACCTGAGACTCAACTTTCCGTTTTCCATGCCAAACTCGGAGAGCACAACACTGAGCCGATACGTAGCCAACTTCCCATATATCCGCAAGGACAGAATCGTTTCGCTCGGCGAGCAAATGACACCACTTGTCAACTTCAAAGACAGGGTGATGTTCAAACTGGAATATATTTCGCCAACCTTCTCCTTCAAAGACAGGGGTTCGTCTGCCCTGATCTCCTCCTTGGCCTCCTCATCGTCTCCTCCGCCTGAGCTGAGAGAGGACTCCTCCGGCAATGCAGGCGCCAGTATCGCCGCATACTGCGCTAGGGCGGGCATAAGGTGCAGGATATTCGTACCAATAACAGTGTCCGGGCCCAAGGCTCAGCAAATATCTTCTTATGGAGCGGAGATGGTCAAAGTCCCGGGAACAAGGGCGAAGGTCGCGGAAGAGGCGATGAAGGAATCTTATAATGGGATTTATGCCGGACACGCATGGCACCCGTATTTCAGAGACGGAATAAGGACGCTCGCATACGAAATATGTGAACAGCTGGACTGGAACTCACCTGACTTCGTTTTCATACCGGTATCTGCCGGTACCCTGCTTCTTGGACTTCTTTCCGGACTGCAGCATCTGATAGCTTCCGACGTAATTCAGAGGATGCCAAAGGTTGTTTGCGCACAGACGGAGGCCGTATCACCACTCCACCACAGGCTTACCGGTGAGAAATACACTCCTCCGCCCACACTGAACTCTGTTGCCGACGCCCTCGTGTCCGTAAACCCACCTTTGCTGGAAATCATGGTCAAGGAGTCGAATGACGCTAGGGTTTCAAGCGAAGTTATCTCAGAAGAAGAGATTGTCAGCTCATGGACAGAACTCTCACATTCGGGTTTCTTTGTAGAGCCTTCCTCCGCCGTGGCTTTCGCGGCACAGAAACGTTACCAGGACAAGGGGATGCTTGACGACAAGAATTCGGTCGTGGTACTCACTGGCGCGGGATTAAAACGGCCCGGGATCTGAAGTCTAGAGATGTCTTTCGCCCCTTTTTGCCTCAGCTTACTAACTTCCCTGTCCGGTCGTAAAATTCGACGAAGATTCAACTGACCCAGTATGGACCGCATGCAAATCAGGTTCTCGATTGAAAAAGGCACTTCGACCAAAATGATCTAGCCACCGACAGTTCATTTCTAACAAATCATGAGCACCTCCTGCATTTGTCAGGGAAGATTTCAGGGATTTCTGCTCCGCTGCGAGTAGAATGACTATGTGTCTCAATACCGACATATTTTGAACTTAAGTAAGAAAAATAACGATGACTCAAAGAATTTTGTGGACTCTGCAGGTTCCTAATTCAGCCTCAGAATCATTAAATACCCACGGAAACCCATCCTTTCCAGAAGGTAGGGGGCCGATTCAGAATCCCGTTTCCAGCGCATTAACTTCGTGATCAGAGCCTGCGTGGCGGTCCAAACGAGGTTGATTGGTGTGTCAATTCCGCTGGAAAGGGTTGAAGAAAGCATATGGGAGATTCCGAAGTCCTACAGTCCTGTAATGAAGGTTCCCGCAAGGATATTCGCGGACGAACTTCTTTTAAAGAAAATGAAAGAAGACAGGACTCTGCTTCAGGCCGTCAATGTCGCCTCCCTGCCTGGCCTTCACAAATATTCCATTGCGCTTCCCGACGCCCATGAGGGTTACGGTTTCCCGATAGGTGGTGTCGCGGCAGAAGATTCCGAGAGTGGTGTGATCTCACCGGGAGGCGTGGGATACGACATAAACTGCGGTGTGCGCCTCATAAGAACTAACCTTACAGTTTCTGATGTAAGACCGGTTCTGGGCGAGCTACTTGAAGAGCTGTACAGAGGCATCCCTTCAGGCGTTGGCAGTGAAGGAAAGCTTCACTTCACTCCAGAGGGTCTCGACCCCGTAGCTCAGGACGGTGCACATTGGGTCGTATCAAAAGGATATGGGTGGGAGGAGGATACCGAGCACGCAGAGGAAGGGGGAAGGCTGGACTGGGCGGACCCATCAAAGCTCACGCAGACGGCACGCAAGAGGGGAAGCAACCAGCTGGGCACACTTGGAAGCGGAAATCATTTTGCCGAGGTGGAGGTGGCAGACCAGATATTCGATGAAGCAGCGGCCAAGGCTATGGGGATAACTCAGAAGGGTCAGGTGCTCGTACTTGTGCACACCGGCTCGCGGGGTTTCGGTCATCAAACTTGCAGTGACTACCTTCGTGTGATGGAAGACCTTATGAGACGTGTGAATCTGGTGCTTCCTGACAGGGAGCTCGCAGCTGGACCTGTCACAGCGAAGGAGACTGAGAACTATCTGGGGGCGATGGCAAGTGCAGCCAACTTTGCCTGGGCCAACAGACAGGTTATAACCCACAGAATCAGGCAGGCATTTTCAAAGGTCTTCAAGCAGGACCCTGAAAAGCTTGACATGCACCTTGTGTACGACGTCTGCCACAACATAGTCAAAAGAGAAGAGCATGACGTCAACGGTCACCGTCGGGTGGTTTACGTCCACAGAAAGGGAGCCACGCGCTCCTTCCCACCAGGTTCACAGCAGGTACCGGACGACTACCGAAACATCGGCCAGCCTGTACTGATTCCGGGAAGCATGGGTACGGCGTCCTGGGTGCTCAAGGGCGGACAGAGAAGCATGCAGCTGACGTTCGGCAGCGCTGCTCATGGAGCTGGCAGGTTCATGTCCCGATCTGCCGCAAGAAGAAAGCATGAATACAATGAGCTGGTGGGGGGACTCAGGGGAAGGGGAATACTCGTCAGGGCATCGAGCAGGGATACGGTGGTGGAGGAATCCCCGGATGCCTACAAGGACGTGGACAAGGTGGTCGAGGTCACGCACAACCTGGGCCTTGCTTTCAAGGTTGTCAGGATGGTCCCTATTGGAGTCGTCAAAGGTTAAGGCTCATTTTTATAAACGCCCCGACTGACCGGGGAACGAAGGTCTTTGTCTGAACCTCTTGAAGGGCTTCCACAGGAGCAGCTCGAAGGCCCCCCAGGTGTAACATTCAAGGGAACGCTGGCCGGCTATAGGGTTTCCGTGAAGAAGGATGACTCTGTCGGGGAGTTATTGAAACGTGGGCTCGGAGACGAGGAGGGGGACGTGGTAGCCCTCAGACTTTACGAAGCTATGTTCATGGTGCGTCAGAGTTGGCTCCTGGTAAATGATTCTCAGGGAAACCCTGTGTCGTTTGAACAGCTCGTCAGCAGGAGCCTGTCAGAAGATAAAAGGGGATGGACAAAATTCCTCGTCTACAGGGACCTTAGGTCGAGGGGCTATATCGTCCGGGAGGGATACGGAATCCGTTCAGACCTGAGGGTGTACTCAAGGGGCGACTACCCCGGGTCCGCGGCCAAATACACGATTTTACCGATAAATGAAGGTGAAAAGATAGCACTCTCGGAAATGATAAGAATGGTAGAGACGGTATACCGCATGGGTAAGGAGCCTATCGTGGCAGTAGTCGAGAGGCGCGGCGAGATAATATACTACAGGGCATCGAAGATGAACTTCGCAGAGAACTGAAAAATCCATGAGTGCGCTCTCCTATCTGAGGTTGATACGACCGCCGAATTCCTTGATGATAGGATTTGCCGTCCTTGTCGGCGAGGCGGTGGCTTCATCCACCCTTCCGCTCACAGGATACACGCTTGCCGGCTATCTGACCGGCTTTTTCATAACTGCATATTCAATGGTGATTAATGATATATTCGACGTGGAGGTGGACAGGGCAAACGGCGCAAAGAGACCACTCGCAACCGGTGAAATGGGGGTAGGAAGGGCGAAGGTTTTTGCGGTCATCCTGCTTGCAGCCGGTCTGATCTTTTCAGGCCTTACCGGGATCTCGACTCTTGCCATAGCACTGGTTTTTGCAGGCCTGTCCGCACTGTACAACTGGAAACTGAAGGAGAGCGGGTTGCCGGGTAATGCAGCGGTCGCACTTTCCATGACTATACCTTTCATCTATGGCGGATTGCTGGTTGGGAAGTACTTCGAGCCCCTTCTGGATGCCATGGCGCTTACCGCCTTTCTTGCCGGGGTTGGAAGGGAAGTTGTTAAAGGAATAACGGACGTGGAAGGAGATGCACTGAGGAACGTCAGAACAATTGCGAGGTCGAAGGGGGCAAAGGCCGCTTCGAGGGTGGGCGCGATCTTCTTCCTTTTTGCCGTGGTGACCAGTCTTGTACCCGTCTTCGTTGGCCAGGTTGGCTACGTCTACAAGGTCCTGATAGGCATCACGGATATAATCTTCATCTTTCTCTCCGCCAGGATATTGAGGGACGTCTCGAAGGAATCAGCAAGAGGAGTGAAGACGGGGGCCCTGCTTGGCATGCTTCTCGGGTTACTCGGATTCATTCTCCAGGGTTTGCTGGGGTGAAATGGGAGTGATGTGGTCGGAGAAGTACAGGCCGAAAAGGCTCGAAGAGATGGTGGGCAACGAAGACGCTCGTGCAATGATATTCGACTGGCTGCTCAACTGGAAGAGGGGGATGAAACCCCTGCTGCTCGTGGGTCCTCCGGGTGTTGGCAAGACAACCATGGCTTACGCCGCTGCGGGACAGCTTGGTTACTCTGTTGTAGAACTCAATGCCAGCGACCAGAGAACAAAGGGCGAACTGTCGAAATCATTCACCTCCGTTCTTTCGACCAGCCTGCTCGAAGAAAACCGGCTTCTACTGCTCGACGAGGTTGATGGCCTGTACGGAAGGGCGGACTTTGGAGGCCTCGAGTATCTTGCGGAGCACCTGGAAGACCTTCCGGTTCCGGCGATACTTTGCGCGAACGACCCAGAATCCGATCAGGTGAAGAAGCTTTCAAAACGTGCACGTCTCGTAAGAATAAAGACCGTTCCGTCGAGACTCGCAGAGCTTTACCTTAGGCTTGTCCTCGAGAAGGAAGGAGTCACGCTTTCAGACGAGAACATTGCGAGAATAGTTACCTCCGCTGCAGGCGATATGAGGGCTGTACTGAATACGGCACAGTCATTTGTGCCGACCGGCACTTTAACCACACTTTATTCGAAGAACCCCAATTATTCGCTGGCTGAGGCCATAAACGAAGCCTGCCGGGCAGGTACGGCCGAGGATGCCCTTAGATACCTTCAGGCGTGCGACGCGGACCAGGACGAAAAGGTGATGGGCTGTTACAACACAATCGTTTCTGCCTCATCCCTGCAACCGGCCGTCAGGCTTCGTGCGCTGCGCGGTGTGGCAGGTGCCGCTCTCTTGATTCGCAGGATAAAATCCACCCAGCAGTGGAGGCTGCTCAGATACCTCGACAGAATGCTGGCGGATGCGATGCATGGACTGGGAATACCTTACGCGGGCGATCCCCTACCCTTCACAGCGAAGGTGAGAATCTGGAACGATTCCAAGTCCATAAAGGCCTTCTGCAACCAGCTTGCCAGGGAAACCAACATATCTTCACGAGAATTCACGGCCAAACACCTGAGCCCCACCCTCCTGATCATTTCGAGGTCTGAAGGCGGTTTGGAAACATGGTGTGCTTTACACAATCTGGACCAGCCTGTGTTGAATGCCCTGCAGAGGGAGCTCAAGTCTATTATAGCGAGCATTGGTAAGTGAACGCCATGTCTGACGACAGGGTTGTAATCGTGTGCGATGAAAGGGAAAGGGCCGGGGGCGTCCCACAGGAACTGGCTCAACTCGGAGTTATCACCCGTTTTACCGTACTCCCGCTGGGGGATTACGTCGTGGCTCCCAGCACAGCGGTTGAAAGGAAGAGTGTGAGGGACTTCATATCGTCGCTGTATGACGGAAGGCTTTTTCGCCAGATAAATGAGCTCAAGAATACATACACAAACCACGTTCTCATCGTGGAGGGCGATCCCGCAGAGATATCAAGCATAGCGTACAACATAAAAAGTTACTACGGGGCGCTCTCTTCCGTAATACTCGACTTCAACACAAAAACCATCTTCACCCCCTCGCAGAGGGAGACCGCGCTCGCGCTGGACGCTATGGCCAGAAGGCTGACAAAAGTCAGGAGAGAAAAATGGACGACGATGTACCAGTCAAGGCCAAAATCTCATTCTCTGACCGGTCAGCAGGTTGACATAGTTTCTTCGCTGCCCGGTATCGGTCCAAACCTCGCAAAAAGGCTTCTCACCGCCTTCGGCTCGGTCAGGAACATCTTCACCGCTACAAATACCCAGCTTGGAGGGGTGCCGGGTGTGGGAAACGCCAGGGCCGAAAGAATCATTCGGATTCTGACCTCTTCATACAAGGAAGGGGAGGAAGGCACCCAGCTCAACCTGGAGCATGACGCAGACTGATCTCCTTTCGGAGAAGCTTCTCCAGACCGCTGCTGTACTGGAAGGCCCTCTTCGGGGCAAGTGCGAGCTGACGGGGCAACCCCAGCTCCATGGCTGTTTCCCTCAGCGGAGCTTTCCTGTAACCACCTACCACCCTTTCTTCCGGGGGGATCGAGTTCGCCGCGTTCACCACCAGCCTGTCCAGGTATGGGAAAGAAGGCTCGCAACCTCCATCCCTTATGGCTTCGGCATCCCTTGCGAGCCCCTGGTAAAGGTGCTCGAAGTCATACTCCATTGCGCGTGCCACCAGATCGGGTCTGGTGGCGATTTTTTCATACTTTGCATATCCCCCGAATAGCTCATCTGCGCCCTGACCGGCGATAAGCAACTCACATCCCTTTGAATATGCGGCCCGGGAAGCTAGCACGAAGCCCACACCTAGGGAGACATCCATCGGGGTGCGCCAGATCCTTGCCCCCTTTGAATATCTGATTACATCGGCGCAGATCCTCCGGTCTGCCGCAACTTCGACCAACTCTGCATCCAGCATCTCGGCGGCCTTTCTGGCTTCCGAGGGCTCACCATAACCTTCTGCAAATACAGTCACCAGCAATAGTTTAACTTCATCTTTCGAAACTTTCTTCGATAGAAAAGCCAGAAGCGAGCTATCAAGTCCACCGGAAAATGTCACCCCCACCCTGCTCCTGCCTTTGATCCTTCTCTGTACGGCCAGCTCGAGACTATTGGCTAGGGAAGGTCTTTCCGCACTGTCGGGTTCATCTGGAGATGCGAGACGAAAGCTCGAGATACCTTTTTCACCGAGGCGCAGCGCCGTGTCCCCCGGTACGGCTTCGGTTGTTTGTATCCCATGAGTCTCCTGAATCCTGTTCGAAATCACATAATCATCACCATCGTGTCCGACAAAGAGTGGTCTGCTACCGGCGCAGTCCGTAAAAACAGCCAGTCCGCGGTCCTCATATCCGGCGGCAACATAGTCGCCCACACCAGTTTCTTCGAGAAGGCGTCTTACTTCAAGCAGTGATGAAACGTTAGTTTTAATGCATTCACCCGAAGTGGAGTCATGCACCCAGATGCAATCTGTCGCAGGTTCGGTTTCAAAGCTCCATTTCCCGCCCAGAACACGGGAGAGTCTGATTGTTTTCGCGCGTGACGCACAGGGGACCAATTACATTACTCAGCTCTCGCTTTGCGAGTGCGCGGTGTAGCCCTTCAGGAGGATTAAAATCGAATCGTATTTCAATCCAGTCTTTCCTGCTCCGTTGCCACACGGGATGTGAGCTCCTCGGCCTGCTTCTTGATCCTGTTGGCCACCACTTCCCCTATTCTCTGCACTCTGGCGAGGTCTCCTACACGTGCATTGGCTATTGCCGAGATGCTCTTGAAACCCGCATTGAACAGATTCCTTGCCCTGACCCTCCCCACGCCTTCCAGACTCACAAGAGGAATCAGCTCCGGTTTGACCCCCATCGCCACTCTTAGCCTCAGGAGGTCAATGACGCGCGAAGTTCTCTTCATTCCTTCGAGTTTTGCGAGTTCCCTGAAGCTATAACAGAGCCACTCCGCCATCTCGACGCTCCTGTGCAGGTCTCCTGGTTCTACCCCGTATAGTTCGAATATGACTCCATCAGAAGTTTCATTCATCCATGCACTGAGCACCATCAGGCTCCTTGCCCAGTCCTCCTCCATAGGCAGAAGTAGCCTGCTACCATGCGCCTCTTCGAAGGCCTCGTACTCGGGCTGGTCCTTTGCCCTCAGCTGCATCTTTGGACCGAAATCAGGCGAAGCTATGACCGCTTCGAGGTAGCCCAGGGAAAGGTCTTCATCTGTGTCACCGGTTTTACCCAACAGCTTCGTAAAGAAGAGACCCGTCTCGGGGTCGATGTAGAGTGTCGCGATTCTCTTTCCCAGCCGCGTTGGTTTCAGGACGCCCCCTTCATCTGACACCAGCAGATTCTTCAGCAGATATTCAAGGGAAGCTTCAAGCTTTTCTGCCACAGATTCTTCGCCTGTCTGCTTCGCAAGAAGCGTGTTCATGAAGAAGTCCCTCAACTCTCTTTCTGTCGTTTTTGAGGATGTTGCGATCACACCAAGTGTGTGTTTTCTGAACGTAGATGAGGCGTAAAGCTGGGAGCGTATGGCTTCTGGAACTCCCTTGACATAAACATCGAAGAACGCCCTCATCTCATCTTCATCATGGGCAAGAAGGACGGCTTCTCCATAGCTGTCGTATTTCGGCCTACCGGCTCTTCCGGACATCTGCTTGTAGTCCATTACCTCGATGGGCCGGTTCATCCCCAGGTTCGAGTCGTACCTGTTAACGCTTGCGAGAATCACCCTCCTGGCTGGAAGGTTCACGCCTGCAGACACGGTGGGTGTCGCGAAGAGTATCTTGACCCTGCCCTCCTTGAATTCCTTCTCCACTATCCGTCTGTGGGCTGCGGCGAGGCCAGCATGGTGAAATGCAACGCCGCTGACCACGCAATCTCTAAGCATCCTGCTTATTGCAGTCTCTTCCGCCCCCGATAGTATCTCCGAACCTGCTTCCCTTAGCCGGGCAAGTTCGTCAAAACTGAGCAACCGACTCACCAGCTTCGTAGCGCCGAGTGCGAGAGCAACAGCCCTCTTCCTGGTTTCTGCAAACACCAGCGATTGACCACCATTTCTTACCGCATCCAGGGCTATCCCGGTTGGGGTCAGACCTTCCCCCGCCGGCACCTCAAAGTAGCTACCATCGGAGAAGTAGATCTTGCCCTGGTAGGCGACGCCCTCCTTCAGCGGTACCGGCCTCCAGTTCAGACTCACATGACTTGCCCCCAGCCATTCTGCAATCTGAGCCCCGTTCTGAACCGTGGCCGATAGGGCAAGAATCTGGGCATTGGGATTCATCGTCTTTACCTTCGCTACGACTATTTCAAGCGTGGCCCCCCTTTCCTTGTCACCCAGCAGGTGCACTTCATCTATTATGAAAAGACTGAACCTCCTCACCCACTCCGGCTTCTGCCTTGTAAGAGAGTCGAATTTCTCATTCGTGAGTATCAGGACGTCTGCCGACAGCAGGCTCTCACCGGCTGAATCGAAATCGCCTGTCGAAACCATTATTCTTGGCCTCTTTCCGTTCGGTCTGGTTGCCTCCTCGAGTACCTGAAACTCTTCAAATTTTTCATAAGCGAGTGCTCTGAGGGGGGCCAGGTAAGCTACCCTTCCAGATGATTCACCAAGCACCTTTCCTGCAGCAAGCATGGCAACAAGCGTCTTTCCGCTGGCCGTCGGAGTAGACAGAAGCAGGTTCTTTCCTTCGAGCAGCCCGGCCCTCACGGCCTCTTCCTGAGTGGGATACAGCTCTCTGTAACCCTGCTCGGTCAACTTTTCCTTGAGTGTCCTTGGTACGGCCAGCTCGAATATTTGCATGATGTCAGCCGTCAGGAGTCGGGGTATCCACCTTTAAACTCGACTCGCAAGCCGTGAAACCAGTTGCTGGAGCCGCACAGGAGCTACCTTTTTTTACTCAGGTGGTAGAAGTCCCGACATGGATGAGAACGAATGGGCAGATCGCCTCATGTCTCAAGAAAGGCGGGAATGGCAGAATCCGGACGCGATAATTTCTAGGCTCGGCATGAGGAAGGGAAACATCATAGCTGACCTGGGTTGTGGTCCAGGCTTCTTCACGATACCGATAGCAAAGGCCGTGTGTCCGGAGGGTCACGTCTACGCGGTCGATTCGAGCAGCACTATGCTTGAACACCTGCGCAGAAATGTAAGGAAGGGCAGCCATGCCCCCATAAGCTGCCTGACACTTGTGCAGAGGGATGTCACGGACACCGGCATACCGGATGAACGGGTGAATTTTTCTTTCTTCGCCAACGTACTCCACGATGTGGAGAACAGGCATTCGTTCTGGAACGAGGTGAGGAGAATAACTGTGAGCGGAGGCTTTGTGGTGAATATAGACTGGAAAAAGGAGGAAATGGAGGGAGGCCCGCCGATATCGATTCGCCTCGAGAAAGGCGAAGTGATCAAGGAGGCAGCAACGGAGCATCTGGAATTTTTGAAGGATTTCGAATGTGGGAAGATGCACTATGGGCTTCTCTTCAGAAAATCCTGAAATATTAAATCGAACAGATTCGTTTTTCCGTTCGACTTAGAATCCGAGAACGACCAGGATGATCACGATTATCAGCACAGAAGCGAGCAGGTACGCCACCAGGCGTTTCCCCGACCCTCTGCGCTGCTCCGGGTGCGTGCCTTTCTCGTGGTAGCCGCTGTGGTAGTCGCCCCAGTAAAACGATGGAGTTGCAGAGGGGGCAGAAAGAGGAGCAGCCTCCTGCTTGTGAGATTCGCCACACCTGCGAAGATGTCTTTCAAACTTCCTGTCGCTTATCTCCTTGTGGCACTTCGGACAAATGGGCATTTCAAGGTCGATAGAGCCCCGGCAGCATTATTATTCCTTTCCTCAGATTCGGCGCACGAGAAACACCATCGTAGATACATTCCGACTGGTCTTTGGCGGGTGCTATTTTGTTAACCCATACTTCTTCATAAGCGTGACTTTGAAGAAATTGTTGATCATCAATGTGAAAAGCAGCATGAAGACGACCGTGAGCAGCAGTTGTTCCACTTCGATGGGCGGAAATCCAGGGAAGCCGAATAGAACGAGCGCTCCGACAGCAATCATGTCCAGACCCATCGAGAGAAGCAGTATTTTGCTGGGTCTGGACCTCCAGAAATTCCCCCTTTCCCTTACGATAAGGACGGTAAAGATGCCCTGGTAGAACAGAGCCGCGAACATGAGTGTGTTCAGTCTACCTATATCACCAGTAAGACCGAAAACCTTCAGGGCGATAAATAACATTCCAAACATCTCGAGCACGGACAATACACCCAGCCAAATGCCTACTTTGGCCAGCGAGGAAACCTTCCACCTGTCGGGCTGACCGGACCACCTTACCGTGTCGGTGGCTATTGATATCGTTACAAAATCAATGGAGAAGAGGAGCAGGACGACGTCAAGTGCTGAAACCACATAGACGCCGGTTATCAAGAACGCAACGGCGATAAAGACTGCGACTTGAAACGTTTTTACGATCTTGTTAATCGTCCATGTCACTATCCTCTGATATATCATGCGACCTATTCTTACCAGGTCCACGATACCGGAAAGTCCCTCTTCCGTCAGCACCACGCTGGCCGCCCCCTTGGCCACATCTGTAGCCGTGCTGACGGCTATTCCAACCTCTGCCTGCTTCAGTGCGGCCGCATCGTTTATGCCATCGCCGGTCATCCCCGTGATATGGCCAGCCGTCTGCAAACTCTTCACAATCATGTATTTGTCCTCGGGGTAGATTTCTGCGAAACCCGAAGAACTGGCGGCCAGCCTGGCAGCCGCCTTTTCGTCCCCCTGAAACCTGGTTCTCAGGTCCGATGCACGCAGGATAGAGTCGCCGAGCCCGACCTCTTTGCCAACCTCGCGCGCGACGGGAAGGGCATCACCCGTCAACATCTTTACAGATATGCCTAGCTCCTTAAGCTTGGATATTAGGCTCTTTGAATCTGGACGAGGCATATCGTAAAGGCCAACGAGGCCGCAGAGTCTGTACCCGCTGTCATTTGTTCCCAGGATAGCCACCGCAATAGCCCTGTAACCCTTCGCTGCAAGGGAGTCCATATCACCCTGCACCAGTGTCCGGTCCATCCCTTCGCACGACTGTAAAACTGTCTCAACCGAACCCTTCACCACCCTGAACCTATCTCCAGTCTGCGAAACCACCACGGCCTCCGTCTTTCTTGTGCTCGGGTCAAATGGAACGAACTCCTCCTGCCTGTAAGTCTTTATTGGCAGCCCTCTTTCTCTGGCAGCGGATACAAATGCTTCATCAATCGGGTCTTTGTTTGCCTCCTGTGAAGCAGTGGCACCGAAGATGATAACATCTTCCTCCCGGAATCCGTTGTAGGCCACCACCTGCGCGACCGAAACCCTGTTCATTGTTATTGTACCTGTCTTGTCCGCGCACAGAACATCCATTGATGCGGCATCTTCTGAAGCACTCAATCTTGTCACAAGCACACCCTTTTTCGAAAGCTCGAGCGAGCCGTACGCCATACTCACGGTGAACATGGCGGGAAGCGCGACGGGTACGGCAAATACGATCAGCACAAGAATCAGGGGAACGACTTGAAGGATGTACTCCCCTCTGATGTATGAGACAAAAAGAACAGCCACGGCCATGGTTCCGACCATCGCAAGCAACCATTCGACCACCCGGGAGGTCACTTCCTCCATGTGGAGCTTTGGTCGAGCAGTCTGGACAAGTTGCGTGGTTCTCCCATAGAGGGTACTTACACCTGTGGCGACCACCACGCCTGTCGCCTCTCCTCTTCTCACCACACTGCCCGAATAGATAACCGCATTCAGTCCCTTCTCTGAATCCATTGATTCGCCTGTGAGGGCGGATTCATCAACACTCAGATTCTGGTCAACAATAAGCTTGACATCCGCCGGCACGTAGTCCCCCGCCCTCACCCTGACTATGTCCCCGGGTACCACGTCATGTGCTCTTACACTTGTCCAGCGCCCATTCCTTTTCACTCTGGCCGTCACTTCGAGCCTGCTCTTCAGCATCTCGACCGCCTTCGATGCCCTCTGCTCCTGGACCAGACCTATTATCGAATTAAGCACCAGAAGGGCTGCGATCACATAGACATCGACGTACCTGTGCAAAAGGTAAGATACCACGATGGTCAGTTCCAACATCCAAGCAGTCAATCCCCAGAACTTTTTACCAAAGGTACGGATGATGCTTTCCTTCTTCTCGGGGATGTCATTACTCCCATACCTCCGCACCCTTTCCTTTACCTCGGCGTCACTTAGACCAAATTCGGGGTCCACCTGGAGCATCTTGAGCACCTCTTCGTAGGAGTTCTTGACATATGTTTTTACGGCTGGTCCACTGCTCCGGCGTCCTTCCGATCCCACTTTGCCTATCCCGCCGGGAGCTCTGCATCAACTCGTTTATACGCACAGGGAGGTTAGCAGGAAAAACTTCAACCCGCCGAAACCTATGAATGATTGGAATAAAGAATCTGTTGGGATATGCCAAGCATCGAATTTCCATGCAGTGCTAGACGATTAATTTGGGCAGACATTCCAATCAATAAAGCAAACAATTTTTTCTGTTGGCCCTAATAAGATCATGTCTGAAATCAGGATATCCGGCTGTAGTGGTTCGGCCTAACTTCGTATATCTGGCCCAGCTTGTAGAGGCTGTTTATCATCTTTCTTGCATCCTCAACCTTGGCGTACTTCCCGGTCTTCATCAAGGCTTCTATGAATTTTTCCAGCGACACGGCCACCCTGTCGGGTCCCTGCAGCTCCTTGAAGATACTCATCGCCTGTTCCATAAGATTTCTTTCCGTGGACGACCTGCCTGCGAGAACTCCAGAATCAACTTTTCCACTTTTCACATCCACACCCACTGTACCAAGCATTCTCCTTATCAGTGCAATCGCGGCAAGCGCATCTTCCTCAAGCACCCTGTCCCTCAGAAGCACCCGGGCCCTGGAGGTGGCAAGCCTGATCATGGACTCTAACTGCCTGGGGGTGACGGCTATCATGTTGTCCTGGGCACCCATCGTCCTCATTTCGAGGTAGAACTCGAGAAGTTTCGATTCCGCCTCCGCGGTCAACACCGGTTCGATCTTTTTGCAGTAAACAATGTACTTCCTTAAGAGCTCGAAGTCTATCGGCGGGGGTGTGACGAACTGCCGGGACCTGTGGGTTTGCAGGATGTGAGAGGCGAGTCTCTCATCGACCTGTCTGTCTGGCATGTCCTTCTCGATGAAGATTATATCGAATCTTGAGAGTAACGGTATTGGCAGGTTGACGTTCTCATAGATATTCTTGTAAGCGTCGTACCTTCCAAGCACAGGGTTTGCAGCAGCGACTATCGAAGTTCTTGCGTTCAGAGTAGCAACTATCCCCCCTTTTGCTACAGATACAGTGTTGTGGAGAATGAGGTCATCTGACACAAAGTTGTGGAAAGGCTCGACGGTGATATCGTATACCCAGTCCGTCCTGAGAGGGCCGTCATTCCTTACAATTTCTATATCCTGGACTTCGACCAGTCCTAGTGAATCACCAGCTTCATCGACCCGGTCCACCAAATCGCTGCCGAGGAAACCGCCTTCTTTGTGCTCAATCGAAACTGTAATCGCCCGGAGCCTGTAAGCCTTTGGGCCTGCTTGTGGGGAAGCAAGGCATGGGGCGAGTTCTCCCCTGATGACCCGCTCAGCTGGAACGGTAGACACGCGCCCATTCCTGAATACGAACACAGGATGCTCCGGGGTTACAATAATGTCAATCCCGTTGTTGTACTTGATCCTGACGAACCTGTTGGGCGCTTCATGTCTGCTTACTCTGTCGATTTTCACAACAACTTCCTTTAAGCTGGAAAAATCATACGTGAGAACTTCCTCACCTGACTGCAATGGAAGAATCTGGCATCTTATCCCCTCCACCACGTTCAACGGGAAGTTCCTGAATTTCTCCTCGACAAACTCACCTATGCTAATCCTCTGCCCCGACGCCAGACGTACTTTGGTCGACGGATGGTACGACTGTTGTTCCATCACTTCGTGCAAGACACTTCTGTCCTCAGGCCTCATCTTATCAAATTCATCTATGCAGGCTATTCCCAGGTCAGCCAGAACAACAGCTCCGGCTTCAAGCATCATTAGACCGGATTTGTCCTTGACCACTGCAGCAGTGTTATGAACAAGGAAGCCTTCAGCCATGAAAGAGTGTCCACCCTCGATGGTCAGGTCGTAAACCGTCGACCCCTCCTCCTCTGTTACAGACTCAATTTCATCAACGATAAAGTTGGGACCAACCATCACATACTCTTGCATGTCTCTGTTCATGCCGGATTCAATTAGCCGAGTGAGCTTCTCTCTCTTTTTCGGGCTGCTGAACCCTATTTTTTCAGCGAAGGTCGAAAGAGACGTCCTGTCCCGGATTCGCACCTTCGGCTTGGCATTTTCCTCAGAACTATCGGAGGCGGCGCGGAGTTCTGAAACAATGCCGAATCTCTGCAGTGCGAGGATCAACTGGCGGGCGAATGTTCTGTTGGGGGCGCTGTATTCTATACCCCCACCAAAGGAGATTTCAGCTCCGCCATCATACAGACCGCGGAGAAAGCTTCCAAGCTGATGCTCGGGGGCTGATACGATGCCCCCGTCCAGTTCCAGTTCATCGTTGGACTGTTTCCCGCCAGTTATCACAGACAGTAACCTTTTCGCCAATGAACCGGGAATGTCAATCAAAAACTCTCTAGGGCGGGTCAGTTTTGTCCCTGGCTCTAATCCGAAAGATTCCTTGAACATCAGCCTGTATCTTCCGCATTCCTCTGCATCCTTTGTTCGTATCAAGAAACGTTCGTCCGAAGCCTCAAGCCTCTCTTTTTCGAACCAGGAATTGCAGACCAGACCAGATAGGTAGAGCAGAGAATCCGGTTCAGAAGGTACTTCAAACACTCGCCGGGTTTTGCCTGTATTGTACCGTACCTTTTTCACACAAGCCCATGGCTCGGCAAAGTCTTCCAACCCACACCCCTTCCAGGCTGACTTCAACTCCTTGTATGACATTTTCCGTTTCCTGTGCCCAAAAACAGCAGTTGCATCATCATTGACAAGCGGGTTCTTCTCCGCACCTCTTAGGGCAGGCTTTAGAATCCTGAGCAGCTCCACCTGCTTCTTCAATTCCACTTCATCCTCATCTCTGAAGAACCTTTCAAGACTGAAAGGAAGTTCTGCTCCAGGTATGTAACGTGCAATCAAGGGACGGTCGCCTGGTCGAATTTCGCTCCCCCTCTTCCAGTAGAGGCAACCGTCGGCTGGACGATAAAACCCGAGTTTTGTTTCGGGGGTAATAGCCAACTCCCTGCCGAGCCTGGTTCTAACTCTCACCAGGCGTTCGGCCTGGAGGCGGTAGTACTGCTTCGCATGCCCATACACAAGGGCTTCAGGCTTCAGCAGGCCGGTCGAGACTAGCCCAGCGTTTTCGCCGACCAGTATTTGCACTTCTTTAAGGGCAGGGCTCACGACTTCGGAGGTCTGGGGGTGCAAAGCTACCACTTCCCCTCCCTCCAGCCTTTTCTCATCATTTGCAAGATTGCGCTCGACAAGGTCGCCTATCGTACGCAACCCCGTAGGGGTAACAACAAAGGATTCTGGAGATACGCAGAGCCCCGCGCTCGTGCTTCCCCTGCCGCTTGTGTAGAGGCCCCTCGGTGCAAGCCTCGAAATATATTTCAGGAGTTCACTCTTGCCCGTGTTGTGAACAACTATACCGTTCGCGACAAATCTATGACCCTCGGGTACCTCGATATCATAAACATCGGCCCTTTCCCCTCTTTTGACGATTCTCACCACTCTTTCGAATCGGCGGCGAGGTTCATTCCTATCGTCCCAAAATCGAGAAATGAACTTCAAAAACCTTGATCTCTTTGATTCAGACACAAAACCTATCCTTCTCCGGAATCTGTCCAGGTTGCGTGTACCGCCGATTACGAGTTCATCAGCATTTACATTTGAGGAAATGCCGAATCTGAGAAGCAGTATCTGAACGTCTCTTAGAAGCTCGATGTTGCCAATCCTGAGTACAACACCCTTTTCCTCAATGTCGACGTCGGCGATCGCTTCGAACAGAAATCTCAGAAATCGTGCAACAACCTTGTTTCCTGATGCAAGTATCTCATCTGGAACCCTTCTTTCAAGCAAAAATCGAAAGGCCACCTCAACGATATCACTCCTGACCTCGACAGTAATCTTTGTGTATGGATGACCTTCAACTCGTTTTACCAGTACCTCTCCTTTTGAAAGTTTGAACAGCCTCTTCATGTTAGAGGTCAGTTTTCGAAGCACATCTTCAGAACCTCCCGGCACGATGATCTCTAGTCTGTCGGGTTTCTCGAGCGTTCCGTTCCCAATAACGTAACCGGCAACACCGGCTAAGGCTGGCGAGTAGAATTCGGGCAGAGCGTGCCCATGTTGCATAGATTTACCTGTGCCACAAGCGAATCCTGTCGGCACCAACTCTTCGATGCTGCTGGGAATCCTTGTTACGACTCTCACAAGGTCGCCCACCTGCACCCTGTCAAGCCTCTTCCAGCTGGTTCTTGTGCGGTGACGGAGTTTAGTTGCAACCAGCACGGGATGGTTGTATGTTCCCTTGATGCTCCTGCCGGATTCCGTTATGATCTCCATCACCGGCTGATTTCTGTATAAGTGGAATGTCGAGGCCCTGGCATTTTCCCCTCTGCTTTCCCCGGTCAACACAGGCAGCTCAATTTTTTGAAGGTGTGAATTTCCGATTTTGCCTATCTTCACGATTGCCCCGTTTCCCAGTGTCACCCTTTCATCAAACACAAGGCAACCCGGGTCTCCCACCAGAAGCATATTTTCATCCCCTCTAATCACCGTCCCGTCAGGGAGCACCCGCTGCGGTGCGCCGGCGGCAAGCAGAAGGGCGGCTTCCTTCTCGGGCTCCATGCCGAAAATGGAAGGTGAAATAGATCTGATCAGGTCATCATAACCACGGGGTGATTCGGCTATCCGCCTTATCGCGGCTTCGTCCTCTGGCGTGATCTGGATCTGCTCGAGCTCCTTTCCCCTGACATCGACGTAGTTTGCGTCGAGGCTGGTCCTGAATGTGGTCTGCCTGCCGGCGCCGAACCCGCTTTCCGGTTCCGCCCTCACTATGCCTGTTATAATTATCCTGTCCCCGGGCCTGGCCTTGTTCACCAGGTCGCCAAGAAGTTCAGCATCTATGGATTGAGGTAGCTGCCCGGGCGGCAGCTCTTCTGGCAGCTCCTGAAGTCTCAACACCTGATAATCCGTGAACCTGCTGAGCTTTGTATCCAGCTTGAATTCTTTGGTTTCGGTGCAATCCGCGCATCGGTCTGGCTTCTTCAGGCTGTTCGTCTCCTGTTCGATAAAGGTTACATGTTCCTTAGGGCATATGAAAGCGGCAATCAGGGCCCTGGGCTTTATTTCTGACGTCCTGACAACCATACCGTTTATCGATACGAGCTTGTCCAGATGCTTTGCGGACACACCTCTGAGGGGTAGTTTGTCCGTAACACCTGCAACCCGTACCCTCAGTTCCCTTTCGATACTCTCGGCATATGACACATTTTCCGTCCGAACCACCTGCAGCGCAGCATCCTTGAACAGCTTGAGAACCCTGTCCGGATTTTCCCTGAGTTCTGTTGCAAGCGGCTCATCGAAGGAAAGAAGGTCTTCGTAATCGACCACCACAGAGGTTTGTCCGTCCGCTATCATCCTGTCTATCCTTGAGATGTACTTGTATGTGCCGTCGGGGGACTTGAAGCTTCGCAGAAACAGGTCGAACTGCTCTGTAATGGAACCAGCAGACTGACCGGCCAAACCTCGGTCACTCCTCTCCGAGTACGGAGTCCCTCCACGTCTGGACGAGGGTCTTGATCTCCCTGAATAGAGACAGCTCTTCTGGTGAAAGCAGAGAGTGAGGTTCAGGCTGTGAAGTGTACCCCGCCAGCGTGACCATCTTGACCAGCCTCATCGTAAGAAGCCCATTGGATGCCGCTAGCACCTTCTGGTAGTGCAGGTCGTCCACCCCCTTTTTTCTCAGCATCTTCAGGTACCTTCTGAGCTTAAGATAGAAATCACCCTTGATCGGTGAAAGCTGGGTGGAGCCCTGCAACTTCTCCCTCTGGACGGCCCTGTAGAGTTCGGCCTCTATGCTTTCTTCGGATTTCTCGACAAGACCCTCCTCTTCCAGTATCTCTGCCACCCATCTTGGGACGTCCATGGAGGCACCTTCCTTTAACTCAGGAAGTGTAAATGTGGACAGTCGCGCCTCGGGGACCAGCTTCTTGGCCACCACCTTGACCGGGGAGAGCAGAAAAGAAGCTTCCCTGTCCCTCATGTACGCATTGAACATATCCAGGTTTTCCTTTGGCATTCCGACCTTCTGTCCTGATAACCGCGATAGGTGAATAATAAATGTCTTTTCGGTTAATGTGAGATGCACAACGAGCGTGGTTCACCAGATTATTTCTGGTGTTATTCTGCGCCGGGCAGGATTGAAAGAAAGGATGGGAGCCAGCTTGGGGGGCATTATACGTCTATTCCGTAGATGCTCTTTGATTGTCCAGTCATGCAAGACAGGCGCTCACACCCGTAGTGGGTACTCTATTGCAGGGGCAACCTTACCGCAGGAACCGCACCGCTCCCGCTACGAATGTCAGGAGTTAAGCTACTCAATGAGATCTTTGAAACAGCTGGAAAGGTCCGCTGACTGTTCCGCTCGGAAGACGTCACTCCCATTGTTTACGACTAGCCTGAAGTGAATGTCCCGAAGCTTGCATCGGAGAGGGAACTCGTCTGGCGAGGCTGCTGCATCGGTGGAAACGAACCACACAGGCAGTGCATGGCGTGCCGCAAGAAATGGGATGAAGCCATACGTAGAAGGGACAAGCAACAACAACTTCTGTGGTCAACAAAGCAGTTCCAACCGGTCTGGTGTTTGGTGATTGCGAACCACGCACATGGGGGGACGTCGCATAATCCTTGCTGAAACTTTCAAGACACCTGGAAAAAGTGCGATGGGATCATGCATTTCGGCGGTCGGTGAGAAAATTAATATAGCGATAGCCTCGAAATTCTGTGGAAACGTAAAGTTGACCCACGTCGAAGTTTCTGATACGATCGACATTCCCAAGGACAGGTTGTTTTCGCTAATGTCCGATTACAACAACTGGCCGAAGCTCTTTCCGAACAGCTGCACAAGCGTGAAACTGATCAGAAAGGAAGGCGATATGGAATACATTGAAATGGGCGACAGACGGTACGGTAAGGTCACCGAAATGCACAGAGTTATACCGCCAGATGAAATATATATCGAAGAGTACACACCAAACTGGACAGGCATATTCGTGAACCTGTTCGAAAGCCTTCCAGATGGTCGTACACGTCTCACTCTAAAGGTCGATATCAAAGGAAACAACCTGCTTTTCAGACTGATCGACCCATTCAGCAAAAGCTACGTTCGTAATCGTGTCAGAAATCAGATTCATGAAGAAATCAAGGCCTCCTTGAAATCGATTACCGGCTAATCGTCCTCGCACCCAGGTGGCCTTCTTCGACAGCTGGTCCTGATTAATATAGGAAGTATCACTACGATTCCCTGCTTCATATTCAGGGCATGCGTTTTTGACAAATGCGATGCAAACCGTGTATGCTCAGTTTTTCGGCGACCAGATAATATGCTTTGACGGTGTTGATCTCCCAGTGAAGACTACGTTGAGAAAATCACAGCATCCAAGTTAAGTGTATACTAGCATCGGGATGCCATTGGTGGAAGCAAACCTAGTCTGTCAAATTCGGGGATAGCTATCGTTGAATTCGATATCATTTATGCTTCTCTCCATCTTGCCTTCTTAACGGCTATTAGAAAGAGGACCATAGTTACTGAAAGCAGCACTGCCCAGTCAAGCGCAGCCGTGTGCGCAGAAATTGGAAGGTACCCAAGAGCGTTCTGAGCTATCTGAGCGGCATAAGTTGTCGGGGAAAGATAGGCAAGGTACTGGAACGGATGTGGAATCAGGGTGATTGGATAGTAAACAGGGGGAAGGGTCGAAAAAAGCGTTGAAATCAGTCTCGAAAATGCAAAGCTCTGCACAATATCACTGGACATCGTCGCAAGGGTGAAACCAAGTGCTATCGAAGTTAGAAACATTGTTGCGAGCACACCGCAGAAAAGGAGACCCTGTATCAGAGTGCCATGCAGATACAAAATTGCGAGTGCCACAAGCACTGCAAGGGCTGGGGATGAATATATCAGCTCAGAAATCGCCATACCCGTTACATAGGCTCCCGCCGAAGCTGGTGAGCTCACAACCATTTCCTGGAGCTTGAAGTCATTCTTGAGATGGGATAGGTCCCCCTGAAGTGCAATACCGTTCGAGAACATACTCATTATGAATCCGCCCACGATGGCGTCTCCAAGCAGCGACCCCCGGCTTACGAAAACGATGAGAATGAGGAACGACAGAGGTGAAAGCACGGTATTGATTAGCACTATGGGGTAGTTCTTCATCTCATAGATAGAATTAACCAGTATACCCGCAATTATCTGGTTCAGCGTCCTTTTCACTTGAACCATCATGGTTGAGGCTCATCCTCCCTGTTTGCAAGGTGGAAGAATATATCGTCGAGTGTCACCGGAGATATTGAGAATCTGTACCCCTTCTCAAAGAGATCCTTTGAAAGTCTGAATGCTTCGTCTTCGGTCGTGAGTAACTGAACTGAACCGTCTCTTGCTTTCGCAAGTTCACCGTTCGCCGTAACCAGAAGCTGGGTTTCCTGCTGCAGTCTAATACTGTACCGGTACTTTACCAGGCTTCGTAGCTCTTCAAGTGTACCGGTGCCGACGAGCCGGCCCCTGTCAAGGATGCTTATCCTGTCCGCGAGTTGCTCAGCTTCTTCAAGATAATGGGTTGTCAGTATGGTGAATCTCTCCCTACCCAGATTAGAAAGGTAATTCCACAGGTCCCTCCGCGAGATCGGGTCCAGTCCGGTCGTCGGCTCGTCGAGGAAGACGATGTCAGCCTCAGAGGCAAGCACCGTGGCAACGAGCACCTTCCTCTTTGTTCCACCCGAGAGCGTACGGTTGAGCTTGTCACGATACTGGTCTATGCCCACCCTTGCAAGTGCTTCCACCGCCATCTCCTTTGCTTCTGAGTAATCGAAGCCTCGCCACATCAGGTATGAAAGTACCGTCTGCTTTGGCGACATCCAGGCAACCGTTCTCGCCTCCTGAGGAACTATCGCTATTCTCTTGCGAAGTTCCCTCGCATCAAGCATGACATCGAGCCCGTCGATGGTGGCCGAACCCGAAGTCGGTTCAAGTTGGGTGGCCAGTATTCTGACGAGTGTCGTTTTTCCGGCGCCGTTCCTTCCTATGAAGGCAAGAATCCCGTGGGTAGGCATATCCATGGTGATCTGGTCTATTGCCCTTCTGCTTCCACTGCCAGAGTAGACCTTGGTCAGCCCTCGAGTAATCAGCCTGCCGTCTGAATTCATACGAAGGGTTCCACGCATTCAGGGTTTAAGAATTTATCACGAATCAGAACAATCAGGGGTCCGTGGCTAGCATTCGTTTGAGAGTGTCATCAAAAGCTGTCACTGGGAAAGGATGCTTGTGCATCCCCTGCGGCCCCTGATTAAAAGGCAGGTGGTGCGGAACCTGAAGGCTCTGTTCTTACGTATACGTTGCATGTCAACGAAAGACCATAACAGATTGAATCGACCGGTCAGACTTGATAGCAGGTAATACACAAGAATCTCCCACTCTATTCCCTCGGAACACTCTCATGATGGGCGAGCAGCTTCCTCAGAAGTATTCTGTGTTTCCGTTCGTCGAGTTCGATAGATTCAAGAAGAACTTTGAGGTCTGGACTGATTCCTGGTATCTTTATCATTTCCTCATCCGCCTTTTCCTCCTCGGCAAGCATTGCCTGTATATCATGGTCCAAGCTGGATTCAGGCTTCGCAGAGTGGCCGCCCGCTGCCACCTGTCCGACACTCGTGACCTTCCCGATTATCATCGAAATAAGGTCCGCATGCCGTATGCTGTCCGTGGCTATCTGTCTGAAGACGGCTCTCGTCACTTCATCCTGCGCACTCGCGGCAAGAACCAGGCTGCGACGGGCAGCCCTTTGCTCTTCTTCAAGTCTTGACTCAAGAGACTTTACCCAACGACCCTTCCCAACTGGTGCAGTTACAGGTATACCTGCTTTTCCGCGAGGTGGGATATTCCGAGCCCCCTGTACATCCTTCCCTCCACTGTTGATCGCCCTTATCACTTTATACGCCGCATCCAGGATCAGCGGAAAGACGTCTATCGAACCGCCCTTGCGGAGGGTTTCTGAAATGGAGTTTGTGAGCTCGGAGATTATGGAAGACGTGCCCGGAGCCTTTCTTATCGTCTCTGCAAACGCCTTCCCCCTGCTCCCCTTGGTGTAGAGCGTGACCGCGGACGGGGATATGCCGAGCGTCTCGGCCACAACCGTTCGTGGCCAACCCATACCGGTCAGGTTCCGGGCGAGGACCACCCTCAGACCGGTCAGAGCCCCTTCTATGGCTGATAGTTTCTGCATTTTATCGGTTCGTCCTGATGATATAACGTGGGAGTATATTTGCTTAGGGCAAGGGGGGGCGGATACTGTTCAAATAGCAATTTTTTAGCGTAGATTCTGATCATCTTTATTATGATGTTTGAATGGCCAAGAGAATCTCTATTTGATCTAAAATGGGAGCATATAACATGCTTCTCAATGCTGTTCAGGATGACATTATATTTGAGCGTAATAAGATACCTTTGGAGACCGGGGACCTAGCTGCTGGTTTGTTCTATATTTCCATCCGGATCGCCTTATGGGAGGACGACATAACAAACAATGATCATACATGCATGCATTTGGTCAGTGCGTTTACTGGGTTCAGAAGTTTAGAAGAATAACATCCAGAGCTCAGAAGAAAGAGATACAGGAGGATAGTTACGATAGATGGGACCAGGCTCAAGGTGAATGGTATTCAGCTAATCGTATTGGCTGCTATAGATTCAGATACTAAGGAGCTGTTAGCGATGTACTCATCTTTCTTACCAAGGGTCATCGATCAATGCGATGTTATTCGTGAGAATGATTCTTTCTGAACGCATGCACGAATAAACCTGTAGTACCGGTTGTTGATAGCTATGGTTGATACCATAGGCTATTGAAAGATATGGGTAGAAGTGGCTTGATATTGCATTCGGAGAGAGGAACTCGATAGAAAGATGCTTCAGCGCGTTAAAGGAAAGAACAAGGAGATTCTGCAATAGCTTCAATGTCAGTGTTAATGAAGTAAAATCACTCACCATATTCCTGAACCTATCCATGCCGTACTATAATCATATGAGGTGGCATCAGAAGATAAAGTCTGTTCCAGGAGGCGAGCTTATTGTAACTGTATCAATGGACTGACAAGAAACTTTAATTCATTTTATGAGAAACGTCCCATTATAAATTCAAAATAGAGAGAGAAGGCTTGCAGTTAAAGAATCATTCAAAAGAGTGCTCTTAATGAATCGTCATCTACTCGGTATAAGAGTCCCAGATGCGAATTGAACTCTTTATGCTCAATGCCTATCACCAAACAAAAAATTAACACTGTTGACCGCAATTTCATCCAACTGTGCGTTTATCATTTCGGTGCAGCACTAAAAGCGTTCTAGAGTTTCCAGCCTAAAAGGAGAATTAGGTTCAACAGTAAAATTGCAATCTGTTTTAATCTTTCCCCCGACCCTTTTTACCTGAACATCGAGTCTTCCGCCGAGGATATGTAGCCCTTTTATGGCGAGTTCATTCATCCACTCCGGCAATATGGGCGAAACTGTTACTTTGTATGGATCGCCATGCTGAACATCAAGCCCAAGCATCGAATGAAGTATCCCCAGTATCCCCGCATCACACCAAGCTATAGGAAAGCCTCCCATTGGTACTATTTTTCTTACCTTTTCTCTCCTCTCTCCAGAAAAGAGTTCGGGTAAACCTGTGAGACCTAGCTCAGAGTATGCATCGAGCAGTTCAAGAAGAAGTTCAGAGAATTCTTCTCTCAGATTATATCTGGCTAGACCACTGAGAATTATCATGTTATCATGCGGCCAGACAGAGCCGTTATGATACGCAAGAGGATTATGCCTTACCTCCCCATATGCAAGCGTCTTCACCCCGTACCCAGAATTCAATTTACTTCTATCGACTAATAATTGAGCGACCTTTTCTGCGGACCCATTTGTTATTGCATTCATCCATAAGAGATGGCCAGGGTTTGATGTTAAAATCTCTGTTAACCTGCCTTCTCCGTCGATCGCTTCACCGAAGTAGCTTATCTTCTGCGACCAATACCTTCCCTTTATGCTACGATATAGATGCTCTGCCAGATGGATTAGTTCTCTTATCTCCTGCTTATCATCTAGGAGTTCAGCCCCTCCTTCCAATGCTTTTGCGGCATACCCCTGCACTTCAATAAGGAATAGAGGGTGAGGCGGGATGCTTCCATCCTTATGAGAAACAGAATCCCAAGAATCCTTCCACGCCTGATTACTCAGCATACTTTTTCCGCTGTAACCTAGAAGCCCGTCTGACTTCACCCTTTTTTTTATCCATCGGAGTGCTTGCAATACCTCGCCTTCAAATTTCTTGACAGAATCATCCTGAGGATGATACTTCAGATAACCAAGATATGTCAAAACATAGAGAGGAGTCGCATCTACTGATCCATAATAGCCGCTCAAAACCCTGTCTCTACCGCTAACTTCACCAAAGCGTTTTTCGTGGATTATCTTTCCTGGCTCTTCTTCTGTCACCAAGTCATGCTTTCTGCCTATAAGTTCGCCTAGTTTTACTATCGTGCTCTTTGCTATTAAGGGGTTGAACATCATGCTATGGATTGATGTTATCGTTGAATCTCTTCCAAATACTGTGTGGAACCAAGGAATTGCACTTAATGGGAAGAAAGATCCATCAAAGGGTGATTCGAGCGTATTTGACAGGTTCGTAATGGATTGATCATAGAGTGATTCAAACCTTCTGTCATCTGTCTTTATCTTCGGGAAGGCTTTGTACACAAAGTTCGGAGTCGACCTTCTTGGGCTAACCCGCTTGAACAGCATTCTTATTAATGAAAGGTCTTTGCCGGCTTTGAGAAGGATTTTATCCTTTTTTCTCTGTATCTCTTTCGCCTCAAATACCATCCTTCTATATCCGTCAAATTGGATTTCAACACTCTGCCGCTTCACATTAAAGCGAGGAGATAATCTCTTCAGCCATCTGTTAGCTTCGGAAGACCCGGTCAAAAAGCTTCTGACGTAAAAGATGTCTCTGTAGTCCGGATGGAGTTCAAAATGCATATTCTCTGCATGAGGACCTTGGATCTTTTCCTCGATTCCTTCATAGAAGAGACTGGTTGTTCGAGTTATCTTTCCATCAACAGTTACATATTCATACTTGATCTGTCTGTTGCTCCTCTCTACTGTTTGGGGAGATATAATAGAGTTCTTGTATTTCAGGGCATAATAATCTATGTACCTGTTATCGCTATAATATACTCCGGTGTAAGGAATCCCTTCCCCTGCCTCCCCCATAAACAATATAACAAACAACTTCCCGAGAACGAGTGATTCCGTCCTATCCGCCGAAACTATTTGATAGTCAAGCATTTTTCAAATCCTCAAATCATCTGGTAAAATAGAGGTTCAGCGTCCGGATGGCTTTCTCGATGGTACGGTAACGGTATAGCATAATAATCTCACCACATGTACATGGTCTCGATCAACCAAGCCAATTCTAGAGTTTCTTGATTCCGCAAGCATTGCAAAGATGTTCAACTTTACAAGATTTCCTGATTATGTTAGCATATAAATCTTACAGGCCCATATGCAGAGCTGCTACACATAGAGAAAGGACAAATCCTAGGCTGCTGAGAAAAGAAAAAAGACTTACGAATCGTTTGTTGCCTTGATGTTTCTAATGAAGCATCGTGCGCAATGATTTGTAACTTGTATAGGGAGTACCCAGGGCCATAATGAATTGAATTCGTTATCACGTGACAGTTTATCGCTCCTTTCTTTGATAGGCATTGTCTTATCATGGAAAATTTGCGATTGCAAATAGGTATCTTCTCCAGTTGTTCAGGATACTATGCCCGATTGAAGAACATCTTGGGCTTGTGTGAGTACTTGATACTTGAAAACTTCAGAGTAAATACGATTCGGAGAAAAGTCTGGTCGAACCTAATGGGAGTACAGAGTCTTTTGAGGACTGCTCGCACCGAGGAAAAGTATGTTATGCTGAAATTAGTACACACCTTAGCAGGATTAAAACCAGGTGGGTAAGGAACAAAGGTGACAGATAATATGTCTACATGGAGCCGGACCCCGTCAAGAGATAATACTGTAAGATGCCGGGGGCAGGGAGTGGCACGGCACAGGAGGCAGAAGTGGCTGCTGCAAGGAAGCTGGACTGCATCGTCTGGCAGGTCCTGTCTTCTAAACAAAGTTACGTGGAGGAGGACAGATATCTCACGGCAAAGAAGATAAAGAGTGTAAGGTACAAGGCGAAGAGGAGTCTGCCTTGCAGCGACGAGGACAGGACTTCTGTATCGAGCTTGCTGAAGGATGTTTCTTCATATGCTGACATCATTCTGATTTATTCTTCTGACATGAAAGGCTTATCTGGCGATGAAGCGGGACACCTAGTATGGTAATGGTACAGCTATTACAACTCATCGATTTTCACGGAAGACCAATGGTAATGTTGGAAAGTTATTTGATGAATTCGAGAAGAAGGTCAAATTCTTCTCATCTTTGGATGAGTGGGTGAATTGGTACAACGTCATCAGGCCACACGGCGCACCCGATTTCAATACGCCATATAGGATGTATTATCAGAAGATGGCGGGAACAGATATATTGGCAGACCCGTCCATGCTGACCATGGAGGTTGGATCATAGATGCGAAATAATTTCTCGATAAAACACAGCCCTCCTTGAGAACGCAAAAGATAAATACAACAATACAGTACAATGTTATGATATGGGCGGAAAACATTTTAGAAAATTACATGCAATAAGCAGAATATCAACTATAATAATCATTGTGATCCTGGTCGCTGTAGCTGCGGCAGCCGGAGTATACTACACTTCTAGACCATCGAAGGTAACAGTTAACTTTTACGAGAGTCTAGCACCATCAGAAGCTACCTTTGTCAATACAGTTCTAATACCTCAATTCGAAAGTCAGAACCCGAACATAATAGTCAAACTAGTCAATCTGCCAACAGGCCAAGTGCCTACAGAGGTGGAAGCTCTCGTCAAGGGCGGTAACGTCGGGGCATCACTCGTTGGGGTGGACAACCTAGTCGTCGGAGAGCTGCTTTATGGAAATGACCTGATGAATCTGACTTCTATAGTGTCGACGATGGAGCCTCCCGGTCTGATACCTAGCGCTGTTAACATGATAAACTATGAGAAACAGGTGTTTGGCGGGACATACTTTATCCCTTTCAGGTCTAATGTACCTCTTGTATTTTACAGCAAGCAGGCTCTGGCACATGCGGGAATCTCTGCTCCTCCTGCAGCTTACTCTGAGTTGCTTAACGATGCAGCTAAGCTGAGCGCGGCTGGCTACTCCGGGCCTCTTATGTTCCAAGGCCACGGAGGTGCAAGTACAGCTACTGAACTTTACCAGTGGATGGTTCAGTTCGGAGGTAATCCTTTCCTGCTCAATGATACCGGAGACGTTCAAACATTCCAGTATCTTTACAACCTGAGCCAGTACTTTAACCCAGACTACATACATGGATACTGGGGAAGCTACGTAGGCCTAGCTAAGGGAACATATCAAATACTTGATTATCAATGGCCCTATGTGTATGGCCTTCTGACGAACACTACTCTGGGGATGAATGATTCAACACTGGGTGTCTATGCCGGTCCGTCTGGACCAGTAAACGGGAACCACCTACTTGGCGGAGATGTTCTTGTCATACCCAAAGGTGCTACCGACCTGCCCCAGGTAGAGGCATTCGCGAATTTCTTGCTGGGCTCTCAGGCACAGAGAGAAACACTATTGAATTTGGCATGGGTTGCTGTTAACTCCCAAGCTTACCAGAACCTACCGGCAAACTTCTCAGCCGTCGGCACTGCGTTAGAAGAAGCTATCAGCAGTGGCGTCTTCCTTAGGAACCCTGCTCCTTGGATAGCAGAGTGGAACACTATAGCTGATAATGCCTGGACCGCAATAATAGTCAACCATGCCCCATACGGTGAGATAAAAAGCATACTGGACAACGCCAACCAGCAGCTGTACAACTACCTTGTAACCAATTACGGCAGTTCTGTAGCAAACCAGTACGAGCAGAATGCCTTCAAACCTATATCTGTGTAATAGAGATGAAGTGGCAAGAGAAGTACACCACATTCTTATTTATTCTTCCGGCGCTGGCTTACATGGTGTACTTCTCCTTTTTTCCAACCATCAATGCGGTCTACCAGAGTTTTCAGACTCCTGTGTCCCATTTTGTTCCGAGCAATTACGAAGGATTGATGGGCTTCGGTTTACCGTTTGCGATATTTAATACAGTTGTTATCAGTGTAGGAGCTCTGGCGCTTCAATTTGCACTAGCCTTTATAGTTGCTTTAGTGCTGAGGAGAGAGTTCAAAGGTAAGGGCATATTTTCAACGGTGTTCCTCCTACCTTTTGGTATTGCTACTGTCGTAGCTGCCTTCTCTTTTACAAACATATTTGCTACGACTGGAGGATATGCGAACTCTTTTCTTAAAGTAATTGGACTGCACCCAATAAACTGGTTTTCAAACTGGTGGTTAGATATTTTTACAGTCGTAGTATCCGACAGCTGGAAAAATACGCCGATTGTGACACTCATACTTTTAGCCGGTATGGGCACCATTCCGGACGACCTTTACCAAGCGGCATCAGTTGATGGTGCGAACGCGGTAAAGAGATTCTTTCATATAACATTGCCTAATCTCCGTAACTATGTCGCTATAGCTCTTATCATAAGAGGGTTGAGCGAGTTTAACATATTTGCGCTGCCCTTAATTTTATTAGGATACAGGCCTGTACTGTTGACCACTCTGACATACGAATTCTATTCAACGACCGCTTCTGTCTACTATTCCTATGCATCCGCGACCGTTCTCTTGGCGTTTATTCTAGTCTTCTTTGTAGTGGTAATGAAACTCAGGAGTGGTCAATGATGACTTTAAACAGGTACATCATATACTTGGTTGTATCCTTTGCTCTCTTGATGGTGATCTTTCCCATCTACGTGCTATTCCTTATAGCTTTCACTCCTGCGAAATATACGGTGGACTCTGTATTTCCACTCCTTTATCCTGGTGGATTTACTCTTGCGAACCTCATAGTCGCTGTGAAGAGCTTCGGCCTCATCGGACCCACTATAAGAAGTGTTGAAACTGCTACCTTGGTTGGGTCGATCGCTGTAGCGATAGGCCTGCCCGCCGCGTATGGCCTTAACAGGCTACCCAGAAAAACCGCAAATACAGTAACAGCGACGCTCTTTCTTGCAAACATGCTGCCTGCGATAGTAATAGCCATCCCCATTAGTGCAGAGTTCATTTCCTTCCATCTCTACGGCAGCGTGATTGGTCTGGCATTAGCGCAAGAGCTTGTGGTCCTGCCTTTGACTATCTTTCTACTTCAGGGAGCTTTTTCCTCAATCCCGAGGGACATTGAGTATCAGGCAAGAGTCGATGGTGCGGGATTGCTGAGAACAATATTCACGGTTCTTGCTCCTTTGGCAAAGGCAGGAGTAGCGGCCGCTTTTCTTTTATCATGGATGATATCTTGGGATGAATTCACTTTTGCCGTTATACTGAATCCTGCAAATCCCACGCTCCCCATCATTATTTACATAAATCTTTTCAGAGGGAATATACTTGCATCTTCAGCCTTTGCGCTTATCCTGACCGTTCCAGTGATAGTTCTGACAGCTTTCCTGCAAAGGTACCTGAAGGGCGAATATCTAACCGGAGGGTTGAGTGGATGAGCAAACTGGAGCTCATTGGCTTGACAAAGACATACGGGCAAAAAATAGTGATTGAAGACCTGTCTTTAAAGGTAGAGAATGGAGAGTTCTTTGTAATACTGGGACCCTCCGGCGAAGGAAAGTCAACGTTACTGAAGATTGTTGCTGGAATCGAAAAACCTACGAGGGGTAGCGTGATTATTGATGGTAAGGATGTAACAGAACTGCCTCCGGATAAGAGAAATATAGCCATGGTCTTTCAGAGCTTCGCCTTATACCCTAATATGACGGTAAAGCAGAACATCGAATTTCCGCTGAAGATGCGTCATCTTAGCAAACAGGCAATAGAAGCTAAGGTTAAGGAGGCATTAAGATTATTTGAAATTGAAGACTTGGCCAGTAGTTCGGTCACGAAGATAAGTGGCGGACAGAAGCAAAGGGTGGCACTTGCTAGAGCGACTGTGAGAGATCCGAGTTTATTCCTTTTAGATGAACCACTAAGCAATCTGGATGCAAGAACCAGGTTTGCTGCAAGGGGAGAGTTGAAAAGAATCCAGCAGACTCTAGAGCAGACCTTCGTTTACGTTACACATGATCAGAAAGAAGCGGCAAGCTTGGCCAACAGAGTAGGTGTTCTGCATAAAGGTAAATTCGAGCAGGTTGGAACTTTTGATGAACTTGCACAAACGCCGATAACAAAATGGGTTGGAGAATTTGTGGGGGAATTTCCTATGAGCTTTCTGCCCGGATCCTTTGTTGGGCTAGATAATAATGTTGAGATCGGATTCAATCCCTACTGGGTTACTGAGGGCGATCCCGGAATAGAATGCCTTGTGGAATCGGTAGAAGCGATCGGAAATGATCTTTACCTGTTCTGTTCCGTGAATAAGGGTGACAAGGTGATAATCAAAGCCAGGGCAAAAGCGCAGGTGGGAGAAAAGACGAGTTTTAGATTAGACAGATACCTTGTCTTCAAAGACGGCGTTCTGATAAGCAAAATATAATCAGGGAAATAGAAGTATTTCGGACAGGTCTGAAATGGCCGCTAAACCTATCTGCTTTGCTAGTTCTTCATTGCCTATAAGCAATCCTTTGTCTACTGTTTTAAGAAAAGTTGTATCATATTCACAAATGCCTACAGTTAAAACAGAATCAACGGGAATCCCTTTGCTGATAGCATCGATTATAGTTTGATGCTTGCCCTTGGGGTCGACCGAATGGTATACATTTCCATTAAAGATGCCGTCGTTATCAAAATCAGTTTTATTGCTTATGCGCGCTCAATGTCATGCCTTTTATACAAACACTCAGCTGTTATATCTAGAGCTGCTGTGACACCTGCAGTACTTACGCCATTCCTCTTCAGATACGCAACTACATCTTGGGCTTTTTCCCTCAACTTTTACCCTAATAGTACTTCCGCAAGCATTGAGCATGTGACTGGTTAGGGCCACATGGTTAAATCCCTCAGCTTATAATCTGTAAGACCTATCTTACCTTGTGAGTGGAGTTGGTCAGTCTCAAGACTCTTATCTATGGTACCAAACCTTCTGCGCAGCAACCACCAGCTTTCTTTGCTTTTTGCTAGCATCTGTACCGGTCCTCCGGTTCGCGTTGGAAAGGCCTTTATGCACCGGGCTATCGGCCACTTCTTCCTTTTTTGGTGCATATCATGATTGATAATGGCGTTTTTCCGATTCATAGAATGCGTATTTTTGTATACGTCGTTCCCATTGGGAGCGTTGGCAGCATCGGTCCAACCTGTCCTGAAAGCATCAGGTCTGCTTCCAAAGTACGGGTATTCATCCCCTGTCTGCTGCCAGGAGGGGTCCGCAATCACGGCGAACGGTTGGTCACATAGGTGCAGTCCACGACAGAGTATCGCCAGAGAGGCGAGCCTGTCCCTGCCGTAGTCCATGCCGTATGTTATGCACTCCCTCACGGCCCAATCCGGGTGCTCTAACCTTCCACCGCAGCAGACGGAACGCTCAGACGAGGTCCCATACGGGATCACATACAAGGCGCATTTCGTCGATTTATACTCCACCATCGACTGGTACTTCCGGTATGGCCACCTGCTGAGGTAAGTTCTGAGCTTCCTGCTCCTCTTCGAAGCTTCGCTTGTCTTCCTGATTTCTCTGAGTTCCTCGAAGACAAAAGATGCGTCAAGGCCGTTCCTCCCTCACCTGCTCCGTGGACAGCTTGTGAAGCGAGTCCCTGATACGGTTCCTCTGCCTTCCCCTGGTCTCTCTGAGCTTCTTCTCTTCTCCTCCTCTCTAACTCTCTGATCTTGCGTGTCTTGTTGTTCGTTTTCCAATTTTATCTCCTGCCCAGAGGGGGTTCACGTATCCCCTTGAGATACAAGAGAGAAAGGGATACGCACCCCTATCACGATGTAGGTAAAATCCAACCAGGAGGATTAGAAAGGCAAAAGAAAAAGAAGATTCACAGAAACATGGAATTTCCTTCAACCGTCACCTCAAGGATTTACGGGCAACATCGCAAGGTGGTAACAAGCCATTCTTTACGTCGTCAAACGAGTCACCGCCAGTAACAGTGTAAAAGATTATAAACCATCTATATGCGCCGCCATCCCAGTGCTTTTCTTGGTCAACCCTCTCGAATTAGTTTTGCTCGGGGCTGTCGCGGGTTTTACAATATTCCTCGGTTTGCCACTGGCAATGCTTAGATCAGTGAGCGCGCGCACAAAGGGGTTTCTGAACTCGGTCGCGACCGGGATTCTGATATTCCTGATCATAGACGTCTTCAGTAACGCATGGAACGTGATCGGTGCTGCAGCCGTCGAATCATTCAAAGGTTTGGGTTCACCCTTGGATGCATCACTCGACCTCGTAGCACTCTTCGGTGGGATCGCCGTTGGGCTCCTCGGTCTGACCTACTACGAATCAAGATACATGTCGCCAAAAAATAACGGAAGGAACCAAGGTTCACACCAGCCAGCAACAGGATCCCCCGACGGAGGAGTCCCACAGGCTATTATGGACTCGAACGCTTACAGAGTTTCGATGATGATAGCCACTGGCATAGGCGCCCATAACTTCAGCGAAGGTCTCGCAATAGGCCAGTCCTACGCGTCCGGCGCCATTGGCCTGGCCCTTGTACTTGTAGTTGGTTTCGCGGCCCATAACGCCACGGAGGGGTTTGGAATAGCCGGTCCACTCACGAGCCTGAGCGAGAAACCAAGGACAGGCTTTCTGATCAGGGCCGGGCTTGTCGGTGGGGGACCGACATTTCTTGGAACAATCGTCGGCAGCCTCTGGACTTCCACGTTCACCTACGTCCTCTTTCTAAGTCTGGCGGGCGGTGCCTTAGTCTATGTTTCCCTTCTCATGTACGCTTCGGGAAGGAGGCAGACCACAAACCAGGTTGTACTCCTGGGGATCTTTCTGGGTCTGTGCGCGGGTTTCCTGACCGACCTGCTCGTCACGCTGGGCGGAGCATGAGGCCCCTTGTCGGCCTTCAGCAAAACAAAGGTCCTGCACGTGTGACATGACTGTGACCCGAAATGAGAATATCCGGCGGTAGCCTGCTGGGCTTTCTCAAAGTGATTGGCCCGGCATGGATCGTAATGATAGCCGACGTCGATGCGGCCAGCGTAGTAACCGCGGGCGAGAGTGGAGCCCTCTTCGGTTACCGGATGATATTTGTTCTCCTTATGCTGATATTGCCGCTTTTCATCATTCAGGAAGCAGCTGGGAGGCTAGGCGTGGTCACGGGAGGTGGGCTGGCCAGCAACATACGAAGCACCTACTCGAAACGCATCGCAGTCCTCGCATCCATTCCAATGTTCCTGACAGATTTTCTGAGTTATGTGGTTGAGTATGTCGGCATAGCGGTCGGGTTCGAAATACTTGGTATTTCACCCGTCATTTCTCTGCCAGTGGTATATGTCCTCCACACACTTCTCGTTTTCACAGGTAGCTACAGGAGAACCGAAAGGATCTTACTTGTAGTGACTGCACTGCTTCTTTTTTCATATGTTCTTGATGCATTCCTGGTAAAGCCTGATGTCCACCTATTAATATCGACAGGCCTCACTCCGTTTCAGCCTTACCTCAGTCCTAATTTTGCATATCTTCTTGCAGCAAACGTTGGTGCCGTGGTGATGCCCTGGATGCTTTTTTATCAGGCTGGCGCAGTCGCACAGAAGGAACTGAAGCAGAACCAGCTAACCCATGAAAGACTAGAAACTTTTCTTGGTGCTATCGCGAGCGAAGGTTTGATGGTTTCAATTGTGATCGTATCTGCACAGATGAAGGCGGTGAACATCCTTTCACCCGCTTCCCTTCTCAACGCACTAGTTCCCCTCGCTGGAAGTTACGCCTTTCTGGTTTTCGGCCTTGGCCTTGTCTCAGCCTCGTTTCTGGCGCTTGTAGTAATTTCACTTGCGAGTACCTGGGGGGTCGCGGAATCGATGGGCTGGAGGGCGAAAATCGGGGATAGATTTCGTGTAGCAAGAAACTTCTATATTGTGTATATTTTCGAAACGCTTCCGGCGGTGATATTTCCTTTCTTGTTCACCAACCTGGTGTCGGTAATGCTCAATCTGATGGTTGTGTACGTGTTTGTCCTCGTAGCACCCGGCATACTCACGGGGCTGCTCTGCTCCAATGGCCATCTTATGGGGAAGCACGTCATGTCTGTTTCATGGCGACTAATTTACTGGTCTATGCTTACTCTTGTCGTCCTGGCAGGTCTGCTCGCGCTTCCCAGTCTGATCTGATGAATAGGATTCCGCATTCTTCTATTCCGGTCCACCCTGTGACGCCTCTTTGACAACGGTTCTACCTTGAGACACTGAACTTTCTTTGGAGCTTCTTTGAGCTGTGAACACAAAACAAAAATAAGATCAATCACACGTTCAATTTTCTCGGTACACCGCAGTTTATTTATTTATGACGTAAGCACCGTTCACGCGTGGGTAGTGAGTCGGGTCCAGCCTTGAGTACAGAATCCCTGATGTGGTCAGAGAAGTACAGGCCCTGGTCCCTGGGAGAACTTGTTGACCAGAAGGACACGGTGGCGAGGCTTCAGGCAATGATAAAGAAACCGGAAGAAATGCCTCACCTTCTCTTCACCGGACCCCCGGGTTCGGGCAAGACCACCGTTGCGATGATCATCGCCAAGACCCTTCTTGATGAGTACTGGAGAGACTTCACCCTCATACTGAACGCATCTGACGAGCGGGGTATTGATGTCATACGCGAAAGAATAAAGGTGTTTGCGAGTCACACGGACCGGCGCGTCGGAATACCCTTCAGAATAGTGCTGCTTGATGAGGGGGACAGTCTTACTTCTGATAGCCAGACCGCTTTGAGAAGGATAATGGAGGAGTTTTCTCTTGTAACCCGCTTCATCATAACGGCCAACTATGCAAGCGGTATAATCGAACCTATCCAGAGCAGGTGCGCGATATTTCGCTTTTCAAGGCTTTCAAAAGATGATGTCGTGGCCCACCTCGAATCTATCTGCAGAAAGGAAAAGGTGAAATTCGAAGCATCGGCCATTGCGCTGGTTTACGAGCTGTCAGGCGGAGACCTGAGGCAGGCCATAAACCAGCTGCAGGCTGCTGCAGCCCTGGGTCCTGTCGACGACCAGAACATCAAGAGGATTTACGGCTCTACAAAGCGTTCCAGCGTAAAGGAGATGGTGCAGCTTGCCGCAAAGGGGGATTTCACCAAGGCCAGGGAGATCCTTGTGGACCTGCTTTTCGTGTACGGGATTTCAGAGAGAGACATGCTGAAGTACATATTCGAAGACGCATTTTCAATGAAGGCACTCGACCAGGGGTCTCTTGCCAGGATGATGGCTGAATACGACTACAGGCTCATACAGGGCGCGCATCCAGAAATACAGCTGACAGCCCTTCTGGCTGAAATTGCTGCCATGGGGAGCGGGGTAAAGGTACAGTGAGCCTGCCGAGGGGGCTTAGGGATTATTCTCCTCAGGATGCAGAGAAATTCGAACTCATAAGGAACGAGTTCGTAAGAGCTTGCTCGCTTTATGGCTTCAAAATGATGGAGCCATCCCCGCTCGAAATGCTCGAAACGCTGGAGGCGAAGAGCGGTCCCCAGATAAGAGACGAAATCTACTACTTCAAGGACAAGGGGGGCAGGGACCTGGGGCTCAGGTTCGACCTGACCGTGGGAATGACAAGGTATGTCTGCTCCGACAGGTCCGCTCCTTTACCCGTGAAGCTTGCTGCCTTTGCCGGTGTTTTCAGGTACGATGAACCACAACACGGCAGGTACAGGTGGTTCTACCAGTGGGATGTGGAATGCTATGGCTCAGCCCACATAGAAGCTGATGCAGAAATGATAAGCTTCACCTCCCAGCTTCTGAAGAGCTGCGGTCTCGAAAAGCCTGTCCTGAAGGTGGGGGATAAAGGGATAGTTCAGGAGTACATCGAGAAAAGCACCAGAAGGTCAGGCGATGCTGTCGTCGAGCTGATGAGATTGCTGGACAAGGTGGATAAGAGAACAAAGGAACAGCTGACTAGCGAGTACACCCAGAAAGGTTTTACCGCCGATGAGGTGGATTCTGTGTTGAAGTTTGGGGAACTGGAAGGGTCAGCGCGGGAGGTTATCTCAAGGGTGAGGGAACAGGGTTTGAAGTCCGTTGAGCGGCTCGAGGAGCTGTCATCCATGCTCAAATCGACAAAAACCGATTTCAACCTAAGCCTGAGAATCGTGAGAGGCATCGACTACTACACTTCCACCGTGTTCGAAGCCTTCGACCCCTCACGCCCCGACCTTGGTTCAATCGCTGGCGGTGGAAGGTTCGACAATCTGGCGAAAATCTTCGGGCGGGATGACCTGCCCGCTACTGGAGTCGCAGGAGGGGTTGAAAGACTGATGCTGGCCCTTCGGGAGGCACCATCAACTGAGACAGAGAGAAAGGTGTACATCGCCTGTACAACGGACATGATTCGAGAAGCCATGGGTATTGCCTCGAATCTCCGCATCAATGGTATTCCGGCCCTGATGGACCTTCAGAGAAGGAGTCTTTCCAAGCAGCTCGAGGTCGCTTCAAAGCAGGGATATCGGCGGGTTGTTATTGTTGGACCAAAGGAATACTCCAGCGGGAATGTGGTAGTCAGGAACATGGAAGAGAGGACCGAATCCACCGTCCCCCTTTCAAACCTTGTGCGCGAAATTGGTGGCTGACACACCGTTCGCTAACTCACAAGTTCGAATGCCGTGGCTATACCCTGCCCCACACCGATGCACATCGCTGCAAGCCCGTATCTCGACCCATTTCTTTTCATTTCATGTATCAGTGTGGTTGCGATTCTTGCACCGCTGCAGCCTATGGGGTGTCCAAGCGCGACCGCCCCACCATGGGGGTTCAACTTGGGTGTATCTAGATCAGGCATCTCCCTGAAACATGCTAGGACCTGGGCCGCAAACGCCTCGTTCAGCTCTATGACCCCGAATTCGTCAAGTCCGATTCCCAGCCTCTTTAGAAGCCGTTTTACCGCGGGTACGGGTCCCAGCCCCATGTAGCTCGGGTCCACACCCACCACTTCGCTCCCCAGGACCCTTGCAATAGGCTTCAGGGACATCTCGTCCGCCAGTCTGCGGCTCACCACTGCAAGCGCGGCGGCCCCATCACTTATCTGTGAAGAGTTACCTGCGGTTACCGTCCCTTCCTTCCTGAATGCCGGTGGAAGTCTGGCGAGCTTTTCGATCGAAGTATCCCTCCTGGGACCTTCGTCCGCCGTCACCCCTTCGGGCGATTCAAGTGTTCTTACCGGAACGATTTCTTCCCTGAATATACCGTGATCTGTTGCCCTGATAGCCTTCGAATGACTTTTCAGGGAGTATTCATCCTGTTCCTCTCTTTTTATGGCATATTTATCCGCCAGGTTTTCGGCCGTTTCCCCCATCTCATAGAAGGGATATTCCTTTGGCCAGGAAGGGTTTGTGAATCTCCACCCTATTGTCGTATCTACAAGTCTCAATCCACCACGCGGAAAACTCCTGTCAGGTTTCAGCGCGACAAGAGGTGCGCGTGTCATACTCTCCACTCCACCGGCCAGCACCGCAGAACATTCACCCGAGCGAATGGCTCTCGCCGCAAGATTCACAGCCTCGAGGCCGGAGCCACAAAGTCTGTTTACAGTGACCCCGGGCACAGAAATGGGGAGTCCGGCTATTATCGAGGCCATTCTCGCGACGTTTCTGTTATCCTCGCCGGCCTGGTTTGCACAGCCAAGCACGACGTCGCTGATCAGTTCCGGTTGCAGCTTTGCCCTATGCACAGCCTCCCTCAGCACAAGGGCAGCAAGGTCGTCCGGTCGGATCGACCTCAGGATTCCCCCATACTTTCCTACCGGTGTTCTTACAGCCGCAACAACGACGGGCTCGAATTCAGGTTCGGGCTCCACGTTCTGGTCTCCCCTGGCTTCCTGCAGATATGTCAGTCTCCGGTGAACCTGGGCTCCCTCTTTTCGAAGAACGCCCTGACGCCCTCTTCATGGTCCTTGCTCCCCCCCGCGACCCCCTGCAGAAATGCCTCATAGTCGAGCATTCCTTCGAGGTCGGTGAAGAGAGCCCTGTTGAGTGCCCTCTTTGCGAGTCCAAAGGCCCTTGTCGGTCCCTCAGAGAGGCGATGAGCCAGCCTTTCTACCTCGCCCTGAAACTCGGCGTGTGAATACACAAAATTCAGTATTCCCAGATTCTTGGCTGCCTCGGCCCCAAGCGGCTCTCCCAGCATGCAGAGCTCCGACGCCTTTGAAAGACCCACGGACTTCACGAGCCAGAAGACCGTACCGGAGTCAGGCACAAGACCCACCCTGGCGAAGGCCATATGGAGCACAGCCTTGTCGGAAGCGATTCTCAGGTCGCAGGATAGCGCAATCCCAATTCCGGCCCCTGCAGTGGTCCCGTTGATCGCTGCTATCACAGGCTTTTCCATCTTTCTGATCCTCATCACTATGGGGTTGTATTTGTTCCTAAGCACCGTCTGCAGATCCAGCCGCTTGCCGGCTTCACTCCGGTTGGCGTTCAGGTCTTCTCCTACCGTGAACGCTCTTCCTTCCCCCGTCAAAACTACCACCCTGATTTTCCTGTCCTGCTCCGCCACCCTGAGCGCTTCCTGGAGTTCCCTGCCCATTCTTTCATCGATAGCATTGAGCACATCGGGCCTGTTCATCACTATCTTCAGTACAGACCCCTCCTGATTGACAGACACTGTTTTGGGAGAACTCGCCGATTCACCACTCAACTGACTACGCACCTCTGAACTCTGGCTTTCTCTTTTCTGTGAACGCCTTCATACCTTCCTTTTTGTCCTCCGAAGAAAAGAGAAGATAGAACGACTTTCTTTCGAATTCCAGCCCTTCCGAAAGGGGTAACTCTTCTGCCTTGAGGACAGCCTCTTTTGCAAGTCTGAGGGCTATCGGTCCCTTTGAAGCTATTTCGAGAGCGATCCTCTTCGCCTCCTCAAGGTAGGCTTCCTGAGGAACAACCCGGTTGACCAGACCCAGGGCATGTGCCTGCTCCGCGGGGATCATGCCGCCGGTGAGGATCATCTCCATTGCCTTGTACTTGCCCACGGCCCTGGTCAGGCGCTGCGTTCCGCCACCTCCAGGCATCACGCCGATGTTTATCTCCGGCTGTCCCAGTTTGGTTCCTTCAGCTGCAACAATAATATCACAGCTCATTGCGAGCTCCAGTCCCCCTCCGAGCACGTATCCGCTGAGGGCCGCGATGACCGGCTTTGGGTAGTGACCAACCTTGTCCCACAGCGGAAAAAAGTGGCCTGTTTTGACCATATCAATGGGCGACATACTCTCCATTTCCTTTATGTCTGCGCCTGCAGAAAACGCCCTGTCGTTTCCAGTTATGACCACACACCTTATGGTATCTTTCTTCTCTATACCGTTCAGTGCGTCCACAAGCTCGGTAACCATCCTCATATTCAGAGCATTTCTTGCCTCTGGCCTGTTCAGCGTTATGACCGCCAGGGGTGTCTCTTCCTTCACGATTATGGTAGAATACTCAGCCATGGCAACACCTTAGGTGGCGGGATTAGAAATCTCTTTGTTCGGATATCCGCCTTCTAAAGAAGAAAAATCCATTTTCTCTCTGGAATCCAGCATCCTGAAGTGCCGACACGGCATCCTTCGTTTCCCCTACCATGGCGTAAACCCGGCCGCCACCTGTCCAGGACTTTGTAATTTCGGTGAGCATCCCGGAGGTGGTGGAAGGGCTCCCGCAAATGAATGACACCATCAATGACTTCTCCTTGCCAACTTGTCTGCTACCCACCACCACAGAGAAATTTTCGTACCTTTCATTATTCTTCACGTCCGGAAGGAAGACCAGCCCTTCTCTAAGCAATCTTCTGTACCCATATTTTGCAAATGACCTCACCGTCCAACCTAGTGCAAAATTTCCCATCGTTGCTGCGTACTCCGGCGAATGCCTTACCCCACTCCTGAAAATTGCCAACTCAGTCGATCCAGCCATTCTTATGGGAATCCCCACACTTCGTTCGGCCTTTCCCTTTTCCCATTCGTACAAACCGAAGGAGCCTACCCTTTCCATCTTCATTCTTGCTATCTGCCTGTGCGCGGTGTAGTTATCTTCAGCACTTAATAGGCCAGCCCACTTCATTCCGATTTTTCGAGCATAATTCAGAGCGTGCCGTCCAAGCAGTGTGGCCACGCCCCTTCCCCTCATCTCAGGTTTCACCCGCACTCCCTCCAGCCACGCCATTCCTTCATCAAGAAACCTCACATGGTTCATCCCGACAGGTTCACCGTTACAGGTTGCAACGAATATCCTTCCATTCGAATCGAGCAGCCATTCATCCCACACTCCTGGCACATAATCCCCCCAAGGCCAGGTCTTCGAAACAAAACGCATCAATGGCTCCTTGTCCTCTTTACGGGCCAGGCGAATGCTGAACTTCATATCCGTACAACCGCTTGTGATGCGACTCTGTCCACTGTGCAACGCTTATAAGACTTGCACCGATGTTCCAGAAGGGACGGGAGGATCCAGGGTTGAACCACTCAAAGAATAAGAAGCAAAGGCAAAAGGGGGACAAAGAACCTCTCAACATATTCCCCGGCAACTGGGACGTTATGACACCCTCCCTGCTTAGATCCTATGAACTATGGTTTCCTCAGAGCTGGGACCCCGTGGCGCTCGACTGGTCTCAGCTCGACGGGGGAAATTTCGACAGAAAGGAGGCTATCAGCCAGGCATACTGGCTTGCGAAGCTAGCCCTCTTTGAAAAGTCAGGTATCGGAGCCTTCGGGCTTGCCGCACTCCAGGCCGGCAGGCACAACATGGAAGACCCCACCAAGAAATTCCTTGCCGCCGTTACATTCGATGAATGCAGACACGACGAGGTTTGCAGACGCGCCTGCTCCAGACTATGCCCGGGATTCCCGTACACGTTCAGACCTTCGAACGACTTTGAGGAAAGGGCGGTTCGGAACATCAACGCCCTTTACGAGAATGGAAGGAGATACTGGTCCGCGTTCGAAGAGGCATGGGAAAAATACCCCCTTGAACTCATCTTCTCCAGCTTTTTCTTCGCAGAAATAGGGGCCCAGCTGATATTCGGTCAGGTGGCGGATGGGTCAGGGCTCAAAGTGTATCGCGATTCATTCAAGAATATTACGAGGGATGAATCCCGTCACCTCACCGGTACCCTTGCGATGCTTGAGAGGCTGGCTGCGTCGATGGATGATAAACAAAAAATGATGATCACGAGGCAGATGAAGCATGGCTTCATCTATCTTTCACCCCTTCTTTTCAAACCTGTAGGCGACTTCTGGGACCTTCCAAGGGATTTCTATGAATCGGATTCGAAGTTTGAGGAGCTTGCAAGTCGCTCGGGCCTCGGCGTGCCTTCGCTCGAGCAAAGGTCAAAGGCCTGGCTCAATGCAATCGAAAAGCACAGGAAAAGGCTCGAGTCCATGGGAATCGGCGTTCCCAGGATCGAGGAAATAGGTCTGGAGGGCGTCGATGTCTCGGTGAAAAAGGGTGACGCCATCATAACATCCCCCCTCTAGCGCATCATCATCCTTCCTGGGGCGCCAAACCCACTCCGTAGTGGGCGTCGAGCACGATGGAGGAAAGCATTACAAGCACACCCGAGAGGAAGAAGGTTATTGCATACCCCAGATAGAGCGAAATGAAACCCGAGGCCAGGGCCCCCGCAAGAAGCGCGGCACCGTTCAGGGCGCTCCATACGCCGAGCACCGACCCCTGCCTCCCTCCGGGCAGAGCCCTGAAGAGAAGCGTGTTCAGATTCACATTTATGAAAACGTATGCAGAACCCGTCAGCCCGAACACTATCAGCGATGCCGTGGCAACTTGGAAACCGAAAATGAATATGGATATCGTTGCAGCCACGAGCATTCCAAGCGCCCTTACAAGAAGGGCGGCGCTTGCCGTCGAGTGGGATACCTTCCCGCCAACCCTTCTTATCAGCACCCTGGAAAAGACGGCGTTGACTGTTAGGTTGTAGAGTGACAGGGAGAATATCAGAGGGTCCGAAAGATGATTGGACTGCAGAAACGGGGTATAGGATGTGAAAAAGAGATTTGCGGACGCTGAAAAAAGCACTGAAGCGGCGAATATCACAGGCAGCTCCCTTGTCAGACTCCTTCTGGCAGACCTCATCAGATTGGCAAAATCTGACCGGCTCGGTACCCTTATGAAAAGAAGGGGTAGCTGGGTAAGCCTGCTCACGAATACCTGGGGAGTGAAGAACAGAGCCCTTCTCTCCATCGGCATCTTGGCATCCTTCACGAGGGCGACCGCAAAAAGCACGGCGAACAGGGCCATCCCTGTTGCGGCTACGGTGAAGGTGGACAGTGGAAGCAGAGCCACCCAGGGTATGGCGGCACCTGTTCCTATAATCTGTCCGAGTGAAGTATACCAGCTCATCGAGGTGAACCCCTTGTCCCATTCATCTTTGGGCAACTTCTCCATGAGCAGAAGGTTGACCGGTGGGGACATCATTCCGGCCGAGTGGGCGATCAGTGCGTAGAATATCGTCACTCCTATGATTGTCGGGTATACGAACATCCCCGCGCAGGCGGCGAGCATGAGCACGCAGGAACCTATGATGATCTTTCTCCTGGAACCCGTGGCATCCGTCACATGCCCCCAGATAAGCGGAGCAGGTATCACCGCTATGTTGTAGGCCACCAGCACCAGCCCCACCGTAACCACATTTCCGCCTGATGCAAGCACCTGGAGCGGCACGAATGTAGAGAGTGAGGAGAGGACGGCGTTGAAGGGTATAAGCATTACAAGCCAATTCCTGTCATTCCCGTACATCCGTTCATTCTCCTCTCTGGTTTCAGACAACGAATTCAGTGCCCCGGTTGTTGAAGATTTAATTATTCCCCTCTGGCCGCCCACTATGAAGAAGGAAAAATGAGAGATATCGAGTACAAGAGACGGCGTCGGTGCAAATGAGATCGAGGACGCCCGGTCGAGAAACATACCAAAATAGGTATGCAAGAAGGGAGGAAGGTCTGGTTTGGCAGGCAAGTTGAACCTGTTCGACGTCAGGTATATGCTTACGATCGTTCTTACCGGACTTGTTGTTGGCGCCCTCCTCAGTGCGTTCTACATTGCCTTCGACCTGGTCTGGGGTTCGATAATGCCCGTCATTTTGGAGCAGAAACGTCTCACGTTTCTGTTCACACTACTCGGCCTGAGCCTTTCCTTCGTTCTGGTTTACACATTCACACCTTTGCGCTCGACCATGAGCGGGACCCACGTCATTCTTGAGAAGTACCATCTGGGTTCTGGTCAGATGAGCAACAGGGGAGCCATGGTCAATCCGCTTGCAGCATTTTTCACGATCGCGCTCGGAGGCGCGGCTGGGCTTGACGGGCCGGCGGTGACACTGGGTGGCGGTGTAGCTTCAATATTTTCCCGCGCATTCAGGTTCTCCCCCGACAGAAGGAAGAAAACATTTCTCGCAGGGGTGGCTGCAGGCATGGCTTCCATATTCAAGGCTCCACTTACCGCCATACTGTTTGCTCTGGAGATCCCATACAGGCGGGACCTCGAAAGGGAAGCATACGTCGAGGTCGCGATCGCCGCGGTATCTTCATATCTTATAACCGTCGCACTGCTCGGACCACAGTCAATATTCGGAATATTTGTGCAGATTCCGCCGATCACCCTCACTACCATAGCCGCCACGCTGCTGCTTTCGTTGATATGCGGCCTTTACGCATTCCTCTTTGTCAGAACATACAATCTGGCAGATGCCGTTGGAAAGCGCTTCTTTGCCAGAGGGGGGTTCGGGCTTCTGCTCCTTGCAGGTGGTGTCGCGCTTGGGCTCATAGGTTACCTCGACTTCAATGCGATCGGACCCGGTTACAACCTGGTCACCGGTCTCGCGGACCAGACGGTCGCATACACACTCCTTGGCCTGGTGGCCCTTCTTGTTCTCAGGCTGCTTTCCACCACAATTACACTGACATTCGGGGGTTCAGGGGGACTCCTGATCCCATCCGTAGTTGAAGGTGCTGTCCTGGGTTATCTCTTTTCCGAGCTCCTTTTTGGAAGTGCGAATCCTCTTTTCGTGGCAGTAGGCATCGCAGCCATGGTTGCGGCTACGCATAAGGTCATCCTCACACCCATCGCATTCGTCGCAGAGACGCTCGGCCTGGGCGCCGTGGTTCCCGCCGTCCTTGGGGCGGTCTTTGCTAACTTCGTTTCTGGCGCACAGTCATTCTTCCCGACTCAGCCTTACAGCAAAGTCAAGGAGGAGGAACTGGCACTCGAAAGGATATTCACGAAGGTCTCAAAGACGTCGCCCTCCGTCCTGGCCAGCCTGACCGTTTCTGACGTAATGACCCATAATCCTGTTACAGTGAACGGCGGCCTCACGGTGGAGGAGGCACTCAAGGTGTTCGAGAAGGTTCCATACAGAGTATTGCCGATTGTGGATGAACAGAAGCGTCCGGTTGGCATGATTAAGCTTGAAGACGTCGCCACCGCCCCCCAGAGGATAATGAAGATTCCAATATCAGACCTCTTTTCGGAGGTTCCTTTCACGGTTGCGCCCACGACCCCCCTTCAAGAGGTTGCCTCAAACATGATAAACGCTGGCTTCGACCATGCCTTTGTGGTTGACGAGGATTACCGCCTGCTTGGTGTGGTTGCAGGTATTGACATAGCAAGAAAGCTTGTACATTACTACAGCGTATACTGAGTTTTTTACGTTCATCTCATGTGTGCTTCGTGCCGCATTTTTCACACTGTATTATTGGGGGAACGTAAAGGTGACCACCAAAATATGGTGAGGGCGATTCGTATCCAGCTGTAGCCAGTTTATGCTTGGTCTCCTCTTGGCACTTTGGACACCACACCTCCTGACTGAAGAAAGGTGCCGGTTTGCCCTCCTCACCTTTCAACCAGGGCTTTTCGGTCATGGACAATCCAACTTCGCCGGTGCTAATAAATCTTGACTATACTTGGTCCGGTAACATCCAATCAGGGCAGTTCTATGATCAAATGCATGTTTCGCAAAGCGCAAACTACTCAAAAAAATCATCCTGTTTCAAAACGGGGGTTCATGACCAGTCGCCGAGCAAGCCCGTCAATAGATCCATCTGGACTCTAAAATCTTTCATACCACAAAATATGAAAAGTCGGGCAAGATATTTTAAAAGGCCGGTACAACTCCTTCACATGGAAATTTTTATTCTCTCTGCAGCACGTACCCCGGTTGGCAAGTATGGCAAATCTCTTACAAGCGTTCCAGCCAAAAAACTGGGGGCAATCGCTGTCAAGGAAGCTCTGATTCGAAGCAGGCTCGAATTCTCCGATATCGATCAAGTAATAGTAGGAAACGCGGTGCAGGCGGGATTAGGACAGAATCCTGCCAGGCAGGTGGCGGTGGAATCCGGATTCGGATACAACATAGAAGCATTCACCGTGAACATGGTGTGTGGTTCTAGTCTGAAGGCAGCAATGCTGGCTTCACAATCCATCAAGTCTGGTGACTCAAACGCGATCGTAGCCGCGGGCATCGAAAGCATGAGTGGTGCCCCCTACTTTGTAAGGGGGGCAAGGTTCGGACTGAAGTACAACAACACCACGATGTACGATGCCATGGTCAACGATGGCCTCTGGGATGTTTACTATAATGTCCACATGATCCAGACTGGTGAGGAGATAGCGAAGAAGTATAACCTAACCAGACAGGAAGTTGATGAATTCGCATACCAGAGTCATATGAAGGCGCACAAGGCTACGGTGGATGGAAGATTTCGTCGTGAAATTACACCCGTTGATACGAGCGAAGGCAGGCTAAGCGAGGATGAATGCATACGACCCGACACGACACTGGAAAAGCTCGCAAAACTGCCATCGGTTCTATCGGGAGGAAAGTTCGTAACTGCCGGAAACGCCTCTCAGCTTAGCGACGGCGGCTCCGCCGTGGTGATTGCGGGGGAAGAAGTTGTAAGGAGGAAAAAGCTGGAGCCCATGGCAAAGATTCTTGCCTACAACACGGTGGGTGTGGACCCGCTCGCGGTAATGGAGGCCCCGATTCCGGGCGTCAGACAATTGCTCGAAAAGGCTGGATTCAGCATCTCCCGAGTGGGACTGTTCGAACACAACGAGGCTTACGCTTCTGCAAGCGTTGCTGTGAGAAAAGCGCTCGGCATAGATGAGGACAGATTCAACATTCATGGTGGGGCTGTTGCCATCGGCCACCCCCTCGGGGCAAGCGGTACAAGAGTCCTCACCACGCTTCTCTACAACCTCGTGGAGAGGAAGGAAAGATACGGTGTGGCCACGCTCTGCCTCGGAGGTGGCAATGCGGTAAGCATGTTGGTAGAAAATGTGTTGCTTTAGGAAAATTTTCCAAGTTCTGTAAGCATTTTCTTAATAAATTATGGGTCATAGTAATATTTATAAGCGCTCAACGTTTTTGTGCAGCTTCACATGAGTGAGAAGCCTACAGAAAACACTGTCTCTGATGCTTCTATACCTGCTTCTGCAACCATGGGACGACAAGGCAAACTCCGGAAAGTTCTGAGCATGCAGGATCTGTACTTCCTGTCACTGGGTGGCATTATCGGTTCAGGATGGCTGTTCGGCTCACTGAGTGCCGCAGGTGTAGCAGGCCCTGCAGCCATATTTTCCTGGGTCATTGGTGGAATATTCGTACTCATCATCGCCCTCACCTGGGCGGAACTTGGTGGAATGATGCCTTCTTCAGGTGCGCTCGCGAGGGTGCCTCAGGCCGCGCATGGGTACTTTGCAGGATTCTACTTCGGCTGGGCGTATTTCGTCTCTGCTGTCACTGTACCGCCTGTCGAAGCCATAGCCATCATGACTTACGCAACCTACTACATACCGAGCTTAACCAAAGGCGGTGTCCTTACACCTGAAGGATACGCAGGGTCCATCCTAGTCATGGTGCTGCTTTTCCTGGCAAATTACTTCGGCATAAATATCTTCCGCAGATTCAACACCGGTATTACCTGGTGGAAGCTGGTCATACCTTCTATCACCGTAATACTTGCGATCGCACTTTACTTTACCCTGAATAACTTCACGGGATACCAGGGTCTTGCACCATTCGGAGCTCCACCAGTGTTCTCGGCAATAGGTACAACCGGAATCGTCTTCTCTTACCTCGGATTCAGGCAGGCCATAGACTATTCTGGCGAAGCGAAGAACCCGGCCAGGGATGTACCAAGGGCAACGATTCTCTCTGTCGTGACTGGAATAGTTCTCTATACGCTTCTTCAGGTTGCCTTCATCGGCGGCATAAAGTGGAGTGCGTCCGGCGTTACGGCGGGAGATTGGGCGAGTCTATCAACCAGCGCGAGCAGTGTGTACACAACCGCCCCCTTCGCGGAAATATTCGCGGTCGGTGGACTTACCATATGGGCCGCAATCCTACTTCTGGATGCCGTCATTTCTCCGGCAGGAACGCTCGGAGTCTATACCGGAACATCCGCAAGAATACTGTTCGCACTTTCAGAAGGTGGTCATCTCGGTACCAAAACAGGCGAAGTCCACGAAAGATACAGGATTCCATGGGTGGCTCTCATAGCCAGTCTTATCATCGGAATCGTCTTCCTGTTTGCATTCCCCGCATGGGCGCCACTTGCGACAGTTGTCACTTCTACAACAGTCTTCACCTACCTTGCCGGAGCCACGGCCCTTATGTCGTTGAGGAAGACAGCTCCTGAAATGAGGAGACATTTCAGACTTCCTGCCGCAAGCATCATCGCTCCACTCGGATTCATAATGGCCAGCCTGATTGTCTACTGGACCACCTATCCTTACACACTCTATGCATTCATAGCAATCATACTTGGACTGATACTGTTTGCAATCGCACGCTCCCGGGGCGCATACCCTGTCAACGATATAGCAAAAGGATCATGGATAGTCGTCTACTCAGCCGTGATGGTTGTTCTTTCCTACGTGGGCAGTTATGGACAGGGTTACATTCCATTCCCATACGATTTCGTCGTAGTGGTCGCGGTCGCACTGATATTCTACTTCTGGGGTACCAGGAGCGGATACGAGACCGAAGACCTCAAGGCGTTGAAGGCCGCTTCGGCGGCTCAGTCGCAGGCTCAACCTTAGGAAGCATCAGCCAAAGCAGATTTTATTTGATACATTCACCTACTGTAAGAGATACTATTAAGATAAAGATTTGAGTTTTGGCTCATTCTTCTTGGGACACAAATTGAACGAATTTTGGCTCTGATTCTACTGCAACACCGTTTCTGTTAAATAAAGAACCAAGATTACCCTATACACCTATCGAGGCATGGGTATTCAAATCATTGAGGGGAGTTTGTTATTTCCCTCAGTGCCCAATCACTTGGCTGGTGCCCCCGCTGGAGGTACCCCTGTGTCTTTTCCCTCACAATTCGATCTTTTCTCTTTGTTAGATCTATCTACGGTGTATCTTACATTGGGTCACTGTAGCATGAATGTTTCACCAATCCTCAAATCTGGTTCATACGATAAAGTTCTAGTTGCCCTGAGTTGCAGTAAAGGATGGTTTTTAGTGACGATATAGCCAATCCTATTCTGGCGAAGAGATATGCCTCTCGGAAATTACCTTCATATGCTCGGTTTCTTTTATATTCATCAGGTGTCCCTTTCTTTCAAGGTTGTTCTCAGACCTCAGGCGCTCTTAACTCAAGCCCTCCTTGAGTTGATTGTCTATCTGATTTCGCTCAATGAGAAACATTGACGGGACGCATCCAATCCCCCATGCTTGTACACAAAAGGAAAAGGACGTGCCCAGAGGCTGTACTGTACGACGGTCTTTATCTGTACTGTCTGGGCCTGAGTTTAAGGCATGTGGCAAACGCCTTCGAAAGACCCGTTTGTGAAAAGAAGTCATGTATCCGTATGGAAGTGGATACGGCTGTTCGGTAAGAACACAGTATTCCACAGGAGAAGAGTGACCGCATTCCTGGTTGATGAGACCTACATCAGCGTAGGTACAAACGAAGCGTGGGTGTGGGTTGCGATGGAACCAATCCACAAACACATCCTAGGAGTGTACCTGTCTATCAAGGCAGAGGAACATCATGGCTGCGGAGTTCTTTCTGGATGGCCTTGTCAGGATGTACGGAAGACATGTGGTATACACAGATGAAGGTGTATGGTATCCGGACGTATGCAATTCCCTAGGGGCAGAACACAGGATGCATTCTTACTACGCGAAGAGTCTCATAGAAAGTGTGAACCAATCAATATCTGAAGGTCATGACGGAAGGTTTCGACGATCACATCCCTGCAGAAGGCAGGGATATAGACTGTCCCATGTCAGGAGATGGTTGAATCTGTTCTGCTCTATGTACAACAAAGGGAGGAAGAAGATCAGGTTCAATCGATTAGTGAACCTGATGGATGTGAGACCCTAGGTTAAAAGCGCTCTCTGGTTTATACGAAAATGTAATTTCATGTGTCATTCTTGGAATGAGAGATAGATACTTCAATCGCAAAATCTTCGAAACCAAGTCTGTTCTAATATCAATTCCTTCCCTTTCCAAGCAGTAGGAAGAGAGTTTTCTCGGTATTAAGCTCTAGGCGAATCCTCGTAAGGTGAGTGTCGCCAGCGACCGGACCTAAGATAAGCGCGGACTGGGGTCCCGACGACGTAAATTGAAGGTTAGTGCTGAGTGTAGAGATTAGACGAGCGTCTTCCGGATAAGGTCAGAAAATTCTTGCACGAAGGTCTCCCATTCGGCTAGGAGGTCGTAGTCAAATCTGACCTTTCCAGCAAACATCGGTATAGTGCTCTGCTTGTAGCCCGGAGGTGCCGTAAGGTCGAAGCGGAGAGCATCTTCTTTTCTTCCTGCTCCAAAGTTGGGGTATAAGAGTAGAATACCATCTGCTCCATATTGGGAGGCGTAGGCGTACATCTGGTAGACGTCAGAGGATTGGATATCAATGGCTGTCTCAATTTCCTTGTACTTTGTATCAACTATGAAGCGTTTGCCATCGATGTCAACGCGTATATCCGGGATCATCTCGAAGTAGTTGCCGCCTGCTGAGGTGGAAGCGAGGTGACCAATGGACTGCTGGCTCATTACTTTAGCTCCGGGCAGAATCCACTTCTCTTTGGAAAGGAGTGAAGCCACGAATTTCTGAAACAGTGACTCCATCGGAATTACGAAGGTGAATGTCTCGAAATTCGACTGCTGTGGTGATACTCCCGAATGATCCAGAAACAGCTTGCTGAGTTCGATGAATGGCTTGTACTGCTCGTTGAGACGAGAGAAGGTAATCCCTTCGATCTGTTGGATGTCTACCGGTGCCAGCGTAACGCCGTCCAGTTCTTCAACTATGTTGCGAAGCCTGGAGAAGGTGAAGTCTTGGGAGACTGTGCCAGAGAGAAGGTGGCAAACGTACCTTAGGGTTCGATTCAAGGTATTGTCTACAGTCCTCCCGTTGTAGATGCAGGGTATTCTGTGCATGGTCGCTGGGTTCGTGTAATGGCCGAAGTCGATACGGCCCTTTATGGAGCCTAAAACCTGCTCAACTACCTTGTATTCCCTGTATGGCTGGTCCTGGAGAGTCTCTTGCAAGCGCTTGGCGAAGATGTAGATGATTATCTCAAGGATGTTAAAATCCTTGATAGTTGAGAGATCCGCTGAACCTAACTCAGATACGTCAAAGTATTCTGAATAGTCGAGCATCTTTAGGAGATTTTTGGCAACAAGTTCTCGGTTCTGCTCGATGTCCTGTTCCTTGTAGATCTTGGGCAAGATTTCGATGTTTCTTTCACTCACCTTAACAACCCCAACCCTGTTCTGCGGAATGATCTCTCCCGTGGCGTATTTTACCTCAATCAGTGGCGGCTCGCTTCGTAGAAGTGCCTCTACCTCGCGATGTGTCAGCCTGTCCTTCGGAACCCGTTTGTATTCAAAGAGCGAGATAGTATTCAAGGAAGCGATGCAACCGCCTTAAGAAATTCGACAAAGTCGTCCTCGGAAACAGTGTCGGGATCCTTCAGTACGAAGGTGAAGTTGTTCCTTTCCGAGGGGGGCTCCTCGAATATCGTGGGGTTCTCCTTGAGGACCTCGTAGAATTTCCGGCCGTTATTGTAGAAATATTCATCGAGAAGGGGAATTATCTCGTACCACCAGATTCGCTTCAGCGCCCGAATGGCGTCGGACCTCTGAGTATGGTCCCGAAGCTTAATGAAGTAAGCATGGCCTATCTGATGATTCCTATCATATTTCATACGCAGCCTATTGTTCAGACCTTTGAGACTTCCCGTTATCGCTTCTCTAATGTCTTGAGGGACGAGGCGAAGCTCTTGCTCAAGGATTTTATAGTCGGGCAGTAATTCCACGAACCTGAAGCGTCTGCGGAGAGCGACGTCAATTAGAGCGATACTCCGGTCGGCCGTGTTCATGGTTCCTATAATGAATAGATTGGGAGGGATCCCGAACCCAGGCGACTTCGATGAATAGGTGAGGGGAACTATGATCTGGTTTTCCCTGGTGAGTCGCTTATCGGCTTCTAGTAGGGTAATCAGTTCCCCGAAGATCTTGGAGATGTCGCCCCTGTTAATTTCGTCAATGATCAGATAGAACTTGTTTTGGTCCTTCTTCGCTTCAGCCTGGACCCTCGACTTCTCTTCAGGCGAAAGAGCAAGGAGGGACTTGGAAGTGTCCCAGGTCTTATGGATTGCGGCGCTATCCAGCAGAGCGTTCAGCGCCTCCATGCAGAACGCCTTGAACTTCCCATCTTTGACCTCGAAGGCCAACCCACCGCTTGGATTGGGGTTGGGCCGTATGCCTTCAATGAATTCTTCGTAGCTGTAGGAGGGATGGAAGGTGATGAACATCTTCCTGTTGTCGTCGATTGTCTCAACGAACTTGAGAGCAGCGTAGGTCTTTCCTGTTCCTGGTGGGCCGTATAGAATTACCTGGGAGGCTGCCTCAAGCGCCTCTTTGATCTTCTCTGTTGTCGGATCAGGAGGAGTTGTGTTGGTGGGACCACCACTGAAGAACGGAAGATTCTGCTCAGATACCGACCTGTAATACTCATTAATGATTGCAACGAGCGGTTCAGGAGCTCGCGTAAGATAAGCTCCCTGGTTAAGATCAAGGTTCTTGTCAAAGAATATACTATCGTTCGACTTTGCGTAATAGTCTCTTAATTCGGTCTCTTTCGTACGCCGCAGATCAAACCATTTGATCGGAGGTGTGAGTTCAGTGTAGTCATAAAGCTCGACGTGATATCCATCCGTAGGACCGTTCGAAGTCCAATCCGTTCCTTGAGGTATCGTGAAGGTCGTGTGTTCCGCCTTTACTTTGGAAACTCCAAGGAAGGTATTTGAGTCCTGACTCAAGTGAAGAACGATATCCCCCGGTTTGACCTTCGTCATGTTCTCCCACCTACGTTGATTTCCCGACTTCTGAGGCGACCAGAGACTCTTTCCAAAAGCGGTTTCTGGAAGGCCTGGTTGCTCCAGCTTATGTTTCGACTGAGTGGCCTTTTCGATCCACCAGTTTGGTCCAATCTGACCTGCACCTTCAGATGAACCGGCTCCTCTATTGGCATCTCCCTTGCGTTTCTTCTTCCATCCAGGTTTCATTGATTCGTCGTATAGGAATTTGGAATATTCCCAAGTGGTCACGCCTGGGCGGAGTTTCTCTTTGAATTCGAGAAGTCTCTCTCGTGTTTCTATTACCTGTTCCCCAGGGGTTTTGTTGGTCAGATCGTCCCTTGGAATTCCGAGGTAATCCATTATCATATACCGATCCCGCAATGACAATACGGCTAAATTCTTGTCAGGCGCATATAGGTAAAGAAGGCCATTTAGGATTACGGCTCTATTTCCCGTGATATAGTTCCGCTTTCCCTTGTTTAGGTTATAGATCTGATTGATGAGCTCGACCTGCTTCGCCTTGTCCTGGGCCCTGAAGAGTTCATCAATCTTGGACCTAATCTCGACATTAGCATGAATACTTTCAAGCGCCTTCAGAATGTTGTCCTTCACCATCCCTGTTCTTGCAACCGGAATTATCTCCATTCCTGGGACCTTCTCTGCACTACTTTCTAGAAGCCTCAGAATTGGGGCCATTTCGCTTTGAGGAATTGTCTGAAGTTGTTCATTCATCATTTTGGACTGCCAAAATTTCTTGAAGTAAACACTCTGATCCATCAATAGGTTAATGGTTCTTTGTTCACGGGCTGAAAATTGATCATGGAACTGCTCGAAGACAGCTTTGATCTTTGCAAGATCGCCCGAATCTTTTTCTTCGCCAGCAGTTTTCACGCTGAAGGATGTGAGCCAGATACTTATATCTCAAACCTGCGAATCTCAGCAGAGCACGCCAAGACCCAAATGCCTTTAACCGGCCCGCAGGTGTAACTTAGGGGCAATATTCTGGAATGATTGGTTTCGATGCGAGTCAGGCGATGCTCGAGGTAGATTTGGTTCATTCAGGTAAGGCCATATTCCCCTATCTATCTTGTTCACGCTTCTCTAATTCTGTTTTCCATTTAGGGAACGGTCCATCATCAAATGATGGTAGGTACGTTTTGCTCCACTCTAAGCTTTCTCGCAAGATGAAATCGAGTTCTAGAACTGTTCTAGACAGTTCCGGTCCTTTGTTCAAAAGTGTTGGGTTATGAATCTGGCAATTCTAACCCTGTCTGACAGAAGATGATATCAATCGCGGCAATTGCGGCACTTGGAGGGGCCTCTGCCCTGGCAGCGACCGCGGTGGCTACGGGGGACGCATCCATGCTTGCGCATGCTGCGGGCTTCGTGCCGCCCGGTCTTCACGTAGCTCTATCGCACGTGCCCCAGAGCAGCCATGCATACCAGGTCCTTTCGCAACATCTTTCCGACTACGCGCAGAACGGTGGCGTGGGCGCCGCTGGTTCGGCTGGCGCCGCCGCCGTAGCAAAGAAGGGAATCGCCCACGGCCTGGTATCCAAGCTGAAGTAAGCATTCGAAAACACCTCTTATTTTTTATTTAACAGACGATTTCCTCACTGTGAAGGATGCGATTTTTGCCATCAGTCTGGACCTTATCCAGAATCACTTTGCATGTCAGCTACAAATGCTTTTAAGCAGCCCGAAAAAGGCTCTTTCCGCAAAGGCTTCTGTGGTAGGTGTGTTGAATTTTGCCCAGATACAAGTCGACCGGCGAGGCGCTCAGGATAATTTCGAATAAGGAGCAGATCAGGAATTTCGGTGTCATAGCTCACGTTGACCATGGGAAATGCATAGACGGGGATTCACTCGTTACCCTCACCACCGGTGAAATGTGCCCCATAAAGGAGCTATATGCAAATCAGAGAAGCAAACAGGAAAGGGTGCCAATCGAAGGCGGCCTGATGGTCGACTCGATGAATCCAGGTACAACAAGGATAGAAGACAGACCCGCAACTGCCGTCTGGAATCTCGGTTCTGAGAGTCTGGTCGAGGTTTTGCTGGAGGACGGAAGATGCGTCAGGGTGACCCCGGAGCATCCCTTCTATTCTCTGTCCTCGTCAGGCTTCCTGGTGGCCAAGGAAGCGCGGAACCTGCGGAAGGGAGATTCGGTTGCAGTCGCAGGGGTTTTGAAGAGTGTGGGCTCGGACATTGACGACCTCAAAGGAGAAATCCTTTCGAAACTCGCCAAAAACAGGAACTGGACCGCGCACCCTGGTAATGTGTTCTATGGCGCATTTTCGCAGGCTCTACCGGCCTCTCACTCGTCAGAGAAGGTTGTTGGCCAGCTTGTGGGCGAAGACAACGGGAAATCCGGTGATGAAAAACACGAAGTCGGGTTCAAACTTTCCGAACTGGTCGACATTGCCGCTCGAACTGGGATATCCGCGGGCAAGCTGTACGACATGATAGATTCAATAGAATATGATTCACCGGTCGGCGGCAATCACGCCGGTTCGGGCGATCTCAGGCTGCCGAAGACTATCGAGGAATTTCGGGAACTTTTCTACCTTGCAGGACGATATTGTGCACGGTATAGTACTCGGGACCTCGCATCTGGAAGGCACATCGAACTCGGCAGGTCAGGTGACCTATCCGATGACTTTCTCCGGATTCCATCGGCGGCAAACGGGAATATTTCCAAGTCGGACGGCCATCTGAAGCATACTTTGTTTAGATTTTTCAATGATATATTCGGATTCTCTGGCGCACGAACGGAAGCTTTAACCAGGATACCCAGGGTGATATCGATATCCCGTAACGAACTTCTAGCCTGGTTCCTCAGGGGCCTGTTTGATATGCATGCCAGAGTCGATCCGGAAAAAGGCCGCATTTCATTTGTCACAAAGTCAAAAATACTCGCCGAAGAGGTGTCACTTTTACTGTTGCGGTTTGGTGTCTCAGCCATCAGGTCGTACAGGGGTTCTCGTTACACGCTCCTTATTTCTGGAAAAGAAGCCTTCCTTTTTGTCGAAAGGATAGGCTCCGGGGTGGCTACCAGGCGCCCACAGCTGGAAAGTTTGACCAAAGGATCCGCCAAGAACAGGCAGGACCCCATACCGATAGGCGTGGCAGAGCTGAAGACCGTAAGGGTCGTTGTCGGACTTGACAGCACTATAAGTGAGATGCCTGATTACCGATTCCTGGAAAAGGGCCAACGACGGATAACGCCGTCAGAACTGAAAAGTATGATTACCGTATTCGAGCGACAGCTGACCCAGAAGGAAAAGATTCGGGAGAAGGCTTTGGTGCTCGAATTTGTGTCCAGAAGCACCGGAAAGAAACATTCACCACTCAGACCCCCACTCGAAAAGCATCTCTCTGAAGCCTTGCTTGATCAGCTCAAGGCCGACGGCCTTGTAAAGCGCTCGAAAAACACTGTTCATATCACCCCCTTTGGTAAGGATGTTTTGAACGCCTGGAGATCTATCATCTCCGGGGACGATTCCGTGGTAGCAAGGATACAGACCATCCTCATGCAATGGAAGGCCCTGTCAGAGGGCGAAGTGAAATTCAGGAAGGTCAGGTCTGTGGAAGCCAGGTCAGGCGTTTTCTCTGTTTACGACCTGACCGTTCCGGAGACCCACACCTATATTGCAAACGGAATAATCGTCCACAACACCACCACAAGCGACAGCCTTCTCGCTGCCTGCGGCATGCTGTCCCCGAGCGTAGCCGGTCAGGCCCTCGCCCTTGACTATATGCCTCTGGAACAGCAGCGTCAGATGACCATAAAGGCTGCCAACGTGACACTGTACTACGAGCATGACGGAACTCCTTATGTTTTCAACATGATAGACACGCCGGGGCACATCGACTTCACGGGCAAGGTCACGAGAAGCTTGAGGGCTATCGATGGAGCCGTAGTCGTTGTAGACTCGGTAGAAGGTGTGATGACCCAGACGGAAACCGTGACCAGGCAGGCCCTTGAAGAGAGGGTGCGGCCGGTGCTCTACATCAACAAGATAGACAGGCTGGTGAAGGAGCTCCGTCTGACCCCAGACAAGATGCTCTCCTGGCTTGCTAACATAATAGGCGAATTCAACAACCTGGTGAATCTGTATGCCGAGCCGGAGTTCAGGGACAAATGGAAGGTGAGCATCCAGGACAACAGCGTCGCGTTCGGCAGTTCGAAGGACAAGTGGGGTTTCAATCAGACGATGGCCGCCAGGTCCGGCATCAAATTCAAGGATGTCTACGACGCCTACACAACTGGTGACCCGAAGACCCTGGCTGAAAGGTCTCCCCTTCACGAGGCGATACTCACGATGGTGATCAAACACCATCCCCCTCCTCACGTTGCACAGGGGTACAGAATCCCCAAGATATGGAAGGGTGACCTGAACAGCGATGTAGGCAAGGCTCTCCTTTCCTGCGACGAAAATGGTCCCACCGTGATGATGGTTACAAACGTTGTCGTTGACCCGCAGGCAGGAATCGTGGCCACCGGAAGGCTGTTCTCCGGCACGGTAAGGGATGGAGATTCTGTGTACCTTCTTGACGCCAAGAGGGAGGGCAGGATACAGAGTGTGAACATGTACATGGGGAACGTAAGGGAGATGGTGGGGGCGCTACCCGCCGGTAACATCCCAGCATTGCTGGGGTTAGAATACGCCCGTTCTGGCGAAACACTCAGCTCGGTCAAGGGAATAGTACCATTCGAGGGAATAAAGTACGTCTCCGAACCGGTTGTCACGGTGGCGATCGAGGCAAAGAACCCGAGGGACCTGCCCAAGCTTGTCGACGCACTGCAGAAGATGCACATAGAAGACCCCAACCTGATTGTAAAGATAAATGAAGAATCGGGCGAAACACTTCTGTCTGGAATGGGTGTCCTGCATCTCGAGATAGCCACCACCCTGCTTCAGGACCAGGGACTGGACATTGTTACAAGTCAGCCGCTCATCAACTACAGGGAGACCATTCAGACCAAGGCCGGTCCCATAATGTCAAAGAGTCCGAACAGACACAACAAGATATACATTAGGGTGGAACCCCTGCCCGAAGAAATCATAGCCAAGATAAGAAGCGGCGAGATAAGCGAAACCGCTGACAGAAAGGGGATCGCAAAAATGCTCAGGGATATGGGGTGGGACTCGGACGAGGCGAGAAGTGTGGCTGGCGTCGACGACAAGGGGAACATGCTGCTCGACCAGACAAAGGGAGTACAGTTCATGCAGGAGTCGATGGACTCCATCCGCGCTGGCTTCGATGATGTGATGAACAACGGTCCACTCGCATATGAATACTGCAGGGGCGTCAAAGTTGTCATTCATCACTTCGTCCCGCATGAAGACCCTGCCCACAGGACCTACGCGCAGCTGATGCCTGCGGCGAGGAGGGCGATACTTGGTGCGATGCTGCTCGCCCAGCCAGTACTGCTGGAACCCATACAGGGTATTGAGGTCAAATGCGGGGTGGACCAGATTGGGGACGTCACGAGGGTACTTTCCAGCAAGAGAGGAAAGCTTCTGAACATAGATCAGAAGGAGGTTCTTGCGATAGTTGAAGGAGAAATTCCAGCGGCTGAAACGTTTGACCTCAGCGAGGTGATGAGAGGTGCTACGGCAGGCAAGGCGGTCTGGAATATTCATTTCAAGTCCTGGAATCCACTACCTGTCTCACTGCAAAAATCGGTCGTCACACAAGTAAGAAAACGGAAGGGGCTGCCAGAGGAAGTACCACCGCCAACCGACTTCATAGATACGGAATAAGCTGGTTGACTCTTTTCACTAAAAAAAGCAATATATCATGTATCAAGCACTATCAGCCTTGGAACCAGGACGTGCAGTGCTGTGGGGTTGCCCACTGCCCCCATCCATAAGCCCAGTACCAGGTTTGGGTGCAGGCTTGTAGAAGGTCACCAGGTTGAATCTCTTCGGGAAAACAGCCCCAAATCGTACAAACTTTGTAGAATCGAGTAGTCGAACCCGTAGCCATGGTAAACACGAGGCTAGCCCATTCAGTCGTTTTTGTCAGGTCGCGGAAAGTTAGAACGATTCTGCTGAAGTTGGATTGATAGCAGAAAAATCCAGGAATACCATTGTAGTTATTAGAACTGGCGAACCACGATATGGATAATTCATTGCCCACCGACTCGGGAACATAAATCAAAGCATTCGAAACCCTAGAGTAACCAAAGCAATCCTGCCAGAAGTACTTAATTTGAGCGTTTGATTGAGCGAAGACAACAACCTGGGGAACCACGAACAGTGTAGCCAGTACCACTATTCCAATAATTATGCTAGTTTTTTGCATGTAAATATTAATTACAATAATCATATAAATAAACTTTTTAGTTATTTGCAGGAATTATCTACTCAAACACTTTTGGCTACTTACGCCGGTCTGCTCCATGACCTTGAGTCTGTTTACAATATCACCAACTGAGGAACCTAACCAAGTCATTCCTCTCCGAAAACCTATCCCTCCTCCTCAATAAACGGCTGGTCTTAAAGGAGGGAAACAGGCTCTCCGCAGATACATCTTTACAGCCGAAGGGATGACAGAAGCGATCCTTATTATTGAGCCTGGAGGGATGAGGAGTGAAGGAGATCTTCACCTTGCTGAAGAGTCCGTTGACACCTGCGAGGCCCTCGGGAGGGATCTGAAGGGGGAGGGTCGCCTTCTCACATAATCCGTTCGCAATGTCCTTCTTCACGCTCTTCCGAGCCGACCGGCACCCTCGAAAATCCTCCTAAAGGGTGAGCGCAAAGGCGGTCTTTTTCGACCTAAAAGCTGGGCCCCGAAGGAAGAGATCGTCATCCCTCAAGAGAGCAGAGAGTGCCATGTCTTTCTGGTCTCCATCTACGTCGGCGGCGTGTTCCCCGAAGAGGAGGAACCGCTTGAAATGTTAAGGGTGAGGATAGAGTCGATCCTAGATTCCAAGCTCACAGAAAAGATCTGCTTGCCCAAACCTGCTCCCTCCTCTATTGCTGCTGACATACTAAAGTCTGCTTGTCAGGGCCGGCAAGTCTGGGCTTTAAACCCGTCGGGAAAGGAGCCTACGATAGTAGTGGAGCATAAATACTCAGCCGGCGTTCAAAGTGGTTGTCTTGATGTAAACTGCGAACGAAAGAAACAGGTTCCATACGGATATAGGTGTGGGCTGGAGGACGACTCGACTATAATAATTGCGGCAGTAGTCCAGAAACCATAAGATTGGGTGGGATTAAGGCAAGCGGCTGATGACCATAGAAGCTTGAGGCCATAGATCAAGTGTTTCTCGGAAGAGAATCGGGATTTGACCGTGTTCCGCAGACTGCTTGAGAATATGACGCCAAAAGGTTAAAGTGTGAATTTCAGATTCACTTACATGAGCTTCGACTTCAAAACATTTAAGTGGCAAATCTCTCCTTTTCAGAATTATCCAGGTGAGGGAGAAGTGAACCGGCTCTGCCGCATATGGGGAGCGACCGTCTTACTATTGTTGCTGCCTTTATCTGGTGTTGTAGTTCCACACGCCACGTCTGCCTCGCCTATTGTCGTGGGAACAAACATTAATCAATGCGGTTCTGGTCTCTCTTCCTGTGCGGTCACAGTTCCTAGCGGTGGAACAACATACATGTATGGAGCAACAGAAGGGGGCTCGTACAACATCGCGGCAATCAACTTTAACCAGGACGTGGCTGAGACGAACCAACAAAACCTACAGAGCGTAGTGATCGGTCACTCCTCAAGCAATACCGGAACATTCAACCCGGGAGGAGCACTGTATCCAATCATTGGCGGAATAGGGGTCACTTCCAGCCCAATTCAGACCTTCACATTCGCAAACAAGGGCGCTGGAAGCATATCAGGGACGTTCACTCTCAATCAGGATTCGCTTGTGGTCCTCGTAGCAGCATCCTCACAAAACAATGCTCCAGCTACAATTTCGAGCCCATTCACGGTTGACCAGCAGATGACCAATACAAATTGCAACTACGGTGTGGGTTGCGGCAGTGTGGTGTTGGCGCACGGTTCATTTTCATCAGGGCTTCAATCTTTCAGTTTGACACTAGTGTCAAGCTATGGTCTGTACGACCCGACATCTGCGGCGATTGGGGTGGTGCTCTACGTCTTCTCTACTACGCCTAATCTGCCGCCCACCGCCACATTGTCTTTTCCAAGCGGCGAGCCATTACTGGGTCAACAGTACAATGTCGAGGTCACCATTACGAATCCCAATCCTGTTCCTGAAACCTATAGTATCTCTGTGACTCAGGATTGTGGAGCATGCACGCTGCAGGGATCCCTAAATTGGCCATCGTGGGAAGACTTTCTTGGGCTCCCGAGTCAATGGCCCACCAACCCTGGATGTTCGGGAAGTTCTAGTTCCACTACGCCGGGGGCACTCTCTGTTCCTCTATGCTCCGACTCTCCCCAAAGTGTTACGGTCGCAGCTGGAGGCACGAGCACTCTGACCTTTTCCTTCACAAACACTTGGGCTTGGATTGCTCCCTTCAAAGCCACCACCATAATAGGTGAGGTTCTCAGTGCACTCATCGAGAATGGCGCTCCTGATTGGGCAACAATTGGGAACGTTCTGCTCGGGGGCACCGCGACTGTATTCACAGAGCAGTTCCATTTCAACGTACTGTCAAGTGGGAATAGCATCGGATGCTATGAGGGCCTGTCCAGCACCTGCTATGAAACGGTGACAGTCCCGTATACTAAATTGGCGGCTTTTGGAGTAAGTCTTGCTGCCGGTGCAAGTGACGGAGACATGACCTTGGCTGGCATTTATCTTTGTGTGACCGGCCTTGGCTGCTCCGTGGGAGGTCCGGCGATATTGGTCCAGGCAGGACTGATAGCAACTCAAAGCATATCATATGCTGCTGCCGCAGACCCTAGCCAGGACTACACAACTGTGGTTGTGCCTGCACCAATGACTTTGGCCAATGGGACAAAGTTCGTCGACCTTCCTTCTGTGTTGTCAGCGCCCCCTCAATGGAGGAGCGCGCTGGATACATTCGCACAATTCTATTCGTATAACAATGCTACAGCCATTTCTGAGGAACGGTATTATGGAGCGCTCGCTGTCGGAGCTGATACTTATGCGAATATTCAGCTTCAAGCTATCTTGAGCTATTCTTCGACCAGGAATAGCTACATGTCCTCTTTTTCAAATCAGCTTGGACCACTGTTGTCGGAGCTGCCGACGCTGAACTCATCAGAGCTCCAATCTGTAGACAACTACCTGAACACCAACGGTCTTCCCCCTGAGGAGGTCCAAGTTTTGGACGGTTTGGGCTTGGGAAGTTCGGTGCCAGGAGTACTAAAGGGCGATTTGGGGTACAATGTCACGACTCTTAATAGCGTACCTGAGAGTACCGAGCTGAGTTTGATGCTGCAATCACTTGTCAATGAAGCAAATGCTTGGAACTCGTTGGTGACTCAACCCACCGGAGTGCCAGAGTTCCCTACAGGACTCTTCGCCCTGCCCGTGGTTGCGGTACCGCTCATAGTGGCATTTAAATCGAGGCGGGCTAAGCGCCATAGGTTCTCTGGGTCTGCTAATTGAACTACTCACCGCTTCGGCGCTGAGAAGCCGTTGCGCCCAGCTTGAGTTCTTTTTGAATTGTCCACAAGTTCCCAATAATGATATCTTTATTTCATCTAGGACAGATCTCCATATTATCTTCTCAAAGTCGAGTATATCGTCCCCTTCTCTTTCTCCAGCATCTCAAGATACAGGAACGCCCTCTTCTTCGCAACATCTCTTGGCAGAGTGTCGGGCTCGGAAAGGACTAACCTCCTGACAAGCGAGTTCTCGGGTAGTTCGGAGTAAATCTCGTTCATTCTTGCGAAGCTGACGAGCTCCCTACCCGCAGAAGCCCGCCCTTCTTGCTGTGCGACAACCACTTAGTCACCTGAAGCCCGTGAACCTTGAGAGATTCATTTCCTTGTTCCTCTGTATCGTGATTATCTGCTGCTCCGAGCCTATCTGTCTTGGGATCTCCCTGAGCACGACCGAGCCGGGATTCAGAGTTGTGCCATGCACTCCCAGCTCGTCTCCAATTATTTGTTTGGCCAATGTTACTCTCACCCTGATGATACCTGCTACTATCTCCTCTTCGTGATCGTCATCCAAGTCCGGAGCGGGACCATTCTCAGGACTAGAAGGGTTCGAAGGACTGGCGTTCGGCTTCCTTGCACATCTTGCTCTGGCCTTTGAGGTTAGCTCATCGAGCTTTGCTCTCGCCTGATCAAAGTTCATATTGTCTATTTCGCTATCTGGAATCTTGAAGTGCTTTAGCGCCCCTATCATTCTCCCTGTTGGTTTTCTTGTTGCATCCATTTATTCACCGAATATGATACACAGACTTAGTTTAAGAATAAAGTAGTTTGTCGTCATCAGGCGAATCCAAGACCTTCCGAAATACGATTCTCCATTGGTCTCCTTTCTCGTCCAACCTATGGAATAGTTTTGTTACCGTTCGACCTCCTGTGAAGTTCGCACCCCTCGACAGATCACCATAATCAACTCCGAGTTCATTCCAGAATTCTACGCGCGAAAAGGTCATAACGTTCGGGTCAAGACCGAAATTCATAAGTTTGATGCTTTAGTGGTGTCCAGCAGACGAAAACCCAGTCTACTCTTGACCACCCCAATGCCCCTTCCACGCATGGGCACCTCTTTAGGGTTAGCCTCCTCGTTTAGATGGAACGCATTTCGGTCCCCCTTCGGACCAACCTAACCAATGTAGTGGTTGAGCACCCGTAGCCTACAGCATGTAGGTCTGGAGCATCAGGGGGAAATCCTTGTTTAAGAAGCAAGGATCATCTTGCATTTCTCCGAGGAAGAATCCGGCTTCTCGCCAGGGACCCGGACCAGCGTCCCCATCGTCTAGTCTTACCCTTCTAGAAATTTGCGACGTTTCCCTGCTCTTGCTCGTGCGTTTTGTCTAGTGTAGCGTCTACCATCCACTACGTCGTACCTGAATTCTGTAAATGTTCCATTCAATCTGGTACAACTAAATATTCTTGACGGTTATATGATTTTACAATGGAATCGCATTGTTTGGGGATTTTTGTTTGCCTTGTCGGTCGTGCTAGCGATTTTGAGTGTTATGAATATCGGGCTATAGAGTGATTGTCCATCACATAAGAGTGTCGGTAATGACTAGTGCTCTATGACATCTTTGTGTAACTATTCCTTTTTTGGGCCCAAAAAGCGTAATCGTCAGGTCCGCTTCGACTGCACATTCTCCGCCTTTCCCCGTATCGGGATCCAAGCCGGATGGTATATCTATGGAAACTTTGAGTGCACTGCTTTTATTCATTAATTCAATAGCCGTAGAAAACGGCTCCCGTATTGGATGACGTACCCCGGTCCCAAAAATTCCGTCCAATATTATGTCAGCATTTTCAAATTTGTGTTTGAGGTCATTTAACTCCTCTTTGGTGCGCACTGTGATATGGTGAAGTTTCATACGCTTGGCGATTTCCCACTGTTGACGTGCTTCATCAGTTTTGATTTCTTCAGGCTGACCTAATAATAAAACGGTGACTTTTGAGAATTTTTCCAGATGCCGGGCAGCTACGAGTGCATCCCCCCCATTGTTTCCGAGACCGCAAACGACAAGGATGTCCGGCCGAAAAGCTGGATCGTAAATCCTTTTCACCAAGTCGGACACCGCCTTGCCAGCATTTTCCATGAGAAGTAATCGCGTAACACCGTACTTTTCAGCCTGGCTCTCCAGTTCCCTTATTTGGGTGGAGGTGTAGACCTTCATATTGATTATTACGATACCCGTAAAGACATTTATTAAGAGTTATTTCACTGTAAATTGAAATCCAACTGGGATTGAGTTCTTCGAGCTGATTGACACATGGCGCACTGGGATGCGAATCAGAGCGAAAGCGGCCCGTTTCTGAAGACCTTTTCTGCCAGTGAAGTTAGTTTTTCTAGCAGACGCATAACATATTTTTCCAAGATGAATATCCCGATGGAAGCAATCCCTACTCCTAGAAAGATGCCAGAAATAACATCTGTCGGATAGTGGGCGCCTACGTATACCCTTGAGTAGCATACTAGAGCTGCCTCAATAATAAATATCAAGGATGTTGCCTTATTCTTGAATTTGAAATAAGTAAAAGCCGCGCCTACTGCCACTATTAGAGCATGGCCGGATGGAAAAGAAGAATCAGTGTCTGTTGGAACCCTCAGGATAATGTTATCCAGCGTTACAAACGGTCTCGGCCTGTATACCAGGACCTTGAGTATCTCGCCAAAGACGATTCCAGCCAAAAAGAGCCCAGCTAGTTCGAAAGCAAGGAGCTTCGTGTTTCTATTACCCAGTAAAAGCATCAGAGCTACTACGGGTATCCAAAAGTACTCTCTTCCATAATTTGAGAAGATCACCATAATGGTAGTGAAGGTAGCGATGGGGGTAGAATGGTTGATTAGAATTGCAACCTGTGCGTCATACTGCTGGATCACACCTGAGAAAATCAGGAGCCCGACTATAACAAAGAAAAGTATCGATAGAGCTCCTGCAATCAACCTGAAATTCATTTCAATATCTTGCCGATCACATCGGCCGCCATACTTCGCTGTAATATTGCTTTCGACCATCAGAAAATGGATAACGTCATGCGAAGTCATCCAAAGAGCTACCTTCACTTCTTCGTTGGCTCTTGAAGATTTGAACTTCCAACTCTACTGTGAATAGTAATCTGCAAGCGCCCAGAAAGATTCTTTCGGTTCCCAAGGCATGGCAGGGTAGGTCCTGCCGATGCCCGTCGCATAGCTTTTGACCAGGCTGTAGCTGGACATGTCTAGGTCAAACCTGGGATTGTCATCGTATGTGTATATGGGGGAAACAAATGTATTTACAAAGGTCCCCTCAACACCGGCACGGTCCAGTTCTGTCAGCTGATCGACAAGCAGTCTGGCCTGCATCGCCTCATCTCGTTCATGATTTCCAACAGTTACGGGACGGAAAAATTTCCGGAGAATTGGTTTTGTGTGCAACACGAGTGATCTGTTATTCACTATGTCGTCATCTCCGGTAATACCTGATGAATCATCATCTTTGTAAGTCCTGAACCCGAACTCAGTTATCACTACCGGCTTTCCTGAAGAGATATGTGGGCGAAGAAGTTCGATGTATCTGTCTCTGATTTCTTTCACCATATAGTGGTCGACACCTACAAAATCAAATCTGCTCCAGTCTACAGATTCCCAAATGAGAGAGGCATAAGTGATCTTGCCACTGAACACCTTTCTTACAGATTGTGCGAGCCGCGTGAGGTATTCATTGAGCAGTTCATTGTGCCGACCACTTTTTACGGCCTCCCAGTTTTTGGGGTTCTTCATCCTCTGTGCAAAATTCCTGCCCTCAAGAATCCCCCTCATAAGCAGTGTAAGCTCTGACCCCAAGCTAAGCACCACTTTGCCTCCGAGCGACTGGGCCATCTTCGCCGCTTCGAGGATATACCGCGAAGTTATGGAGGGAGGTTTGTCCCACATCTCTGGTGATAACCAGACTTCGAGGCCATTTTTCAGAGCCTCATTGGAGGCGGCCAGAAGCCTCCCCAAATCGAGCCCACAAATTCGAATCGCATTACAGTGAAGATCATTCTTTATGATACTAAGCTCATTCTTTACCACACTTATGTCAAAGTTCGGGCGCATGTTTATCCCCATCACCCTTCCTACATCATAGCAAACACCCTTTATGTTCAAATCAGCACCCCTCTGCTTCCATCAACAACACCACCGTGAAACTCGGTTCTATCTCTATCCTCCAGCGATGCTTGAGCGAGTGTAAGTGGGTGAAATATAATCTGGTCCAGGGAGATAGGCTCATCACCTTCCCCTTTCCAGAATTTTGACATAGTTGTTCCTTTGAACAAGGTGTCTTCACAATCCTGATTGACACTTACCATTGCCTGCACTAGATGACAGTGGAAACAAGGTTATATGCTTGTAACTAATTCATGACCCGGAGGACATTGGCAAATATGAGTTCCAACGAAGGGGAGGAAAGGCCTAGGGTCGAGGCTGAGCTTATGGAAAATTACCGCTTCAAGATTTCCTTTCCAGGTACCGAAAGCGGGTCCATCACAATGGATGAGCCACCCCCGCTCGGTAAACTTGCAGGTCCGAACGCATCCAGAATCCTTGTGGCTGCCGTTGTCAACTGTCTCAGCGCAAGCTTGCTTTTCTGTCTAAGGAAATCCAAGGTCGATGTCATGGGTCTTAAGGCAGAAGCAGAACCGTTCGTCGAACGTAACAAGGACGGATACTGGAGGGTGACAAGGATAGACGTAAAGATTACCCCGGAGCTTCCCTCCACGGCAGACCAATCACGCATAACAAGATGTCTGGATATTTTTGAGAACTACTGCGTCGTAACCGGTGCCATAAGGCAGGGAGTCAAGGTGAATGTGACGGTCAATACAAAGAGCATCTGAGATACTGCTCAGCGCATATGTCTGTATGCCGACGAAAACCAAGCTATTATCAACGAATACATACTATGTACATTTGTACACGCTTTCCAACTTGTGTACAGCGGCCCCTATATATCTCCGGTCCAGAGAATTCGGTCATGAATACCGAAAATATCGCTATCATTCTGATGATCGTCCTCATTTCCACCTTTGCCGGAGTTATGACCCAAACAGCATTGAATGCAGATATTGGCAAGTCTCCATCGAATGGTTCTGCATCAACTTCTGGCGCTGCTGCAAATGGCGCTTCTTCCCCGTACCAGCTGACGCTGGTAATTGCCAACAATGTGCCGTACGGCAGCAGCAGCAATGACACGCAGCCCAGGTATTATGTCATGACAGCAAATGGCCTTGCCTCATCCGCGAGTATCACAGTTCCGGCGCACAGACTCATCAAACTCACCATAATCAACTATGACGATGGCACAGACAACATACCCGATCAGTTCCTCAATGTCACAGGTGTCCTAAATGAAACAGTCACCCCTACCGTGGGTAACACCTCAACCTACCAGCTGCGGTCGATTCCTCAGGGCGATGATTCGCACACCTTCACCATCACCAGCCTGGGGGTGAACATAATCGTGCCACCCACTTCGATTGTCACCACATACCTTGAGTTTAATCAAACTGGCACCTTCTCCTGGCAATGTTACAACCCCTGCGGCCTCGGCCAAACAGGGTGGGGAGGAGCCATGTCCACCGCAGGCTGGATGAGCGGGCACATCACAGTTGTCTGAAGCACTCGTTTAACCCGATTTCTTCTGCAAGCGCTCAGTTTTACTTGTTACATAACCAACACACGACCAGACGGCGTATGGAAGCGAAACATCTATGTAATCGGCCGAATCATATTATTAAATTCCTTATGCAGAGATAGGAAGTGAAGTAATGACGGTGCGTTTGCAATCGGGGTACTACTTAAAGATCTTTCTCATCGCCATAGGCAGCTTCCTCTTCGCACTCGGGTTGATGCTGACCGATGAGCTGTTTCTCAGCATGAGTCTTTCATTCGGTAACTCCATACTCAAGACGCAGTACGATTATCCATTTCTCGGTTACGTGGGTGTGTGGCAGGCCTGGGAGATAGATTTCAGTGTACTCACTGTGGCATTTCTAATGATGCTTTTAGCTTCGCTTCTGCATCCCACAACACAAGGTGCAGTAGTCGAATCGGACAAGGCAACGGAGATACCTGGTATGAGGAGGAAGAGAACATTGGTTTTAGCCGCAGTCGTAGTGGTAGCCATTGTAGTTACGGGAACATTGGTGTACGTATATTCTGACGTAAATGTTACTTCTGTCGAAGTGTATATTGCAACTCGTACGGTTTCTCAAAGCGGGTCCCTTCTGAATTCCACTGTGTTTCTCGCAGGCAGCGATACAAACGACAGGCTCCTCCCCCAAGGAGCTGGATTCAGCTATGTATGGATACAGCAGCCGATACCTGTAAGCGGATGTTCGAACTATATTCTCACAATCTCTTCCGCGAACATCAGAACTCCAGGCTTTTCAATTCTATACATGAGTCCTGTTCTTCCTTCTCCCATAGATAATACGAGGTCGAACTCGCTGGACTTTCAGATCCAAACTCCGTCCCACTCATACAGCGGCGTCCTCGCAATATATCTGAATGAAACTGCGACGTGCCAGTGAACATTCTATTCACATTAATTGAACACGGTTTGAGCTCGACGACTCCGCCATTGTATCTTCAATTTAATCCTCGATAACCAAGCTGGTCGCTCGCTCAATCAAGTATGTATCTAAGAAGTTCGGGTTTTCCTCTTGTCGATACGTACAATCCCGATACGCCAGAATCCTCTATTCTTGATGCTACTTTCCGGGCTTCCCTTAGAAGTTCCGCCTCCCCTTTCATCGCCAACCTTTCCAGTCTGGTCGAAATCTTCCAGCCAAATCTTTCCCGGCAGAATTTTATGTCTTGCGAATCACGAAATGGGAACACATTCAACATGACATTTTTGATGAATCCAGTGGACTTCAGTAATCTCAGGTGCGCGCCAAGTGTTTCTTCGTCCGCCGTAGGCGGCTGGGCCAGGAGGGAATCTGCTCCAGCCTTCAGTCTGTGGCTTGCAAGACTCCTTCCCTTGGATCCGGAAAAACTGTCCAGATTAATAGGGGCAAGCACGACAGACTTATCATAAACTCTGCTAGCCAGCATCTTTGCATCGACTATAAGCTCAGCAAGTGATCCGTAATCGTACACGTTCTTGAATGCGTGGTTTCCTGCATATCTGTCCCCCCAGACCACCATGATGGACCTTATGTTCTCCGAGAGTGCTGTCAGAATATGAGACCTGCACGCTACCTTATTCAAGTCCCTGGCCGTTATAACCGGGATAGCCTCCACGCCAAGTTCCTCCCTCAACCTGGCTGCAGCATGGATCGTCGACAACTTCACCCGGTCTTCCATTTTCAGGTCAGCAATAAGAAAGGCGTCAGCCAGGCCCTGTATTCGGCTCACCCTCTTTACAAAATCATTCATCTTCTGTTCTAGTCCGAAGATGGGCTCTTTTTCAGGGTCAACATCGTAGCTTGGCGGGAACACTTCTGCAATTCTCACGAATGTCCCTTCGGACAGCTTTTCGGACAGATTCATCTAATTCCTGCCTTCCCTTTCCATTTGGCTATTATCCATTCATCAATCTGGTACAAATTGGTCTACCCGCTGCGCGAGTGCTGCTCTCTTCCAAGAGCTGCTTCGGCTCTGCCCAATTCCAGAGCCAGGTATGAAAGTCGCCCCCTGTCTATCCCCAGCCTTCTAGCATCCTCGTTGAACGACTGAAGTATAGCCTCGGCTTTGACCGACCTGTATCTTCTGAGCACGCTGTGATCCATGCTGTAGTATGTGGCGATTATCTCCTTTGTTTCCCATTTTGTCTGCACAAGAAAATAGCCCGATTCCACGCCTACCGTCGGAGTCCGCGATAGGGATGCCTGTCTTGCTTCGCCGAAGAAAACATCGTTTCTGGCGATCGTCAGTACCGAATTCTTCTCTCGGGCCACCCATCTGTCCAAACTTCTCTGTCCACAATGAGGATGTACGAACTTCACCCTGTCTCCAACAAGTCTTCTGGCTCTTTCCAGCACGCGCGATACTTCAGCCACGGATTCCACACGTGGACTCTGTGCGTCGAGTGCCCCGATTCCCAGAGACTGGTCGAAGCTTCTTCTGCCAACTTCATCCATGAGTTTAGGGTAGTGATAGAAATCCAGGGACAGCACATCTACCCCCGTTTTGGCCAGCATCCCGAACACTCTTACGGTATCACCGCAAGCATGTAGTACGACTGGCACCTTCGCGACCGACATTATATTTTCATAGAGTTCCACGAAATAATCTGCGGGGCTGCTTTCTGCGGATATCTGAGGCGAATCTAGCTGGATATAAGATACCAGCCCTTCCTTCTGCAGGTCCTCAATTTCGGGTATCACTATTCGCCTGTTCACATCGATCGCAAGTTCACGAACATTCCGATAAGTCGAAGTAGTCAGCTTTAGGAACTTTGCAAGGGTGTAGGCATCCGTGATTGGTTCCTTGATCTCGAACTGTTTTGGCAATGCATCACGTGCCACCCTGACATCCGCAGCTCTCGCACTCGACAACCTCTCGATTCTCTTCTTCACATAGGCTTCGGAACCTTCCCAAACCACTCCCTTGACAAATGCAGGGTCCAGAAAAAGCGAGTAAAGGTCCCCCCTGGTCTGGCCTGAGGATACGACCTCGATCCCCGATGAGAAGAAATCCCTGACCGCCTCCTCAGTACTCCATACGAAGGGATCAAGCACATCATCCACACCTCTACTCTTCATCCTTTCGTAGTATTCGATATCTTCATGCCTTGGGAATACAGGATAGCTGCCTATCGTCGTCGTGAGGGGGTGTCGTTTCACCTTTTCTTCTCACTTCCTGGTTTTCCCCTTCCTTGCTGTCCCAGACGTGATCCTTCTGATGGTCCGGTCATTTCACTTTAATGCCCTCCTGGCCATTTCGGCGCCATCGGCCACCAGCCCGAGCATTGAGTAGGCCACCTCGGGACTCCTGGTCCTCAACCCACAGTCTGGATTTACATACAAATTCTTCGGAGAGATATCTGTTACCTTGGCGGCATATAGCACTCTGTCCCTCACTACGGCCAGAGCAGGAAGCCTGTCCGTGTGAACGTGTATGACGCCTATTCCAAGCTCCTTGTTGAACCCATATTCTCTGAAAAGTTTCAGGTCTTGGAAGCCGGGTCTGGAATCATCTGTCACGCCCCTGTTGAAGCTATCCCTGTTTGCGTATTCGAAGGAGAACCTGATGCAATTTTTCATATCCAGTATGTAAGGGAAAAGAAGTCCGTAGCCGTAGCGTGGCGGGTAACAACTATGCACGCTGAATTTTGCATCGATCCCCTTCGTTGTCTCGTTGAATGCTTCAGTGACAAGCTTAGAGTCTTCCACCGTCTGATACTGGGTAGCTGCAGGGATGTCCATCTGAATTTCCTGAGCCCCGGCCACAACGAGTTCCCTAATGACCCTCCGGATGACCTTCGCTAGGTCCAGAACAAAGTCCCTTCTTGCGCCAAAACTGATGCTCGAGGGCGACAGCCCCGCGCCATGAGAAGAGGACCTCCGGCCTTCCCAGACCTTGACGTAGTGACTGTTATCAGACCATGCCATTATTGTGATTGCATCAGTGACGGGAACCTTCAACTTCCTTTTAGCATGCTTCTTTGAAAGAAGAAACTCTTCCATATGATAGTTACCGGAAAAACGGGGTGGCCGAACGATGGAGGCTATGCGCCAGTACTTGTTATCGAAGCTCCTCACCCTACCAATGAACTCAAAGCCGTCTATACTGGAAACAGGAGTCTGATACATTTCGGTTCTTGCCTGCTCCCCACTCCAAATGAGGTCAAGACCCCTTTCAACTGAGATTCCGCTTCCGGCGGTTTCCTGCATTCTTATTGCGTAAAGAAGCGAAAATTCAACTATTCTCTTTTTTTCTTCATTTGAATATCCTTCACGCTTTGAAAGCAATCCCTTCAATTCATTCAGTGGTTTTTCATCAACTCCAAGCCTTCTCCCCCAGGAAATCGCAGACTTCACATCGTTATCATCCAGCCGAATCTTCATGAACGGCTTGGTCCTCCAACCGAATTTAGGAAGGCTACCGATCTCCTGTGTCGGAAACGGCTTTGACTGTCTCATTTTGATCCATCTTCCTCTTCGAGAACGCTCCTGGTCTCAGCGAGTCGTCTCATTTTCTCGTCCGCCACCGTCCTCGGAACGTACCGAAGATCGCATGAAGGAGTTATCAGCACCCTGTGGTATTTCTCCAACGAGGGGATCTCGCGCAGCCTTCTCGACAGGACATCTACGGGTTCAACATAACCACTTCGTCCGTTGGCTACGCCTGCGATCAGCCCCTTCTTTGATTTGGGCAGCTTTCTCGCGTCTGTCTCGGTGAGATCTACACCAACGTCATCTACAGGAATCTCGAACAGTTCAGGAAAGTATGGAGCTGCATCCCCGAAAAAGGGCAGGTAACCTGATTCCAAACCCGTTTTTTTCAGCGACTCCCTCACCGCAAGCGAAACCTGCGCAAAATCTTCCCGGGATAGGCGGCCCTCTCGGAATCTCGCGACCAGGCTCGGGGCCGAATATTGTACATAGGAAACACCATGTTTTCCAAGGTGGTTCAGCTCTTCCCGTATCGCGCCGGCATATGCAAACATCAGCCTTTCCTTGCTCCCATAGTATTCATCTTCCGAGAGTTCTGCAAAGGTAAGCGGGTCCGGGATGACCACCTTCAAGGGGTTGGAATCAGAAATCAGGCTTGTTTCGATACTCCTCCAGACCGCATCGCCTGGTGCCACAATTTCACTCTGCACAACGGGTGCGTAAAAGAATGTGTTTGTATTGAACCATCTGATGAGTGGACCCTTCTTTACCCCCTTGAAGAAGCTTGTGAACGGCGTGAAGATATCCTGCCAGGCCATGGTCAGCTGTCCATCGGACAGAAAATCAAATGAAAGCTCCTTCTGAAGTTTCACAAGTTGCCCAACGTCTCTATCAAACATTTCTCTGAGGAGGTGTGCTCCTATCCTTCCCCTCTCCCAGTCCTGCGTGGCCTGCACCGTCTCTTCCATCCTAGGATGACATCCTGTAAGGCTCAGCAAAAATCTAGTCAGTTTGTTCCAACTCCATGTATAACAGCCTGTAGCGAGCAAGTCGAGTGTTAATTAATCTGTTGCTTCGTATGCGGTTATTGCGTTTAGCACCTGCATCCAGTCAAAGGACTGCAAGAGATCAACTTGGCTAACGGCATCACTTTGAAAAATACAGGCCGATAAAGTAAAACGCATATGCCGCGATAAAGCTCCCTCCCATCTGCATCGAGCTGCCACCCGAGCTGAAGCCCGACAGGACAAAGAGATACCCCCCAATTCCTGCGGAAAGTACGAAGAACAAACCGAGCAAGGAGGCTAACTTGACGTTTCTTCTATCGTGTCTCAGCGATACCACAAGAACACCCACCCCGGACAGGACGATCAGCATTCCTTCGATGGCGTGCCACACCAGGAATGGTCCCTGCATCCCAACGGTCTGGAAAAAGCCTGTCAGCGACTGAATTACACCGCTTTTGGGTGATGTCGTAACGAAAACATTAACGAAGTCTCCAGTCCATGCCTGCAGTGAAAGCAGCACAAGTGTAGCTACAACGGACAGCCTGTAAGGTCTCCACGACACGGATTCAGGTGTATTCCTCATGCTTCATGTCGTCCTTTTTACCATTATTTATTTAATCTATCGGGCCTGAGCCTGCACCAGCACTGCGGGATTTGGTGCCGGAATCGTCTTAAGACAGTGGTACTCCGAGTTTGCCCAATGACAGCATGTCCGCGCTGCGGCCTGACGGTGGCCGACAGCGACGTGTACTGCCAGTACTGTGGAGAGAGGATAGTCCTCGCCGCAGCTACGTCAGGAACACCGGCCAAGGCCACCGACAGCCAAGTCCCCAGCACCTCAGGATCAGCAAGGCCAGCTTCAGTCCAGAAAAAGAGAGCTCCAAGGAAGAAGAAGCAGACACAGGCGGAAAAACAGGTCCAGACCACATCCTGTCCTGCTTGCGGGTACCCCGTTCCTCCGACCGCATTTTTCTGTCCTCACTGCAACGCACCTGTGGTGGAGGGTAGCAGACCACCCTCTCAGAATTTACCTCCTTCTCAACAAAAGACCGTCAAAGAAGCGCCAAGCGATCTTCTGGGGAGAGTAAACTTCTGGCTGTCCACGAGGAATGACAAGATGGTGAGGAACCTGATCTTTGTACTCGCAGCCATGATACTTCTTCTAATAATTGCTCTCGTCTTTGTTTATTTATGATGATTCGCCTGCTCAACCTTTTCCGAAACAACCCTTAAAGGTCGCCTGTTTACTGTTTGCATAGGATGAACTATAAGCCCAAAGGAAGTGTGGAGCCAAAAAAGGTGGACAGGGCAAGTGGCACTCAGATTGAATGGCTTGTCGACCGGAATGATGGCGCACCAAACTTCGAGATGAGGAAGTTTACAATAAAATCCGGCGGAAGAATCCCAAGGCATTACCATCCCGATATAGAGCATGAACAGTACGTAATAAAAGGCAGGTACAAGGTTGGGATCGATGAGCAGACCTTCGAAGTTGCGGAAGGTGACTCTCTCTTCATCCCGGCAGGTTCTGTTCACTGGTATGAAAACACCGGAAGTTCGGATGCGGAATTCCTCTGCATAGTTCCGAAGAAAGAAGACTACAAATCCATCTACTTGGAAAAAGAATGATATTTGTGCTCAGATCAGGCGCGTTCTGGTTTCATACAAAAATGTTTGAATTATAAACCGACACATCTATCACGGAAGAGAGATCATCATCTTGGTTCCGTCTCTGGTAGATTGCACCCTGTTCTGATATATCAGGTCATAAAGTACAGAATTGAATAGAGGAAGAAGCTTCTTTGGAAACTGGTCTTCAAAAGAAGATTCCAGTTTTTGTTTTGGCATCTTCCCTCCGATCGAGAGTGAAAGTATTATCCACTCACTGACATTCTTTTTTATCTGGAGAAAGTCGCGGTCAGCCTCGCCTATCGCGGGGCTACCGTGGGCGGTCAGTGCTTCCACGTCCTTCTGTGCCATGATGGTTCCCACACGCCTTATGTCTTCAAGCGTAATGGAAGAAGAATCCATAATCAGCCTTATCGGTGGACCGGGTACCGATGGCTGTGGCTGGACGGATTGCTGCGTGGGGGCGGGCGGAGCAATCACTGGGTCTGATGCAGGCAGTTCCGTAACTGCCGGCTCTTTTGGATTCAATCCATTGGCGAAGGTGATGTTTCGCAATTGGTGACGCAGAAGGATGCTGCCCAGGACAATAAGCCAAACCGCGGATGTAACACCCGTAAGGGCCAGGGGCACCTCTCCTGCCAGAATACCGCTCTCTATTGCCACAAAATAGGGAGTCCCAAGCTGCAGGTAGAGAATAACAGCCAATCCAGCCACCAATACGACCGCACCAGCTCTAGCCTTGGTGAATCCCAATTTTGCCATTTCATCCTGTCTTTTCTCGACCGCGAAGTCGAACAGGACATATCCAAGCACAAAAATAGATAATGCGAAGGCAACCCATGTGACGAGAGCCACCCCGAAGTTTGCCGGCACACCCGACTCGAGAGTACCCATGGGTGTCGTGACGAACAGAAGGAACAAAAGCAGAACGGCACCCACGATAGACGGGACAAAGTAGTACCTTGCCAAGCCGGCACTCCACCCTTCCAAGGTCAGCACTTTACACAACGTGACATGGTGTCGGTTTAATAAACGAATTCGCAAAGAACGGTCTATAAGCTGTGCAAATGCCGGTTTACAAGGGAATTCATATGATTCTTCTCTTTATGCTCGTTCTGCTCGACCTGATCCCGCTTTTCGAATCGTCCAATCCGAGGGAGTGAAGTACATCTTTCGTATCCCTCCCGAGTTCCGGAGCGCGTTTTCTGAGGGCCTTCGCACGCTCGCCGTTGAATTTAAGCGGAGAGAATAGTATCCCGGCACCCTTCTCAAAAACCGAGCCACCAAAGGCAGAGTTCAGTGCTTCACTTATGTCCAGGACAGGGGTAGCGCACGTTTCACTTTTCAGAAGAATGCTGCTCCATTCGTCTCTTGTTTTCTGCCTGAATATTTTTGCGAGTGCGAACCTAGCCCGTTTCCTGTCCTTCACGCTTCCAAACATCAACCTTTCGAGTTCTGGCGCCCCCAAGATCTTCAGTAAATTATTGCGGAACTCCTTCTCGATGGCTGCTACCGCGATGTACCTGTTATCTTTGGTTCTGTAAATATTGTAGTATGCTTCCTGACCGTAGAGCAGGCCGCTGAGCTCCGAGGGACTGTTCTCAAGATACGATGCTGTGTGCAGAATAAGAAGTGAAGTTAGTGACTGGACGATGGGCACATCAATATGGACCGCCTTTCTGGGCATTCTCGTGAGTGCTGCAAGTATGCCTATTGCAGCGTACAGTCCTGCTACAAAATCTGCATATTGAACTCCAGGGAATGACGGTTTCTCAGAGTAGCTGAACACGCCGCTCATTGCCTGAAAATTGATATCGTGTCCGGGGATACGGCTCATCGGGTCGCCCGCCCCGAAGGCTGTTATGGAACAGTATACGATGCCGGGGTTGTATCGCTTTACTTCGGAAAAAGAGAATCCGAGTCTCTCCATGACGCCCGGCCTGAATCCCTCGATGAATACATCGGCCCACTTCACAAGCCTCCGCATCGCTTCTCTCCCTCGTTCTTTCTTCAGGTCAAGGGCCACGCTTCTTTTGTTTCTGTTGACTATCGTATGAAACGGGCTGACACCGTCGACAAGCGGGGGTGCCATCCTCATGTAATCCCCGACTCCTGGCTCCTCAACTTTGATCACATCCGCTCCCAGGTCTGCCAGAATCATGGAGCAGAAGCCGCCAGGCAGAAGACGCGAAGCATCCAGAACCTTTATCCCAGATACAGGCTCCATGCATCACACCATGTCGGAGGGGTCAATATATCTTGGCTTTTGATGCGTGCATTGAGGTCCTTGTCTTCACTGTACTATCGGTACTACTCTCGTGTCCAGATAGGTGAAGATCTAGATCGCTACCGAAACGCATCTGTCCATCTTGCTTCGCTGGTCCCTTCATCCCCGTTTGAACAGGGCGTTAGCTGTTATCGTAAGAAGATAATTCATTGATACATATATTTTTAAGCCAATTGAACTCTACACGGCTTATGAGACGTTCATTCCTGATAGGCGTTTTCATTGTAATCACGCTACTCATATCCTATTTTTCCCAAAGCGTAAGTGTCCTTGGTCCGGTCAACGGAGCCTGGGTTTCGATACGTGGTTCTGAAGTAGGGAACCGAAACTTTTCTCTGCCGGGACTTGAGCACAACGTTACAATTGAAATAGACTCATCTGGAACAGCCCACATATACGCGGTTACCGACCACGACCTGTTCTATGCCCAGGGATTCTATTCAGCCTATATGAGGCTGGATCAGATGGAACTCCAGGCAATACTGGCCTCGGGCAATCTCACGAAGTTCATTGGTTCTGCAGGGATCTCCTCCGACAGAACTGTCATGGAGATCGGGCTCCCATGGAACGCCTACAATCAGGAGAAGAACATCAGTAGAAACTTTCCCAGTTTCTACACGCTGCTTGAATCATACAGCGCGGGAGTAAACGCATACATTCACAGCAGCTACTACGTTTCCCCTCTCTTGTTCAAGCTCGCCAATATACATCCTTTTGACTGGTCCCCCTACTACAGCCTGGTGTGGCAGGAATACATGAGCTGGACTCTCACCACAGGGGCAAGCGACCCGCTCGAATACTCACTCTTCTACCAGGCGTTCGGGTCCAACGAAACGTCGCTTCTCTGGCCCTACTATCCTTACTATACCCAGAATGCCACGGTTGTCCCCGGTGACGGAACGGTGAACGGGTACAACCTTGCGAGCCAGAAGATAAACCCGCATTACCTCTGGTCCCTTGACTGGGTGCAGCAGTGGGCAACAGGAGTGAACACTTCCCTTCTCGGTCAGCTGAAGCCCCTCATACGGGATGCCCTTGGCAATATCTCTGACCCATACCTTTCGTCATTTGAAGGTTCCTTCATCGGAAGTAACAGCTGGGTTGTAGGGGGAAATGACAGCTTCTCGGGTTCGCCCATGCTCGCGAACGACCCTCACCTTCCTCTCTATGCCCCATCCCTCTGGATCCCAATGCAGCTCGTTGACACGAATTATAACGTGACGGGCTGGTCCTTAGCTGGAGAACCGGGTATTCTCATTGGACACACGGCCGACACGGCATGGGGGCTCACGACTCCCGAAGGAAACTCGGCAAACGATTATCTTGAGGTTCTCAACGGAAATCAGTATCTTTACTCGGGTTCTTGGCACAACATGACCTACGTGACGTATTCCCTTGGAGGTACTCCCTTCCGCGTGTATTACACAAATAACGGTCCTCTGATCGCCCGGAACTCGCAGTATGGAATTTCACTGAACTGGGCAGCCTCCTATGGAAACTCGTACGACCTTCTCGCCGAGCTCATGCTTGACAACTCCACTAGCTACCAGCAGATGCTGAATGCGCTCAAGTACTGGGGATCCCCTCCCCAGAACTTCGCACTCGTGTCCAGGAATCACGAAGGATACATAACGGCCGGAATATATCCCACCATATCAGAAAGGCTTCCTGATGGGAGGTCCGTGCTGGTTGTCGGCTCCAGGTCGCTTCTCAATGGCACCATGTCAAGCTGGGAGCCGACGGGACAGGTGCCCTTCCACTATCTTCCTCAGGCTGAAGACCCCCAAAGGGGGTACATGTTCGCGCCCAACCAGCCAACCGTGGGCGAGAACTATCCCTATCCTTTCGTGGGCGGGTACTGGGACTCGGGAGGCAGGGCCCTATCCATCCTGAGTTACCTGAACTCCCACCAGCCCATGAAAATGCAGAACATGATGGATTTACAGTCCAACCTCACCGATTACTGGGCATTCCTGCTGACTCCACTTTTCCTCAACGCCCTCAAGGGGTCTCAGACCAGCGGTACAGAGTCGACAGCCCTTATGTATCTGAGCAGCTGGAACCATGAAGCACAGAATGATTCTGTGGGCATGACCATCTACTGGTATCTGCTCTCCGAATTTGACAACATGACGTACGCCCGCCTCTATCAGGAGGCAGGCCTGTCTGGTTTGCCACTTCCATTCCCTTCCACGACGGTATACGTGCATTCCATACAACCTGACTCACCCGTCTTTGGGGGCAGTCTCAACCGGACCGTGGAACAGGCGTTTGCTTCTGCGGTAAACCTTCTTTCCCAGAAGCTTGGAGGCAACGTCAGTGATTGGACGTGGGGGAGGGTTCACCTGCTTGAGATCAGAAGCGAAAGTGGGATCGCTTCGCTATCACTGGGCCCATTCCCTGTCTGGGGTGACACGTACACCGTGAGCGTTGGAGGGGTGCCGGAGGATCTAGTGGTTCCCGAACCCTATGTCACGGTAGGCTCTTCACTCAGATTCATCGCCTCTCCTGCCCTTGGACTCTTCTACGGCGTATTCCCAGGTGGACCAAGTGGGAACGTGGTGAGCAGCTTCTATTCCACGCAGTTGGAAGCATGGATTTCTCATGAATACTACAACATGAATAACCAGACGATTGTTGCAAGGTGGGACATGGGATGAGAATCCAACTTTTCGCTATTCCGGCATCTGTTGTTATCGCATACACCGCGGTGATACTGACCTCCTACGCTTGGCTAGGCGTAGTCGTCTCGCTCCCCCTCCTGTTTCTGAGGCCCTGGAAGTCGTTCATGGCCGGTCTTTTGATAGGCCTTGTGTCCTCATTTTCGATGTATGTCATCTATCCTGCTTCATCACTGATTGCAATGTCAGATGTACTTGGAGGTGTCGCAGGGCTTCCTCCTATTCTTGCACTTTCGATATATCCTGTAATGTTTTCACTGATAACCGCGTTTTCTGCTTCAATGTGGTCAGAATTATATGCCAAATACACGCACAGAGATACGAAACCTGGACCCGTAGTTGCAAATCCATAGTATGAGGAGTCATAGATCAGGCTAATCCACACGAAGTCATTTCTGTATCGCCTACGAGAAGTTATCCTGTGGTTTTATCTCTTGTTGATAGCGCATCATACACCTTCTTCAGTGCTTGGGTTCCCTTTTCCCCATACCCCATTTCTGTAAGGGCCGTGTACAGTTGAAGCACCGTGGAAGTTCCAAGCACGGGAACTCCGACTTCCTTTGCCAGGTCTGCGGCGTATGATAGATCCTTCTTCAGGTGAGCAACCTTGAAACCTGGTTCCAGGTCATTCTTCATGATCTTTGGAAGCAGGTTTTGGACAGTGAAAGAATTGGCGGCCCCGTTCGAGAGCACTTCGAACAACTTCGTGTCAGAGACCCCCGCCTTTCTGGCAATCATGAATGCTTCCGTGCAGGCAAGCATGTCAAGCGCTACTACGACCTGATTGCAAAGCTTCAGAAGTTGTCCTGAACCGGTTGGACCCGCATAAACTACCTTCTTTCCCATGTGCTCGAACAAAGCTCTGGCCCTTTCAAAATCAGTCTCCTTCCCCCCGACCATTATCGTAAGCGTTCCATCCTGGGCTCCCCTTTGTCCTCCCGTAACAGGTGCATCAAGAAATCCAACACCCTTGGCTGCAAGGATAGACTCCAGCCTTTTTGCTCCTCTGGGAGAGTTGGTGCCCATATCAACAAATATTTCACCTTCCTTGCAGCCCGATAGGTAGCCGTCCTTTTCCGTCAGCACCTGTTCGACATCTACTGCATCGGTAAGCACTGATATGGTGATCCCACATTCTTTCGCGACCTCCCTGGGAGATTCAACAACCTTCGCACCCAGTGCCTGAAGAGAGGCTGCTTTCGACCTGGTGCGATTATATATCACCAAGGAATGCCCATTCTTTATGAGATTCAGTGCCATCGGGAGGCCCATTATCCCAAGCCCGATGAAGCCTACCCTGTCTGATGAGCTTTGCATGGCTTCAGTGAACAAGAGGCCGGATTTTTAGCGTTGCCCTATTCGATCGACCCTAATCGCTCAAACATACAGCTTCCGAATGACCGTTCAAAATGGAGCAGTTCGCTTTCGCGAACAAAAACGATGATAACCGATCGTTCATATAATTTTCCATCCTTAAGACTTATTACAAGAACAGTTCCATCATCAGGAACTGTGTAAAATGCCTGATATAATCACGCTTGGAGAACCTCTTATTCAGCTGAATGCGGTGACGCCCGGCCCATTGAGATACGTGACCTACTTCGAAAAGCATGTCGCGGGGGCAGAGGCGAACTTCGCAGTAGCAGCAACACGAATGGGTTTTTCCACAGGCCTAATCACGAAGGTAGGTGACGACGAATTTGGAAGGGACATCATCGAGACGCTCAGGGCACGTGGGGTGGACGTTTCCCACATAGCCGTAGAAAAGGATGGTTACACAGGGATATATTTCATTCAGCGGGGCTACCCTGTTCCGGGGAAGAGCACTTCTGTCTATTACAGAAAAGGTTCTGCAGCCAGCCATTTGTCCCCCCTGGATGTCGACCCAGCATATCTGAGGGGAGCGAAGCATCTGCATATAACGGGCATCACCCCCGCGCTGAGCGAGTCCTGCAGAGAAACCTGCATGGCAGCAGCCAAGCTGGCAAAACAGCTTGGAATGAAGGTGTCGCTGGATACGAACATAAGGCCGAAGCTCTGGGGAAGCACCGACGCGAGAAGCGCGCTACTTCCTCTCGTTTCTTACGCAGATATTCTGTTCACAGACAATGATGACACAAGGACACTCGTTGGGTCTCAGGGATCATCAGCCGCTTACGCACTCATATCCAAGGGTCCGCAGATAGTCGTGCTGAAGGGTGGAGCCAGAGGAGCAGCAGCTTATACAAAGGCAGGACCGATAGAGGAACCCGGTTTCAAGGTCGGCGTGGTTGATCCCACCGGTGCTGGTGATGCGTTTGCCGGCATATTTGTTTCAGGTATCCTCAAGGGGTGGAAGCTTCAGGACTGCCTCCGTGCAGGCAACGTGGCAGGCTCCCTCGTGGTCACGGTCAGGGGCGACCAGGAGAACATACCGACAGAAGAGGATATCAAATCGTTTCTGGAGAAATATTCAGGAGAGGGTACAGGAAAGTGAAGAAACATTTACCCATATCGGGTGTTATCACCGCTCTGATCACCCCTTTCGATTCGGGGAACAGGCCCAGCCTGAAAGCGTTGAAAAGTATCGTTTCCTTTCAGCTCGAGAAAGGTATCCATGGCGTCTTCCCACTCGGAACAACAGGTATGGGCCTTCTGATGAATCCTAGGGAAAGGATGGAGGTCGCGGAAGCGGTGATTGCCGAGACGGCTGGAAAGGTTCCTGTCATAGTACACACCGGTGCGATGGACACTGCCACCACGGTGGAGCTGTCAAGACACGCAGAAAAGGCGGGTGCTGACGCGATCTCCTGCATCGCCCCCTTCTTCTTCAGGTCGGACGATGCCACAATCGTCAGACACTTTGAACAGGTTTCAAAGGCCGTCACAATACCGGTGTTCGCGTACAACAACCCCAAGGCGAGCGGCGTCAACATCAGCCTGCCTGCGCTTCAAAAATTGAGTGGATCAGGAACGATATACGGCCTAAAGGATTCGAGCCGTGACTTTCTCAGACTTGTGGAATGCGTGGAGAAACTGCCAGATGATTTTGTCGTACTCAACGGGACGGAAAACTATGCGCTGCCTTCTCTTGTCATGGGGGTCAGGGGAATGATTTCGGCCGTCGCGAACATAATCCCGGAGTACATGATCGAACTGTACGACTCTTACAAGTCCGGTGATTTCAAACGGGCGATTAAGTCACAGAGAAGAGTAAACGAGGTGAAAAGGCTGACGGAAGAGTATGGCCTCGGCGCACTGTTCACAATCCTGCAGGAAAGAGGTGTGGAATGTGGAGCGCCTCGTGCCCCTGTGCTTCAGCTGGGACGGCAGGAATGCAGGGCCGTGCTGAATGCGTGGAAGAAACTCGCACCTGAATAATACAATGGTTACGCTATTCGCCATTTTGCGTCAGGCTTTGATGCAAGCAAATCTCAACGCGAAAGGCGCATCAGAAAGAAGTTCGCGAATCTGTAGGAGTGCAGCCTGAGCTTCATCACCCCGAACAGGACAACGAAGGCGAATGCAGGAATCGCAAAGTTCAGAGACACCAGCGATGCCGCCAGAAAGAACAGAATAGCTCCTCTAGCCGAGCCATGAAGCGCTAAAGATAGCATCTTGATAGAGTGCCTGGTGTTCTCGTACCTTCCGTAAAGGCTGAACCTCCATCTGTCAACTGCCTTCAGCGCCGCCGAAGTCTTTATTCTCATACGGTTTGAAATTTCTTTGAACAGTTATATTAACAGTTTGCTTCTCCATTTCGCGTTTGACCAGCAGGGCAGCTTCCTCCGGTCGCATGGCTGTAGTATCTATTTTCAAGCAATCCAACGGGACCTCATATCTGGAAATCAGGTGTGCGAATCTTGATCTCGGGACCTGTGCCTCCCTGGATCGATTACGCCCATAAGCAACTTCCGGGTCGCATACAAGACACACCGTAATCTGGCTCTCGCAGAGAGGGCGAAGCGCCTCCAGTGCCCTTCGTCTGTAATCGTTCCTCAGGAATGTTGCATCCAGCACCACGTGGTAACCAGAGTCCAGAGCCTTTCTTGCGATGTCTGTGCAGACATCGTACACAAACGCAGATTCCTTGTGGGTGTATCTCGGCCGGGCCATCATGAATCGGATGGCGTCTGATTGAATGTGAATCGAATTCCCCAGCATTCTGGATAGTATCTTTGCAATTGTTGTCTTCCCGCTCCCCGGCACGCCACAGATGAGAACCAAAGTGGGCGCCAAATATCGCTCTCAGCTTCCAACAACAGAACTGGGATATATATGATTCAAGTATTTGGGTTTCGATAAGCGTGTTCGCATTATATCTGCTGCCGTTGGATACGTTTTGCTCTATCTTCATTAAAGAGTTGGCAACTATGTCCATACTTATGTATAATCCGCAGCCAGCCTCGCCCCCGCCTATTTCCGTGCTTTGAGTGGGCCCTACTCCTTCCCATAGGAGCCAAATTTGTGAAATTCGACATCCTCTCTCCTAACAGCAACGAGAGTTTCCGAAGAAACCACATTCGTCCGTCCCATCAGGAGTTCCAGTACAGGCTTTTCGCTCGATGCTTCGAATATGATCACTTCATCATATCTACCCAGTGTAATGTAATGCGATAGTATCCTGATATTCCTCTTTTTTGCCTCAGTTTTCAATACATTCACGTCGGATTTAGCCGGCTCCCCCTTGAACTTGGCCATACTAATCAATATCATGACTTATCATAATAACTTCCGGCTATTTAGGTTTTGAATCTGCAGTCGTGCAAAGAGCACGGGACAGTCGCACAGCATGGGCGGATAGAATTCCGGCAGAATTTATGTCAGGCATTCTACTGCCTCATGAAGCTGCTTTCCCTGCTATTCGCCAAATATGTTTGGAGGAAGCTCAGCCCTTTCCAGTCTACAGGCAGGCTCCTTTTCACTCAAAAATACAGCGGAAAAACCAGCATTGAAATACTTTGTATAAACTTCGCGTGTGGCTTCCCTCCATCTGTTCGCCTCCTCCCTGCTCCTTTCTTTAACCTTCAGAATGTCACGTGGAATGTCCACCAAAACAGTTCTGACATCCAGGTCAATGCTCCAGTCAGCGCATCTCTCGATTCCGTCCTTATGTGTTTTTTTGACTGGTCTGAATGGCTCTTCCGCCTTCGATACATCCATACTCCAGCTGGGCGGTCTGTTAAATCCCAGAAACCATTCCGCAAGCACTCTATCTGTTGGCCAACCGTAGTTGATGGTATCCTCCATTGGCCCGTAGTAATCTACATAATAGTTCCTGAAGATGACTCCAAGCTTGTTCAGATTGAAGTGTAGATTCCTTGTTATCAGCGGGTCGAATGTCCAGGCTATCAGGTCAAACCCGGAGTCTCTAGCATACTTTTTCTGCTCCAGCTTGAGCATGTAGCCTACCCCCCTGGACTGGTAATCTTTGACCACCCCGGTTTGATGGGAATACATGTAGAGCTTACCAGCCTTCGAACCCAAGAACGAGAGGGCCATTCCCACCATCCTTTCTCCGTCGAACGCCCCAAGCACCAGCCCACCGTTTGACAGTATAGCCTTCATGATATCCTTCGGGGTGACCATGCGTTCTGTCATCCCCCAGGCTTCCAGCTGCACCTTCTCCGCCTGTAACAGCTCCTTGGGGGAGTTCAGGGGCCTGATGGAAATGTTCACGCATATTACTGGAGTCATCTGGGATATTAAATCTCATTCTTCTTATCTCATTCTTGCATGGCTGGTAAGATGGAGCTGTTCGCCTTCGAATCTAAAGCGGCTTATTTTGAAACTTGCACAACGACTCGAGTTGAAGCTGTAACCCGCAGGCCCCCGGCTGCCTAGCTGGACGAATAGAGGCTTTCATCTGCTTCGTGGTGAAGTTCTTTATCCTAATTATTCTGAAACCGTTTCCCACGAGAAATTTCGAAATATACGATTGTCTCGGCATCGATAAACCGATGGTATTTCTCGCATTTGCAAAACGGCCGCACGGCTGGCCGTTTATGGATTTTAAACTTAAAGTATGGCGATGCAATCATCGGACAGCGCTTGAAGTCACACCTACAGATTGATCTGGTCAGGCTCCCATTCCTTACTCCATTCACAACGAGCTTTGGAACGGAGACGGAACGCAACGCTTTGATCCTGAGGTACACAAAAGGTGACGTAGTCGCATATTCGGAGTGTGTTACTTCGAAAGACCCCTTGTACAGCTATGAGGACAACTCAACCGCGCTTCACATAATCAGAAGATATCTTGTCAAGATGATGAAGGATGAACCATCGCCCGCGGAATTTACCGAAAAGGCCCGGCGTATCAGGGGGCACAATATGGCAAAGAGTGCGGTTGAAATGCTTCTTTGGGACCTTCAATCCAAGTTAAGCGGGATTCCCCTTTACAAGGCACTGGGAGGAAGCAAGGGGTTTGCCGAAGTGGGGATTTCAATCGGTATGTCCTCCCCCGAACGTATGGCATCTCTCGTCCAGGATGCATTGGCCAGGGGGTATAGGAGGATAAAGGTCAAGATTGAGAAGGGACGAGAATACGAGATAATAAGAACGATACGGGATCGTTTTCCCTCTATCCCTCTCAGCGCGGACGCGAACTCTTGCTACAGGCTGGGCGACCTTCAGATTCTGAAGAAGCTCGACAATTTCAATCTCGTCTACCTTGAGCAGCCACTTCAGGAGGATGACATTCTCGATCATTCTAGGCTGGCCAAGGAACTGTCCACGCCGATCTGCCTCGATGAATCGATAACTTCTGTGGAGAGGGCGAGGCAGGCATTTGAAATTGGAGCGGCAGCCGTGGTCAACATCAAGCCAGGAAGGCTGGGGGGACTTACAGAGTCCCTCAGGGTTGCCCGTTTAGCCATGGAAAATGGTATCCATACCTGGGTGGGAGGAATGCTTGAAACCGGAATAGGAAGATCCTTTAATGTCAGTCTCGCGTCAAGTTCGCTGGTCGATTACCCGGGTGACACTTCGCCCAATGACAAGTACTTTGCAAGGGACATCGTAACAAACCCATTCAAAATGACAGACGGCATGATAAAACCGAACGATGGGCCCGGAATCGGAGTGCAGGTTGATGAGCCGTACCTTAAAACCTGTACAAGAAGGAGTTGGCTGCTCTTCTAGGATTGAAGTATTCCCTTTACACTCACCACGAAGTCGGATATCCTTGCTACGGGAAAGTCCGGCTCTACCGAAGCAGCCACGTAAACTCTTTCAGAAACTGCAAAGAAAATGAGCTGTAGCTTCTCTCTGTGCACAAGTATATAGTTTGTCTGTCCGAAGTATTCATCGAATTCTTCGGCTAGGCACACGGTTAGTACGCTGTGGACCTGTTGCTTCATAGTCAGCTCGGGTGGTTCAAGTGATGCAATGCCTTTCCGGATAGCGCTGGCAAGGGGAATACCCATATCATTTACGACTGAGATGAACCTTACACGGTTGTCGAACTCCAAAGCCTGTTGAAGCATTTCAACCGTCGCCTTTGCGTCGCTAAGCATATCGCTCTGCCTCGTGTTTTGGAACACCTGACGCTGCATGTTTATGTTGTTTAATAAGGGATTACGACATGCGATGCATATTCATGGCGGTCTCCTCCCACAAACGCACAATCTCCCCGCACGCCCCCGCCCGAAGTGGACTCATCAGCGCCCTTTTGCTCGGACTGCTTTTCACATAATCAACTGAAGAACCGCAAAATTAAGAAGCCTTCCAAGTTACCCTCAACATTCTTGTCGGCAAGATACACAGTCCTATCCGTCACCACGCTTGGCGCTCTCATGGCGGCCATAGATTCCACGGTGGTTTATCTGGCGATTCCAGCCATGGAGCGCTACTTTGGCTCGGGCATAGCGTACCTGTCCCTTGTCATCGTAGCCTACCTGATAGCCTCCACTGCGATGATGATACCCGTTGGCAGCATCGCCACAAGATTCGGAAGACGCAAGATATACCTTCTGGGTTTCCTCATCTATACCGTTGCTTCAGGACTAATCGCGGCGTCCCCGAGCATAATACTTGTTGTCATACTTAGGGCGGCCCAAGGGACGGGCGCCGGAATAATGGGGACCCAGGGGATTCCCATTCTTCTGTCCGCATTCCCACCAAATGAAAGAGGACGGGCCGTCGGTATAAACTCTACTTCCTGGGCGATCGGAACGCTCGTAGGACCCATACTCGGTGGGTTACTCGTCATTTTTGACTGGCGGTATGTGTTTCTGATAAACATACCGATCGGTGTTGTCGCGCTGGTGCTGGGCTTTTTCAGGGTTCCCAAGGATGAAGGTCTGCCCACTGCAAAAGTAAGCTATTCCAACGTGCTCGGCTTCATACTGTTTCTGGTTCCTCTGACTGCGGGCATATCATTTTACAGCCTGCCCCTCATCTTTGCAGGCGTCGCACTCATCCCCCTGTTCCTCGCTCTGGAAAGGCGAAACAACCTGGTTCCTCATGAACTTCTGAAAAACAGCAGGTACTACCCGATTCTGGGAGCATCCACCCTCCAGGCGCTCGCCTTCTTCGGCCTCATCTATGCACTTAGCCTGTACCTTCAATATGACCTCGGCTTTTCGCCTGTTTCGGCTGCGTTGGTCCTTGTGGCATATCCACTCACTTCGATCGTTTCGACTCCCCTTGGCGGCTATCTGCTGGACAGGACCCACAGAGGCGGGCTTCTGATGGCAACGGGTCTTGCCTTGCAGGGTGTCTCGACCCTGTTTCTGTCGACACAGTTGGGAACCCCCTCGGGATTCGTTACATCACTTCTTCTTGCCATATCCGGAGTAGGAGGCTCGATTTACTGGGCAACTTCGACGACTCTTGCGGTCGACTCTGCCGGGTCAGCCTTCAGATCGATCGCCAGCAGCGCACTCTTCACGATCAGAAACATGATGCTGATTATTGGCATTGCGTCCTTTCCTCTTTTCGTCGCCGGAACCAGCTCTGGAACTGTCAGCTCAATACTTTTTCTGCCCAACACCAGTCTGGACATACTGCACGCCACGGTTTACTATGTGACGATGATTGGTACACTATCCCTCGCCGCGATACCGTTTATCGTTCTGTACATATTTAGACGACGGGGAGACGAAAGAAACGTCAGGGACGAAAGCAACATGGGTTCAAACGGTTCTGGTCTGTTGTAGCGTCATCTTAGGACCAGAAAATATTGCCAGAAGCCCGGTTACGAAACCAAGCAGAGCACCTACGAAGAATCCACCCATCGCTACGAAACTCGTGACCGATGCAACGAGAAGGATTGCTCCCCACAGAGCAGCCTGGCGCGGAGACCTGTACAGCAAGATCGAACTTATTATTACCACTGCTCCAGATATAATTCCAACAACAACGAAGCCGTAGTATGCCCCGATGGTAGCCATGTGGTAGCTGAAGCCGTATCCCCATCCATACATCATTCTGCCCATCCACTGGTAGCCCAGACCCATGGGGTAACTCCACCAGATCATCGAAAACAGCGCCCCCACGATTATGAGAAACCCTGAGGCAATTCCGAGCGAAAAGTATGTCGTCAGCTTCTCATCGTTCATAAAATGTTCGACACCGCCAGTATATTTAGCGGTGCCTGTTCAAGTGTGCACAGATGTATGCAGCACTTCGAGATGGAAGCTCCTTTTCAGAAAGGTATCGTCAATGAGTCATCAGGACTCTGGTCCTTTCATTTCAAAAGCATTGCCCGTAAGAAGGAATTTCAACGCAGATCGGCGATGGGAGGTCCCACACAATCATCTTCTGCGAGGGGCTTTCTTTTAAATACATCCGAATCGCCATCGAGGTCATGAAACTTCATACAGATGAAGGACTGAGAAACCAGTTTCCTGCCCTTTCTACGATGACGTACCTGGACAGTGCGGGTGCCGGCCTTCCATCAAGGCGAGTATCAAATGTAATGCAGAGACTCACTTTGGACTGGGCCTCCAAGGGGGAGAACTGGGAAGAATGGCTAATGGATGTGGTCAATACGAGGCGCGCATTCGCAAAGATGATTGGCGGAAAGGCAGAAGAGGTGGGGGTGGTTCCGAGTGTCAGTGTGGGGCTCGCCTCGTTGGCATCGGCATTAAAGCTCAAGACAAGAAGAAAGGTTGTTACCAGCTCCCTAAACTTTCCCACAAACGTTGTTCTCTGGCAGAGAATGAAGGAAGCGGGACTTCTTCAGAATGTTACAGTTCTCAAGCACAGAAGAGGTCAGGTGCCTCTGGATGCCTGGGAGAAGTCAATCGATGACAAAACCGCAGTGGTGGCGGTTGACTACGTTTCCTGGTTTTCGGGGGCACGCGAGAACATCCGAGAGATCACGGAAATAGCCCACAGGCATGGCGCGCTTGTTGTGGTGGATGCATTTCATGCCCTCTCGGTAATACCCCTTGACGTGGAGAGGGACGGGGTGGACATGTTGGCCTGTGGATTCTACAAATGGTTGTGCGGGCCACATGGCGCTGCGTGTGTATACGTCAGGCGGGACCTGCTTCAGGATTTCATGCCTTCATACATCGGTTGGCATGGAATCAGAGACAATGTGATCGAAAGGTTGATGCAGTCCCGGGACCCTTTTGATGTGCCGTTCGCCCTAGACAGAGGAACCCCTTCTGCCACAGCTGCAAGATTCGAATGGGGAACCTGGGCGCCTGGTGTGGTGGCCGGCGCCATGGAGGCGATGAAGTTTGCACTCGAGTTGGGGCTGGGGCCGAGGTTCGGTGAGATAAAAAAGAGGATGAATGAATTACGAGGCGGCCTTGAAAAGATAGGTCTGCGTAAGGCGATGCTGACGCCTTCGCCGGACGAAAATCAAGGGGCTGGAATTCTTACATTTGGCGTACGGGAGCACTCGGCATTCGTATCAGACCTGAGAAAGGAGGGAATCGTCGTGTCGGGAAGGTTCGATCACGTCAGGATATCCCCGCACTTCTACAACACAGCAGAAGACGTAGAAAAATTGATTCAGGCAGTCAGAAGAATAATCAAGAAGAGAAAGACGCGGTGAAAGGATGGCACGGTCATAGAGATGGGGTTGGTGTTTCTCTTCCGGCGGGGAGACCGATAACAACAGTCTGCCCTTCATTGCCCATGAGCAACTTTTCACGGTAAAGCATATCGTACAGCACCGAATCGAAAAGGCTGGTAAACTGTTCTGAGAAGACCTTTCCGAATTCTCGTTCCAGCCTGCTCTTTGTCACTGGACCGAGCGTTTCGAGTCTGAAAATAATCCACTGTTCGATGTTGTTCCTAGCTTGAAGGAAATCCTTGTCGAACCTTATCGGTCCTCTTTTTCCTATTTGTACTCGAGCAACGACATGGTTCCCTTCTATTGAATCAAGTACAACCCTCATCTCCTTTGATTCGTCCGCGGGTTTCTGAGAAGCCCAGTCAATTTCGCCAATTCTTCTGGCGCCTGAAAAATCAGCTCGAATACCAGCCCGCGTGTCCGGATATGATTCACCTGAGTGGTTTTGGCCAGTCATCCTGTAACTCCACCCCTCCCACAATCTGACATCCGCAAAAATCAGGACTCCGATCAAAGCCGTAATAATTGAAGAGAATGCGAGCAAAGAAAGCGGTGCTTCTCCTGCCTCGACTCCGCCAACTATGTAGGAAACACCATGAAATTCGGCCTGCACCACCACCAGGCTGACTGCGCATATTACAAGAGCCGGTACTCCAACCAGTAATGGCGCCGGCCCCTTGCCCTGCCGGTTTCTTCCGGCGGCTCTTACCAGAATTATCAGTATTTCATAGGCTGCAAAGACTAGGGTGGCGATGAAAGTGAGCCAGATAAAAACGGAATTATACACTCCGACATGTGTGCCAGATGAAAGTTGCCCGATCAATCCCGCAAGCGTCAGCAACAATTGAAATCAACACCTCTTATGACCATCAACAGTACTGGATTGATAGAAGGCATAAGTAGACTGGCTGGCTTCTCCAATTTAGGACTGCATTGGCCTATAACAAACTCTGTCTTAAACCTTAAAAATCTGGGCTAATGATACACATTCTGGTTGCCTGTATCATGTATCATACACTGCATAATTTCCTGTCACACAATAAGTAAAAAAAACTAACAGTCTTTGCTGGCCAGTTCGGGCTGGGCTTATAATTCAACTTAATTACATGAGCCAGAATTCGTTGCCATCGGGGTCGGCGATCATGGCATACTTGCCCCATCCATCATCCCGGAGGGACTTCGTGAGCCTCACCCCTGCCTTTTCAAGCTGCTTTGCGGTGCTTTCCAGATCGTCAGCTATGAATAGTATTCCAGTATTTCCGCTCTCTGCATTCTTGCTTTCACAGAGATGGAGCTCAAAATCCGAACCTTTCGGACCGACGGTGACCCAGTGACCTTCCGAGGATTTGATTTCAAATCCCAGGTTCTTGCTATACCACTCGGCACTTTTCTTGCCGTCAGAGACGACAACTGCTACAGACGAAATCTTGTTTATCATGCTGTTGGAAGCATGGATTCCGTTTTCTATATAGCCATTTCTTCGATATTCTTCCATCACGATTGGTGGAGCCCGCCCCTCAAACCATCCAGAACTTCCTCTTCAGAACAGTACATAGTGGCTTACAAGGTGCGCCCTGTATTCGGCTTCAAAGGTTGACACTTTCCCACAATGGGGACAAATCAGGACCCCCGGCAACTGCCCCGTTTTTCCCGTGGGCGACATTGCCCAAACCTTAGAACCCTCCGAAGTCGCTACAACGAAGATCCTCCCCGAATCGGTCTTTAATTCAAAGTTGTTTTGTCTCTCATTCGATAGGTACTGGGTGATGCAGCTCATCACCCTGGATACGTCATCTTCCTCTGCGTCATCGAGTATGACGCTTCTTGTCTTTACGATTGGAACCATTCCAGCACAGTCCCCCAGTGCATAGGCAAACTCAAGAAGTCTGTCTTGGGATGACGGAAATACCACCTCGAGCATGATCACCCTATTAGAAACCCCGGTTATACGCATAGCCTTGCGGCAGCGTGCCCACCGCATTCCCCTCTGGTTTTTTTACCACCAGATTGACTCTCCGTGCCGGCAACATCCACGGATCGCATGTTAATCTCCAACCAGCAGAATGAATAACAGCTCCTTGGGCTTTCCATCATCACCATAACCAATAAAACGGACATCGGGCAGAGCCAACCTCGACAGATTTGGAACCGGATTCGCCGGATGCTCAAGTCGTGCAGCTACAAAAGGTAGCCTCAAGGATAGGCGCTTCCCTCGATGGCATCGAGCGCGACGTGCTGAGGGAAGTGTCGGAAAGACTACAGCTTTGTGACTGCGATGGAATTTCGGAGCTGACAGGCTGGGGTAGGCGGCAATCCGCCCGGATCGTAAAATTCTACTTTGAACTTCAAGCTGGGTCCTCCGAGAGACGAATACTGAAAAGTCCGGATGCAAGACGACTTGCGAAAGAAATACTTGAGCTCTTCTCGAGAAGAGCTTCGTCTCCGCTCGGCCGGAATCTTTTCCTGTTTTTGGCCCCATCCATTGATGGCAGAATCATACAGGAAAGGCAGAATACAATCCGGTCCGTTCAGAAAGATCTCGGGCTACTGTCGGCTGACGCGATAAGGAAACTCAGGGTAGAGCTGGCTTCCCTCTCAATCGAGGGCCGTTCTAGGAAGAGGCAGGCTGCTATAGACGCCCCGATAATAGAGCACTACCTTGTCAGAAGGAAAATAATCGACACAGCACTGCATCTTATGGATTCAACTCCTGAGCTATCACGACTCTTTTCAGATTCGGAAAGGAAGCTACTTGATGAAATAAGCAGGACCCTCGAAGAGTACTCAGGTTCAAAGATTGAGGATGCGGAGGCAATAATTTCAGATGCGGAACTTTCGATAAACGAAGAGTTCAGAAAAGCAAGACCGGACCCTGAAAGGGCGCGCAGTATCGTCCAGTCCCAGATTGATATCGTAACGAACTCGTTGAACCTGACCCAGGAAGAGGAATCCGCATTGAGGCGGGCGGCACTCGAAGGAATGTCGGTGCCCTTTGAATTCGACAGGATAACCGTGAACCGTATTGTAGATCAATGGCAGGAGCGCATGGCTAGGGAAAGAGAACGGCGAATCTCTCTTGTTGAACAGAAGCTAATGAAATTCAGAAATGAATTGGAGAAGATCATACGAAGGTTAGTTTACGTTGATTTTTCCCTTGCAGTAGCCGAGCTCTCACAAAAACACAAGCTCAAATATGCCAGACTGGGCAGGAATGGCATTTCGTTTCTCAAGGGAAAGAATCTATTTCTTCTCGAGACGCTGGAAGGAAAGAGCGAAGTTGAACCGGTCGACTACTCCATAGGTAGGACCAATTTACCTGTGGGAGCTAAACCGAGGAATGTGGTGATGCTGACAGGTGCAAACAGCGGGGGAAAGACCACTCTGCTGACAACAACGGCTTCCATCCATATTCTGACACTTTTTGGTCTCCCGGTCCCAGCCGAGGATGCCGAGGTGACCCCGATGCCAGTATACCTGTACAGGCGCAGGGTCACAAAAAAGATCGGAAGCCTGGAACAGGCACTGGGCTCTCTGATCCTGATATTCGGGGATAGGAGAAGAAAGCTGGTTCTTATGGATGAATTCGAAGCCCTGACCGAGCCGGGTGCGGCCGGAAGAATACTGGCCGGAATCATAAACAAGGTAGCTGCGACCAGCAGCCTGCTTCTCCTGGTAACCCATCTATCAAGAGAAACGCTCCCCCATGTAAAGTTGCCAATCAGGGTGGACGGAATCGAGGCCAAGGGACTGGATACAAATGGTGAACTGATAGTAAAGCGGCAGCCTGTCTTTGACCACATCGGTTCCAGCACGCCAAAATTGATAATCATGAAACTGGCGAACAGCTCGAAGGGAAAGGGAGGGGAATTGTATAGAAGCCTGCTTTCTTCCCTCGAAGATGAAGGGTCGACCCCCGTTCAGACCCCGATTGCGCTGCCCTGGCTCTCCGAAGGCGCACCTTCTTCTGGAGAAAATGGTATGTGACCTTCTGCGATGCCCAGACCAGATAGATTCATGTAAATCGGACTCAAAGAGAGGACGGAACGAATAGTATTCATCGCATTACAGAAAAAGTCACAGCGAAGTCATGAGACGGAAGACACTGCGACTGAACATGTTCGACCCAAACCAGAGTCCTAAAATCTGTTTCTTGGCATAATCATAAATGAGCGAAGAGGGAAGTCCGGGGAGTCAAGGTTTGCAGGGAAGAAGCGGCTGGGCGATACTGGAAAAGAAGTGGGTGGAACTTGCTTTCGTACTATTCATACTCGAAATCATACTCTTTTACGTGATCGCTTCAATTCCGATATCGAACTCCGAGGCGCAGTCCCTTTCCGCCTCTTACAATTCGGTGCAGGATTCCCTCCAGTCATCAAGCCTGTTCGGTCGGGCCGTTTTGATATTCGTGAACAACGTCAGAATAGCTTTGATGGAGATCATTCCTGTGTGGGGGGCGATACTATTCTCAATATCGACATACGCCACGTCAAGGACGGTAGAGGCGGTGGCTATCGTGCAGCCTGCGTCGGTGGCGCACCTGCCTGCCCAGGTCCTGATTACACTGCTCTTTTTGTTTCCTCATAGCTGGCTTGAACTTCCGGCCTACGCGATCGCCCTCACTGAAAGCATCTTCCTGATCTACTCGGGTGTCACACACAACCTCGCTAACGAGTCAAAGAGAGCCTTCGCGGTCGTGGTGTTCGTGGTCATTCTTCTTTTCGTCGCTGCACTTTTCGAGTCGACGGAAATAACCTATCCCTCCTACGCCCTTGCACTGTGGGCTCCGGCTCTTGCGATTATCATCTGTGCTTACTTCTTCCTGAAGCGGTACTATGTGAGGGGCAGGAGTTCTGAACTGTCGCATGGCACCTATCAACAGGGAGACTTCCCCGGTCAGGCCGGGGGCTCCGATCAATCATCTGGTTTCATGTTGGAAGGTCAGGCTTCAGCAGTTCACAACTCAGCAGAACCGAAAGAGGAAATACCAAGCTAACTAGGCATGAAGAGCAGCACGCTCGAGTTCTAGAAGACTGGAACTTATAAAATCCGACAATGAAACGTAAGGCATATTCAGCCAACTTGGACCAGTTCTAACTTCGAACGGTTATATCTTCTACCGGGCATGACCCTGTTGCATTGAGCGCGACGTTGGTCGTGAAAGGTGCAAGGTTGGGGTACCTGTGAAGCACGCAGCCGCAAATGAGACGGAAATCAGAGAGTTTCATAAAGCACTCGATGAGATCTCACAAAGGCTGAGGTCGGGAGAACTTTCCACGCCGCCGAAGTACTCGGAAGTGTTCGAGCGCGGCCTCATTCTCGTAAGACGTGTTTCTTCCATCGACCTGCAGCTGGCGAAGGAAATACTGCGAAACATGGTTGAGAGCAGCGTGGTACTGCTCCTTTCTTCAAGCCCAGAGCGGGGCGTGGTTACCGTAAAGATAGATGCAAGTACCAGTATACCCTGATAATGATAGCGCAGTGAACAGCTAAATTAGTAACCGTGGCGGTACACCACATTCTGGAATCCCACCTCAATGGTACCATATCTGGGTGGATAATGGATTCATGCGCCTGGTGACCCGCCATTATATGACCAGTTTTCGCTGCAGAGGTCACCGATATCTTGCCCCATCCGCGCAATGAAACCATGCCGGTTGGGGTCGTGGGATACCATACTGTTATAAAGCAAGACTTTACATCTCATAGGCGCCCTTGTCAAAACACCAGGGGTCGTCATCAAAAGCAATTGTTCCAAAGAAGAGGGTTCCTGAGGGAGCACACGCACCCTCGAAGCAGCCAGGGACAACAATTCAGACCAAGCAGTTGAATAAGCTTAACAGCATGATAAAGATATTGCAGTTGAAGGCTTCAAAGCTGAATTCTGAGCTCAAAGACGCCGAGCGTAAGAGAAGGACGGCTACATTCGAACTTCAGAGAGCCATGAAACAGAGAGACTCTTTGAAGCGTTCCCTCATCGACCTTGAGAAGATCAAAAAGCGCAAGGAAGCCGAACTGAAGTCTGTTTCAGGTGAACTGGGAAAGGCAAAACACTCACTGGATACCATCAAGCAGATGACCAAGCAGACTGTCAAGGAAAGGAATGAAGCCTCAGCCGCCATTGCCAAGGCATCCAAAGAGCTAGAATCGGTCCAGAAGCAGCTCGTCGAGCTGAAAAGGAATTCGGAAGAGCTTTCCAGCAGTAATGCTGCACTTCAAATGAGGATGGATGAAACAACTTCGAAGATAAGGGATCTCCAGCTAACGGCCGCACTCTCTGATTTCTTCCTGGCAGCCGATATTGACGGCCTTGAAAAATGGATAGTCCAGGACACCCCCCTTGTCCTTGAATACATGAAGCAGGTGCGTGACAAACCTTACTTTGATGTGTATAGAGAATACCTCTACAGTAGATTGCTGAAGAAGGCTTATCGCCTCTATGAGTGCGCCAACTGCAAGAAGAGATTCAGAGCGGAATCTGGGGAGCCCAAGAGCTGCCCCTTCTGCGGACATACTGTGCTGAAATTGATCGATGTAGCAAGGGAGATCGTGCAGGAGCCGCCAAGTAGCAGGCTCATACTTCCGAAACCCGAAGAAAGACCGGAAGCAACAAAGCCAGCTGTCTCGGGCACCGACTATGAAGAATCGCCTGATATCCGGTGAGCTGGTCGGGCGCCCCGCTGGTTGTGCTGTCGGGGGAGCTCTGTGGCTGGGATAAAAGTACGGACTTTTATGGGTGTTTGCGTGTAGGCATCAGCCTTCAGCATGCGGGACGGTTCAATATCACCCGCATTAGTGGTAGTCCTTGAAACATCAATACCAATAAGTTGGTAATTTTTGACTCAAGGTGTATTTTTGGTACCCCCTTCAGCAAGTTCCGTGCCCAGGGGACAAGTAATGGTTAATAGTCTGTCGAATCGGACCGGTCCCGACGACGGCAAGCGTGTTACAAGATTGCCAAGAATCGATAGCGTTTCTGTCATCATTCCTGTATATAGGGGGTCGGCTACCCTCGACGAAACTTTGGGCCTTCTGACGAGCGACCCCTATGAGAAGAAGGAAATCATAGTATCAATAGACAGACCCGACCCGTCTTCCCTGGTTCTCGCTTCGAAATATGAAGGAGCCGTGATATTTGACATAAGCAACGAAAGGAGAGGAAAGGTGAGGGCGCTGAAAAGTGCGCTTTCAAGATCAAAGGGGTCGGCATACCTTTTTCTCGATTCCGATGTCAGGCTGACTTCCACCGGAATCTTGGGGCGGGTTGCCAAGGAGCTTGAAGAACATGAAATGGTGGAGATGAAAAAGACTGTCCATAGAAGCGGGGTGATTTCAAACCTCGTCTACTTTGAATATGTGGGGATAGGTGCTGCGGACTGGCTCGTTTCCAGAAAAACCAAAAGGACGTTCGGGATCAACGGTGCGGCCTTCGCAATAACACGTGAGGCGTTCGAAAGGGTGGGAGGGTTCACCAACGTAATTTCTGAAGACCTCGATTTCGGCCTCAGGAGCTTTATGGCGGGAGTTTCGTTCAAGTACTGCACGGACCTGGAGGTTGTTACTTTTTCGCCCCCTGACCTGAAGTCCTGGTTCACCCAGAGAAAAAGGTGGGCTTACGGCACGGCCCTCTGGGCGAGAGACAACTGGAGCACACTCATTTCCCTTGTAAGACACAAACCTTCTGTCACACTGCCGGCGTTGATGATGATATTTCCTGCGATCCTCGGCCTTCTTGCATCTCTAGCTTTCAGGGGCTTCCTTGTTTACGACCTGGTCGCACTGCTTCTCCTGTCGCTTCCCACAAGGGGTCTTCCGATTCTTTTATTCCCCTTCATAACATTCCAGGAAGCCACCAATTTCATCGGCTTCTCCCTTGCCTTTTCGATAGGTCTGGTGGCGTATGGATGCGTTTACTATTACTACAGCAGAAAGCTCGGTTTCCGGTTCTCACCAGTCTGGTTCATACCATACTATGTGATCTATTCTCCTGTCTGGTTCGCGGCTATGGTCTGGGGGATCGCTCAGGTTTTTATCAGAAAGGAACCGGTTGCGCTTGACTGGAAGACGTAATCCTCTGCCGAGTTCTCTAATCATTGTATTCTCGCCCGCTTGCTCTTGAAGGAAAAGCTGCGAAAGTGTTAAATTCGCGCTTTAAGGAAAGACGCAAGCATGCCCTACAGCCTGCTCGGTTTGAGGCTTACAATGCTTGCTACGCTGGCATTGGTGATCGGTGCGTCCACGCTGTTCATATCTCTTCTGCTCTACGTGGTTGGCGGTCTGAGCATTGTTTCGATTCTGATACTCGTGGTGCTTTTCAACGTGGTGCAGTGGCTCGTCTCACCATACATGATACAGGGTTTGTACAGGTGCAAGGAAGTACCCGAGAATCAGTCTCCGAAGCTGCACCAGCTCGTTGAGAGGGTGGCCGCCTCGGCTGGTGTGCCAAAGCCTAGGGTGATGTACTCACCAATGCAGGCCCCCAACGCATTTGCGTATGGGTCACCTCTGGGTGGGAACAGAGTATGCATAACCCAAGGTCTGCTTGACAACCTGAAGGATGATGAAATAGAGGCTGTGCTGGGACATGAACTGGGTCACCTGAAGCACAGGGACGTACAGATAATGATGTTCGTTTCCGTGCTTCCGACACTCTTCTACTGGATTGGCCTTTCCCTCCTTTGGGGCGGCGGGTATGGCAACAACAGGAATGGAGGGAATGCCGCCGCTATCGGGGCCCTGGCAATGGTAGCTTATTTCATCCTCAACCTGCTTATTCTGGGGTTGGGCAGGCAGAGGGAACTTTACGCAGACAGGCATGGTGCCGAAGTCGTGCCCGGAGGGGCGGAAAAGCTGGCAGTGGCCCTTGCAAAGCTTGATGCCTACTCAAAGGGGGTCCGCCGAACCGGCTCATCCTCATTCAGGTCGCCCGGGTTCAACGCCTTACTCATCATAGACCCTAACAACACCTCTGGCCTGAATCTTTCCCAGCTCAGCGATGAGGAGCTCGTAAATTACGTCGCAAGCAGAAGGGAAACTGGAGCAGAAAGATTGATGGAGCTGTTCTCCACCCACCCCAATACGGTGAAAAGAATAAGGATCCTGAGGTCACTTTCTACAACCGGTTCCTGAGAAACTTCGACACTCCCGACATGAGCGATTCACGTGACTCCGTCGCAAACCATATCTCCCGAATTCAGCATAAAACTTATAACGTCATGTTCTAAGCATTGCCTTACCGTTCTAAGGTGAATTAGTAAAATGTCACTCTCACAAGGTCAACCGATACTGGTTCTGAAAGAAGGCGCAACGCAGACCAAGGGTCGCGAGGCGCTGAGGAATAATCTGGAGGCTGCAAGAGTTGTGGCCGACTTGGTCCGCTCCTCCCTGGGCCCCAGGGGGATGGACAAGATGCTTGTCGACAGCCTGGGCGATGTCACCATCACAAACGATGGAGCCACCATGCTGAAGCAGTTAGACGTGCAGCACCCCGCTGCCAAGATGATGGTGGAGATAAGCAAGGCCACCGACAGTGAAGTAGGCGATGGCACGACAAGTGCAGTCGTTCTTGCGGGTGCTCTTCTGGAGAAGGCAGAGGAGTTGCTCGACAAGGATGTGCATCCCTCCCTGATAGTGGACGGGTACCAGGCGGCGTCGGAGAAGGCCCTCAAGGAACTGGCTTCTCTGGCCCAGAAGATCAGCCCTGAAGACAAAAACTGGCTGAAGAAGGTAGCCAAGACAAGTCTTGCATCAAAGCTTGTTTCTCAGGATGACGAATCGCTTTCTGATATAATCGTGAACGCGCTGTCTCAGGTCGCTGAGAAGGTTGGCGACGCGTACAAGGTGGACATAGACAACGTCAAGGTTGAGAAGAAGCCTGGCAGGTCACTCAGCGAAACCGCCCTGATAAAGGGGATAGTGGTGGACAAGGAGGTCGTTCATGCGGGAATGCCAAAGAAGGTTGAGAAGGCGAAGATCGCTCTGATCAATGCGCCACTGGAGATCGAGAAAACCGAAATATCCGCCGAAATCAGGATAAACGACCCAACACAGATGAAGGCATTTCTGGATGAAGAATCAAGGATGCTGAAGGAGATGGTGGACAAAATAACAGCTTCGGGAGCGAATGTCGTTTTCTGCCAGAAAGGTATAGACGACATTGCCCAGCACTTCCTGGCCAAGGCTGGCGTGCTGGCTGTCAGAAGAGTAAAGGAGAGCGACATGTCAAGACTGGCCAAGTCCACTGGCGGACGCATCGTGACCAATCTCGATGACCTCACCTCCACAGACCTCGGGCAGGCTCAGCTTGTCGAAGAGAGGAAGATCGAAGAGGACAAGTGGGTGTTCGTCGAGGGAGCGAAGAATCCCAAGGCGGTAACAGTGCTTGTGAGGGGTGGTTCCCAGAGGGTTGTGGACGAAGCTGAAAGGGCGCTTCACGATGCCATAATGGTGGTGAAGGACACCCTGGAGAAGCCATCGGTCGTCGTCGGTGGGGGAGCGGTGGAGAGCGAGATTGCATACAGAATAAGGGAGTGGGCACGCTCACTCAGCGGAAGGGAACAGCTCTCGGCCACTGCGTTTGCTGACGCCCTCGAAACCATACCACTTAGCCTCGCTGTGAATGCCGGCATGGACCCGATAGATACACAGGTGGAACTGAGGGCCGCACATGGCAAGAAGAGCCTGAGTACCGGAGTTCATGTGCTGGCCGGAAAGGTCGATGACCTGGCAAAGCATGACATCTACGAGCCAGCTGCAGTCAAGTCCCAGATAATCAAGTCTGCCACCGAATGCGCGATTATGATACTGAGAATCGACGACGTCATTGCCGCAAAGGGAACATCCAAGAGCGGAGGGGAAGGTGCCGGTGCCGGCATGGGCGGTGGAATGGGCGGCATGGGCGGCATGGGCGGCATGGGCGGCATGGGCGGTTACTGACGAAAAGCTCTTTCTTTAATTTCGAACATCCGTCTTGTTTTAATTCAGCACGCTTTTATTTTGACTGAACAAGCTTCTGCGGGTAGCCGAAGCAATGCATATCAATACCCACTCATCCACGTTTGTTGGTAATGAAATAGGCAATGGCTCAGGTCAAGGTCACAAAATCCATCGTCGAAGGCATCCTCAGCTACTCCAAGGAAAAGTATCCTGATGAGATGCTTGTGCTGCTAAGAGGAAAGAAGAAGGGAGATTCTTACATTCTCTACCAGGCCGTATTTCCACCCTTCATGTTTTCCAACTGGCACTCAGCAACATACAATCCATGGCACCTTCCGGTTGATTTTTCGGTCGTCGCCACGGCTCACTCCCACCCTTCCGGTGTCAAGATACCTTCCAGGGAGGACCTTTTGCACCCCTACGGCAAATTCATGCTGATATCGGGGTATCCCTACGAAACAGAGGCGGACATCGCCGCATTCGATGGCAAGGGAAGAAGAATCGACTGGGAGGTCGTGGAAGACGAGCCGGCTTGATGCCCTGCGCAGCGAGATAAACTCATGCAGGCTGTGCGGCCTATGCAATGGAAGGACCAATGCGGTTGCAGGTGAGGGACCCGAGGACGCCAGAATATTCCTCCTGGGCGAAGCGCCAGGTGCAGAGGAGGACAGAACCGGCAGGCCCTTCGTAGGAAGGGCGGGCAGGATTCTTGAGGATTGTCTTTCATCTGCAGGGCTTGAGAGGGGGCAGGTGTTCATTACGAACACTGTAAAATGCAGACCTGCGAAAAACAGACCCCCCTCCTCCGAAGAAGTGAAGCTTTGCCGGAAGTACCTAGATGCACAACTTGGAATTGTCAAGCCATCGGTAATTGTCACGCTTGGCAGGGTGCCGCTCGGCCTGTTCATCAGGAGCAAGAGGCTGGGCAGGGAACCCTTCAGATGGGATGGTTATATGGTGGTACCGGCCTACCATCCCGCCGCAGCACTCCATGGCATTCCAAACGTGCGTTCCAGCCTGACCGAGTCCCTGAAACTGGCGCGAAGCCTCTCAGAAAATGGAAGCTCAGCTATCACAGAATGAATCTTGCCACGCTTTTCAGCGCCTATACCTGGAGACGGCTAGATCTTCATACTGCAAGACTCCCTACCCGTAAGGTTCAGCCGGCGTATGTTCCGAACCTGTAGAAGAAGATGAAGAGGGCCGAAAAGAGAAGGAGGACGAACGATACGTAAAACGGAAGGCCGTAACCTCCAGCGAAACCTGTTTTGAGACTCACAAGCAGTCCGCCGATCGTAGGTGCGGGGATCGCTGCCAATGTAGTTAATCCGCCGAATCCACCCATTACAGACGACCTGGTGCTCTTGTCCGACAGGTCGGCCAGAAGCGCGCCCTGTGCAGGGGTGTCCATCTGTCCCACGGCCACCCATACGCCATATACAATAATCAGAAACAGCAGACTTCTGACCAGCACCAGACTTCCTATTGCGAATGCCTCGACCAAAAAGCTGACTTCTATAACCCTTGTTCTTTTCCACCTGTCTGCCAGTCTGCCGAAAAGCGTCTGGAGTATCAGGTTCATCAGGTAATTGAGTGCCAACATTGCGGCAAGAACGACAGAACTGGCATTCAGGTAAAGGACAGCGTAAATCGGTATGAGATACAAAACAACGCTGAGGCCGGCGTCGTGCAGCATGTAAGCCACCGTTAGCGGTTTCAGCTTCTGCTCTGTCAGAGGTTTGAATATACCCCGAATCGCAGCCCTCAGCGGATACGGAGGGCGCTGTACATGCGTCTCCACCAGCAAAGCCTGCCGGGCTGCACTTACCACCATGATTACCACAGATGAGAATAGAAGCAAAAATGGGAGCCTCGAAGCATAATCGGCAACCCCCGCGCCGTTAATGAATACTCCAGAAATGAAAACAGCGACGGCTCCCAGCCCCACCGCAAGCGAGTTGAATATTCCCAGTGCACTCCCTCTCTTCGAAGCTGGAACGGATTCAGTTATGAGTGCGCCGAACGCGGGCTGAAGTGCGGCCGTTCCCCAGTTCATCAGGAAGATCCCTGCGATTATAAGTACAGCGAAGTGAACGCTGAGCATAGCAACGGCACCGGCAAGCACCACCGAGTTCAGCACGATTGCGGTTTTCCGTCCGTACCTGTCCGCAAGCCAGCCGGATACCATGTACGCCAGCACAACCGCGACCGCCCCAAGCGAAAAAAGGGCACCAACTGCCGCCTTGGAGTAGCCGATTCCGAGAAGATATACGCCCAGGTAGCCCGAGAAGAGACTGAGACAGAATGTGGAAAACATGGAGGTTGCGCCGAGAACGAGCACATTCCTGTGCAGCGGACTTCCTCCCGCTTCACTGTCTGTCTTCAAAATTACAAGATTTCAAAAGTTCCTATGACGTCTTATAAACTTTAATCACCGGTAACTATTAATCGGAAATGCAGCGTACAGGGTACGAATGCCTGGGATAAGAAAGGGCAGGGTGAGAGAAGCCATAATTTCAGTTCTGTCTCATCAACCAAAATCCATGACGGAGCTTTCTTCCGAACTCGGAATCGCCAAATCCACCGCGAGCTATCATCTGTGCAGGCTGCTGGAGGACGGGCAGGTTACGGTTGCTTCGCTGACACCCGTCAGGGGGAAGGCTGTGATAAAGAAGTACACGATTTTGCGCAAGTTCGATAACGGGGTTGAGGCTGAAACACTGAGAACACTTCTGGGCCGGGTCGAAAGCGAAAGACTGAACTGGTCGGGAGGTCCGGACGACCTGCATCCCTTTTTAGTAAACCTGCTCTTCCATTCATTCAGATACCTGTGCGATCTGAACGGCATGGAACACGAAAGAATCCTGAGAAGAGTGGGCGAAATGGTGGGAAGAGATGAGATTTCACGACTGATTGTGGGTACATCGCTTAAACAGGTGCTCGATTCACTCTTCGACCTACTTTCAAGCTCTTCAATTTCCACGGGGTTGGCGATCTACACACGCTCAGGTGCAAATCTGACCTTCTCCGATTTTCTTGACTGTCAGCACTTTGACTCAAGGATTGCAAGCTTCTTCGAAGGACTTCTGTCAGGGATTCTGGAATCAAAGTTCAATCTCAGGTACGGTGTTTTGACCGCGAGGTCAGCCGATTCGCTGGGTCTTTACAACTATATCCTGCTCAGAGGGAAGAGGGGAAGAAGAGGGTAAACTCCAGCGAATCCGGGTCATTCCCGCCTGCTTACCGATGCAAACAATCCGTCTTAAATAACCGATGCATTGCACTTTGAGACCGACACACCCGTGAATAGGTCAGAATGGCAAACGGTGCTGACTGTGAATCTGGCCAACGGAGTCGCATCATTCGATACGGGCGTCATGAATCTTATTCTGCCTACGATATCGATCACGCTGAAAGCTCCCGTTGAGATCGTTTTCTGGGTGCCTCTGGTCGCACTTATTTCAAGAGCCGCGTTCATGCCAAGTCTCGGACGATATTCCGACATACATGGCCGGAAGAAACTGCTTCTTTCTGGACTTGTCATTTTCGCTGTCGGCTCCTTTCTTTCGGGAATCTCGACAACAATATACGAGCTGATCATCTACAGAGTGGTTCAGGGAGTGGGGGCCGCTTCGATTCTGGCCGTGGGCAGAGCCATCATAGTGAACACAGTCAAAAAGGAAAACAGGGGATACGCACTGGGTACGAACGTTTCAACTATCTACCTGGCTACCACCCTCGGTACAGCGATTTCAGGAACAATAATATCCTTTACGAGCTACGTCGGATGGGAGCAGGTATTCATCGTCACGGGTTTTGCCGCTCTGTCTATAATACCCATTGCGGTTTTTGCATTAAGGGAGGAAGGAGCACACAGCGCGGTGCGTTCTATGGACTGGGCAGGCTCATTTTTGCTGGCCGGGGCAATAGGGGCAACCCTTAGCGCTGTTACTGCTGGCGTGTTGACAAACTTCGGTACCCTGCACATCTTCATAGAGTACATAAGAATACCGATAATTGACTTCTACATCTACACTCTCTGGAGTTTTTCCATACCTGTTTCCTGGCTGGCCCTGCTTGCCCTTGGCCTTACGGCACTGTTTTTCATCCGGGAATACACTGCTGCCCGGCCATTGCTGGACCTTAGACTTTTCATGTCGAACATCACATTCTCGGTAACCAACATGACTGCGTTTGTGACCTACATAGGGACCTACAGTCTTCTGATATTGCTGTCGTTTTATCTGGAGGTAATAAGGGGACTGACCCCGCTGGTAAGCGGCCTTCTTCTATCGCTTCAACCGCTTGCAGTTACAATCTTCGCGGTTATCGGGGGACGTCTTTCACGCCGTTTCGACAATAGGCATCTGGAGTTTGCGGGTCTACTGACGATGCTGCTTTGCCTTATCATGCTTGGAAGTACCACCACCGACACAAATCTGCTGGTGACCTCATCTCTTCTGGTAGGGCTTGGCGCTGGCTTCGGGGTATTTTCGCCGAACAATACCAATCTCAACCTTTCTTCCGTTAAGGAAGAGGATCGCTCTCTTGCGAATGGTGTGCTCGGAATGATGAGACACTCAGGCCAGACCATAAGCCTGGGGGTGGCTACGATAGCTCTTGATGTTTCGTTGTTTGGTTTATCCGGTTCGAGCACATTTGACCCCGCGCAATATATACGCTCTCTTGACATAAGCTTCTTTATAGGGGCTGGTCTGATATTGATGGCTGCGCTCGTTTACATAAGATATCATTCGCGGATCGGCCGTCCAATTCTGGCTTCGCCGGGTACAACCTGAAACGTCTTTTCAGAATGTATATCTGTAATATTGAGTGAACGATTGGTAGAGCCCACCTAGGTGTTTACGAGCGACCAAGCAGATATTGGAAGTTGGGTAGGGGAAACGCCCCGTTATATAAATGCCCGCTGAAACTCGTACCTCAGCATATCGAAGGATCACCACCCTATGCCGACATTGATATTCCGAGTCTCATCTGAAGTTTCGACAGGATTAGCTCAGTGTACCGGCATTAGCATGCTGGGAAGTCCGCCTCTTCCATCGCACGTTAACCTACCTGACCCATAACTCATGCCCATGTTTCAATTCTGCACGACGTGTTTTGCCCTAGCGTGTATAGTTTCAATGTTATCCCTCATTCCCCCCAAAGTTGGTGATGGCACTCGATGGTTACTAAGCAAAAAATATACATTGAAGCGCTTGATAATTATGGGATGTCTTCTTTGGCCGTTTGCCCTCTCTTCGCTTCAATTGTTAAATGAGTTACCGGCTCAAGACTGTTTCATGTTAGAATTGCCATCTCATTCAACGAATTTGAGAAAGTTCGGGTTAACTATATTGAGTCTATATTGAGAAATGCTTGAGATGTCGTGTGACCAGCCAACTGTATGCTTTGGTTTAGTAGGTCATCATTTCTCACATGCCAGATCTGATTGACATTCATTACGCAAAAAACAAGGCGTTGCCTATCCCTTTCATATTTTCAAAGGATACATTACTCGTTTACTCGATACCACACACCTGAAGTGAAATGCCGTATTTCGTCGAAGTTGTCTCAGCGCAAGCGTGTACTTATATTCAGCATTGGGTTATTGCATAGTAACAATCAACCAAAACGTTCCATTATTGACTGCATTATTCTATCCTGTATCTCGCTACCCACGCTCGCAGCCTTTATGGAATCTGCCTTGAGTGTGGGAGTATCGGCATACCTAATTACAAGCTGCATTGCTGCCCTTCCATCTTTTCTGGCTTTCGAATATAGCTCTCGGAAGTAATCCAGCGCATTGGGTTCCACCCAGGGATAATACCTACGAAAAGCGACGAGTCTTTGCACAACAAACTCCGGAACAAAAAGCATACCTATGGACGTGGCGATTCCCTCCACCCAGCTCTTTGATCTTACGAAGGATAGGTAGTCGGCAACAGCCGATGTGACACCGTCGAGATACCTTGCCTCCGTGACCGCATGATTGGTCAGGCCCAGTCCGATCGCAAACTTCAGCCAGCCCTCTATAGCCCCTCTATTATGTCCGAATCCGTCGTGCTCCAGTATTTTCGTTACCCACAACCTTCTAACTGAAACAATGTCGCAATTTGAAATTATTGCCGCATCCTTTTTCGGAACATTTTTTTCAAAGTAAAACCAGTTAACGGCCCACCCCCTCAATAGCTCCTTGCTCGCCTTTCCAGAAACAAGCAATTGCGAGAACTTCCTTCTGCTGCGGCTCGGGCTGCGAGCGGCTTCCATAAGTTCGGACCTGTAATCTATTTCTTCCGCGATTCTCCTATCCAAACCGACGGTCATATCGCTACATCTTCAAAGGGGGTTATAACCTGCTCGTCTTCGTCAAGCATTTTCACCCGAGCCATTGGCCTATGCTCCAGTACTGCACTGGAATCATATCTAATACCCGCGGTTCCCGTTCGCCCTGGTTGCACAACCGAGAAGATGCTTATGCGGGTAAATTTAGAGACCACGATCAATCCGATCAGTACCGATGCAACAAGGGTGACACCGGCCGCGGCCGATTCCAAATAGTGCCCGCTGAGCCAGATCGTATATATCGAGTACGAAATCACCATGCTGTTCTGTCCCACGAGCATTACAGCCACTCCGAGGTCCTTGATGGTGGTCAGAAACACGTAAAGCCCGGTTATTATCAAGGCGGGTTTCATCAGCGGTGCAACCACATTCTTCAGTGTAGAAAGTGCGGTGGCACCGCATATCCTGGAAATTTCTTCCAGCTCCTTGCCTATCTGAAGTGCTGGGCCACTCAGAAAGCGGGAAGCAATAGGAAGATATCTGATAAAATAAGCGATTACGAGTCCCCATACCGTTCCGTATAGCCCGAAGGGAAGGTAAAGCAGCGCCCAGAGTACGCTTACACCTATGACGATGGTTGGAATCACGAGCGGAATGCTCGTTATGAACTGAATCGTCGAACTCCAGCCGCTTCTGAAACGGGCCTGAACATAGGACAGCGCGAAGGCAGAAAGAATCGTTATGGCGACAGTCACGATCGAAACAATGACCGAATTTACGGCTCCCTCGCTTAGCGACGGATAGTAAGCGAAATCAACGTAGTTCTGAAGCGTCAAGCCCTTCAAAGCGTAGGGGTTCCAAAAGGTGTGTAGTGAAACAAAGAACAGCATTGCAATTATGAGAAGAGGATAAGCAAAGAAGTAAAGAAGCAGAAGCGCGCTTACCGGCTTTCTGTATCTTCCCAGACTTATTCTTGTCTGATTCTGGCGTCTTCCCCCAAGCACCGAATATCTTTCTGCAGATCTCACGCTTCTTATGTACAGCAGGAAGGCGACGGCGGTGAGCGGAAGGAGAAGTAAGGAGTATGCGTTTGCAAGAGGATAATTCGGTGGCGTCTGGTACGTTGCGCCATATATGGCGTAAGGCAGAAGCTGTATCCCTGCAGGCGCTCCAATTATCGCAGCTATGTCGAAAGCCTCGGATGCAACAATAAAACAGAGGAAATATGCTGCGAGTATAGCGGGCCTTACGAGTGGGATACTCACCCTTCTAAACGTGGTGAACGGCCCTCCCCCCGAAATTCTTGATACCTCCTCGAGTGATGAATCCATGTTTCTGAACGACGTATAAACAAGTAGGTAAGAAAGGGAAGAAAGATTCAGACCCATCACTGCAATCATGCCTCCCATCGAATAAACATCAAATACAGATGGAACACCACCTGTTATTCTCCCGATGAATATATTCAGAATGCCATTCGTCGGATTCGCAAGGTACGTCCACGCCATATCTTCTACAAAGTATGGAAGGACAACAAGAAGGACAACCGAATATCCCACCATCTTTCCAAATCTTGCATCTGTCCTTGCCACTACGAATGCAAGAAGCGTACCCAATACTGTGCCAACCAGGGCGCTGCCCGCGGCGAATTCCAGTGTGTTCATTATTGACTGGGCGGTTCCTGGTTGAGTAAACGCGGTCTCAAAATTTCTAGGCGTCAAAAATCCAGGCTGGGCGGGTCCGCTGCTCCAAAAGGCACCTAAAACAAGAAAAGCCACGGGTGTTAGACTCAGCAGAGCTATGACTGTGAAGAATACAGCGTGCTGCCATCTCATTCATCAATACCCCAGCTGCTTGAATTCGGATGCCAGCTGTGCGGATTCATTCACAACCAGAGAATTCGGAAAGTAAACCACGTTTGCGTTTGGAGCCACTGTCGCAAGGGAGTAGTCCGCGGTTACTCCCGGCATGGCGGGTATCCTGAAGTCGGTGTTCCCCAGAAGACTTTGCGCGGCGGGGGAAAGGACGAAGTCGATAAAGGCCTTGTCCGCCTGAAGATGCGAAGAAGTTCTGATTATTGCTATTGATTCAGGGAATGTAAGAAGGGGAACGTCCTGTGGGAGGAACCAGTTGACCGGTGCGCCCTGAGATTTGTAAGATAGAACGTCGTTCAGAAGTGCCACCAGACCAATGTCGTACTGTCCGTTTGCCACGTCTTCTGTCACCGCCGTTGTTGATGGTGTGACCGCGGGCTTGGCATTCGCCTCAAGTTGCCGAATAAAGGCGTTGACGCTGCTGTTTCCCACGGACAGAGCCAGACTGCCAAAATACTGCGTCGAGACGCTTCCCAGAGTCGGGTCTAGCATTATGACTTTCCCTTTCCACTCTGGGGAAGCTAGCTGGGAAAGATTTGTGGGGAGCTCTGACTGGCTCACCTTTTGCGTGTTGTATACAAAGACGCAAGGCACAAGGGCCATCGCGGTCCAGTAGCCGTTGGGATCCTTCAGGTCAGCCGGATATGACGCAGATTCAGCTGAAATGTATTGAGAAAGGTATCCCCCCTGCTGCAGCTTGATCGTTATCGGGTTGGACATCATGATCAGGTCCGCCGTGGAATTTCCAGCAGCGGTCTCGGTTGTTATCTTCGCATAGGCCTGCGGTGGTGTGAATTCAATATAATTCACCTTTATACCCTGATGGGATGATTCAAAGGATGAGATCAGGGGTTGTACGTCGGTGGTAGCGAGGCTGCCATAAACAACTATGGTAGTAGATTTTTGACTATTCTGAAGATAATAAACAGAGCCTGCTGCGATAATCACAATAGCAACTATAATCAAGGCAGCATACGTCAAACGCATAGGCGACAACCAGGTCACATTCATTTTTATATATTCTGTTCGATTCATTCGCAGCGTAAATCTTCTCTGAAACCCTAGGTTTTCTTCTTCAGACTATAGAGGAGAGTAGAATAGCATATTTGTTCGTGATCAAAAATAAGTGATGGTCTCGACATCCAAGCATTTGATAAGATGATCAGATGTGCGAGTGACAAGAATAAGGAGCAAGGTGAGGCGCGCAACATAATATCTCTATCCGCAGCGGTAGTATCTGTTTTAGAGCTATAATTTGGATTCCAGTAACCGTTCGTAGTCGACTACCAAAATTTTCGCATTAGATCGACGGAAGAGCCATTTTTTTTCATTCAATTGCGTAAAAAGGACGGACGATATTCACTCCGGAATACCTATTTAAAAATCATCATCTCAAATGCTTTTCGACTTTCCCGGGAGGTTGTCGCCTAATTTCTTATGATTGATTTCACCTCCATGCCCAGCTCCTTTGTACATCTCAACCTGTTCAGAACCCTCAGGTTCCAGCCTATTGCTATAATCAC
>JAJPJS010000026.1 GCA_021324115.1 Nitrososphaerota archaeon
ATAAGCTCCCATTTTGGATCAATGAGAGCGTGCTCTCTCGGCCGTTCAAACATCACAATAAAGATGATTAGACCTCATGCTAAAAAATCGTTATTTGAACAGCATCTATAATGAGCAGGTTTACACTTTATTGTGGCAGTCGATGGTCAAGCAGGAGGATTCAACTCCCGTCTTATTCCTTCCACTATCTCCTTCACCTTCGACCTTGTCACAGGTTCGATGAACCTGGCTCCCAGCCCGACAGCTGTGCCCGCTACGTTCAGGTCGGCCGACCATGCGACATGGGTGCCCTTTCCTTCCGCGGAGAGGTTCAGAAGAATTGCGAGGTCCGCACTGCTCTGCAAACCGTTTCCTTTCCCGACCAGCCTCAAGGAGGATTTGGGTATCGGGTCCTTGATTTCGAAGGCCATATTGACTGTTCCCCTGATCATGCCGAGTCCCATTTTGAAGGAGACGGAAAAATGGGTGGAATCCTTGACCTCCTGTTTAACCAGGTCTGGTATCACCTTTATGAACTCCGACGGCGTCGTGATGAACTCCCATACCGTATCCGGCGAAGCGGATACATCGAAACTGTCTTCAAAATGCAATGTTCTTACTCAAACCTCCCACTATCCAATCGTCTGCTTGTTCGCACTCATCTGCTTCGAACCCTGCATGATCGCTTTGACAATGTTCTGGTAACCTGTGCATCTGCAGAGATTCCCGGATATGCCCTTCCTCACTTCCTCTTCTGTCGGCTCCGGCTTGTACTGAAGCAATCCAATGGCCGCCATGATCATTCCGGGGGTGCAGTAACCGCACTGCAGCGCGTGGTTTTCCCAGAACGCGTTCTGCATGGGGTGAAGCTCACCATCCTTTGCCAGCCCTTCAATTGTAAGGAGCTTCCTGCCATCTGCCTGGACGGCAAACATGGTGCAGGATTTTACTGCCCTCCACTTTCCCTCAGCCTCCATAAGAATCGTGCAGGCGCCGCAGTTTGTAGTATCACACCCCACATGGGTTCCGGTGAGTCCGAGGGTTTCCCTCAGGTAGTGCACAAGGAGGAGCCGGGGTTCAACCTTGTCCTCGTGAATGGATCCATTCACGACCACCTTTATTCCGATCCTTCCATTCGCTGCCGCTCCACCTTCTGACATATTCAGATACTCACCCCCGCCCTTTCGAGCGCCGACCTGATAGATCGCTTTGTAAACACGCGCGCCATATCCTTCTTGTACTCTGCGGAACCACGCAGGTCTGGTGCCGGGTCTGAGGCGTCTGATGCTGCCTTCGCCGCTTTTTCGACCAGTTCTGCCGTGGGTCGCTGTCCTGTGATCAGCTTTTCCGCCTCTTCCGCCCTGAAGGGTGCCGGGCCGGCTGCCGTCAAGGCGATTCTGGCCTTGCTGACGGTCCCGTCTTCGCCCATTTCAAGCTGGGTGGCCACGCCGACGGTCGCGAAATCGCCCGCCTTCCGTTCAAATTTCGTGTAAGAATATCCGGACTTGGCCGGGGGTATCCGAAACCTCACTTCTGTCAGTATTTCAGCCTGGGAAAGAGCAGTTTCGAAGGGGCCCTTGAAGAAATCCTTCGAGCGAATCACCCGCTCCACGGTGCCCTTCGCCTCAAGTTCGGCGTCAAGTGCCAGCACAACAGCGGGCCAGTCCGCCGAAGGGTCCGCATGACAGAGAGAGCCACCGATCGTCCCCAGGTTTCTCACCTGCTGGTCTGCTATCTGGGAGGCGGCTTCGACCATGATTGGCGCCTTTGAAGCAACCACTGAAGAGTGTTCGATATCCGCGTGTCTGGTCATGGAGCCCAGCTTCATTGTGCCGCCCTCCGACTTTATGTAAGAGAGCTCCTTGATGCCGTTCAGGTCCACTACGAATGCGGGCGAAGCTAGCCTGAGCTTCATCATGGGGATAAGGCTCTGCCCCCCCGCGAGTATCTTCGCATCCTCCCCCTTTTCACTGATCAGTTGGAGTGCCTGGGAAAGGGTTTTCGGCGCGTAGTAGTCGAACTTCCTTGGATACATGATTCAGCGCTTCAAAAGGGCATGGATATAGGTTTTGTTGGAAGTGTGCGACAGCAAGAAATAACCCACCCTTCCTGGGTTACCCTTGAGGGTTGCGAAGGGGGTGAAAGTTCGTTGTCCCTTACATATTGGCTCAGGGCCGTAAGGGCGAGATTCTTCATATCCGATGTGGTCAATGTAGCCACCGGCCTTGCAATGGCATGGGGACTTCAAAGGGTGTTCTATCCATTTCTTGGCCTGCTCACCCTCATTGGAATACTGCTGCTGAGGTCCAGTGTAAACCTCCTGAATGACTATTTTGACCATGTAAAAGGGATAGATACCAATACGGTCAGGACGCCATTCAGTGGAGGGTCAGGTGTGATCCAGGAGGGCCTCCTTGAACCGGCGAAGGTCTACAGGGCCGGTGTGGCCCTCCTTCTCGTGAGCATAGCCATAGGTGCCTATCTGACAGTGGAGAGGGGACTCGTGGTGCTGCTGCTGCTCGGCGCGGGAGCGCTGGCGGTCTACTTCTACACGACAAAGGTGGCCCAGGCGGGACTTTCAGAGGTTGTTCTAACGGTGGAGCGCGCTCTGATAATCATAGGAAGTTTCTATGTGCAGGTGGGGGTCCTGCTTTTTGTTCCAGTTTACGTCGGCTTTCTTACTGGAATCCTGTTCGCCACAGTGATCTTCCTGAGTCAGTTCCCCGATGTCGAAGCTGACGCAAAGGGTGGAAGAAGGGGGATCGTGATAAGACTCGGCGTTAGAAGGGCATCCCTCCTTTATTCCATGTATCCCGCAGCAGCCCTCTTGATGACCTTGTATGGTGCGATTTCGGGCTTTCTGCCTGCTCTCACACTTTTATCCCTAGCCTCGGCACCTGTTTTCGTTATACTAGCAATCAGGGCAAGGAGGTATGCATCTGACCGTGTAAGGTTCATAGGTGTGATGGCGAACAACAGCCTTGTGTGCACAATCGTGAATCTTATTTTTGTGGCATCATTCATTATTTAGGATTCGGGATACTGGGGTAGCCCGTATTCTGACCATCTGTTCGTGACAAGCGCCTTGGTTTTCTCATCTGGCAGGATAAGCTCCAGCGACCTCCGGGTGTGCCCTTCTTCGGGCCCTTTGAGTGTGGCATCTATGCCCATTTTGGACCCGAGGTCCTGCAGGGGGGAAGCAGGGTCAAGTGTGTCCGTAGGCACGTTTGGTATCAGTAGTATGTCCCTGGCAGGGTCTGCTCTTGTTGTAACGGCCCAGATGACGTCGTCAAGGCTGTGCACGTTTACGTCGGAATCAACCACCACAAGTATCTTTGTAAGGGATAGCTGGCCCGTCCCCCAGAGACCCATCATCACCTTTTTCGCCTGTCCGGGGTACCTCTTCTTTATCGAAACGATGGCGATGCCCTGGAACCACCCGGAGGAGGGAAAGTTCACATCCACAATTTCGGGCTGCAGAAACTTCATCAGAGGCAGAAACGCCTTCTCAACCGCCTTCCCTATGTATGCGTCTTCGAGCACAGGCTTACCCACGATCGTAGCCAGGTAGATGGGGTCGGACCTGCGCATGACACCCGTCAGGTGGAAGGTGGGATAGGGAGCAGGTTCGGTATAGTAACCCGTGTGGTCTCCGAATGGTCCCTCCGTCCTGATATCGGAGGGATCGACATAACCCTCCAGGACAATTTCTGCATTGGAGGGTACCTCAAGGTCCACAGTGTTACATTTTATCAATGGTACACCCCGCCCGCGCACCATTCCGGCGTAAAGGAATTTGTCGAGTCCTTCCGGAACAGGAGCCACGGACGAGTAAATTGTTCCGGGGTCGGAACCGATGACGACAGCCGCTTCTATCTTTCTGCCTTTTTCTGCCAGCATTTTGTAATGAAGCGCCCCCCTTTTATGAATCTGCCAGTGCATGCCGGCGGTTTTTTCATCGTACACCTGCATTCTGTAAACTCCCAGGTTCCTCGTACCTGTTTCAGGGTTCTTAGTAACCACCATGCCGAAGGTTATGAAGGGGCCGGCGTCATTCGGCCAGCTCTTCAGCGCTGGCAGAAAGTTGAGTTTTGGGTTGGCCGTTTCTATAACTTCACTCACGGGTCCCTTCTTTTCCATCTTGGGTGCGTAGCCTGTCAGTTCTGCCAGCCGTGGAAGCGACTTTATCCTGTCGAGCATTCCGCTTGGAATCGGCGTACTAAGCAGGTCGGTCACCCGCGTTCCAAGCTTTGTGAAATCGTCAACTTCGAGAGCCAGCTTCATCCTGTTTTCGGAGCCGAAAAGGTTGGCGGCGACAGGCATGTTGTAGCCCTGGACGTTATCAAAAAGCAGAGCCGGACCCCCATTGGTCATCACCCTCCTCAGAATTTCCGCAATCTCCAGCTCTGCGGATACCTGAGCTTTGACGTGAACAAGCTCGCCCTTGTTTTCCAGAGTTGCCAGGAAATCTCGAAGGCTTTCGTATGGCACTTTGGATTCTTCCCCTTTCCTGGGGTAGACTCTGCCTCTATATCAGTAAGCCGAGAGGAAATGCTGTTACCAGATATACTTGGGTTGGCTCAATGCGTTTGAGCCGTGTCAGGGAATCGGGGACTCCACCTCGAAGCTTATCCTGACGGCGCCTTCTGCCAGCTCAGAGCCTGTCACCTTGAATCCGAATTCGTTCATTAGACCCTCCACAAACTTCAGCCCCACCTCTGTGGCCGACTTGCCGAGAAGCAGGCCGTAAATGGAAACGATGATCTTGGTGGAGGATTGTCTCACCACACTTATGTCCCGCAGCCCAATGGAAGCGTAACCCAGCCTTGCCATCTCAAGGATATCCTGGAACACCAGCCCCTTTATCTTGAAATATTTGCCGACCTCCGCACCGGCTTCTTCAAACAGCTTATCCATTTCTGACTTCTTCACGGAGTAAAGCTGATTCACCATGTATTCAATTACGCTCCCCGGTAGAAGCACCACGTCCAGGTTCTTTGTCGCGTATCTGATCAAAACCTGCCCCCTGATGTCGTCCAATGTCAGGCCCCTCTCCATCGCTTCCGCGCATATAGAAAGATACGAATTTGTCAGCTCGTACACAGTGCTCCTATTTTGTTTCGCGATTTTGGCGAGTCTCCCATGAATCTGAGAGTCGACGGCGATATTCGTCCTCAACTACACTGCCCCTGATTGAATTGTTGTTTTTGCCGATATATAAGAGGATAACCTGTGGAGATTACTTTGCTGCTGCAGTCAGGCGGATTTGTATACAAATGTGTGCAAAGTCCTATAACCGGACAGCGGGCAGCGCTTTCAGAATAGGATTTTGACATCCGCAACCGAAGCTATTGTCTATACAAGGTCTGAAAAGGTACGGACGCTGGCAGCCGTTCTGCTTGGATACCTGTTTGATGGTTATGACCTGCAGATAATAAGCTACGTCCTCGTCCCTATGAGCCATTCACTCAACACATCTGTAGGAACGATAGCCGTAGCCATCACATATTCCCTCGTCGGGTCAGTCATAGGTGGCCTATTCTTTGGCTGGCTTGCGGACCGGATGGGGAGGAGAAACACTCTTCTACTTACCATTCTCACCTTCGCCATATTCACCCTGCTCACGGGCTTCGCCACAAGTGTTTCGCAGGTGTACCTGCTGAGATTTCTTGCAGGATTCGGCATAGGGGGCGAATGGGGGGTGGGTTTCTCGATGCTCAATGAAGCCTGGTCCGAGAAGACAAGAGGCACATCGGGCGGCTTTCTCCAGAGCATGTTCGAATACGGACTACTCATAGCCGCTACCTCCGCTGGAATTCTGATTGGTCGTTTCGGCGCGGCAGAAGGGTGGCGATACGCCTTCATGGTAGCCGGTTTGCTCGCACTTGCACTCCTCTCGCTGAGGTTCATTATGCCGGAGTCGAAGGTGTGGAACAGATACAACCGACTCAAGGAGGAGGGCGCCCTTCCCCAGGGGTATGATGTTCGGAGTCCAATGGTGCAGATCTTTTCACGTGGAGTCCTGAAGTGGACTGTGCTTGTTTCATTCTTCAGTGCCTTCGCCCTCTTCAGCGGCTACTCGATGATAGTCTTCATGCCCACCTATCTCGGTGCAGGGGGCCTTCACCTCACGATCTCCCAGTACACGCCGATAATCACGCTCGCACTGTTGATAGGAACTCCTGCCTACTGGTTGGATGGCTGGCTCTCTGACAGAATAGGGAGAAGAAGAACCGCGCAGCTGTTCATTTCACTGCTCCTGTTAACGCTCGTGGCTTTTTACTATGAAGCGAGCCATCCCCCTGCCTACAATGGTATTCTGACGTACCCATTCTTCTACATACTGATCGGATTTGATGCGTTCGTGGGATATTTCGCTCACATGGGGGTATGGTACGGCGAAATTTTCCCAACTAGGATGAGGGCAACAGGTACGAACTTCGCATATGCCGTAGTGGGGAGGGGACTCGGTGCTGGTCTGGCACCCATCATAATTCCTGCACTCGCTATGGTCGGCGGGTACGGAATGGCTATGGCGCTCGCGTCCGGAGTGTCAGCATTGATTGCGCTTATCCTGACGCTCTTGATCAAGGAGACAAAGGGAACCGTGATCACCCCAGTCTGAGCCCGCTTTTTTCCATAACTCTCTCAAAGGATTTCTTACCTTCACGAATGATCTGACCAGGGTCGCAGCAAACCACCCTGCCTCCCTCGACCAGAATATTGCCAGCAACGATGACGTTGTCAACATCGGTTCCTGAAGCGGAATACACGATAGATGAAACCGGGTCCAGCAGAGGCACCATATGAGGTTGATTCAGGTCCACAGTGATTATGTCGGCTGCCTTCCCGACTTCAATTGACCCGATTTTTTTATCCTCTCCTATGGCACGGGCGCCACCAATCGTTGCCATTCCAAGGACAGCATGAGCCGGCATAACCGTGGGGTCAAGCGAAGAAGCCTTATGCACCAAGGCTGCGAAACGCATTTCACTGAACATGTCGTACGTAAAATTATGAGATGCGCCGTCACAACCCAGTCCCACCGTTATACCTGCCTTGATGAGCAGGGGGGCCGGACAGTAGCCAGAAGACAGCTGTGCGTTTGACGTGGGACAGTGTGCAATTGCTGTTCCCGTCTCTCTGAGCAGCGATACATCCTGCTCATCCGGGTCCACCATGTGGGCCAGTAGCGTCGAAGGCCCGAGCAACCCGACGTCTCTTGCAAACGAGACGGGGGTGGTACCGTAGTGTGTCCGCATGTACTCCACCTCCATTGCGGATTCCCTCAGATGCATGGTTATCCCGATTCCATTTTCCTTCGCGAATTGCGAGATTCTGCGAAACAATGCACGGGATACCACACCGAGTGCCCTCGGAGCGAGCCAAATCCTTATCCGCGAATCTGGGGAGGAAAACCTGCTCGACAGGTCCTTTGCATCCCTGAAGCACTGTTCGGGCTCTTCTACCATGGCCGGATTCAGGGGTCCAGCATTTGTCAATGATCCGGGGCTGTCCATGACCGTCTTGGAAAGGACTGCCCTCAGGCCGATCCTTTCAACCGAAGAGGCAATCCTGTCTGGGCGAAATTTTCTGTGAAGTCCTGCCTCCACAAAGGTGGTGGTACCGGTGGTCAGCATTTCAAGCATTGAAAGCTCTGCTGAGGCTACGGCGTCGTCTCCGTCCATAACCGCCTGTGCGGGCCAGACGGTTTTTGTCAGGCAATCTTCAAGACTTGATGACTGACACAGCCCCCTAATAAGGGCGTGAGTTGTGTGCACATGTGAATCCACCAGGCCAGGAAGTATGATGTGGTGCGGGGCGTCTATTTCTAGGTCGGGCTTGAATGTTCGTTTAAGTCGTTCTTTGCTGTCAACGGCGGCGATCAAACCATCCTCCATGTAAACCGCCCCGTCCTCTATCACTCGATTGAGGGGGTCCATGGTTATTACGATGCCACCGGACACCAGGATCGATTTCATATTGCAATCCCCCCTTTTCAGAACTTCAGGCTGGCTTCGAGGTTGACGGGGGGAAGGTCTTCTGGATTCACGACAAGCTCCAGAACAGAGGGGACGGATGAAGCCTCAAACAGGAAATCGAGGGCCTTCGGCACAAGGCTATCGTCTGCGATGGTCATTGACCTGAAACCAAAGGCTGACCCCAATGCCATGATGTCGGGGTTCGTATGCGTCGTGCCGTATATCCTGCCCATCTTCTGGACGATCTGCCTCATCAGCAGTACCCGATATGAGCTGTCGTTGACGATGACCACCTTGACAGGTATCTTTTCCCTGACCGCTGTTTCGAAGTCCTGCAGGGTCATCATGAACTCCCCGTCCCCCAGAACTGCTACGACATCCCTGTCGGGTGCCGCAAGTTTGGCCCCCAGAGCGGCTGGAAATGCGAAGCCCATGGCGCCAAGGTTTGTAGCTTCCAGGAATGATCCGTACTCCTTCGCCTTGAGGTATGCATGAGCGTACAGGATATGTAGCCCCTGACCCCCCGTCACCGTGGAATGAGCAGGCAACCTTGTTCCAAGCTCTTTGAAGAATCTGGATGGGTTCACGAA
>JAJPJS010000003.1 GCA_021324115.1 Nitrososphaerota archaeon
AGAACACCACATTCCACAGATGCAGGGTAACCGCATTCCTGGTGGATGAGACGTACGTCAGGGCAGGTGAATATGACGCATAGGTGTGGGTTGCCATAGAACAAATATATTTATCGGATGATGAATTTTCACGGGGGGACATTTACGCCAAAGAAGAAGGCAAGCAAGAAGAAGGGGAAGAAATAGCCGCGTACCTATTTCCGAAGATTCTTTCGTCGCCGTTGGCTCCTGAACTTTCGAACTTTTCAGCCGTCCTAACGGTACGCCCAAGGCTATGCCATCGAAGAAAACAGCATCGTCCGGGAAATCTCTACCTAACCTCGACTTGGGGGCGCATGCACGCTACCTGAAGAGGTTTGTATTTGCGAGGTCGACTATTTCGTCGCCGTTCCCGTTCAAGACAGCCTTGATCATATATAATGTGAAACCCTCGACCTCTTTTAGATTGATGTTTGGTGGGATTAGTAGTTCCTGTCTGTTGACCACGACGTCGAGCAACGTCGGCCCATCATGCTTTAGAGCCTTCTCGACCATGGGTTCGACATCCTCAGGCTTTTCGACCCTCAAACCAAGGATACCTACAGCTTCAGCCATTTTCGCGAAGTCGGGGTTGACCAGATCGGTGCCGTGAGGTAGGTTGCCGGCCGCCTTCATTTCCAACTCCACGAAATCGAGAGACCCATTATCGAATACTACGACCTTGACAGGAAGATTCAGCTGTTTGAGGGTAAGGAAGTCCCCCATCAACATGGAGAATCCACCGTCGCCGGAAAGTGAGATCACCTGTCTTCCCGGGTATGCCTCTTGCGCACCGATTGCCAATGGAAGAGCTCCGGCCATAGAACCATGGGAAAACGAACCTAGCAACCTCCTCTTCCCATTCATCTTAAGGTATCTTGCACTCCAAAGGGTTGGGGTTCCCACATCACACGTGAAGATAGCATCTTCAGCCGCCACTCTGTTCAGAATACTGACCAGATATTGAGGATGAATCGGCTTTTTCCCACTCTTCCCTTCGGCCATTGATTCTAGCTCTGCTCGGGTCTTCTTGTAGTGTTCGAGTGAGGCTTTCAAGTGACCGTTACTATCCTCCTTCTGTTTCAGCAAAGGTTTCAACATTCGAAGTGTGAGGTCGACGCTCCCGACAAGACCGAGGTCAACCTTGGTCCTGCGACCTATCTGTTCCCCCCTCACATCCACCTGGATAATGATTGCGTCCTGCGGATAGAATTGCTGGTATGGAAAGTCGGTCCCGAGCATCAACAAGACCTCCGAATTCATCATCGCATAGTATCCTGAAGAGACCCCGAGCAAACCAGTCATTCCTACATCGTAAGGGTTGTCATATTCAATAAACTCCTTCCCCCTTAGCGCGTGGACTATTGGTGCTTGTAGCAGGCCGGCTATTTCGACCAACTCGGAATGAGCTTTCTCGCATCCCGCGCCACCCAGTATTGTCACTTTCGAGGCGGAATTCAAGATGTCAGCCGCCTTGCGCAAGTCGTCCTCTGGGGGGCAGATGCTGGGAGGGGGTGCGCGAAGCGGGACGGGCCTTCTCCCAGTTGACACATCAAGCAGTGACACATCTCCGGGGAGAACAATCACCGAGACACCTCTCTCTGAAACAGACGTCCTGATAGCAGTCTCGAGCGCGCGCGGCATCTGGTCCGGATGAGACACCAATTCGCAGAACCGTGAACACTCTCGGAAGATCAACTCCGGATGCGTTTCCTGGAAATACATGCTCCCTATCTCCCTGGAAGGGACGTGTGACGCAATAGCGAGCACCGGTGCGCGGCTTCTGTAGCAATCATATAGACCGTTGATCAAGTGCATATTTCCAGGACCGCAACTTCCGGCGCAGACGGCGAGTTCTCCTGTTAACTGAGCCTCTGCCCCAGCGGCAAATGCAGCGGTCTCCTCATGGCGTACACCAATCCACTCTATCTCATTCGAACGCTTGCGAATAGAGGCGACTATCCCATTCAGGGAGTCACCCACTATACCATACACCCTTTTGACACCAGCTTCTATGAGTGTGTCAACTAACAGGTCAGATACTCTGTCAACCACGTCTTCCTCCCCCGTGTCTTCCAACCGATGGTATTTCAGCTCAATATATGTCTTCAGTAGATTTTGACCTGCTAATAACCGCCCCTATGGGCTGGGAGCTGTCTAGAATATCTCAAGTGGCCGCCTCTGCGGACTCGTCTCCTTCTTCCTTCGTCTTGTCGACCAGGCCCTCGATCGGCTTCTCGAGGTTATGGATCTTCAGCACATGCATAGCTCTGGACATCGGGAGGGTAAGCACAGAATTGTAAATTTCAGAAGCCCTGGATTTGAGTATATCTTTCGTGCCTAGATTGGAGTGAATTTCGTTCAGCACCTCTCTGAGTTCATCTTTTTGCCTCTCCAGCTCGGAGGCGAAAACCTCTGTAGTCAGCTTCCCTTCATCTCTCAGCTTCTCAAGTGATTCGATGTTTGCGACCGCTTTGGAAAGTCTCGTGTTCAGCTCCTCTGTCTGCGACGACGGGAAGCTTCGCTTGATATAGCTTGAAAGCGCGGCTGCCTGAATGCTTATGGATAAGAACGCGACTCCGAGAACCATAGTGGTTATCGTGTCAATGTTTCCCGAGCTGACTGTGGCAGAAACTGGGATTGACGCCACAAGTGCTACGGATATCGCGCCCCGCATGCCACCCAGCATCGCCACATTCCTCCAACTCATAGGTATCTTATCGCCTATCCTGTTGAAGATGGCGAGCGTCGGGTAGACAGAGGCCATCCGCGCCAATGCCACTGCGGTATAGGCAACAAGAATCAATCCGACAGAGCTAACAAGCTTGAAGAAATCTGTCCTGAAACCGATAAAAAGGAAGGCAACAGAATTACCCAGGAATGCAGCTACTTCCCAGAACACCTGCACCGCTTCACGAGTAGAAGGACCAACCGACCTCTTGATAGTAAGATTCCCGAAATATATCCCAACTATTGCTACGGCCACAAGGCCAGAGAACCCAAATGAGGCTGCGAACGCATACGATCCGTATACGGCGAAGATCGTCAATAAAGTCTCTGACAATCTGTCCTGGATCAAGCTGCCAACCAATTCTGCAAAGAACGCTACGCCGAGCCCAACTAGGATTCCACCTCCGAACGTGATTGCGAAGCTCTCTGCGGACCCTATGAAAGACACGCCCACCACTTTGGTTGTAGTAAGTATGACTGTGAAAATCACTATCGCTGTCGCGTCGTTTAGCGCCGCCTCGGTGTCCATAAGGGTAGAAAGCTTCGATGGAACTTTGGCCCTCTTGAAGATAGCCACCACGGTCGCGGCGTCTGTGGGAGAGATCAGTGCTGCGAACAGGAACGACACGTAATAGGGCAAACCGACAAGCTTCCAGAGGACGAGCCCCCCCGTTAGTGTAGCTATGACTACACCTACCGTAGCAAGGAAAAAAGCAGGTCTGAACACATCTTTCAGGTCTTTGGAGCTGACATGCATCATCGCTTCAAATATGAGGGGTGGCACTATCAACCCGACGAAGAGGCCGCCACTGGGACCTGAGACCATTTGGTCATAGATGCCCCTTATACCGAGGACTATGCTCTGAATCTCTGATTGAAGAGGACCTGCTGACACCAACGATATTGAGAAGGTCGTCAGGAATATTCCGACAATAACCAGAACAAGGGTATAAGGAAGCTTTAGCTTATGTGATATTAGCGAAGCAATCAACATTATAGCCAGGAATGACGCCACAATGATCTCGGTCGAAGCCATCGGTCAATTTTGAATGGCATCACTATTCAATTTAAAACTTTCGTGCAACCTTAGGGCCCTGTTAACCCAAGTCCTCTTTGAGCGGATTGTCTATCTGATTTCGCTCAATGTGAATCATTGATTGAGCGTGCCCAATACCTCATGCTTTTGATCCAGAGAAG
>JAJPJS010000023.1 GCA_021324115.1 Nitrososphaerota archaeon
AATAAAATCTCTAACAATATTCCTGAACCTATTCATGCTGTACTATAATCATCTGAGGTGGCATCAGGGGATAATGTCTGTTCCAGGAGGTGAGGTTATTTGAACAGCATCCTCATTATAATCAGCAACATCTTTAAACCACTGGTCCGAAAGATGATAGCGTATGCCAATAGCTTTCGTCCTGCTTAACGTCGAACCGGGTGGAGAGGAGGAGGTTTTACAATCCCTGAGGTCGATTCCTGAGGTGAAAGAAGCCTACAGGGTGTACGGTGTATACGACACCGTGATAAAGCTGGAGGCCCAGTCGGCTGAAAAGCTGAAGGAGCTGATTACCTGGAAGGTCAGACGGCTGAGCAAGGTAAAGTCTACCCTGACAATGCTCGCTGTCCAGTAATAGATTATTTCAGCTACGTCGTCAGCCTGAAACTCCGTACAAAATCGCGAACCCTGGGCAACACATATAAATTGTCATAGATATTCCCAGGTCATGTCGAACTCTGACCTTCAGGTTTATACTTTCGAGGAGGCCGGCACCAGGAACCTGGGCAAATATGAACTCGGTGGCAAAGGATTCGGACTGGTTGAGATGGTCAAACTCGGCCTGCCCGTCCCTTCTGGTATCGTCATCACGACAGAAATGTGCAGGCGGTTTTTCGCCAACTCCAAATCCTTTCTTCCTGGCTTCGAGGATGTAGTGAAGAGCAAGATAAGGACCATCGAAGCCAAGACAGGGAAGAAATTCGGTGACCCGTCCAACCCCCTGCTCGTTTCAGTAAGGTCAGGTGCGCCGTTTTCCATGCCCGGGATGATGGATACCGTGCTCAATTTAGGAATAAACGACAGGGTCGCGGAGGGGCTTGCCAGGATTTCAGGGGACAAGAGGTTTGCCCAGGATACCTACCGCAGATTTCTTCAGCTGTTCGGCAAGATCGTGCTGAAGGTACCTGGCGAGGAATTTGAGAGGATCATCTCCGAAATCAAGGCGAAGTCAGGGGCCAGCCTTGACATCGAGGTTACGGCTGAAGGATGGGCCGAGGTGGTTGCAAGGTTCAAGGAACTGATACAGAGTTCGTCCGGCACATCTGTACCCGACGACCCGTACAGGCAGCTTTTCATGGCGATATCTGCAGTTTTCGATTCATGGTACAACCCGAGGGCCCGGGAGTACAGGAAGATTTACAGGATTTCTGAGGAGCTTGGGACAGCAGTAAATGTCGTGGAGATGGTTTATGGTAACATCGATGACAACTCGGCAACCGGCGTCGCGTTCACAAGGAACCCGTCCACCGGTGAGAAGAAGATCTACGGAGAGTACCTGGTGAAGGCCCAGGGGGAGGATGTTGTTGCAGGAATCAGGACCCCGCTCCCGATCGAAAGGCTATCCGAGAAGATGCCCCAGGCTTATGCCCAGCTCCTTGAAACGTCCGCCAAACTGGAAAGATACTTCAGGGATATGCAGGACATTGAGTTCACGATCGAAAGAGGAAGATTGTACATGCTCCAGACGAGGACCGGGAAGAGGACTGCCCAGGCCGCGGTCACGATCGCGACTGATATGGTTTCTGAGGGCCTGATTACGCAGGCCGAAGCCGTATCAAGGGTGGAGCCTGAACAGCTGGACCAGTTGCTGCACAGGCAGGTGGACCCCTCCGCGAATCTCAAACCGATTGCAGTAGGGCTGGCGGCATCACCAGGAGCGGCCTCCGGCCGGGTCGTGTTCACTGATGACGATTCTATTCATGCCAGGGAGGAAGGGAAACCGGCGATACTGGTCAGGCCAGAAACGGCGCCCGAGGACATAGCGGGGATCGCGGCTTCTGAAGGGGTACTTACAAGCCGGGGAGGGAAAACAAGTCATGCAGCCGTCGTCACCAGGGGTATGGGCAAGCCATGCATAGTCGGGGCCGAGCAGCTGAGGGTGGACCTTGTAAGGGAGGTGTTCGAAGTGGACGGCCTTACAGTAAGGAAGGGAGACATAATAACGATCGATGGAACGTCGGGCAGGGTGTTTCTGGGTCCTGTTCCGATGGTTGACCCCGAGCTTTCTGGCAGCGTCAACAGACTCCTGTCCTGGGCCGATGGCATAAGAAGACTGAAGGTAAGGGCGAACGCGGACACACCTTCAGCCGCAAGCAGGGCAAGAAGTTTCGGTGCTGAAGGAATCGGACTTACCAGAACGGAGCGAATGTTCGGCTCTGAGGACAGGCTGTCGGTCGTCCAGTCCATGATCCTTGCCAATACTAGCGAGGAGAGAATGAAATATCTGGAAAAGCTGAAACCCCTTCAGAAGGGTGACTTCAAGGAGATACTAAAGGTGATGAACGGGCTGCCCGTGACAATCAGATTGCTGGATGCTCCCTTACACGAGTTCCTCCCCAAACCTGAGCAGCTGATATCCGAGGTTGCAAAGCTGGAGGAGAGGAAACCGGATTCCGACGAGTACCGGGAAAAGAAGGCACTGCTGAAGAGGGTGCTTGAGCTGTCGGAGCACAACCCCATGATGGGACACAGGGGGGTCAGGGTTGCGATGAGCTTCCCTGAAATCTATGAAGTACAGGCAGAGGCGATCTTCGAGGCAGCCACGGAGCTGATTGCGGAAGGGGTCGATGTCGACCTGGAGATAATGATTCCTCAGGTCGCAGAGGCAGAGGAGCTCAGGAACGCCAGGGAAATCGTCGAAGGAGTGGCCAGGAGAATCATTCAGCAAACCGGCAGGGACATCAAATACAAGGTCGGAACGATGGTAGAGACGCCCAGGGCAGCCCTGACAGCGGGGGAGGTGGCGAAGTATGCAGACTTCTTTTCATTCGGCACGAACGACCTGACCCAGGCTACATTCGCGTTCAGCAGGGACGATGCCGAAGGAAAGTTCATGCCCCTTTACCTTACGAAGAAGATACTGGCGGACAACCCATTTGAAAAACTGGACCCGCACGGCGTGGCGCGACTGATGGAAATAGCGGTCAAGGATGGAAGAAGAACCAGACCGGACCTGAAGGTCGGGATATGTGGCGAACATGGAGGGGAGCCGAGCTCGATTGAAATATGTGAAGAGATCGGGCTGGACTATGTCAGCTGTTCGGCTTATCGGGTGCCCGTGGCGAGATTGTCGGCGGCGCAGGCATCTCTGAAGTCCTCTTCACAGTCAAGGGCCTCTGTGTGACCGAACCGCAGGGCTCCTAATATTTGGATTATTCTAATATACCGGCCAGCCAAGGACACGCGGCAAGGCCTCCGGCCCAAAAGCGATGTTGACAGGTTAGATGATACGCGACTATATTCAGTTGATGAAGCCTCGCATCATACCCTTACTGTTGCTGGTAGCCGTCGCCTCGGCCTTCATAGCGGCCAGGTCCGTGCCCCCTGTCATAACACTCGTGGGACTGCTGGTGTCGGGAACGCTGGTTTCCGGTGGCGCTCTGGCCCTCAACAGCTACCTCGAGGTCGATTCTGATTCGAAGATGCGCAGAACTTCCCACAGGCCTCTTCCATCGAAGAGGATCATACCACCCAGAAAGGCTCTTGTGTTTGGTCTCCTGCTGGTGGCTCTTGGCCTGGCCGTGGCCTCCCTCACGCTTGACAGGCTCGCACTTCTATTCATAGCCCTTGGCGCATTCGTCTACGTCCAGATCTACACGATCTGGCTCAAGCCGAGGACGATCTGGAACATCGTCCTCGGGGGGTTCGCAGGTAGCTGTGCTTCCCTGGCGGGATGGTACTCGGTAACCACAAGCTGGTCTCTGGTTGCCTGGGCGCTTGCAGCACTCGTCTTCGTCTGGACCCCCAGTCACTTCTGGAGTCTGGCTGTGCTCACAGAGGAAGATTACTCGAGAGCTGGCGTACCCATGCTCCCTTCGATAGTTGGCGTCACAAAGGCCTCGCGTGCGATCGTTGTGAATACATTGCTCCTGATTCCGGTCAGCCTTGCGATATTTCCTTATTTCTCTGGGGCGGGTTCATGGCTCTACATCTCTGTGGCGAGCGGGCTGGGGATTCTCCTTCTGATCACCAACCTGAAACTTCTGTATTCGCCGACCAAGGCAAATGCCTGGCTGGCATTCAAATTCTCGAGCCCCTACCTAGCTATAGTCTTCATTCTCGCAGTCGCCGGCGCATTGCTCTGATGGTTGAGCCGCGGACTGAAATAACATGAATCATTCATTTCGTCAGCTACAGTAGTCATCTTATAACCGATTCTTCGCTGTGAGCAACCATTCCCTGCAGGTGGGTCTTTTCTGCCTTTTACCGAACCGTCAAGGGGGGCAGTTTCCTTGCTCGCTCTCAAACAGCGTTGGGTGACCCGACTACGAATTGCACAGGCACCCCTCCAGCAAGATTTAAATCGGATATGCATCCGGAGTCCATAGTTTGCAGGCTGCGAACCTGGTTCAGTTTGAGACACCTACTCAGGCGTGGTACTCCCTGTGGGACCTGTTTGTCTTCCTTGGAGTCGCGGTGGGAGTCGTTGTAATATCCTATCTGGTGTATAACGTCATCCGTTACAGGTCAAAGACAGACTATGTCCCGTCATACGAAACGAAGGAAAACCCGCACGACCTCAGATTCGTCCTGATGAGCAGCACACTCTCCATAATCGTGCTCATCATAATAGGTGTCGCAACCATGAATGCCGCTGCTGTTACATTCAACCCGCCCCAGTCAAACAACGTGGTTCACATCAACGTCGAGGGGCATCAGTTCTACTGGCAGTTCATATATCCAGATGGCCATTCCGAGACCAACAATCTGGTCGTGCCAGCCGGATATGAGGTCATTCTGAACGTAACTTCAGGCGACGTGTTTCACTCATTCGGTATATCCATGCTGGCAATAAAGATAGACGCCATACCGGGAAGGGCAAACACGGTGTGGTTTGTTGCGCCTCAGCCGAACGTGTACGTCGACGCCATCAGATGCTACGAACTCTGCGGTGTTGGGCATGCGTTGATGGTTGCGAACCTAACGGTGATGACACCGAACGCTTATCAACAGTGGTATAATTCTAACGGGGGCGGCTAAACTTGTCCGAACCCATCCCTACAGGTAACGTCCCAACCACCGGGGCCAGCTGGGTCAAAAGGTGGCTTTTCACAACCAATCACAAGGATATCGGGATACTTTATTTCGTCACCTCCTTTTATTTCGCCTTCGTTGCGGGGCTTCTCGCGAGTCTGATCAGGGGCCAGCTCGCGTACCCACTGAATGATTTCCTTCAGCCTGCAGAATACAACGCCGCCGTGACCGCCCACGGTCTTCTGATGATCCTCTGGTTCCTTTCCCCGCTCGGGGTCGCGTTCGCCAACTACATCGTACCCCTGCAGATAGGCGCAGACGACCTGGCGTTCCCGAGATTGAACGCGCTGAGTTACTGGCTTTATCTCGTTTCTGGACTTCTGCTTACATTGAGCTTCTTCATGCCGGGAGGTGGCTTCGGGGGAGGATGGACGTCTTATGCGCCGCTGAACTCGAGCCAGTACAGTCCTGGCCCGGGGCCCACGATGGCGTTTATGGGATTCATACTTCTCTGCGTTTCAATCACGGTGGGCAGTGTAAACTTCATCACCACAATACTGTACAAACGTGCCCCCGGAATGGGCTTCAGACAGATACCCATGTTCACCTGGTTCACCTTCTTCACCCAGGTGTTGATGCTGACGGCCTTCCCTTCGTTGCTTGCCGCTCTGATAATACTCCAGTCTGACAGAATATTGGGAACGCTGTTTTTCTCAGCGCAGGCAGGGGGTGCACTATTGTGGGACAACCTGTTCTGGTTCTTTGGGCATCCAGAGGTTTACGTGGTTCTGCTTCCTGCTTTTGGCGCTGTCCTGGAGATCCTGCCTACGTTTACAGGCAGACCTCTTGCGGCCAGGACGGCAATTCTTGTAGCGGCAGGTTTCCTTGTCGTGCCTTTGAGCGTCTACGTTTTTGCCCATCACGAATTTGTTACCGGGATACCAATTTCTCTGAGGGAGGGATTCACGATAACCACATTCGCGATATCGGTTCCGTTCGACGTGATGGTTCTTTCCATGATTCACAGCCTCACCGGCGGAAGGATTCGTTTGAAAACGCCAATGCTGTTTGCAATAGCGGCGGTCGTGATATTTATCGTCGGGGGGATATCGGGCGTTTTTCTGGCCTCATTTGTCCTTGACATAAACCTCAGGGGAACATACTTTGTTGTCGCCCACTTTCACTACGTGATGGCGGGGGCGACCATATTCGGGCTGTTCGCCGCGACTTACTACTGGCTTCCAAAGATGACGAACCACATGTACAGCGAATTCTGGGGCAAGGTGCACTTTGTTACTTCTTTCGTAAGTTTCAACATACTCTACTTCCCGATGTTCTTCCTTTACGAAATGCCCCGCCGTATCTACACTTATTCCCCTGATACAGGGTGGGGTACGCTGAATCTCATAGCTAGTATAGGCGGCTTCATATTCGTCGCAAGTCAGGTGTTCTTCCTTCTCAACCTGGTAGTAACGGTGAGGGGTAAGCATGCCACAACTGCCAATCCCTGGCACGCGATTACACCAGAGTGGGTCCCTGGCGTCTTCGCACCGGCCGGACTGCTGCCCAGTGGGGCGGTTGCGGACGGACCTGTGGGGATGGAGTCTGACCATTCAGGAGCTCATCATTCGGAACACCTCAGCCAGAGACCCCTGACCCTCGCGGCTGGGGCTGGCCTCGCGCTTGTGGGGCTCTCCATGGCCAACCTGAATGTGGGTCTGCCCTTTGTCGGGGTCGGTCTCCCGTTTCTGCTCGCAGGAATAGTGGTGGTTGGCTGGTCGCTGGTCGGCTGGGCCTACGACGACCTTAAGGGCAAGTTCAGGGTTCCAGAGGACGGCGCAGGAGAAAAGTGGCCGTCGGCAAGGATGCCGAAGGTCAAGCTTGGAGTCTGGACATTTCTCGCGTCTGAGGTGCTTGTCTTTGGCTCACTTCTGAGTAGCTACATGTACATCAGGGCGGAGGAGGGAGCCCTCTGGCCCGCCCCCGGCTCGATTCATTCCATAGCAATAGGCACGCTCAACACGATTGTACTTCTGTCAAGCAGTCTGACTGCACTCCTTGCTCTGCGCTACGCCCGTTCCGGCCAAAACAGGAAGGTGGTACTCTGGATGCTCGTCACATTTGCACTTGGCGCGACGTTCCTTATCGTGAAGGGTTTTGAGTGGTCAGACCTGATATTCCAGACAGGCTTCCTCTCCTTCCTTGCTGGTCCGAGCACGCTCTCCGCGCCCTTTACTCCGCAGAGCGGCCTTCCCGGAAGTACATACTTCCTGATAGTTGGACTTCACGGAGCGCACGTTTTCGCAGGTCTCATGGCGATGCTGTACATAATACGGAAGGCCTGGAAGGGTGGATTCTCGAAGGAGAACCACAGGGCGGTCGAACTCTTTGGCCTGTACTGGTCCTTCGTCGACATCGTGTGGATATTCATATTCCCGCTGTTCTACCTGATGTGATCAAAATGAGCGAAAGAATGGGACGGTGGACGCCCTTCGGGGTGTGGGGATTTCTCGTGGTCTCCACTATCATAGAGGCATTTCTCTCCACCAGGTACTGGCTGACCGATGCCACCCTGGCAGATTCACTTATAGTTGCACTAATATGGGCCCAGGTTGTGACGGTCGCGTTATTCTACATGCATCTGAAGTATGAGGAACGTGGCGTGAAGATCTTCGCTATTGTGCCTGTCGTGTTCCTGCTAGCCCTCATAGTGGCCCTACTCGGGTCGATTCCCTAGCTTGGTGAGTATATTTGGCAAACAAACCATACGCTCCGTCCGTCGCGGTGATATTCATAGCGGGGGGGCTTGCCCTCGCGCTTGCGGTTGGTGTGGTTCTCGTTCTTGCCCTTCCAATCGAGATCCACCTTCCTGTCATCTGCACCACCTGCAACACGTCTTCGAACATTACGATAGTTCATGTCAGCATAGTTCCCGGTGCGTCAAGCCCTACATCGACCAACTGGTATTCGCCTGATAACATAACGGTAATAATAGGGGTCAACAACACGGTCGAGTGGACGAACAACGACCAGGCCACCCATACGGTGACGGAGGTTAACGGGACATTCGATTCTGGAGACATCGCACCTGGCCAGACATTCACGTACAACTTCACCACCCCCGGCGTCTTTCCATACTACTGTACGATCCATCCATGGATGCATGGCACAGTGACAGTCAAGCAGGGGGTACCATCGGTGAGGATCGAAATACCCGTGGGAGCAAGCAACCCTCCGACCCCCTGGAATCAGAGCCACCTCGTTTCCAACCTGTACTATGACCCGGCCGAGGTGGTGGTGGTAATTGGGGTCAACAACACCATCACCTGGGTGAACACGGACTCCGTCGCCCACACGGTCACAGAGGACAACGGGAGCTTCGACTCGGGCAATCTGGCACCCGGAGCCACCTGGACTCACACTTTCACCACACCTGGTACCTATTACTACTACTGTACGTATCACCTGTGGATGGGTGGCGAGGTTGTGGTGCTCCCAGCCGTTTCATCCAATTCCACATCACAGGGCTGACTTTAGAAACTCCCCCAACGAGTCGGCATACGAAAATAGATATCATTTAGACGCTGAATGACCCAAGAACAAAAAAGATTCATAAACCCAACAGATGCGGGTCGATGACAATGCAGTATCAGAAGTATCTTGTTCTTGTTACTATAATCGTGACCTACGCCCTCATCGTATGGGGGGCTTACCTTACTGCAGGTAACTGGGGGGGCGCATGTGGGACCGGCACCTCGTCTGACTGGCCCCAATGCAACGGAAGCTTCGCGATTCCGATAAACGACTACGGTGCACTTGTAGAATACATACACCGAACACTCAGCGTCCTTACGGGCGTCCTGCTGATAGCATCGATCCTTTCTGTTTGGAGGATGAAACCCCGGGTTGACTCGGCTTTCAGGCTGCTGGTGCTGACGGGCATCCTCCTGCTGGTACAGATAGCGCTTGGAGATGTGGTTGTAAACTCGGACCTGAATTCTGCATTTACTGCGCTTCACCAGGCAAATGCGGTTGCCCTCCTCAGCGTAATGGTTGTGGCGGGTGTTTTACTTTTCACCAAATCTCCCGCCGGAACCTCTCGAGAGGCCAGCCCCATCTGAAATTGGTTTGATTCAGCCTCAGATTCTGAGCGCTCTGATCACATCATCATCGAGCGGAATGGACTCCAGCTCACCCAATGTCTTTCCCTGCTTGGTATAGAACCTTACCGTAACTCTCTCGCCCTTTGGTGCATCACTGTATCTGACACATATACCGGCTGCCCTATCCTTCTGTTCGTCAAAGTCTCCCTGAATAAGGCAGACAGGTCCCACGTAATCTCTCACGGAAAGCAACCGGTCTTCATCGTTCGCAAGGAGGATTATTTCGTTATTCTCGACCATGTTCCTTCCGACGACAAGTTTGCTGTTTTGAGAGAGTCTGAAATGCCTTCCAACCTTCAACAAGTCCACGTCTTTCTTTGTAACTTTCTCCGAGTGTTCAAAGAGGTCCCTGAGCCTGTTCGAATAGGCCCGCTCGGTAAGTATACACCCGCCGGCCGCGTTGGGGTATCTGCCTATTCCCAGCTCCTTTGCCAGGGCCATCTGCACCTTTCTTGACCTGCCGCTTATGTCCAGCAATCTGTTTCTGTCAACTACGCCGTTCTGTTCGGCTTCTGTCGGCTTCAACAGTTTTGCTGACAGTGGCCTAAGTATCTTGCCCTCCAGCCCTGATTCTCTTTCGATTATCTCCATCGCACGCAGGTTTTGAGACATCGGCCTCTGGCCAAGGACTTCGCCGGTCACAATGAAGTCTGCGCCTATTTCGTCCATATACTTCTTGCCTACTTTGTACATCATGACTCTGCAGTCGATGCACGGATTCATTCCCTTTCCCCTGCCATGCCTGGGGTTCCTCACCATCTCGATGTATTCTTCCCCCAGTTCTTCGGCCACCCATTGTACCCCCTGCCTTCTCGCAACATCGGATACGTCACCGGCACAGGCACCTCCTCCGCAGTCAAAATTGCAAAATGGGGTTTTCAGACTAAGCGCGATAGGTTCGAAACCGAGCTTCTTTGTTATGGCCAGTGCAAGCGTGCTGTCGAGCCCACCTGAAAGCATCACCACCGCTTTGCGTTTGCCGTCCGTGGTATTAGGAGCAGCTGCAGAAGTCATGTCCTTCCGCACCAATTTATTTCGTTATAACTTTTTGTGTGTATGCGCGCCGCTGTCATTAATTCTGCCTAATTTGCTTGCTGACTTACTCTATCAAGACTTTTCCTCAAATAATCAATGTCTTCATATGATCAACTTCAGTTTTGTGTTATTGTACATCACTTGCAACCAAGATGTCTCTTTCATCATAGCCAATGTATGAAGTCTCAGGTTCAAAATCGATGCGGTCGAACAGCCCACGAGATACGTCAATGACGGATGACTGTTTAAGATCAGTTGCCAGCGTATTCATTAATCTAATGCTGACCAAAGATCATCCAAGATAGAGATTCGGTAACGAAGCAAAAAATACGAATTTGAGTGTGTTCAACACCATCTATTCTTTAAGGCTAGGGAGGACTAATGAGATCCGGTATTAAATTGGCAACGTTCGGTGTTCCCCAACCAGAGGCCGCATCCCACCCCGTTACAGCCTCGAAGCCCGTGGGCGTGCCCACCAATTGGTTGTCACCTACCGTGATGTCATGGAAGTCTGTGGAATAGCGGCCACTGCTTCCAATCTTGTAAATTGTTGGATTGAGAAATCCGAGTGACTTTCCCGCAGCTTGGTCCGCTAGTGCTGCAATTGCTGCCCATTGCGGAGACCCCGCGCTTGTACCGCCTACGATGAAGAAGACAGGACCGGTCGCACCGATGCAGGCAGGGCAAGCGCTCCAAACAACCAGTACGCCTCCATCAACTGCTGCATTGTAGGATACATCTGGGGTCGTTCTCATTTTAAGGCCAATGGCTTCTTGATAAGAGGGGGCACTGAAGATGAGGCTTGGGGCACCTCCTCCTGCGGCAATGAACTCTGGCTCATTCCACACCTGTTCTCCACCGTAACCAGACGGAGCACAGCTGCCCGAAGCAGGACAAGATTCTGCTGCAAGCCCGGCCGGATAGGGATTGCCCATCGTTCCTCCCACCGCTGTAACTAGCGGGTCAGATGCTGGGAAATTCGCATTTGGTGTGGATATTCCGTTCGTTGCGCCGGAATCACCAGCCGAGGCAAACACAGTCCATCCCAATGACATAGCTTCTTCGTAGTTCTTTTCAGCCTGTAATAATTGTACATTGTTGTTGTGAATCAGGTATTCTGGTACTCCGAAGCTTTGGGACATTATTGCGCCCGGGAACATGGGAATTACCATGCTCTCGGCGACGTTAATTGCATTGCCACTTGATGAGGCGGCCACATCAAGGACTATGTTTGCTCCAGGTGCCATTGCATGAGCATATTCCACATCAAGGCTTGTTTCTATCGACCAACCAAGTGCTCCATGAATATTCCTAGGGTTGTATGTGATACTGGGGCAGCCACCCGGTGGGCAGATGATCGTGAAAGATGGAGGGGGAGGTATGCCGAAAACCAGGTCAAACAAAGCGAGGTCATTTGAGATCGTGGGGCTACCGTATGCGTCTACAATAACTATGGTCTGGCCTGTCCCTGTCAATGAAGAGGGGAAGTCATACGCACTCCGAATGAATTGTGGGGTGTAACATACCAATCCCGCCCGTGCACAAAAGGTCAGTGGGTTAAAGGACGGGCCCAGGGTTACAGCATGGGTGCTTAATAGTTGATACTCAACGAAAGGTGTATAGTTGAAATCAGTGTTCGAATTCGCCAACGCGAGGGGAGTGGATCCGAAGATCAGTATTATCGCTGAAATCATCAATGCTATTGTTCTTTTCATGTCCGTGCAAGATATATTGAATGCCCGGAATATTAAATTATCGAATGGCAAAATTCATGATAAATCTGGATGTTAGCAGGAACAAAACCCTGCATCGTCCATTTAATCAATGGAGTTTTTCCTGAAACGGCGAAGCATCGAATGCAGACGCCGCACAAAGATGGCCAGTGAAATGCGTACAATCGGCCAATCTTCCCAAGTCATGGACATTTATGTCGCCATGGAAACTCTCAGGGTAACGCTGAATTTGTGGGCAAAAGGGCCTCTGAATCCACTTCGATTCCATTAATCTAGGACCAACGCTATCAGTCGTCCAAAGTAAAAACGAAGGGATAACCCCAACTATTTCTAACAATACGGGTTCCTTTCAAACCACCTTAAAAAGCACAGGTTTCTCTGAAACAAACAAAAGACGAAGTCCTTAGCCTCGGTCACGGAATCGTACAACCGAAGCATTACTTTCTCGGCTTGTGGTTTCCTGTAGCGACGTACACGATGGAATCGCCGATATAGGATGCGTGGTCTGCTATCCTTTCAAGATATTTCAGCACCAGGGCTGTAGAAGCCGCACATTTAGCAGATATATGCACGTCAGATGAAAGATTCTTCATGAACATTCTGTAATTACGGTCCACCTCATCATCCAGGGCGGGTATGCTTGAAGCAAGTTCTGTGTCTCGGGAGAGCAGTGCCTGAACACTCATAGAAATCATCTTCTTCGCCAGTTCAGCGGTTTTCAGAACAAGGTCGTGGTCGCAGTTCGAAACGTCTCCCAAGCTTTGTATCGTCTCGGCTATGTCGTATGCATACCTTCCGAGCCGGCTGAAACCATACGATATTTCGACACAGGACTTTGTGAATCTCAGGTCGGACGCCATGGGTTGATACTTCGCTATTATGTCTGTGGAGAGGTCGCTCACCTCATCCTCGAGTGTCCTGAGTTCTTCCGACATCCTTTTGATATTCTCGACCTCGTCTTTGCCACCGATGTACGCCTCTATTGCACTGCTCACCGTTTGTTCGGAAAGTCTTCCCATCTCTATGAGCAGGTTCATGAGTTCCTTGAGCCCCAGATCCATCAGTCTTGATGTCGGCTCGCCCTCTTCCTTCGACATCAGGTCAGCCTCCCACTTACATACTCCTCAGTCAGCTGGTTTCTTGGATTCTCAAATATCCCCGGCGATTCACCGAACTCTATCAGTCTACCCTTGTAGAGAAAGGCGACTTCGTTGCCCACCCTAGCGGCCTGCTGCATGTTGTGGGTGACCAGCACGACTGTGCACTCATTTGCAAGCTCCACGATAAGCTCCTCTATCTTCGAGGTGGACCCCGGGTCCAGTGCGGATGCGGGTTCATCCATGAGGATGACCTCCGGCTGAACCGCCAGCGCCCTCGCGATGCATAGTCTCTGTTGCTGACCACCCGAAAGACTCATCGCGTTGGCCTGCAGTCGATCCTTCACCTCATCCCAAAGAGCCGCCCGCTTGAGGCTATTTTCGACTATCCTGTCAAGCTCTTCTTTCTTCCTGAACATCTTGTGTATGCGCGGCCCGAAGGCAACATTCTCATATATCGAAATAGGGAACGGATTCGGCTTCTGGAATACCATTCCAACCCTTATCTTCAGAAGTATAGGGTCGACATCCTTGGAATAGATATCCTTGCCATCAAGCTCGATCCTTCCGTTGTGAGAAAAGCCAGGAACCAAATCATTCATCCTGTTCAGTGTTCTGATAAGCGTGCTCTTGCCACACCCGGAAGGTCCCATTATGACTGTAACACTTTTTCTCTTGATATCAAGGCTGATATCGTATAGTACCTGCAGCTGACCATAGAACGCATTCAGGCCGCTGATCCTTATGAGGACCTCGGATGCCGGATAACTCCCTTCCATATCTAGGCCGACCTTCGACAGACCCGCGGATGAACTATCTGGAGCTTTCTCAAAGAGTTCCACCTTCTTCAACCACAACACCATCCTTCTAAATCTTCATGAACCTTCTCATTCCGACCCTCGCCACCAGGTTGATCAGCACAACAATCAGCATCAGGAGGAATGCAGCCAGATATGCCAGATCATTCGCCTGCGCAAATGGCAGCTGGGAATAGGTCCAAACTACATAGGTCAGATAGCCGACGGGTGAATGAAACAGCGCAGATGGAAGGTAGTTGGAAAAACTCGCCGTGTAAAGAAGAGGAGCAGTTTCTCCCACCGAAATACTTATGGAAAGCAAAATGCCGGTAACTATTCCGGGCAATGCTATTCTCAGGTTGAGCCTGTTGATCATGTCTGTTTTGGAGCTCCCCAGTGCATACGCCCCCTCCCTGATCGAGTCGGGCACCTTCCTCAGCGCAACATCCGTGGTCCTGAGGATGTATGGCAGCATCAAAATGGCGAGCGTAAGTGACGCTGCCACGGCTGAGAACCCCCAGCCAAAGTAAAGCACGAAAACGAAGAAACCCGCATACCCGAGTATTATGGAGGGAACGCCCGCCAGCACATCCGAAACGAACCTGACCATTCCCGCATATCTATCCCTCTCTCCGGCGAATTCAGCGAGATAGATCCCTGAGAGCACGCCAAGGGGCACGGCGAAAAGTGAAGACATTCCGATTATCAGGGCGCTTCCCGCTATAGCGTTGGCCAGCCCCGCATTCCCCACACCCGTTCCACCTGTCGTGGTCTGGGTCAACCTAGCCAGGGATATCAGTGTTAGACCCTTGTACGCAAAAAGGTACAGCATGTCCAGCAGTGGGTAAAGGACAACGATCACACTGAGCACAGCAAGGAACGCAATTATTCGCCATTTCAGCTTCCTTATCCTGTTGTTCCTTGCGATTCGCTTGTCCCTCCACGGGAATGGGGCCCTTGTTTGCTGGACAGTTTCTGTCTCTTCTGGCATCATTGCACACCTACACCTTTATCACTGTCTCTGCCTTCGAAACGAAGCCCTGCTTTATCAGCAGTCTCGCAATGAAGTTTACCGCTAGTGTTATGACAAGCAGGAGAAGCCCGAGTTCGAAGAGTGCAGACACGTACATCCCGCTGGGGTCGGTAAAAGCGCTGTCAAGTGATTCGGCCATGAACGCGGCTATCGTGTTTATCGGGGAATACAGAGAGTTGGGCAAGGCATTCAAGGCAGACCCCGACACAAGTGCCACGGCCATCACCTCGCCGAGCGCCCTTCCGAGGCCCAGGATCACTGCCCCTATCACTCCCGTCTTTGCATAAGGCAGTATTATTTTCCTCGTAATCTCCCACTTTGTAAGTCCCAGAGCGGCTCCACCTTCTATCAATTCCAGGGGTGTCTGGAGCATCACATCACGGCTAATCGATGCAACGATGGGAACTATCATCAGTGAAAGTATGATTCCTGAACCGAGAAGCCCGGCGCCGTAAGGCTGGCCGTTCAATCCTGGGACCCAGAAGAACAGCGAGGCCATGGCGGGTTCTATCACCTGCAGGAGGAGTGGGAGTAGAACCACTAGGCCCCAGAACCCGTACACCACGCTCGGTATGCCCGCCAGCAGCTCCACAAGAAACGAAACCATTCTCGACACCCTTTGGGGCGCGACCTGTGTAAGGAACAGGGCTATTCCGATACCCGCAGGTACACCGAGCAGCATCGCAATAGCAGATGAAACCAGTGTCCCGAAAAGGAACACACCGGCTCCGTAAGTCGCCCCCTGCAAGGTGGGAACGCCGTTGACCCTGATCAGTTCCCCGTTCAGTGATGGATTCCAGGTGATACCGGTAAAGAACTTCAGGCCGTTGACAACGATGGATGGATACGACTTCACAGCAAGCACAATGACTATCATCAAAAGAAACAGCAGGGCGCTTCCGCTCGCAACTGTCGTCACGTACCTGTACGCCCTGTCGGCGTGCCTCAAACGGGATTCACCAAGGCTTAAGGTCCCTGTATCTGATTGATCTGCGCCTGGCTCAGCTGAACGACCGAGCTTGGAAGCGGTATAAATCCTACCTGGTTCAGGTAGGTCGGAGAATTTCCGCCGTTCGGTGATATTGCCCAGCTGAGGAAGGTCCTGATGAGCAGTGCGGTGTTGGCATCAGGCTGACTCTTTGACACTATTGCATATTCATAGTTGATTATCGGGTATGAATTAGCACCTGGTGCATAAATGAGGGAGATCCTCTCATCAGGGGGTGTCTGGGAGACGAGCGAGTTAGCTGCGGCCTGTATGTTCTGCTGTGTGATGTTCACATAATTTCCCGCCTGATTGAGCAGGTACGCGTACCCCAGCCCTTCATTCACCGTCTGAAGCAGGTAGCTCACGCCTATGTAGGCTATTCCATATTTGTCCTTGGCAAGCGCATTCACCATTCCGCCATTGCCGTTTCCTGTATCCTGAACCTGAAGCGCCGGCCAGCTGACAGAAGTTCCAAAGCCAACGGAGCTGTTCCATGCCGGATATGTCTTGGAGAGGTACTGCGTGAAGATGAACGTGTCTCCGCTTCCGTCAGACCTGTGAATCGGTATGATGTGCTGGTGAGTAAGATACTGTGTGGCGCCAGGGTTTGCGGCAACAATGGCCGGATCATCCCAGTAAAGTATCTTCCCCATGTAAATCTGGGCTAGCACTGGACCGGACATGTTCAGGTGAATCGAAGCAGGAAGCCCCGGAATATTGTAGTTGATCTGCTGTGCAGATATCGCCAGAGGAATGTTGAGAATGTTTGGGTACTGGGAAATCTGTGCATTCGACATGTACGCATCGGACGCACCAATCTGAACAACGCCCGTCTCGGCACTTGATATTCCGGTTCCGCTGCCTGTCGAAGCGGTGTTTAGCTGAACTCCTGGGTAAAGTGCCTTGAAGCCCGGCACCCACAAATTGAAGAGTGGATATAGCAGAGAAGAACCTGTTTCAGAAAGCGTCCCGCTCAACTGATTGGTAGGCGGAGCCTTGTGGCCAGAAAGGAACGCAAAATATGCGATCCCCACGGCTGCAAGCACGACCACGACAATTATCAGACCGGCTGCGATTTTACCAATAGATCTTCTGTATCTTTGTTTCATATACATGCATCTGTGACTGCCGTATCTAATAGCATATATATAGATTATGTAAAAGAAATACATATTCAATACTTACAATATATTCTATATAGTTTATCCTTCATTCAAAGAAGCCGGCATCCTTGTTTCGGATGTTCATTTCATTTAACATCAGGTTCAATTTATTTGATGGTGTAGGGCCCAATTATGCATGGAAATCCTAACAGGATGTTCAGGATGGAGTTATGCCCCCTGGGTGGGCCCGTTTTACCCTTCCAACTCGAAGCAGGCGGACTTCTTGAAGTTGTATTCTTCGGCATACGATACCGTCGAGATAGACTCCAGTTTCTACCACATACCCAGCGGTATGACGATGCACAGGTGGTATAACATGACCCCCCCATCTTTTGTGTTTACTGCAAAGATGCCAAAGCAGATCACTCACGACAGCGGCTTTCGGGATTACGAGGAGATCCTGGGTTACTTTCTGAGATCGTATGAGCTGCTAAAGGAGAAGCAAGGTCCGGTACTTATTCAGCTTCCGCCTTCGTTAAATCACGAAAGTGGTTGGAGACCTCTCAGGTCGTTTCTTGATTCTCTTCCTTCAAAACCTAGGTTTGCGGTGGAGTTCAGAAACACATCCTTCTTCAATGGCGATGTGTACTCTTATCTGGAATCCCGGGGTATCACACTCGCCTGGTCTGAGGTTCCATACGTCAAATCTGAACCAATTCTTACCACGGAAACCGTATACCTCAGACTGGTGGGCGATCGTTCGATCAAAGAAACGGAATTCGGCAATGTAGTTAAAGACAGGACAGAATCGGTTCGAAAATGGGCGGCCAACATAAGGTCGGTAGAAGGTAGCGCAGAACGTGTTTTCATATTTTCCAACAACCATTTTCAGGGGTTTGGGCCTGCAACGGTAAACCTTGTGAGGCGCGAGCTGGGCCTGGATGAAATAGACTGGCGTGAGAAGATGAACAGTTCAAGACCCGAGGGCCAGCTTACACTCTTCGACACAAAGGATCAGAACTAGATGATTTCTATACGACTTGCATAGAACTGGCGTTTTGTGACCCCCTATTCCTGAGACAAATTCATCGGCCAAAACATTCGACAAATGTCGGAAAATTTAAATCGCTCTGCGAGTGATTCAAACCGACCTAGAATGCTTTTGGTGATCCGGTTGTTTTCGAACAAGAAGGTACTGGGGCGTAGATTGGAATGAAGAACACGCTTACCGTTACGGATAACAGGACGGGAAAAACCTACGAAATTGGAATCGATGACGGGGCAATAAAGGCCACCGACCTGAAGCAGATCAAGATTTCGGATGATGACCAGGGACTGTTGACCTATGACCCGGGATTTGTGAACACGGCATCCTGCAAGAGTTCGATCACTTTCATAGATGGCGAGAAGGGAATCCTGAGATACAGGGGGTACCCCATCGAACAGCTGGCGGAAAAATCGACATTTCTCGAAGTTGCTTACTTGCTGATACATGGGGAGATTCCTTCCAAATCCGAGCTGCAGGAGTGGGTGGATGGTATTACATTGCACACCATGGTGCACGAAAACATAAAGAAGTTCATGGACGGGTTTCACCATGACGCTCACCCCATGGGTATGATAGTAGGAACCCTCGGTGCCCTTTCGACGTTCTATCCTGATGCCAAAGACATTTTCAACCCAGAGTCAAGGAAGAAACAGATCTTCCGGCTGATAGGTAAGATGCCCACGCTCGCGGCCCTGTCGTACAAGCATTCACTCGGAATGCCTTACATCTATCCCGACAATGAACTCTCGTACACCGCAAATTTCCTCAACATGCTGTTCAAGCCCTCCCCTTCGACAAGATATTCTCCCGACCCAGTGCTCGCCAAGGCTCTTGACGTTCTGTTCATTCTGCATGCGGACCATGAACAGAACTGCAGCACGAATGCCATGAGAAGTGTGGGAAGTTCTCAGGCTGACCCATTCAGCGCAGCCGCTGCAGCCGCAGCAGCCCTCTACGGCCCCCTTCATGGAGGGGCCAACGAAGCTGTAGTAAGGATGCTTGAAGAGATAGGTACGAAGGACAGAATACCTGAATACCTGGAGCAGGTGCACACTCACAAGAAACTACTGTATGGTTTCGGTCACAGAATATACAAGAACTACGACCCCAGGGCAAAGATCATAAAGGAAATGGCGTACAAGGTGTTCGAGGTCACAGGCAAGAACCCGCTGCTGGACGTTGCCCTCGAACTCGAAAGGATCGCACTATCTGATGATTACTTCATAAGCAGAAAGCTTTACCCCAACGTGGATTTCTACTCCGGCCTGATATACCAGTCGATGGGCTTTCCAACTTCGATGTTCACCGTCCTCTTTTCCGTCGCGAGGATGGCTGGCTGGCTCGCCCAATGGCAGGAGGAGATACTGGACAAGGAGCAGGGCATTGCAAGGCCAAGGCAATTGTACACCGGCATCCCATTGAGAAATTTATAAGAAGTGGATACAGTATTCAGCCGTAATCAAGCTAAGAGAAGATTTGATTTCCGCTTCCGGATATTACCAATTAAATGGGAATTAAAACACAAATTTTGCTCCAAAATTTTAGTCCTTAAGATTAACGGCCAAATTCAATCAGCTTGCCATGTATGGTAATTTTCTGTCAACTTATTAAATCAGAGTTGGATGGAGGTTACGGGCCCGTCGTCTAGTATGGATCAGGACGCTGAAGCATATGGGCTGCGTATGCCTTCGGAGCCGGAGATCCGGGGTTCAAATCCTCGCGGGCCCGCTATCATTTGATACTGCGTCCTTTTTTTTGAACTGTCTTTGGAAAGGCTGAACCTCTAATTATCCATAAAAGGATAAGCAAGTTCAGTCAAGAAAGTGAGAAGCCCACGACATTCAGGCGTGGGTAATTCACTCGCTGTTCCACACCAGCGCGGTCCGAACTCCTTCTCTGTACCCCTGAAAGTTGAGAACAAGGGTTTTTGGATCGGTGAGGATATTCACCCCGGTTATCAGTTTCACTGTGGTCTTCCGTGCGTTAGAGCCGATATCAATTTCAGCGTGGGGTCGACCTGATCAAGATCGACATATGCCCACTGACCCCCTGCGGATCGGTCTCGATCCAGACATGCGCGCGAATCAGTCTCTCCTTCCTAGGGCTAGTGAAGGTATAGAGCGTACAGTTCGGAGCGGCGGGCGCATCTGAACGTGCCTTATAGAATCTCTGGGCTATAAGATAGTTTGTCGCTTGCCGGCGCGTCAACTTCATCGTCAGATGGAGCAGGCTCTTCTTGTAAACTTTCTTTGGTCACTACTGTTCGGATGGTCTTCCTCCTTTGCCAGAATGCAGGATCGGCGACCAGCGCAAAAGTCAACAACCCTAGATCACGATGATGGTAATGGAGGTCGCATGCGTGAAGACGTGGGCACAGTAGTTGACCTTCAGACCCTCGGGTCCAACCATGCTGAAGAAAGTAACATGGTCGAAGATTGAATAAAGGACGAGAACAAGGCCGAAGATCAGGTTCGCAAGAGAGAAAAAGGAGCGGAGACGGGACTTCCTGAAGTTCTCCCTCACTCCACCACAGAACAGCTGAAACCCGTTGACAAGTAAGAACCTCACGATAATTCCAATCCGAGAGTACTGGACCCTCGACAGGCCAATTGAAAGGAGGTCAAAATTGAAAATCAGTTGGCGATGAAAATAAACGCTTTGCAATAGGTTAAAAACTCAATATTTTGTAATATGAGCCACTTTAAGGGACTGTAGTGGAAGGAGCTACAAACACAATTACAAGAAGGAGTATAAGAACCACAACAGAAAAGAACATGAGAAATCTGATGCGGTATTTTCTTGCCTTTGACGCCTCCCAGTAATTCCTCGGGGAGAAGCCAGTTATTTGGAGAGTTAACATCCCCCCGGCCTTAAGTCCGAACAGATATTCTACAGCGAGAATAAATGACTGCCCAGCCAGATGAAAGTTACCCAAGGCTGCAAAAATCCCAGTCACCGCCAGTGGTGGAACAAGAGCAGCGGCTACTGCAACTCCTACTAATGTTCCAGGCAGCTTCGCCAGTAACCCCAAGGCAGACGCAATTCCGAGGACCAAAGCAACTATAACATCAAATGTTGTAACCGAACTTCTCGTGAGTATTGCTGCAGTGATTGTTAGCCTAGTTAGATTCCTCAAAACCTCAGTGAGAAGATAAGCAGAAAGCAGTGAAATACCCAAAAGAAGGAAAACATTGGCTTCCGCATAAGCCACTTTCCTTATTCTTCCAAGACTTGCGTTTGCAACGACAGCATTTATAGGCCCAAGCATTGGTGAAAGGATCATTGAACCGACTACGATCGCCTCGTTGTTAAGAAATAAACCTGCTAGAGCTACTACTATAGATATGATTATCAGAACTACAGAATCGAGATTAGGTCTAATGAACTGTTCAAGAGGCTGTATAACAAGTTCAAGAGGATTTTTACTTTTTGTTGACTGATACTTTTCCTGCAACTTGTCCAGCTTCGTTGAAATGTAGGCAAGTACGTCTGTTACTACTATCTGGTTGTCAGTCTTTCTCAGATCAAGTACCTCACTTATCTTGCCCATGGCATCATTGAGTATTTCGTCAGGCAACACCGCTGAGTAGACACAAATGGGTTCACTGTCCGCCTCGGTTGATACCTCTAGGTATGAATAATAGCCAACTCCGAAATCTGAGAGAATTTTTGCCACAGATTCACTTGAATCTTTAAAGCATCTGATTTCCAGTTTCTTCAACTGTAGTGTATGACATTCAGCCCTGCTTTAAAATTTCCTCAGGTCTACAAGGCGCTGTTAACTCAAGCCCTCTTTGGGTAGATCGTCTATCTGATTTCGCTCAATGAGAAACATTGACGGGACGCATCCAATCCCCTACTCATGCTTGCATTCAAAAGGAAAAAGGACGAATCCCGAGGCCGTACTGTATGACGGCCTGTATCTGTACTGTCCGAGCCTGAGTTTAAGGCAAGGCATGTGGTGGCATATGCCCTCGATAGACCCGATTGTGAAGAGGAGTCATGTAGCCGTATGGAAGTGGATAGATACAGATGTTCGATAAGAACACTGTATTTCACGGGAGAAGGGTAACTGCATTCCTCGTTGAGGAGACGTACGTCAGGATAAATAGGTACAAACGAGGCACGGGTGTGGGTTGCCATAGAGCCCATCCGCAGACATATACTAGGAGCGTACCTGTCTGTCTGTCTGTCAAGGTTCAGGAACATCATGGTTGCTGAGTTATTTCTATCTAAGAACTCTTGTCAGGATGTATGTACAGAAGGCACATGGTGTACACGGATGAAGGTATAGTATGGTATCCTGATGCATGTAGTAATTCACTCGGACTGGAACACAGGATACATTCTTCCTATTAGCAGAGCTTGATAGAAAGGGTAAACCAATCAAAACCTGAAGGACAGGGCGGAAGGATTCGACGATCACTATCCCTGCAGGAAGCAAGGGTGCAACCTGTCACATGTCAAAGGATGGTTGAATCTGTTCTGTTTCATGTACAACGACGGGAGGAAGAAGATCGAGTTCAACGGACTACTGAACTTAATGGAGGTGAGACCCAAAGTTAACAGAGCCGAACCTACATTCGAAAACTTTGTCGGCATCGAGTTACTCGAATCTCCTTGGAAGATACTTAGCTCTGTTTATGCTCGGAGTCAGCGCAGTATTGTTCATGATCGCGCTCGTGTGTCTCATCTTTGTGTATCAAAAAGGAATCTACTGCATAGTGAAAGCTTTCGATACTATCACGATCTGCTACTCTTACTGCGGCAAGCCAGTATCTCTTTAGCGAATGCATAGACAGCTTTGCCCGAGTCTTTCAATCCTCTTTATTCATTCTTGAATCCGAGGTAATCCAAGTGGTGGATCGGTATCCGATTTCCTTCCTTCTTTTAGTGGTAAGCCATTAGACATTCAACGCCCTTTTCATGGAGCCGTCATGAAGACGATATGTTAAAGCAGACGAATTATATGGATACAATCAAGATATGGCGATTTCTGCGCATTCACTCATCGTGATGATTTTGGTGTTTTTCGACGAATTCCACGGTTTTACAGACCCGGGATATTATGAATGAGGCTGTGGCGATATCGGGTAGCAGTCAATGTAGTCATTGGTAAAGCGCACAAGATAGAAAGAATAGATCGGACCTTGCGTACCTAATCGGGAATAATGCGCCTTAAGAAACGGAAGGCGACCATATCATCTTTTTCGACAGCTATATTTAACGCCGTATTTGATTATCCTCGAGAGTGGGCTCTTGAACATATGGAGGACTTTGAGTCGTTCCATAGGCCTACCTGTTCTGGTTCTGGCTCTAGTGATTCAGATAATGGCTGTGACCGTTTCGGTCTTGGGCTACTATTTCCCTGTGGGCTACCTTCCTATGAATTGCAACGAGCCGTCAGCGGTTGGCGATTTCTATTACAATTCCAGCGGCTATCATTCGATTGTAGCGGTATTCGATGCTAACGGGAATCCGGTGAGTGACGCAAGCGTCAGGCTAAACGTTACAACGGCGTCAGAAAGCTATATTGCCACCGGGAGAACCAACGGTGAGGGACTCGCGATCTTAACTGTAGATCAACCCATAGCGGCAAAATTTCTGTACGAGGTCTCTGTTAGTACAGGAACCCTGTTCCAGACCTTTGACAGCGGTGTGCAAGCGGTTGTTACACCAGCGTCCAATCAGACCTTCGGTGCGTTGAAAGACGGTGAAGCGAAGCCGTTGAGCTTGAACGTTTTTCCGCTGTGGTGCCAGAAGGGGGACTATAACAATCTCACAGTAGCAACATTTTTTGCTGGTCCAAACGGGCCCAAAGAGCTGCATTATTTCTACTACGAAGAAGCAAACAACAGCCTCATTGGGATTCCCACAAATACTTCGGGAATGAAGTTGGGAGGAAGCACAGCCGCATATTTCGTCACATTTACGATTCCATTTAGCAATCAGCAAAATTGTGTGTCAAACTCTATCAACATCAATCCCAAATGTTACGTTTTTGCGGTGTTCGGGCTCTTTTCCTCAAACTTCACCCTGTCAAGTTGGTATGATGCTGGGCTTCCGTACAAAAGCCGGCTGACGGTGATCAATGTTGGGCACTTCATGGGCGAACAACACATTTTCAACATTTACCTCGGAGCCCTTGCCCCTGTTTTAGGGGTGTTTGCTCCAGCCCTTGTTTCCTCAGGATTCCGAACGTATTCCGAGGGTCGGTTTAGGCGAAGCTGGTCACACCTGGGTTGCTTAGGGTTGCTGTGCGGGTCGGCGGCGGCCTCGATCGGAACTTTGTCCCTGACCAACCTAGCCACTACGGGCCTCGTTCAGAATCTGCAGGATACTCTGCAAACGGAGAAGGCCTACCTTTTCCTTCTTGTAACCCTTCTAAGTGTTTCTATGCTGCTGTCTACTTTTATGAGATCCGGCAAGCAGGTCGCCGCTTCGATCTGTCTGATACTTTTCTGGGTGTTGGCCTGGATTCCTTTGGTCGAAATCGTGGCCGCATTCACAGGGCATTACCCGTTCGATTTGGGATACGTCGACCTTCTAAGGGAATCCTATCTCCTGGACCCATTTACTGTAGCCAATACATTGGCGTACGGGGCCACGTTCGTCTTGGCTCCGAATGCAGTAAACTATACGCCCACCAATCAGCTGGCTCTCATATCAAGCGCAGTTTTGTGGCTTGTTGTACCCATTCTGGTTCTCGTATTCAGAATCAAATGGACTGCAAGCAAAAACTCGCCTTTACAGAAAATGACATCATGACAACTACGGCGGCACACACCGAACGCCAATTTCTCTCTTCCTTGTTAGAGGGACGCCTGCTGCCAAGTCACCTACAGGGAGACGCTGCACTGCCGGGCATGGGTGCACCAGGAATCAACCAAGTCCCTGACGAACGGCATTGCCCCGAGCTACTGTGGATGAACTGGGAACACCAGCTGCTTACAATGGGGTCGCTTTAATGCAAATCGCCCAGGGGACTCCAAGTACTTCTGCAAAGGAAAGAAAAGATACGGAAGGCAACGAGCTCGTTGGAGGATGTCACGCAGTCGACTCTCAAAGACCTCTCCGGGAGCCGTATCATGGTGATGGAAGCGCGAGATGAGGCTCCTGAAAGCTTGGCTGGCAGCGGGAAGCAGACGAGAATATCAATCTATGAGGCCGTTTTAATCTGCCTCTTTGCCCCTACCGACTCACTGCCTGAAGATCCTGTGTCTGGGTTGTCCCTCGATAATAGACCTGCCCAATTCCACGGTCTGGGTGTAAGCTTTGCTGTTCGTGAATTTCCTGAACGAGTCTATGTCTTCCCACTCGGTGTACAGTAGGTACTCCCGGGAGCAGTTAGTGTCCCTGTACAGCTTCCCATCTAGAAACCCGAAGTTACCCTCCTTCAGTATCAACAGCGTGCCTTTGAACACCCGCTCGAATTCTTCTTCGTGCCCTTCCTTGACCCTGTAGTAAAGCCCGATGTTTATCATTACGTCTCCTCTTCTGACATATGCAACTTTGGCAGCATCTTTCCTTCGAACTCTGCGAATTCTCCTCTTACAGACTGAATCTGCATCGCCAAAGATTGCGTCTGCGATGAAATACAGCCCTGTGTGGAATCTGGTTTATCTTTCAGATGCATTCTCAGCCCGTCCTCCGATCACTTTCTGTGAAGAGATATATAAGCAGACAAATGCCATAAGTAAAACTACGAGAGCGATGAAGAGAGTAGTATATGAAATGAAGTTTATCATATACGGGAATTTCAGATATAGAATCGCGCACACAAAACAGGTCTGGCCACATCATGTTGCAAGGAAAACTTCTCAGGAAAAATATTCACCAATTTGTCCGGCATATCCATTCACGTTGCTGAGGAGTCTGGTTTCACGCCTGCTGGACTAACGAAGCGATCTCAAAAAGTGGGCGCCTGAAGATGCCTCTGGATAATCGATTATGAGCCATTAATGCTGGAGTTGGAGGAGAGATTTACGATGCCTGATTAGAAGAAGAAAGTGAAGCTCCGAATACGGTACCCCAAATGAGAACAGGGTACACTATCAATCGTTCCATGCCACCGATACCCAGGCCAGCATAGATGCCGACTGAAAACAGTATAGTCGCAAGCAAAGAGGCAGCGCCAAGCACAACTGATATAATCGAAAGATACTTGCTCAGGACACTGTATGACAGAACAGCCGATATGCCCGCCGCAACAAAAGTTACAAGAGAGACAAGGCTGTGCAGAAGAGGTGACGAATGTAATGCGAGGGTTAAACCGACACCTATAGCCCCCAGTCCTGTAATTATCACAGAGACCTGGATTGCTCTTTTTTCCTTCAGGCCTAGAAGAGAGGCGACAAGAATAAGCAGCCCCAGTAGGATAACCGAACTGTTGAAGATATCGGCAGAAGGCTGTTGAAAATGACAAACGCCTGCAGAGCAGACAATTGACCCGAGGTGGCTTATTGTGTCCGATGAAATGCTGTACCCAGGATAAAGTGCTTCCGAAAACAACATACCAAAGAAAAACTCGGCCGCAGCTGCGACAAACAAACCCCCTGCAACCTGTCTTGATGCCAATACAAGGTTCATTTGATAAATTGTTGGCATAAAAATATTATCAAATAGCTGGCGAAATTATTCTGTCGAGAAAATGTATAGCAATGGCGGGCAGAACTTTGACGGGTTTTGTGGCATATACCATGATACCATTGGGTCATGGGAAGTGATGATCAGAGTTGCCCAGTGACACCACAGTCAGTTAGAGATTAACTAAATCGTGAGAGGGCGCATTTCTCTGCTCCGCACAGATGGTTAATCAGCTATGCATATTGTTAGATCTTTCTTTATGATATTCGTTTACCACTTCTACCAGGCTACTTAATGGGCTATGGATTTTATGCCTCAATTCTGAGTAATTGCGAACTCTGTACAATCCAATCAACGGAAAAGCTAACTATCAACGGTTCATTTAAGTATGCACGTTGTAACCAGACTTCGATAGGATTGGTGCAAAAGAAGAAAGGGTCAGTGAGCGCCGACCCCTCAGGCAGTAGTTACAAGGGATTCACCAAAGAAGAACTTGCAGCCATGAAGGAGCGGGTGCAGGAGTTGAGGGAGGGTGCGCACAATGGTCCAAAGGCAGGAAAAACGACGGGCGAAGCCGCGGTACTGGCGAAGATTGAAACCATGGAGGAACCTGATCGAATGATGGGAAGGAGGCTTCATACAATAATCAGGGCTAGTGCGCCGCATCTTTTGCCGAGGCTCTGGTATGGTATGCCTGCATATGCTGATAACGAGAAGATCGTTTGCTTCTTTCAACCAGCCGGGAAATTCAAAACCAGATATGCAACCCTGGGATTTACTGATAATGCCAGGCTCGACGAAGGGTCCATGTGGCCCACCACTTTTGCGCTCAAGAAGCTGACCTCCGTCGAAGAAGCAAAAATTGCTACACTTGTAAAGCGCGCCGTGAGTTAGACCTTTTTCGTCAACATCTCACAGATATCAATTGTATGAGATCACCTCTGCTACGCGACGCTGTAACGATGGCAAATGCTGCCCTATCGGTCAACCTAAATAATTCTTGAAGAGTAGGGATATCACAGGCCGGAGGAGCTGATAACGCCCCCTGAACTGCCATCCAACACCAGAAGAATATCTTTTCCTTCATGGTTGAACTTCATTCTCCAGATGGGGACGTGAAGTAGCTCTCCTTCACCTACGTCAACCTTCGTTTCAATTTTACTTATTGTGTGGTGTTTGTGGCGTTCATGTGCCTTCTGGTACTGAAGCTTATCAACGAGCGCTTTCGCATGGTTTTCGGCTTCTTCTTCCCCAACATCTCCGTTTAAAACCTTGATCGACTTGGAAAACTTCGACGCATCGAAAAGTGTTCTCTGATCGAGCGAAAATTGGAACTCGATTGGCTGGCAATCCTTCATTGCCCTCACAGCCACCACCGGAAAATCATAAACTTCGTCAACAACCTCTGTCTTGTACTCGGGACGGCCCCCTCCGGAGGGAATGAATGTGGGTCCCCCCTGTCCTCCGCCAATCACAGTCGTTCCGCTCGAAGTCTCTCCCCACAGATATGTCACGGTGGTTGACGCACTCGAGGGAATCAACCAGTAGGGCACCACATCGAGCGTCATATCAACAAGCTTCGACTTCTCGAATCTGTGATGATGCAAGAATCCGCTGTCCAATATATTCTTGGACTTTGAAAGCAACTGTTCTTTGTCGACCAGAAGGAGTGGAAGCATTGTATGTTTCTGCACATTCTTCCAGCCTCCCGCTCCCATAAAGACGCTCGTCCCGCAATATTCACAGGTTATTACCATCTCTCCGAACTTAGGGTTGATTGGCGCACCGCATCCTGGGCATTTCAGCTGCGCGACCCCCTGTCCTGTTTGTTGCACAGGGGAAGGGGGAGATGCAGCTATACCAGAGACTGGGGAACCCTGTGCTGGCGGTGCCTGGGATGTTGTTGAAGTGACGCCAAGGGGAGCACCGCACTTGGCGCAGAACTTGGAATTATCAGGAAGCTGAAAACCACACTGCGTGCAAAACATAAACAGAACTCCTCTTTTAAAAAAGATTTAAGCATTTCCATCTGAATCTGCAGAAGAACCAAACAAGACGTCTAACTTGAGGAATAACCTCGCAAACAGGGCAAATCGAGGCTTCGAAAGTGGAAAAATTTGTATCGCTGGTTGAATAGACAGCAATATGAAAACCTCTTTTGAGATTCTTGATAAACAGACACACATTGTGGCTGAGGGAATTTAAAGCAGATTCAAGGCAATGTCACCACCTGAACCGTCGGAGAATGGGATCTGAACCATCGGAATCAAGCAGAAATATTTCGGCTGTTGGCTCAATACGTTCTTCTACGCAACCAGGACTGACATTAGCTTATCGCGTCGTTCAACAGTTTCTGCTAAAAGGATAATAGCCGTATAAGCGGGGAAGTCGGTCATTTGTCCCTGAAACCCGAAGTCAAAAGTTCGGTCCGGCCTCGTAACCATGCCAGAAACATAGCCCTCCTATTCATAGCTACAGGAGCAATTTTTGCACTATACGGAACCGGATTGGGTACAGTGATGCTTGCATTGCTCGCCGGCATACACCTTCCTTTTTCGGCTTCTGGTTTTGCCCCACACCCCTACGCGCAAATTTACGGTTTCATATTCGAGTTTATCATGGGGGTTGCCTACATTCTGGTCCCAAGGTTCAAGGGCGAAAAACCTGGTGCAGGCTGGGTTTCTTTGGCATACCTCAGCTACCTTCTCCTGACTGCTTCCGATGTAATTCTTCTGATCACTTCATTTTACCCTTCAATGTTCTTGCTTGGGCTGGCGTCGGCATCGTTTCTCATCGGGGTGTGCATCTTCTCGTTTCAAACTTGGCGGTTGGCCTTTGAGCAGAAAGGTGGATTCCCTGAAACCAATCCCCTGATAGCAGAATCAGCGGTCGCTGCTCTTCTCTCCGCAATCGTTCTTGTTCTGGCAAACTATCCGTCGATACACGTTCAGGTAGATATCTTTTCAGAAGCTTCGATCTATCTAAATTTACTAGGATTCGCATCTTCAATGATATATGCGGTTGAAATCCGGTCGGTCAGCTTCAGACAAAGTGATTACAGAAGCATCCCTGCGAAGCTGACGTGGATTGCTCAGGGAGCCGCTATTCTGACGTGCTTCGTTTCGATTCTATTCCCGTCTATGTATCTGCTCTTGCTATCAGGTTGTCTATTCCTGCTTTCGGCCGTGTTTGCTGTATTATCCCTCAAACTGTTTGGAGTGAGTCATCCCCTGATGTACAGACCCTCGATGACCCCTACTCATTACAGAATAATGACATACAACGATATGGCCATGATTCCCGCTTTCCTTTGGCTTTATCTTGCATTGATACTTAGCATCCTGATGATAATTTTTCCAAGCGAAGCGAGTTCGACTCTATCATCTTCATCGCTAACTTCATTCCTGCTTGAAGTGGGCTCATCGATCTATGTAAGAGACCTCTTCATTCACGCAGTAGCTATAGGATTCATCGGCTCCACAGTGGTGTGCTTTGCCCCCATGCTCCTTCCTGGCTTGCTGGGAAGGAGGGGTCCGACCACAGGGCTTTCCTACTATCCGATCATACTACTCAATGCTGGCATGTTTATCAGAGCCGCAGGTGACGTCATCGCAATCAAGGAGCTTTACATACCCAGCTGGACGGCTTTATCCGGACCACTCATCCTTCTGGCGATGCTCTGGTTTCTCTTTATGATCCACAATATCGGGAGAGCAAAGATTGAAGCCAGGGCAACTACAACAGAGGAACCTGTGCTTGATGAGAAATATCTTAGATCTGTCGCAGAGATCAGGATCAAGCCAGAGCAGGGCTGGCATCTTCAAGGAAAAGAGGACACGATCGCCCTTTGGTTCGTATACCATGGTTCCAGGTTTTACCTTCTCCCCAGGCAACTCGAATCGTTTGACGAGATAGCGCCTACCCTAGGCCGATCGGGAGGGCTGAGTTTTGAACTGAAGGGTAGGGACTTCAGGGCGACCTACGTTCTTTCTACAGACACGAAGACCGTGAAAATCGTGAGCAAGCTGTTCAAGGACAAGTATGGTCAAAGAAATTTCCGGAATTTCTTTGGCAATGGCAAGGATGGGCTGGTTCTTGTATTGGAGCTGATTCAGGATCAAAATAGGAATCTAACCATGTGAGTCTGAGAAGTAGCATAAGAACTCATTTTGACAGGCATCGTTTGTGACCCGGGATACTCTTCATCGGTTCGACACCTCTGACCTTCCAAGACTTTCAGGGAAGTTAGAAACTGGTCCGGTAAGTACCACGATCACAGTGCAGCTCACTTTGATAATACTAATGAACATGTTTGACGAGGATCTGATGGGATAGATTTCCAGATTGAGCTCTCAGAATACGATCCCAGAAATTAAACGCATATTGGTGGCCATCGACGGTTCGGACAACGCGCTCAGAGCAGTTGGCCTGGCTTCACGGATAGCCAGGAACAACAACGCAGAACTTCTGATACTGCATGTCATGGTTGTTCCAAGTTCGATTTCAGGAAACATCTACGTGCCTTTTGAGAAAATTGAGGAGAAAATGAGAGCTTCCGGGGAGCAGTTCCTCGCAGTCGCGGCAGGTGTCGCCAAAAACGAGGGAATTGAACCCAGAACGCAGCTGGTCGAAGGTTTTGAATCGCCGGCATCGAGTATTGCGGAATACTCGCAGGAAAACAATGTAGACTTGATAGTTGTGGGTACAAGGGGCCTGGGTGGGTTCAAACGATTGCTGCTTGGCAGCGTCGCAAGCGCCGTAGTCCACTATGCCCACTGCTCTGTTCTGGTTGTCAGATAACAGGGTAACAGTACCTCGATGTAATCATGGCTCTGGATTCCGACTATTCGTTCAAATCAGTTTTTTCTCAAAGTTTGTTGGTTACGTCTCATGCTTCTTCTTTTGAGCGCCTACCACCATCTCACCATGCTGCAGCAACGGAGAGTCAACATCAATTTCGATTCCAACCAAATCCAGAGGAACCACGACAAACCAAAAATGCATTGAAGAATTGACTTGGTTACAGAGCTTGAGGCATAATAATGTTCTGCGTTTCTACTGCAGAATTTTCATATTATGATGCGAATGTGAAATGTGTGTCAGAGAATCGATTCCTGAACGGTTCGAAATTACTTGTTTGTGTCACCGGGTCGGACTCGTCTGATTAACTTTGTAAGCGCTTGACTGTTTCTGTGTCCCTCTTCACAGGAAACTCTCTAACGAAGACAGTTCATGAGCCTCCGGTAACCGAAACGTATCTACATTTGTTTGCAAGTGTTTACAAACCTTTTTTAGCACAGAATGAGCAAACCCCACAATTTGAAAAAGTGGAAAGCGCTTCTATCTACTTTCCTCATTTTGACATTTTTATTCAGCTTGACCGCCGTCACATTGGGGGTTGGGGTCGCGGCTGACCCCTCTGCATCTTTAATTGCATACAAGGTCAGCGGTAACGTCAACCTTTCCAATCCCGGTTCCGAATCGTTCTGGAGCAGTATACCATGGACGAGCGTTCCTCTCTCTGCAAATGTGCCAAATGGCGGTCACACCCCTCTGATAAATGTGAAGGCTGCATGGAACGGTACCAATATGTTCATACTCCTGAGCTGGAACGCCACTCAACCCAGCAACAGAATGTCGAGCGTCTTCTCTCTTGGCGGTGGTCCCTATGGATTCCCACCGCTCTGGCTGAATTCGAGCTCCGGCCAGTACGTAGCTGCCCCTCCAAGGGATGTTGAGGATTCGATAGTGAAATCATACTACACCAACTCAACCTATTACTCCCAGGATAGGGTGGCCATGATGTGGTATCTGGGGGGCCAAACAGGAACACCTGATGACTGCATGGTAGTAGGTCAATCAAACGGGGGAGCCCTCCAGTACGGCGGGGCGGCCAACATTTGGGACTTCATGACAGGAGCAACCTGGAACACCACAACCCCATTCCTGCCGCAGATCGGCATGAATGAGATTCCTCTCAGCAGCTATTACTCATGGTGGAACAGAAATGTGAGCTTTACAGGTGTTAATTACACGGCACCCCCGACGGGATTCGCATTGAATCTTTACACGAATGCATCAAACCTATACGAGGTAGGCCTGGGAACCGGACTCTTCTATGATGACGTCGCGACTAATACAACCGACCCGTACTCTGTTCAGGCCGGAGCCGGAATGGGCACGGGTTCCTGGACGGTAGAAATGACCAGGTCACTGCAAACACCTCAGGGTGGATCACCATATCTGGTTAACATTCAGCCAGGTTCCACCTACGATGTGGCCTTCGCTGTTTGGCAGGGATACCTTGGCGAAAATGCATTCATAAAATCTATATCCACATTCCAGACCATTTATCTATCTACCCAGGCTCCACCCAGCATCGTCATCCCCGGGCAGGGAATTGCGGGTCCTCTGACACCGTACGAGCTTGTCACGCTGATAGGTTTGGTACTTGCCCTGATTGTTCTCATATCTCTGGCCGTTCTCACCAGGAGGCACGAAGTCTGATGCCCGATGAAGAAGGCTCGCACGGTCCGAAGGTGGACAATCAGAGAAGGAACTTCCTCAAGCTGCTGGTATTCCTGGGTGGTGCTGCTGCGGTTGGAGGGGCGATACCCATTGTAAAGTACCTGAACCCACCATCGGTTGGACTTTCAGGCTATCCTGAGCTACTTCTTGTAGATTCCTCAGGGAATCCAATAAAGGCATCCTCGCTACCTGTGAACTCGCCTCAGTCATTTCAGTTTAACTATCCGCTGCAGAATGAACCAAACTTCCTGATAAATCTGGGAGACGAAAACAACAATCCTGTATCGATAAATTCCCAACAGGTACAGGTGCCTGCGGACAACTCAACCTACCAGTTTCCTGGAGGGGTCGGTCCGCATAATTCCATCGTAGCATACAGTGCGATCTGTGAGCATCTCGGGTGCAAATATCCTGAGCTTCACTTCTATCCTCCGGGTTATCCTCCCGCCGATACCTTCAATGGTCCCATGACCAAGGTGATACACTGCAACTGTCACGGCAGTACTTATGATCCTTACAAGGGTGCGGCTGTAGTTACCGGTCCAACTGTATACCCACTCCCCGCAGTGGTCCTCAAGTGGGATCCCTCGACCGACCAGCTGTACGCAGTCAAGATGGTAGGCTCAGTGATTTATGGTCATTCCACCGACCTGCAGGGTGGCTCACCTCCCGCCACAAGCTCAACAGAGGTCCAAAACGCAGGGAACCCGTTCGGTTAAACAAGTTTCAGGTGATTACCTTGAGTTTGAAAGAGAGATTTGTTGGCTGGTGGGATGATAGACTGCACCTGAAGGATGCTCCTCTTGCCCGGGTGCCGGACTATATGTACTCCTTCAATTACTGGACCGGTTCTTTCGTGGCTGCTGCACTTGTCTGGCAGATTGTTACCGGACTCTTTCTCATACTTTACTATGTTCCCAGCGATCCTTACAATCAGACTATGGCGTTGATACAGCAGGTCCCCTACGGATCGCTTCTGCTCGCGACCCATCTGTACGGCGCATATGCAATGATATTCTTGGCATACGTTCACATGTTCAGGAATTACTTTGTAAAGGCATACAAAAAACCCAGAGAGCTGCAATGGATGATTGGCGTGCTGCTTCTGGTCATTGTGCAGGGAGCGTCGTTCCTTGGCTATGCGATGACAGGTGACATACTGGCCACCGATGCGGTCGATGTGGGAAAGGGAATAATGTCCAACTTCCCCGGGGGTAATCTACTTGAACCGCTTTTCTTCGGCAATGGGACGTCGCTCAGTCTTTTCACGAGGTTGCTCGGTTACCATATAATTCTTGTGGCCCTCATCGGCCTGCTTTTCGGATACCACTTCTATCTGGCTGAAATGAGTGGCTTTATGCCTTCGAGAAAGAAGGTGAATTTCAAGGCTCCAGCAAAGCTGGATGAAAAGGACCCATCACTCAATCCCTGGTATCCAAGAAATCTTCTCTACATGGTCGAATTGTCTCTGTTCGTCTTCGGATTCATACTGATAATACCATCCGTTCTGAGCATACTTCACAATGTTCCTCTTCTTTTCTCCCCGTACCCAACCGTCTCACCGTCCAGCCCCTTGGCGACCACGATTCCTGCCTATCCACCCTGGTTCTTCCTTTTCCTCTACAAGGTACTGGACTTCCAGCCTCTCAGTCCATTTGTTGTTGCTGTCATAGCTGCAATAATACCCGTGCTGTACTTCCTTTCTGTCCCAATCCTTGACAGGGGTAGCGACCTGCACTTCCTTAAGGGGTGGGTCTTTCAGGCGATAGGTGTCATTGCAATTATCAATTTCATTCAGACGAGCGTCTGGGCCGCGATAGCGCCGGGCGTTCCTGTAGGACCCGGGGTGTATGTGCCGGTGATCGCCGAGCCTGCCGTGCTGATATTCGTCGGATTCTACCTACTGTCGAGACGTTCATACCCCTCGGTAACACATGCGTCTGATTCGAACAGGAACACCAAGTTTGCATTCATCGCTCTTGTGCTTACCGCTGCCGTGCTGTCGGTCGTGGCCACTCTATCAATCAACAACCTGTTCAGCACTGGAAGCATTGCACTTCTTCCACCCGCGCTCACGGGCTCGCTCGTGACAGGGGTGCTGGGCGTGGTGGTCATCGGGTACAGAGACGGCGGAAAAAGAACGGCCACCCTCGAAGTGAATACAGAAAAGGTCGCACCCGTGACTGGAATCAGCAGAAGACCAAAACTTGGAGTAATCTATGGCATCTTCACATTTCTCATCGTGCTCTCTGCGATACTTGCAGTCATAATGTGGTCGTTCAATCCCATTACTCAGGCAGCCTTCTTCGGCATCGGGCTCGGCACACTCCTAATACTACTTGCAGAAATGATAGCCATTTACCATTACGTGTCGTACTCTAGAGGGTGAGTAGCCGCGAAAGATAGCGCCCTCAGCAAAGTACAGCTATGGCGTGAAGGTGGTCTGGGGATCGTGGCGATTGATAACGGAGATTCCAACCTGCTGACACCCGACGTTGTTGACCAGCTATCCACGGCCATCGCCCTGGCCGAATCGGATGATGAAGTGAAGGTTTTCTGCCTGACCGGAGCCGGTCCTTCATTCTTCTCTGCTGGAGTTTCCTGGGAGCACATCGGTAGTTCCAAGGGGTTTCTTGAGAAAAGCCACGCTCTCGCGTCTCTTCTGCTTGCTACAAGAAAGCCGACTGTATCCATGATTCAGGGCGCCTCCCTGGGGGCTGGGGTCGAGCTCTCACTTTTGACAGACTACAGAGTGGCATCGAGCAAGGCAATCATTTCGTTCCCTGAAGCCGGCTTCGGGTATCCCACTGTTTTCTCGGGTCCGTATATGTGCGCGAAAATTTGCAACCCGGCGATTTCGAGAAAGGTGTTCATGCTGGGGGAAACCTTTACGGCAGAGGCGGCCTTGAATGTTGGGCTTGTGGACGAAGTGTTTGATAGCTCCACATTCTACGAGGATGCTGCAAGGTTCGCCCGCAATACAATCCATAGGACAGCTACTTCGGAATTGGCAAGACATTCCTTGATCGAACCTGATGTTCTACGGCTGACATTCCTTGAGGAGCGATCTAGCGCGGCGGCGCTAGATGCTAGTCCGGACCGTCTTCGCGAGCTTAATGGTGAACGGGCCAGATACCTGAAAGCATCTGGGCGTACAAGGCACAGGGCTGCCGGTTCGGGTGGTGCAAAGTGAACTCGCTCAGGAAACCTTCACGGCATCCTTCGTTCTCACCCACACCCGAATTTAGTGCAATGGCTGTCTCATTCATGTTCGTTTTCTTTATGCAGATCGTGACACAACAGTTCTTCGTAAGGCTTGCCCCCTACCTCTTTGGGGCTGGAATCGGGGTTTCCACTATTTCCGGAGCCACCTACGTTGGGGCGCTCTTCACCGACCTTTCGGCTATAACCGGGATCGGACTGCTCATCGTTTCAGTCCATTACTTCCTGAAACGGAGAGGTATCCTGACAAGTTTGCTCGCACTAGACATGGCCGGCATGGCCGTCATTTTAGGAATAATGGATGGCGTCCGTGTGGCTTTGCCTGGCTACATGTTTTCGAATCTGTACGGCAATGCAATATGGACCGCCCTGAGCTTGGGGTTACTAATGCTCGTGGTTCTATCTTCTCCGCTGGTAGCGCTTTTCATACATAACGGAAGCCAAAATTTAGAAAATCCAAGACACGCAAACAAACTTGCACCCTTGCCGGCTTATTTGGCTGGAGGCGCACTTTTGCTCCTTTCCTTTTATTCGCTGTACGTTACCATGGCAAAGCAGGTTTCCCCTGCCTTACTCAGCATGGCATATAATGGAGGGATAAATCTTCTGGGCATCTCGATAATGGCATCATACCTTCTTATCCTCAGGAAGACCGGGATCGTCGTGAAGCTTTCTTCGTTGATAGGAGGAGGGCTGGTTGCTACCATCGTCGGTTTCATAGTTTTTGGTAACTACTTCTCTCTCAAAATATTTGAACTGACATGGCAAACATCTTTTGGAGCACCACTGCCAGCCTATTCCGCACTGATTTACTCCTTCTTTCTTGGAGCTCTTTTTGTTGCTGCGCTCGAGCTGTCTGTAAAAAGAAGGTCGATTTACATTTTGATGATTCCGGTTGGGCTGGTGGCGCTATCATCCTCGCTATTTTTACTCGGATCATTGAGCATCTATATCGAAGGAGCGGTTTTAGGTTATCTCATTTTTTCCTTTTCTTCTAATATTTCAGTGTCAGAATGAATCACACCAAATCCATCCAAAGGACTAACTACTGCCCATCTGTTTGAGATGCCGTTATTCCTTTCGAGTACCCTGAATCCGCTCAGTATTTCTTCCCACTCTTTGGAATCAACTGAAAGCGGATCCCTTTTACGGACCAACTTCTCTACACTCAGGTAGGTCGATCCAGAAGGCTTGAGTATTCTTTTCATCTGAGATATTGCGCCTTTGTGATCAGCCATGCAACAAAGCAGGCCGTTTGAAAACACAAAGTCAACGGAATGGTCTGGTATAAAATCGATCTTTGCGGCGGAGGTGGCTTCTGCCCTTATAATCGTGTCCAGTCCCTCCTTTTTTGCTCGTTTCATCAGTTTTGAGATAGCTTTCGAATCAAAATCAATCGCATACACAATCCCTGATTCACCCACAATCCTCGCAAATGGTATTGTGTAGAAACCCGGTCCGGAGCCCAGGTCTGCTACGATGTCACCCTGCTTGACAAACTTCTTGATCTTTCTATCGGGCGAGAGAAAAAACCGCCGCAGTGGATTATCGAACAGAAACGAAGGAAATCTGCGATCTTTAGTTTGAAACTGGGAACAACACTCTCTGTTATCGTTTTTTTGGTATTGCGTCATAACTGACCTTTCATCCGGACCGCTGCTGAATTGCGCACTGTAGCCGCTGGCCGTATTCTGCATATAACTTTTATTACCATTATTTCAATTTGCTCAAGAAACACTTCTCCTTGAATCTCAGGTGAGATGAAACCAAATTTTTGGAGACCATACTTCCTGTGCGTTACTCAGCATCATGTTTTCTCTTTAGAGCTCCAGATGGCCCTGTTAACCCAAGTCCTCTTTGAGCGGATTGTCTATCTGATTTCGCTCAATGTGAATCATTGATTGAGCGTGCCCAATACCTCATGCTTTTGATCCAGAGAAG
>JAJPJS010000012.1 GCA_021324115.1 Nitrososphaerota archaeon
AGGCTGAGGGCACCCCTCCTCCCGCCGTACTTTTCCTTTACTATCTTCCTGACCTCCTTCGCGAGGTCATCGTCCACCCTGACCAGAATCTGAGCCATATCTTAAGAATTCATAGCATATCAGATAAACCTTGTGCTGGGCAAGGCGCCACCAACTAGGCCTTGAGAAGCAGTTAACTATGGTACACTTCATCATACTCATAACCTGAATCTGGAACATAACAAACCTCTTGTCAGAAACCATTTCTGGCTCATCTCTGAGGATGATGCAAAGGGCGCAGCATTCCACTATTCCACCCGCGCTTTGAACCACGGCCGCAAAGTTGGGAGGGAAGACATCTTCGCCATTCTTCAGAGCCTCGTCGAACTCGGCTAGCGATTTACGATTCACGAAGTGATAGCTGAAGGCGAACGGGTCGTATGTCGCGCAACTGCATCAGGCAGACTCAACTCCAGAGTGATCAGGCCGGTAGGAGGAGGTGTATATTCGATGATCGAACCAAAAGCTCAAGTATATAGGATGCAGCACATTCACATCTTCAAGGCCGTTAATGGCGAGATAGTCGAACACTGGGCTAATAGGAATGACCTCCGCGCCGCAAGACAGCTTGGTCTGAGGCTAACCAATAGCGACATCAGTCAGGCAAGGTAAGAACAAGCCCGCCTGCATCTGCAAAGGAAAAGATTTTCCAACCGAGGGTGAACGCGTCCTCAGCCCCCGGTCGTGCTACAAGAAAATTGACGCGGACAATCAGTTTCCAGACCCACCGACTCGACTCTGCGCCTCACGCGATTATCGTTTTCACGTCCTGGCATCCGAGGAAGCTACCAAGATTTGCAGCCTCCTCCGGAATCCGTGACAGGACCTCTCCCGAAAGCGTCGAGAAGGGTGTAACGCGGACCTCAAGTTGCTCCTTGCGCCTGTCAATGGACCAGACACCTCTGGCTCGACCGTCAACTAGGAGAACAGGGGAGACCCAGCCCTGTGCTCTGTAAACCTTCTTCCTGTTCTTCTCATCGACGATATTTGCATGTGATCTATGGCCCAATAGGAAGGAGTCGAAGAATGGCAAGAGGCGGACGACAGGCAAGTCTAGCTTTGCCATCTCGAGCTCCGGAAGGTCAGCATGGAGGACCGCCGCCGTTTGACCATCAACCTCGACCTTAGCCATCTTACCGGTCTGGCGGGACCATATTTCCTTCACATCTCGGATGTACACGCCCAGCCACAGCGCGAAATCCGCTTGCGTCGCAGGACCGAACGCCCTCATGTATCTAACGAAAAGTCCGTCTTCCGCCTTATCAACGGGCATGTCTTTCCAATCACGGACCCACCTATCTGCTCGGACGTAGGTCGGTTCGTTTCCCTTGTTCGGCCCGGAGCAGATTACGTCGCGTCCGTCGACCATGTGAAGGAGGTAACCCAAGGAAAGCGTCAGCCCTCCGACTTCTACATGAGTTACGGGCCGGCTGTTCCCCCAACCTCCGCCAGCCTTGAGCTTCAGCCTGTAACCCAACAACCTCAGATTCTCGGCGATTTCGTTCCGAGTTCTTGGCTGACTTAGGATTTCGATTATGTCGTCCAATAACTTCTCGAGCTGCTGCCTGGATGAAATGCGTGAGAGCGCCCATTCGCTATGATACCTGGCTCGCCGAAAAGTTCCCCTGGCGAACAGTGCTAGCTCGTCGGAAGGGAGGAGGAAAAGGGTTCTTCTCATGCACCACGCCCTGACCAGTGACCGCTTCTTCCACAGTGCGTCATCGACGTCTTGGATTCGTGCGCCTGTGACCCGTGCCCATATCGAAATCTGACCCGCTGACAGGACCTGCGCCTGAGCCCCCGCCATGTAGGCGGCCGCAGATACCAAGGCCGTGGCCGGGACCCGCTCGGAAAGGCAGTGCCTCCTCAATCTGAAAGCAGCCACCTGGGCTTGGGAAAGTAGGCTTGCGCTACCTTTAGGGAGCCGAGCGACACCATCAGGCATGAGAAACTCTCAGCACCTGGGGCGTCATAGACCTTTCGACGCGACTCCAGACGACTCGTCGGATATCGAAGGCTAAACTGTCTGTTGAAGCCACTCGCGGTTCAGCTGTGCGCTGGAACCGCTTCTGGAGAAGTGCACAGAAGATCTTTCCGACCATCTTTTCCCCCGCTTTAGCTGCGTGGGCGAAGGACGCAGCTATTCTGAGACATTCGGGAATCCAAGATAGGCTCAAATCCGACTTTACGGGTCGGGCAGGACTCGAACATACCACATAACAAAGCGCTGAATCAAGCTAAGCATTCCTTGCGTCTTCACGGCTACGACCCCTTCTCTGTCTTCGGAGGCCTAATCCTTTCGACGTCTGAGACCTAGATGACTGAGAAGCAAGAGGAATATGCCGTTCTAGTAGCGATTCTGGCTAGTTGACTGCAGTGTAAGCCGTGAGTGGCACATAAATGTCGAAGGTTCATCATAAACAACATGACAAGAAAGTTCGAAACCCTCTGCGGCCTGAACCATGTCTGGTTCTTTGCTAGTTTGGGTGTGTAAACCTGCCGAGCTGTATATATCTTGATTCTGAATCGCAGATAATTTCTTAGCAATATTGTCGCCAGCGGCTGACTACTCAACTTACTTATGGACAGCTCTGACTTGCTCGATTAAGTGGCTTAATAATGATGAGCTTAGTCCGTTTTTCCAGCCAGATATAACGTAATCGCTACAGGAATGCAAGATAGGTGTATTTTATGCATTGGTTGAAGGAGCTGAAAATAATGGGAAATAATAACAATATCACGAGCGTTTATACAGTCAAATGATTTGAGACTATACAGCAGCCATCATAATGGGAATTATTCTTATAACTGCTAGAATATTTGGAGTCTTTTGTTTTATTGTGTTTATTCATGATAATTCAGTAGCTAATCTGATAACCTTTTTCTTGCCTGTTGCTTTAGGACTCTGCCTTTTGTATACCCGGACACAGAGGAGAAAGCAAAGAAGATTACAGAATGTCTGATGGAATGGTTAAAACTGGGAATTATATCTATCTATTTAGTTCTCGTCCTTACTTTGTAAGCTGTTGTTTTGATAATAAATATTATGGCTTTCCTCTCGATGAATGTCACAGATAACGGGCTTATATTATACATGGCTGCCCTAAATTAACGGGATGGACTGGGGGGGACTCGAACCCCCGACCTCTCCCATGCCAAGGGAGCATTCTACCCCTGAACTACCAGCCCCATTTGTCGTCCCGACTACCGTGAATATTTATCCTTACCCTGAACAGTTTTCACTATAGTTTTGACCTCGGTTGTAATATCATCGGTCTCCTTCCATTGCTGACGCGACTTTGAAACCCATTCAAATTTTCTTTGAAGGGACTTGGTATACAGTCTGCGCCAGTCCAAGCCTATCACTGAGCACCACGATTTATACACCCGGGGGTCTATGTAATTCTTGAGGGATGTGTTCAGGTTATAATCCTTCGTTTTTTCCGCAAGCTCTATTGCCAGTTGAAGCTTTCGCTTTCTGTTTTCAATCTTCATAGCTTCGTTTTCTGTTTTGGGCTTGGCATTCTTCAGAAGGTTCAATTGCTCCCTTTTCTTCTTTAGAGATTCTTCCCAATTCTTTGGCGGCGTCCGTTTATGGTTGCACATGACAGCTGCTTCTAGGTTAGCAAGCTTCGCATAATAGACCTTGGTTTGCTCATCGGCGTCGGAAAGGTCAGCCTTGATTGATTGCAGGAAAGATTTTGCTGTCACAGTCGCATGAAAGGTCCTAAATGCCTTCGCGGATATATCTTTGGATATTCGTTGAAGGAACCCATTCACCATTCTGGAGTTAATACCATCAAAGATCTGGTCTTTCTCGGATTTCCCTTTCATAAATTCCTTGAAGTTTCTGATAACGTTAGGCTCAGCCGAAACAATACTTTTCTCCCATCTCACCGAGTCCTTCCCCAAGAAGTCAAAATCTATCCTGTTTCCTGAGATCCATACGTGCTCCACTCTTAATGTCGTGGCGCCGACGGTGTCAGCCTCATCTTCATCCTTTTCGTCACCGACCCTCATTCCCAATCTGTCTATAAGGTAGCAAACAGTAGCAATCTTCCTGGTCTTTGGGTCAGCAGAGTCCATACCCTTTGATATTCTTGCCCTTAGCTTGGCCAGATGGGTGCCCAGTCTCATGGCCTTGTCGTACTTTTCCTTGTTTTTCTCCTGAAGGAGCAGAGAGCTGTCATGTGGCCAAACATACTTCGTCTTTCCGGTTAATTTGTCCGTCCACCTTGCAAGCCATATCGACTGATTATCATGCACTATTTTGGACCACTTTCCTGGTGGTCTGAAATTCTTACTGACATTCAGTTCAATGTCGCTCTCTTCAACGCGACTCTTCCATCTACCCCGAAGGGGATGAGCTCCCCTCCCCATGTATAAACCCGGAGGCTCGATCATCCAGTTTGCGACTTCGATTTTGTTGCCGTCCAGTAAAGCATATCCATGACGTTCCTTCAACTGCTCCCTCAGAGTCTTTCTATCAAGAGCGAGTTTCTTCCTTTCTTCCTTTGTCATCTTCTCCTTCATTGCTTTTTCTATGTCTACGTACCGATAGAATTCTCCGAAGTCTATCTTTTCAAATGGAACATCACGGTACTCCTCAGGCAACACCCGTGCAAAATCGCGCATGAAATTTGAGATGAATACCGGGTCCCTTACATAAGGTGTATCCTTCTTCTTTGCCAGATGATATGCCATCTCCTCGGCGAGCGGGGACAAGTGTACCCTTCTGTTACCAATCACCAGACAAAGTCCTTTTGGAACGTAGGCGGGATAAACGGCCGGCCCATTATATTCTAGTGTCGTCCAATACCTTGTGAGTTTCATCAATTGATTCCACCTGATCAGCGCGTTGGTCATCACTCTGCGGATTGACTTTGTTCAGCCTTCAGGTGCTTGTTAAACCATCTAAGATAGTGGTTTAGTCTGGCGACACGATGCTTTGGCTTGCCCCCCCTCGAAAGATCATGATTTTCGCCCGCAAAGAGCACCAGTTCAACATCCTTTTGCAGATATTTCAATCCCGTAAACATCTGCAACGCCTCGACCATCCAGCATCTGTAGTCCTCCTGTGAATGTATTATAAGGAGAGGCGTAGTCACATTCTGAATATATCTAAGGGGGGACATATCGAGTAGTTTCTGTTCAAGCTTCCAGGGGTCGCCACCTATCTGGTCGTTTGTGAAATGTGGGCCGATATCAGAGGTAGAAAAGAAACTTATCCAGTTCGCAATACTCCTGTCGGTTACTGCAGCTTTGAATCTGTTTGTGTGACCGATGGACCAGTTTGTCATGAACCCACCGTATGAACCACCGGCGATTCCAATTCTTTCCGCATCGATGAACGGAAACTTTTCTATGACATAATCTAGACCCTCCATCAGATCTTTGAAGTCTCTGTTCCCATAATCTCCCCTGATATCAGCAAACCTTTCACTGTAGCCGTCACTTCCGCGAGGATTCATGAAGATCACGGCAAACCCATTTGCTGCATATACCTGGAACTCATGAATGTATGTACTGCCAAACGCGGTCTTCGGGCCTCCATGCACATAAAGTATAACAGGATACTTGTTCTGCGATGTTTTTGGTTTGAGAAGCCATCCATCTACGTTCTCTCCATCGCTTGCATTGAAGCTGAAAGATAATGGCTCAATCGTCTCAAGTTCCTCCCTGACGCCTCTGTTAAAATCCGTAAGCCTGACGACATCGTCTTTGACAAGATAAAGCTCTTCCGGATGAGAAGCATCCATGCTAACTATGGTGACCACACCTTTCTTGATATCATACCCTTCGACGCTGCGATTTCCTCCCACACAAACTGCTGGTTTATCACCGGGCTTCGTACGGTACAGGTGAACATCTCCTCCATCCGCCTGCAGAAAGTAAATGTAACCATCGTCACTCCAGATTATATTATGGGATCCATGGGCCTTTGATCTTACATCTGAATTGAGGCTATTACCTTTGTTTCTATCCACGTTTTCAATTTCTCTTGGTTTGGAAGCTCCGTTTGACGAAACCAACCAGATATGGCTATTTGATGCGAAGCCCGAAGGCAATTTGCTTCCATTAAAGGCTATCAACTGATCATCAGGACTCCAAGCCAGGCTGGATATTTCCATATTAGATTCCGTCAGTTTCTTTGTTTGATTATTCTCGGTATCTAACACAAAAAGGTCTGAAATGTAGGGCTTGTAATCATCTGTCGACGCGATGTAGGCCAGCTTCTTTCCATCATGAGAAAATCTAGCATATTCGACATCGATATCGCCTGTAGTCAGCTGCGATGATTTGTGATCCTTCAGGTCAAGAATGAAAAGGTGTTTGCGCATGTTATGGGTCCAGCCAATCCCGTTAAACCAGAATTGTATTCTGTCTATTACACGAACATCGTTCTTCTCTTCATTTACCACGGACGACAAATACGCTATCTTCTGAGAATCGGGGGCCCATACTGGCGAGTCTATTCCCTCTTTTCTCTTCAGGAGCCTTTGGGCTTCTCCGCCATCTGCCGGTATAACGTACAGCTCGTTGCCTTTTTCATCTTTTGCCACACCCCTTTTTGATGTAAAAAGAATACTCTTTCCATCTGGAGACCACACCGGGTCGGAATCCTTACCTGATGTTGTGAATTTTTTGCTTGTTCCCTTCGCGACGTCGACCATCCATATGTCGGAGATGTACAGGTCATTTTCTAGGTCAGCCTGTCCCACAGATATAACTACCGTGGAACCATCTGGAGAAACAGAAGGATCAGACAACGTCCTGAACTTAATTATGTCTTCTGGAGTCTGAGGCTTGGACATAGCCGCAGCCTAAAACGAAAGGACACTTATATGTTGCCTGTCATACATTCAGAGTCCTGTCTTTTCAAGCTCCTTGAAAAGCTCTCTCTGATCACGGGTAAGGTTTGTGGGAATCTTAACCTTCACATGAATAAAGAGGTCTCCCCTTCCCCATCCGTTCATTTTGGGTAACCCTTTTCCTTTCAGCCTGAAAACAGAATCGCTCTGCGTCCCCGGCGGTATTTTGATCTCCGTGTCACCATCCAGGGTTGGAACTTTAACTGATGTCCCCAGCGTAGCCGCAACAAGCCCAATCTCAAGATCATGATAAATATCTGCGCCTTCCCTGCGGAAATTCCTGTCTGGTTGCACCGTTACAACAACATATAGATCGCCAGGAGTACCCCTTCCGGTGGTAAGGTCGCCTTCTCCGCGTAATCGCAGGGTCGCCCCATCTTCGATGCCTGCAGGTATTTTTATATTGATGGTCCGGTTCGCGTTGACGATTCCTTTTCCTCTGCACGATTTACACAAGTTTTGAATAAGTTGTCCACGCCCGTTGCACTGAGGACACTCAATCACTCTGACTAGCCTTGCAAAACCGGCCGATGTGATCTGCTGTACCCTGCCCTGTCCGCCACAGTTAGGACAGGTGCGCACCTGACTTCCAGGCTCAGCTCCTGACCCGTTGCAGGTAGAGCACTTCTGTTTCCTGGTATAGGAGATCTGCTTCGTTGCACCCTTCATCACATCTTGCAGGTTTACGGAAATCTGAACCGACCGGTCCTGACCGGCATTTGGGTCACGCATTCCCCCGAATCCGAAGAACCTCTCGAAAATATCATCAAAGCCTCCAAAACCGAACCCTCTGAATATCTCATCAAAGTTGACCCCTCTGAATATATCTTCCTGGCTATATCTGCTGTCTATACCAGCATGTCCGAACCTGTCGTATTGAACTCTCTTTTCATCGTCAGATAAAACGGCATAAGCTTCGCTTATTTCTTTGAACTTCTCCTCGGCTCCGGGTTCCTTGTTTCTGTCTGGGTGATACTGCAGGGCTAACTTCCTGTAGGCTGCCTTGATTTCATCCTTGGAGGCATTCTTCGAAACTCCAAGAACTTCGTAGTAATCCCTCTTCTGGCTCATCAAAGTCACAAGCTTTTATTATGCCCTGTTCACTTTTTATCTTCGTCTACCACCTTGTAATCTGCATCAACCACTTTCTTGCCTTCATTGGACTCAGCTTCGCTCTGAGGCTGGGCCTGGGTCTGCGTTGCCTGAGCAGCCTGGTACATCGACGCACCTATTTCACCTAACGTTTTCTGAAGGGATTCTACGGCCTGTTTTATCTGGGAAACATCCTTTCCTCCGAGCGCGGTTCTCAGGTCGGCCTGTCCCTTCTCTATGGATGAAACCTGTTCCGGTTTGAGCTTATCCTTAAGGTCTGTTTTTGTCTTTTCGGCGGTATACAGCAGAGAGTCCGCGGTATTCCTGAGCTCTGCTTCCTCCTGTCTTTTCTTGTCTTGCTCGGCATACTGTTCGGCCTCTCTTACCATTCGTTCCTTCTCTTCCTTGCTCAGTTTCGTAGATGCCGTGATTGTTATTTTCGATTCTTTGTTGGTTGCCAGATCCTTAGCAGTAACATTCAGAATCCCGTTAGCATCAATATCAAACGTAACTTCTATCTGGGGTACGCCCCTTGGAGCAGGAGGTATTCCTGTCAGATTGAACATTCCAAGGGACACGTTGTCCGCTGCCATCGGCCTTTCACCCTGCAAAACGTGAATTGTAACCGTGGTTTGATAGTCGGCGGCCGTGGAAAATACCTGACTCTTCTTTGTTGGAATCGTGGTGTTCCGTTCAATGATCTTGGTGAATATCCCACCAAGAGTTTCAACTCCAAGCGAAAGAGGGGTTACATCCAGAAGCAGAAGGTCCTTGACTTCTCCCGTCAGCACCGCACCCTGAATGGCAGCCCCCACGGCAACGCACTCCATCGGGTCCACGCCTCTTTCGGAAGGTTTGCCAATGGTGTCTTCTATGAATTTTCTTACGAGGGGCATTCTTGTCTGACCCCCAATGAGAATTATCTTGTCAACATCCTTTGGCTCCACCTTCGCATCTGCAAGCACCTTCATGATAGGGTCAGCCACCCGTTTTACGATTGGGTAAGCCAATTCTTCGAGCTTCGACCTTGTAATTGTCATGTGAAGATGTTTCGGAGAGTTACCCTGCATCGCAATGAAAGGGAGATCTATATCCGTGGATAATACATTCGAGAGTTCGATCTTGGCCTTTTCAGCGGCCTCCTTCAACCTCATCATTGCCATCTTATCGGTGGTAAGGTCTATTCCGTTCTGTACTCTGAATTCATTGACGATATAGTCGATGAGCGCATTATCGATGTCCGCTCCTCCTGTTTTGGTGTCCCCGCTTGTAGCCAATACCTGGAAGACGCCACCCCCGAACTCCATAAGAGTAACATCGTGAGTGCCCCCACCGAAACTGAAGACCAAAATCTTCATTTCTTTATCAGCTTTATCTAATCCGTACGCAAGGCAGGCTGCGGTTGGCTCGTTTATGATCCTGACGACTTCCAGCCCCGCAATTTCGCCGGCGTCTTTTGTGGCCTGCCTCTGATTATCATTAAAATGAGCTGGGACAGTGATCACGGCCTTTCGTATCGAGCTTCCCAAGTATGTCTCGGCATCTTTTTTGATTTTCTGAAGTATGAATGCAGAAATCTGTTGCGGCGTGAAGCTCTTGCTATCAAATGTGACTTTGTAATCAGTACCCATCTTTCGCTTGATTTCATATATGGTTCGCTCCGGATTGGTGGTTGCCTGCCTTTTTGCTGGCTCACCCACCAACAACTGACCATCGGCCGTGAAAGCCACAACAGAGGGGAACATCTTGCCCGCCACGGTGGGCCCTTCTGCACTGGGAATGACAACAGGTCTTCCCGCCTCCATAACAGCGGCGGCAGAGTTAGTGGTCCCCAGGTCGATTCCAATTATCTTTTCCCGAACAGCCTGTTCTTTACTCAACTGTGATTCCTCCTTTCCAGCACTCCTATCTTAACTGAACTCGGGCGAAGCACCTTGCCATCGAACATAAATCCCTTGCGTATTTCTTCCACCACCTTTCCCACCTTCTCCAGAGGGACAGCCACCTCACCGACAGCCTCGTGAAGGTCTGGGTCAAAATCTTTGCCAACGGATTCAATGGGTTCAAGCCCTTCCTTCCGGAGCAGTGCAACAGTCTTGGTGTAAACCACCTGTATTCCATTGATCATCTCCTGTTTATCATCGCTCCTCTTGATCGCTTCGAGCGCCAGTTCCAGTTCATCAAGTATCGTCAGTATTTCAGATACAAGCTTTGATACATTGACCTTTTCAGCTTCAATTCTCTCCCGTTCGACTCTTTTCCTGAAGTTCTCAAAATCGGCTTGAAGGTACTGAAGCCTCTTCAGATATTCTTCAGCCCGTGCGTGCTCTCTGTCCAGTTCAGTCTTCAGTGATTCGATTTCCTTCTCATGAGTGGTGTTAACAACCTCAGAGCTCTGAGGTTCTGTTTCACTCCTTGCATTTTCTGCGCTATGCGATTGTTCACTCATTCAGCATGTTCCCCCTAGGGAATTCTTGCCTGATAGAAGCAATTTCTATAATTGCTTTAAGTCTTTTCATGGTTTTATGTGTTAAGATAATCGTGAAAAACTTTAAGGTATCGACAAGCATCAGACGGCCAGATTTGGCAGGCATAGTCGAGGCTCAGAACGTAACCAAGCGCTTTGGCACGCTGTACGCCCTTTCAGGTCTGAGCCTCAGCGTCAAGCCGGGCGAAATATATGGTCTGCTCGGGCCAAACGGTTCCGGTAAGACTACAACGATAAAGATCATCTCTGGAATCCTTCAGCCTGACGATGGCCGAGTCAACGTGCTCGGGATTGACCCTGCTTCCGATCCTGTGGGAGCCAAATCAAAAATAGGTTATGTACCAGAGAATCCCTTGCTCTATGAATCACTTACCCCGAGGGAATTTTTTGAATTCGTGGCTTCAGTAAGGAAGATGTCGAAAACCGATGCTCAAGAGAGGGCGACCAAACTCGTGAAGGCTTTTGATATAGATCAATATTTTGATTCACCCATCGCTACACTGTCTATGGGTACCAAGCAAAAGATAGCGGTTATCTCTGCTCTTATACATGAACCTCCTCTTCTACTGATGGACGAACCGCTTAACGGGCTGGATGCGAAGAGTAGCAGGATACTGAAGGAACTTATGGCGTATCACACGGAAATGGGCGGATCCGTGCTATTTTCCACCCATATAATGGAGGTGGCCGAGAACATCTGCACCAGGATCGGCATCATCTATCAGGGGAGAATAGTGGCTGAGGGTACAATGGACGAGCTACGGAGTTACGCCGGAGGGTCCGGCACCACTCTCGAACAGGTGTTTCTGCGGCTAACCAACGAAGAATCGGAAATAGCCGATACCATAAGAGTTTTGCGGGAAGCTTTTAGTGCGGCTAGGGTGAAATGAACTGTCTGCAAAGTCAACAGCCAGACTCGGATACAGTGAAGCCTGGCGACTGAGCAGAATACCGTACGAAGAGCTTGTTTTCAGGTCCTTTATGCAATCCAGAGGTGCCGGGGGATTTAATCCAGTCTTTACGTTCGGAGACCAATCTAAAGCGATCCAGAATAGAGAACGAACCATACGCAGGATTATCCAATCGGCAAGATGGAACAAGCTCGCAGTCGCTTTGGTGGTTGCTTTTGCATCCACCGTACCCATGATAGGCTACGCTATAAATCCAAGCGAAGGGGGCCTGTTGGCAGCCGATTCACTTGGCCTTCTGATGTTGTTCTGTTACTGTATACTTTACGGCATTCAGGTTCTTCCTGGATTGGTAAGTGCGGAGTCTGTAGCGTCTCTCGAGACTCTTCCACTTTCAGTTCAGGACACGTCGCTCATATCCACCTTCTCATTTGTGAGGACGATGGACTACATACTGATAGCTGGAATCGTGACTCCGACGATTCTGATAGGCATCCTTACACATTCTGTCTTGGGCACCATCACCGAACTGCTTGCAACATCAGTCAATATGATATTTGCGATAGCTATCTCACTCTATCTTGCAGGCATGTTCTACAGAAACCTGTCAGGAGGAATCCACTCCAAGATGGAATCGGTTCTGAGGCTTGGTTTTGTTCTGATGTGGGGGCTGCTAATAATGGGGCTCGGCTTCTTCTTCAATTATGTCAGTTATGTTGCACCTTTGATTAATACTTCACTTCAGGATGGTAGCATAGCTGTACTCATGGTACTTTCCACACTTCATCCGTTTTCTTTTTCATTCATGTTAATGAGTTCGATTTATCATCAACCCACCTTCTTCTTACTTGTATCTTTAGTCTCAATATGCATTTATTCCGTGCTGGCCCTATTCGCAATCAGATGGAGTATCTCGGTTACAGCAACAATCGGATCTTACAAGTTCACCGCAATTAAACGGCATCTCATCAATAACTATAACCTGCATACTTTTCGACCGATGTTCGCATATGCGCTGAAAGATTTCAGAATTGCATATCGCAATCCGTCCACTGCATTCCTTGTGGCTGCTCCGGTCTTCGAAACAGTTGTGGTGATACTACCTTTGGTTTCTGCGAATGTTGTCGGTACCCTTCCCACACTTATTGGCACCTTCATAGGTGGTTTGTTCTCTTCCTTTACAACTGTTGGCCTGTTAAATGCTGAAGGCGCTGGATTTGAATACACAAAAACACTTCCAATTCCTCTGAAGACAACGATTCACGCAAAAGCCATGACAGCAACTGTCACATTTCTGCCCATCCCATTCGTCTTTGCTATATTGAGTTATCTCAAGCCCCTGACTCACGAGCTGTTGTACCTTGTCCCCATATTCAGCGTATTTTCTGTAGCCAGCGCAAGCATGGCCGAGATAACGGTCTTTCTTGCTATGGCAGGAGCCGGAAGAATGGTCGCATTTAACGCCTCATCTGGAATGTTGCAATTCTTCTTGGCGATGGTAGTTGGCGCAGTGATTGTGGGAGCTCCATTGATCGCGTTTGGAATGGTAGAACTATTGTTTGGAAACCTATCGTTGTCACTCATTAGCTCAGGCCTGATATCGATCCTTGAATTCGCTGTCATGAATACATTGATTTCGAGGAGAAGCTAAAATCATCTAATAGAATGCCGCCGCCAGCATGCCATAGTAGCTTGGGCGATCATACTGTAGGTATTGCAACTTCATTGAATGGGATGCGATCGCTCCTGCGAGCATGAGCATCTGCCACAAACTGTCCGGCTTCGCATCTTCAACAAGCGTTTTATCGATGGACAGAAGCTCTTTCAACCTTTCTCCTTTCAGTATGCTCAAAACCAGCTTGTCAAATTTTGCAGCGGCCGGGTCGTATCCGTAAGGACCATTTTTGTCATGCGCATGAGCCTGGTCAGCACTTGCAACGAAAAGCACCCTTCTTTTGAATTCTGATGCGGCTTTATCCACACAAACACCCATGTCTACTAGGTTGGACCATGGAATCTCTCTTGATGGCGTAAGTAACACCGCTTTCTTAATGGAGCGGAGAAAATGAAGGGGGATGATTGTCCCCCAGTCAAGCGGCATCCTGGAGTTGCTTCCGGAATCGGTGCCATAGTTGACAAATGCAACTGGTAACTTCATCTTTTGGGCGACAGAATATATCCGATTGGCCAGTTCTCTATCGGTTGGTATGTCGATCTTTATCCTATGCCGTCCATTTACCACGGTTCCTGTGAGATACTCTGTACCAATCACGCCCATCACCCCCCTGATTCTCAGATTGTGTGGGGTTACTATCACAACCGTTTCTGGAGACTTCGACAGCACCTTTTTGCTGCATTCCACCACCGAGTGTCTGAGCAGAGCATAGTCTCCTTCTGCCTCTTCGAAACCCCTGACAAGTCCCCCACCGTGCGGTAGTATGGCAGCTGTAACAATTGGCAATGTGTTACGTAACGATATGCGAACTGTCTTATGAAATTTTAGACGTACTTGTCAATGATTTATGTACCAAGTCGTGATATATTCCATCATAACATATTATTGGTATGCCGAGTAACAGGCTGCGTTATACAGAGGAGTATATAGCTACAAGAGATAGGATCGCTAAGGCCTGTACCGATGTTGGTATGGATGTACTTAGAGTGATTCGTCCCCCCTACCTCAATGGATTGTGGCTGCTGATTGTACATACGTTGACCGATGATGCGTATGTCAAAATGCGAGAGAAGGTGATGAAGATGAACCTGCAACCGGATACAATCTTCATAAGAGAAGTGGGTTCGGGTGAACGAACACTGTGCATCACATTGAAGGAAACCGGCAAGGTGCAGGACTCCTGGTAATCACGCAGTAAACAAAACCATAACAGAGAGTACGGGTGAGCCAACCAAGAACATTTATCTTGGTTAACCGCAGTGCATACTTTGTGAGTCGTGATATTGAAAGGATTTCGTATGAACGCTTGAGGCCTAGAATCAGCGCAAGGCTGCCAGTGTTATCTCCTGAATCCGTCGAAATCTTTTCAGCCGACGGTAGATATTTGGCGGCAGCAGTACGCGCAGCAAAATCCGTTCCTCCTTATGATGTAAGCGAAAAGGACGGATTCGCGGTTTCAAGCAGGGCTTTGGCCGAAGCAACATCAGACAACCCGATCACATTACGCGTAACTGATACAGTTAGTCCTGGGAGGATTTCCAGAAAACAACTTGGTTCAGGTGAATGTATGAAAATACTCACCGGTGCTTATCTTCCTCCAGGAGCGGATGCTGTGGTAATGCAGGAAGATGTGGAGTTTGTCAGGGGAAGGGCAACATTTACCAAAAGCATCAACGTGGGGGCCAATCTTTTCAGGGCTGGCTCCGATATAAAGAAAGGCGAAGTACTTTTTGATAAGGGTCATCGGCTCTCTTTTGAGGATACCTACATACTTGACTCTGCAGGGATCAGTGATGTACCGGTCACGCAAAGGGTAAAAGTTGGGGTTCTTGCGACGGGAGACGAACTTACGGGGGAGCGTTCCAAAACAAGGGATGGTTTCATACTGGACATAAACAGACCCGTGATAATGAGTCATCTTGAGAGATGCGGTTTTCTGGCGACGGATGCAGGTCTGGCGAGAGACGATATAGATGACATTTCCGGACACATTGAAAGGGTATTGTCCAAGGTAGACGCTCTGATTACGACCGGTGGTTCTTCAGTCAGTAATGTCGACCTTGTTTCCGAATCTCTAAGTTCGATGAATACGAAAAGAGTTTTCCACGGGGTAAAAATGCGCCCTTCAAGTACAGCCGGTTTGAGTTTGCACGGGTCCAAGCCGATCTTCATTTTATCCGGATTGATTCAATCCTGCCTGGTGGCCTTGTATTCTTTCGTGATTCCCTCTTTGCGTTTCATGGCCGGACTAGGATACACATTCCATTCAGCTATAGAAGCGAAGATTGAGGACGATTTCAAGTTATGGGGAGAACCTGGCTTCAAGAGAGCCGTGTGGGTTCACATAGAAAACAGGAACGGCGTACTGTATGCCATACCCTCTCCCGCTTCGAGTCACTCCCGTTCGGTTCTTCGAACAAGCCATGGCTTTTTCATTGGGAACTCTGGATCAATCATAACCAAAGGTAGCACGATACAGATAATACAGGTCAGAGACCTAAACCAGCAGCAAAACATCAAAAGGGTTAATACGAGATAGACCGCGGTTGGATGTGATGAATATGAGCAACAGGAATTCGCCTCTGCTTATGATACCTGGCCCCACTAACCTGGATTCAAGAGTGATCGGGGCTCTCTCGTTACCCCAGGTCGCCCACACGGGTCAAACATTCTATTCCGAATTCAAAGACATAGTTGAACTGACTAGATACGCGTTCAAAACGAATGGCAGGGTGATTATTTTTTCGGGGTCAGGAACATCAGGGATGGAAAGCTCTGCAGCGTCGTTGCTTGAGCGTGGAGATAAGGTGCTAAGTGTTGAGACCGGATTCTTCGGTCGGCGCTTCACCACGATTGCCAAGATATACGGTGCCGACGTGGACACTCTGAGCGTTCAGGAGGGAAAGGCAGTGACGCCGGACCTCCTAGACGAGAGACTTTCTCGCGGTTCCTACGATGCGGTATTGCTAACCCATGTAGAAACGAGCACGGCCGTAGCGAACCCGATAAAGGAGCTTTCTTCTGTAGCCAGAAGGCATGGCTGTCTGGTGATCGTGGATACCGTCTGCGGTCTGGGTGGGTCTGAATTCAGGTTTGACGAGTGGGGAATAGACGTTGCATTCGCTGGGTCTCAGAAGGCTCTGGCGGCCCCACCGGGAGCGATGCTCATGGCGATCTCTGACCGTGCAACGGAGAAGCTGACAAGCAGAAAATCCCCAGTAGTCAGCTATTACTATGACCTGAGACGATGGATCCCGATAATGGATGATCCCCATATCTACCTGACAACTCCTTCGACAGCCGTTCTACGTGCCTTACGGGTTGCGTTGCAGATGGTAAGAGATGAAGGTCTTGAAAATAGGTGGCAAAGGCATGCAGAACTATCCCGCGCATTTCAGGACAGTCTGGTGTCGGCAGGGGCACGCCTTTTCTCCGAAAGTCCGGCGCCCACCGTAACCGCAATATCGGTAAAGGATTCTGCAAGTTTAGCCAAGAGGATACTTGCAGAGCATAACATAATGGTGGCCAGAGGCCTGGACTCGCACTCCAACGATATCATAAGAGTTGGGCATATGGGTATCGTAAACAAACAGATGCTTGACCTGACACTTTCAGCAATCCTTATGGAGATGAAGCAGCTGGGGGAGAAGGTCGATGTCAGGGAATCAATTGAATTGCACCAAAGGACACGATGAGTTTGATTGTAATTATATTCAAAATTGCTTCATGCCGTAGCATGCAGCATTCTTTTGAGATTCACACTCGACCATGGTAGGCGCTTAAAGTTTCAATGGATTTGCGAAGATCCATTCTTCTGGCATTGGCCAGGCGATACATTGCCGGAGAAGATGTCAGTGGCCTTGTCTCTTTGGCCAAGAGACTTAACAGTCAGGGTTTCAGGATTACAGCCAATTATCTGGGCGAAGATGTAGCCACAGATGAGCAGGTACGAAGAAATGTAGATGAATACATCCTTCTTATGGAAGCCTTCGAGAAAGGCAAGCTGGCATCAAGCATCAGTATCAAACCAACGCAGGTGGGTCTATCCTTATCCAGAGAAATCGCGTCGAAGAACGTCAATAGAATATTGGAACAGGCAGCAGACTTGGATCAGTTTGTTTGGATAGACATGGAAAGCTCTCCATACACAGATGATATACTCCGAATCTACCTTTCGCACAAACAGAGCTATTCAAACATAGGTATAACATTGCAGGCCTACCTAAAACGCAGTCAAGGCGACCTGAAACGCATGCTGGAAAATGAAAGCAAAATTCGAGTTGTGAAGGGAGCATACAACGAAACACCAGACATAATGTTGAAGGGCAAATCAGAAATCAGGAACAACTTGGCGGAAATGCTGAAGGCGTTGTTCAAACAAAATAATTTCTTTTCCATAGGTACTCATGACAACAAACTCATTGAACTTGCAACAGCTCTATCGCATGAATTCTCAAACGACAATTTTGAATTCCAGTTTCTAAAGGGAATACGCGAGGAGAAGGCTTCAGAACTTCTGGACAGACGGTTCAAGGTATCTATTTACACCCCCTATGGCAGAAGCTGGATGCCCTACTCCATCAGACGAATGAGGGAAAGAGATAGTGCAACCTACTTTGTGCTCAGGTCGATACTTCGTCTTTAGTTCTCCTTTAGGAACGATCACTTTCGTGTATGTCAGCCTAGAGTGATACATCAATGTATAAATACCAAAGGATGGGTGGGGGGTCTGAGCAGGATTGACGCAGCCAATAAGGGGCGGTTTAGTTTATAGCTGGCCTTATTATGGCTATTATGCCAGCTATAGCTGGTAAATCCGGCTCGCGACACTCTTTTCTAAGGAGGGTTTTTCGTGGGGCCAAGAAATCTATGTGACTGTATAGTAATCAAGCTCGGTGGGTCGGTTCTGGAAAACGAAAGTTCAATCGCCAGATCCGCGCACCTGGTAAAATCCATTCTTGAGAAAGGGAATAAGGTTGTTGTAGTGGTTTCTGCAATGAAAGGAGTTACAGACAGTCTAATTTCGATTTCGAGACAGGTAAATCCAAATATGGAGGCATCCATTCTGGACGAGCTTCTGGCTACAGGCGAAAAGACGAGTGCTCGTCTCATGGCTGCCGCGTTGGCTTTGCGCGGAATCGATACGGTCGTACTCGACCCGGATATGCCAGATTGGCCGGTAATTACAGATGATACGTATCAAGACGCAAATCCAATACTTGAACTCACTCGTGAACGAGTCGAGCAGAATGTGCTACCCATAATAGAAAGGGGGTCGGTACCGGTTATCTGTGGTTTCCTAGGTAAGACTGTTAGAAATAAAATAACCACGCTCGGCAGAGGGGGAAGCGATACTACAGCGGTCTTGATTGGGAACTGTTTGAATGCAAAGGAAGTTCTTCTGATAAAAGATGTTGAAGGAGTTTTTTCAAGCGACCCTGACCGTGTAACTCAACCCAGGCTGATAGAGACACTCAACGGAGAGGAGGCAGAATTACTTGCTGCGGGCGGGGCCAAATTTCTGCACTCTAAGGCTCTGAGGTTTCATGTAAATGGGATGAAAATCAGAGTCACGAGTCTGGCCAAGTCCGAAGCGGGCACGATTATAGAAAACAATTCATCAACGAAAGAGATGGATGTACAGATTACAAGCAAGTCAGTTTCAATGCTCACCGTAGTGGGTATAAGCACAAATGACTCGGGACCGCTCGACAGGATAGCCACGGCAATAAGAAGCGCCGGTGGAAACATCCTTTCTTTATCACTCGAGGAAAATTCGGCGATATTCTATGTAGATGGTGGGGAGGGCCTGCTCGATTCTGTGCATTCGGAGATCGTGAATTCCGGCACGGCCAAAGCGGTTTCGTCTTATGACGGATTGTCAATGGTCACCATCAAGGGGAAAATGCTCGAAACAAAGCCGGGAATCGTTCAGATTGTAACGCAGCCGCTCGCCAAAGCAGGGATTAACCTGTTCGGGATCATAACAATACACTCGTCCATAAGACTTTTTGTTTCCAATGAACAGACAGACTCGGTCACCAGGCTCGTTCGGGAAGCCGTGGGGGACCAGAAAACTAACCTGAAGGGAAAAGCTGTTATCAACCAGGAGGTTACGTAATTGGTTAGTGGTAAACAGGTCAGACTTGCAAGGCTGACAAAAAAGGGGAGGATGCTGTGCATACCCCTAGATCACGCCCTGACGGTTGGTCCCATATTTGGCTTGGAAAACCCTGGAACAATTATACAAAAGGTGGTGGCTGGTGGCGCTACATGCATTCTCGCCCACAAAGGAACAATCAGGTCGCTCGAAGCACCTGTACCCGTGGGAATGATACTTCATATATCAGCAAGCACGTCGATTGGAGTATCTCCAAACAGAAAGGTACTGATCTCGTCTGCCCGGCATGCGATCCGGCTAGGAGCGGACGCGCTCTCGCTACACATTAACATCGGTGGGAAGGAAGAATCCGAAATGCTTTCTGATCTTGGAATGGTAGCGGACGAATGCGATTCACTCGATCTGCCTTTGGTGGCTATGATGTACCCTCGGGGAGAGAACATAAAAGACGCAACTGACCCAGACACAGTTGCTCATGTAGCAAGAATCGGCGCAGAATCAGGAGCCGATATCGTGAAGACCGTCTACACCGGAAATACAGAGACATTCAGACAGGTGGTTAGGAAATGTCCCGTACCTGTAGTGCTCGCTGGCGGTTCCAAAATGGATTCTGAGGAACAAATCTTGGAGGTCGCATCATCGGCTGTCAGGGCCGGAGCGATGGGGGTCGCGTTTGGAAGAAATGTCTTTCAATACAGGGAACCCGAAAAAATCGTCACGGCATTACGCAGAGTGGTTATCGATGATGAATCCGTCGCACAAGCCATGGAGGGGTTGAGGAGTGAACAAGCCTGACGTAATAGTGGACTTTTCCGGGCATCCGTCCGAATCTCTTGACGAAATTGGCAAGCTAGACATAGAAAAGGTAATAATCGAAAAGAAGGCTTTTGACGATCGACTTTTCGCTCTTTCCGTCCGGGATGCAAAAGGTCACAGGCTCAACGCCGTCTGGGCAACGATCGGGAACGCCAACGACCTTCAAAAGGTAGTAAAAATCGCATCGGGTGACTACGATTTCGTTGTAATCGAATGCACCGACTGGAAGGTGATTCCTTTAGAGAACCTTATTGCAGAGTTCCGGAGAACTGGAAAGAAGCTCTATACAGTTGTGAAGGAGCCTTCAGAAATTGGCTTGACATCAACAATTCTAGAAAGGGGAGTAGACGGAATCGTAATATCTCCTGAACTCGTATCACAAGCAAGAAAATCCTTCACGAGCTCATCTGAAATTCATCTATCAGGGTCCACGGTAACCAGAATAATGGATGTAGGCCTTGGCGACCGCGTCTGCCTAGATACAACATCGCAGCTGGCCAAGGGCGAAGGAATGCTCGTTGGGAGCAAAGGCGGCTACTTTTTCCTGGTCCATGGAGAGACTATAGAAAACCAGTACATCGCAACGCGACCATTCAGGGTAAACGCTGGCGCAATTCATAGCTACGTACTGACCCCAGGCCTGAAGACCAGATATCTCTCCGAATTTTCGGCCGGGGACAGAGTCCTTGTCGTTCAAACGAATGGAGGTACAAGGGAAACTGTGGTGGGCAGGATCAAGATGGAAAAGAGGCCAATGGTATTGATCGAAGCCACTCATGAAGGTGAGACCGGCTCCATCATTCTTCAGAATGCAGAGACCGTCAGGCTCGTGAGGGTCACAGGTGATCCCGTCTCTGTGATGGAATTGAAGCAGGGGGACGAGATTTTGACCGCCATACTTCCACCAAAAGCCAGGCACTTTGGAGGAGAGGTAGATGAATTCATCATCGAAAGATGATCGTCTCAGTTTTGAAGGAGTAAGTGATTGATGTCAGGACCCAGAATTTGTACTAGCTTGGCCGCGAATACCATTGAGGAACTACTCGAAAAGGCGTCAACCGCCATGGACCTTGGTTCTGACCTGATAGAATTAAGACTGGATTTTCTGGAAACATTCTCGGTCAGTCAAATCGAAAGATTCCTGGGCAGCTACGTGAAAAGAGCAATAGCTACCCTAAGACCCGTCTCTGAAGGGGGCAGGTTCGTTGGCCCTGAGAATACTCGTATTAGATTACTTGAGGAGCTGGCAAGCCTTCCCTTTTACCTGATCGACGTGGAGTACAAAGCGATTTCATCTAACAGGAAGCTCCACGATTCGATCAAAAGGAGCAGACGAATCATATCCTGGCACAGCCTTTCTGGCACTCCGAGTATCAGGACAATGCATGTTATCGTGAGGAATGTCTCCATTGCAGGAGCGTACGCAAAGATCGTAACGGTGGCGAACTCCTATGAGGACAACGTTCGTACCCTTTCTCTTTACAGGTCAAGATACGCGAAAAGACTGATCGCTTTCTGCATGGGTGATCGAGGAGTTGCCTCACGCTTTGTTTCGGCTTCACTCGGAAGTCCGATAGTGTATTGTTCACTCCCCTCGGAGCCGGTGGCCGAAGGGCAGGTCTCTCTTTCCCTCATGCAGGAAGTGTTAAGGGGGATAAGAAATTGACCGACCATTATTATCTTTTAGGCACCGACGTCTCGAAATCACCTTCACCTAGCATGTTCAATTCTGCATTCTCCGAACTCAAAATAGATGCGACCTATTATCCGTTGAACGTCCCAGCCGATGGCTTAACCAGCGAGTTTCATAGACTGGGAAAGGAGTCAACTAGAGGAATGAACATTACGATCCCATTCAAAACACAGATTTTGTCATTGCTTGATGAACTCGACCCTTCATCAAAATCGATCGGCGCGGTCAATGTGGTTAAATTTTCAGGCGGATGGAGCACCGGGTATAATACCGACATCCATGGGATAACCGAATCCCTGAGATGCCATGGCGTATCTTCCGTAGATAGCGCACTTCTTCTTGGTTCGGGTGGAGCTGCAAGAGCATTTTGCTCAGCCATCAACTCTTTAGGCTGTAAGGAGATATCGGTTGTCGTTCGTGATAAGGTCCGAGCAAAAAACTTCATCGAATCGATGCGAAACTCATTTCCAGCGATGAGGTTCGAGGTGTCGGAGAATCATATCCCCAAAGAAACAAAATTTGACTTGGTCTTCAATGCAACTCCGCCCAATAGTCTGAGTAGTGACCTGCTGTTAGAATTGAGAGATGTAATATCATTCAAGACAGTGGTTTTCGAAGCTGTATACTATCCTTTGAAGACTGATTTGCTCAGAATCGCTTCTGAACTTGGTGCAAAAACGATAAAGGGCTCAGAAATGTTGCTCAATCAGGCACTTCTCGCATTCAAAATTTGGACAGGGAGAGAACCACCAAGAGGTATTATGGAGAGGTCGCTTCACAGTTCACTCGGAGATGTCGCAGGATGATCGGACGGGCGTTTGCGTATGGCGCTGTAAGTATCCTCAATGCCGTGGCCAATGGTAGGGGCGTGACTCTTGGAATCGACCTGAAAACCGCATCAAAGGTCGAGCTTCATAAAGGTGAAGGTAGGTGGAACCTGACTATAAACGGAGAAGACAAGGAATCAAGACTAGCTGAGGCGTCTGTCGACGCGGCGCTTCGGTTGGTTGGGGAGAGGATATCAAACTTTCATGGTACGATCGAGACGCAAAGTAACATACCGATGGGGGTTGGTTTGAAGAGTTCGTCTTCTTCCTCACTAGCGATAATTATGGCTACACTGCAGGCCATGGGTCAGGAAAGCTTCGAACCCTCAGAAGTTCTAAGGGCGAGTGTGGCTTCTTCGCTGGCCTCTGGCGTCAGCATAACGGGCGCTCTGGATGATGCAGCTTCATGTCTTCTTGGTGGTGTGAACCTTGCTGACAATCTGAAGAGGAAACTGATTTCGTCAAGGCGGTTACCCGATAGGAAGAAAGTAGTAATCAGGATCCCAAATGAAGAAAGCAGGAGACGGTTCATCAATATCAAACAAGTAAAAAGCTTCCGTAAGGTAGCGGATCGTATACTCATCTCAAGTCTGAAGGGTGAGTATTGGTCGTCGATGACGATGAATGGTATGCTATACTCCATGTTACTTGGATACGACGCCTCACCCTCCATCACCGCACTCGATTGTGGGGCGGTTGGTGCAGGACTGTCAGGCACCGGTCCCGCGATATGTGCTGTATTTGATTCATCTAACACACAGGGTATAGATAAATTGAGAGATATGTGGGCAAAAGACGGCTCTGCCGTCATGACTGCAGACACCAATAACGAAAAGGGGGGCTTGGTTGTTTGAGTAAAACAGTCACACTGATTGCGCCTAAATCCGGGTTAAGCGGTTCAGTAACTCCTCCCCCAAGTAAGAGCTATACCCATCGTGCCATACTGCTTGCCAGTTTAGCAGAAGGGGAATCCACAATTTGGAATCCTTTGCATTCTAGAGATACAGATGCCACGATAAGAGGCTGCATCTCATTTGGTGCCAAAATAGAGGATGGTGAAAACTCATTAAGAATCAGGGGCTGTCGGCCCCAGACGCCGGATGACATCATAAATGTCGAAAATTCAGGCACAACATTACGTTTCCTGTCCTCTGCTTTATCCCTCACTCCTTCCGGTTTCTCGGTACTGACAGGAGATTTAAGCATCAGACGACGACCAATGCAGCCTCTTCTGGATTCGCTCACACAACTAGGGGTGCATGCAAAATCTACTAGGGGAAATGGTTGTGCCCCGGTCATTATAGGTGGCGGAGGGCTCCGAGGTGGCGAAGTAAAGATAAGGGGTGATATCTCATCACAATTTATTTCTTCCCTGCTCATATCTGCTCCAATGGCAGATAAGGACGTCGTCATAAAAACAGACGACGTAGTATCCAAACCGTACATAGATGCTACCATTACTATGATGAGGAAGTTCGGAGCCAAGGTGACGAACCATGATTATAGCTATTTTATTGTGAGGTCTGGCACAGGCTACAGTGGCGAAGATTTTACGGTTCCGGGAGACTTCAGCTCGGCATCGTTCATTGCAGGCGCGGTAGCGATGATAGGTGGAGAGGTCGAATTATGCGGATTGAATGCAGAACTCCCGCAGGGGGACTCCTCGTTTCTTTCTATCCTAGGATCAATGGGTGTCGAAGTAAAGCAGCGAGAAAAGGGTTACATGATCAGATGGAACGGGGATAAACTTCAGGGAGGAACCTTCGATCTTACAGACACACCGGACCTGCTGCCTGTGCTTGCCGTGCTTGGTTTGAAGTGCAAATCACAGCTGGAAATCACCGGCGTGATGCATGCCCGCTACAAAGAGACCGACAGGATCTCTACAATAGTTCAGGAGCTTTTGAAGTTGGGTGTGGACATCACGGAGAGGCCGGACGGCATAGTAATAAAGCCAGGTAAACTGAGGCGGGCCAAACTCGACGCTCATGGCGACCACAGGATGTTCATGGCATTCTCGATGATATCCTTGCTGTTTCCTCAGGGAATACCAGTTTTTGGGGAAGAAAGCCTCGATGTATCTTATCCTTCATATCTGGAAGACATCAGCAAGTTGGGCGTAATCGTCAGGAGGCAGAACATTTGAGCGGAAATATCATCGGGGAGAGATTTGTTACAGTAACATTTGGTGAAAGCCATGGCTCGTGCGTTGGGGCCGTGATCGATGGATGCCCAGCCGGTCTGCAGATTTCGGAAGCGGAAATCCAACATGACCTAGACCTAAGAAAGCCCGGGCAATCGATAGTAACAACTCAAAGAAAGGAAGAGGATAGGGTTGAGATACTTTCGGGGGTGTGGAGGGGTTTCACGACCGGAGCACCCATCATGATGTATATCCGCAATATGGACAAGGATTCCCGATCTTACGACCTTATTATGAATACTCCCAGACCAGGGCACGCGGACCTTGTGTCTAGGATCAAATACGGTGGATTCAATGACTATAGGGGAGGCGGAAGATTCTCCGGTAGAATCACGGCCTCCTTCGTGATGGCAGGTGCCGTCGCCAAGAAGCTACTCAAATACACGCTGGGGATAGAAATAATTGCATATTCATTGGAAATAGGTGGAATCCGGGCCGAAAACTTCACACTGGATGAAGCTCGGAATAACAGGTACAACAATGAGACGAGGGCACCGCTTCCAAGCGTAGCCGAAGAGATGAAGAAGAAGATAATAGAAACAAGAGGAAAGGGGGACAGTTTAGGTGGAATAGTCGAATGCCATGCGATAAACGTGCCCATCGGCCTCGGCGAGCCTGTTTTCGATTCGCTTGATTCGGATTTGGCAAAGATAGCCCTTGCAATACCAGCTGCAAAGGGTGTGGAATTCGGCAGTGGTTTTGAAGCCGCAAGGCTCAGAGGAACACAGAACAACGATCAATACATTCTTGATGGAGAAAATATAACAACAAAAACAAACAATTCAGGTGGAATCCTCGGCGGCCTCTCCAATGGAAGACCGATCGTGTATCGCATTGTGTTCAAACCCGCATCTTCGATAGCTTCCAAGCAGAGCACGGTCGACCTGGAAAAGAAGAAGCAGGTCGATATCATAGTCCCGGGTAGGCATGACCCTACCGTCGTCCCGAGGGCCGTACCTGTCGTCGAAAGCACCACCGCTCTTGTTCTTGCCGACCACGCAATTAGAGCCGGCTTTATTCCTCCCGTACTCAAGGTCAAGGTGTGAACTCTGAAAGAAGACATTCAGCTTGGAAGATTAAGGGAAAAAATAACCGAAAGGACGCTGGAGATAATCAGGCTGGCCGGCGAACGCAATGAATTGGCCAGAGAAGCGGGTCGAATAAAGTCGATGAACTCAATTCCTATCCAGGATGAACGCGTCGAAGCCGCACTGTATGAAGCCGTAGCCATGGAATGTGAGAAGGTTGGCGTTGAAAAGCGGACCGGTTTCAAAATTCTCAGCAGCCTGTTAGCAGAGTCAAAAAGGGTACAGGGTGGAACTTCGCCGATTCCCCGCGAGACTCCCATGCAATCCTTCGCGAAAGCAGTGAAGCTGCAGAGTGAAGGCAAGAAAATCATACGTCTTGATGTAGGTGAACCCGACTTCAGACCTCCCGCGAGCGTGGTAAATGCATGTATCGACGCTCTGAGGAACTTCAAAACCCATTACACACTGACGAGGGGCATTCCAGAACTCGTCGAAGCGCTCAGAAACTATTTGAAATCAAAATGGGGTTTTGATGGCACAGAAGACGAAATCATCATTACCACAGGGGGAAGGTTTGCCGTTTATTCCGGATTGGCAAGCGTCCTGAGCGAAGGGGAGAGTGCTATTGTCATAGATCCGAACTGGCCTGCTTACAAGCAGGCCATAGAATTCATCGGAGCCAGGCCTTTGACTGTCAGAAGCACGCTTGAAGAAAGATGGAATCCGCCTCTTGAGGACATAAAGAATTCAATAAGAGCGGACACCAGAGCCATAGTGATAAGCTACCCCAATAATCCAACCGGAAAGGTTCTGGATCGTGAAACTTTCAGGTCGATAATTGAAATAGCGAACGACTATGGATTGACTATAATAAGCGATGAAACGTATGTGGACTACGCATTCAAATCCTGTCCCACTATCCTCAATTCGGATGCGGAGGACTTCATCTGCATCGGAAGTTTCTCCAAGACGTGGGCAATGACCGGTTTCAGGGTGGGTTATGCCATTTCTTCAAAAAATACAATCGACAAAATGCTCTCTATGGCTTCCTTGATGCTTACGTCTGCTCCCGAGTTCGTTCAGTATGCAGCTATCGCGGCACTTGGTTGTGACAGGGAAGCAAGGGAAAACTGCATAACTATGAAGGAAAGGTCGGAAGCCGTCTGTGATTTGCTCGAAAAGACGCCCAACATCGAGGTCTATCGACCTAATGGGGCAATCTATCTCTTTCCAAGAATCAAGAATACGAGAATTGTAGCGGGTGAATTCGCAGAAAGGCTGCTGAGCGAAAAACTCGTCAGTGTAACCCCCGGTATCGCATTTGGAGCCTATCCGGAACACTTCAGGATATCTCTGTGTAAGCCAAAAGAAGTCCTGTTTGAAGGAGTTGAACGAATAGGTGAAGCATTACTTTGAACATCTCAATAGTCGGAGCAAATGGTGCGATGGGTTCCTTCTTCGCAAGGTATTTTGCGTCGAGGGGTCATAATGTTTTAGGGTTTGATATCAAGAGACAAAAAGGGTCAGGCCAAGGCCCTGTAATGGTTGCTTCGCTCGAACTGGCTGTTCGACAAGCAGACGCCGTCATGCTTGCAACACCAATGACTTCAATGGGGTCGGTGGGAAGGAAAGCTCTATTACACATGAAACGAGGGTCTTACTTGATTGAAATTTCTTCGGTCAAGGGAAACCTCTTACCAACTCTCCGCAGATTGTCCAGGGCCAGGGGGGTCGAACTTCTTTCCATTCACCCTTTGTTCGGACCCGCACAGAATGTAAGTGACAGAATGAAATTGCTTGTCGTGATGACAGGCAAAAATTCAAGAAGTCTGGCACATACCTTTTTTCCTAATGCAGAAATTTATACCACGAGTCCAGCACTTCATGATAGGCTGATGAGCCTCATACTGTCACTTACACATGCAACAAATGCGGCGTTTGTGTCCGTTGTAAAATCGAATATCAAACCACAAAGACTCAAAAGAATGGCTACGCCATTCTCCTATCTTCAGCTGATACTTGGTCAGGCAATACTTTCACAAAGCCCAGAGCTCATGGCCGAGATCCAGGCTGAAAATCGCTACTCAGAAGAAGTGCTGAGATCTATGATTTCGGAGCTGACAAGAATTGCCGACCTCGTACGGGATAAGAACACGGAAGAACTAACTAGGGCGTTCGCAATCCAGAGACAGGATTCGTCATCAAGGAATGCTATCGACTCCGTATACAGGGCATATCGCTCGATTGTCAGCTGAGCCTTGCGGCCTCTTTCAGCGATCCTACGAACTTTTCCACTTCTTCAAACAAGTTCGGAGACTCCTTCAAAGAAGAAACGAAGTCGACAATTGCGCTGCCCACCACGACCCCATCGGCGCCTGCGTTTATGAATCTCGAGACATGAGAAGGTTTGGAAACCCCGAAACCTACAACAAGCGGAACCCTCCCATTAGTCAGCCTCTTGGCTTTGCTCACAAATTCCAAGCTGGCATCCTTGATTTCGGACCTTGCGCCTGTTACACCTACTACAGATACAAGATAAAGGAAACCATTTGTCAAACCAGCAATCTTCACCAATCTTTGGGAAGGGGTCGTTGGTGCCGCAAGCAAAATGACGTCTACACTCTTTGTACCTGCTTGCTCCCTAAGCAGATGCACCTCTTCCACTGGAAGGTCTGGTATGATTATGCCATCGATTTGACCTTTGTTCATGGCGTCAAAGAAATTTCGAATCCCCTTGGAATAAACCAGGTTGTAATAGGTCATGAGTACAATCGGAATATGAAAGTCTCTTTTCAATTTGGTACCCACTCGGATCACATCATCAGGTGTTGTCTTTGATTGCAGGGCCCGAACCGAAGCTGCCTGAATCGACCTTCCGTCCGCGATCGGGTCAGAAAATGGAATCCCCAGCTCAATTATATCGGCACCTCCCGATATGGCTGCTTTGGCCAGTTTGTATGAGGCGTCGATATTCGGGTCACCACCCATCATATATGCAATTAGAACACCAGAATCCCCCCTAGACCTGAACACCTTTGAGATATCGCTCAAATGTGTGAACCTTCCCTTTCGGCGACTACCTCCACGTCTTTGTCGCCTCTTCCAGACAGAGTCACTACAATCACCTTATCCTTGCCCATCTTCCTGGCTACCTTCAATGCATATGCGATAGCATGTGCAGATTCGAGTGCCGGCAGTATTCCTTCCAATCTCGACAGCCTGTGGAATGCATCCAGCGCTTCAGAATCTGAAACCGTTACGTACGTCGCTCTTCCGGACTCCTTAAGAAAAGCATGTTCCGGACCCACGCCGGGATAATCCAATCCCGCAGATATGCTATGTGTACTTGCGACCTGTCCGTCTTCGTCCTGAAGAAGGTAACTCAGCATCCCGTGCAATACGCCTTCCTTGCCAAATGAAAGTGATGCTGCATTGGCGTCTGCTCCGGTTCCTCCAGCCTCGACGCCAACCAACCTCACATCTCTATCTTTAACGAAAGGATAGAACGAACCGATGGAATTACTTCCTCCGCCGACACATGCGAAAACACAATCGGGATAACGTCCCTCACTTTCCAGCATCTGTTTCTTGATCTCCTTTCCTATGACACTCTGAAAATCTCTTACCATGGTGGGATATGGATGCGGACCCACGGCGGAACCGATGAGATAGTATGTTGTGGAAAGGTTTGTCACCCAATCACGAAGCGCCTCATTGATTGCATCTTTGAGTGTCTTCGACCCCGATGAAACTGGAAGCACATTCGCGCCAAGCAGCTTCATTCTGTAAACGTTGAGTTTCTGACGCTCCATATCCTCGGTACCCATGTATACCTCAGATTTCAGTCCGAGTACAGCACACGCCATGGCGGTGGCGACCCCATGCTGTCCTGCACCTGTTTCAGCTATTACCCTTGGTTTCCTCATCCTCTTTGCAAGTAGAGCCTGACCAAGTGTGTTGTTGATTTTATGCGCCCCGCCATGCAGGAGGTCTTCTCTTTTCAGATATATCTTGGCCCCTCCGGCATACTTGGTAAGATTGGACGCAAAGTATAACGGTGTGGGTCTCCCGGCATATTTCCCGAGCAGCGATTCTAGTTCGACACGGAAATCCCTATCCTTCTTTGCCTCCAGGTATCCACGCTCCAGCTGTTCGAGCGCTGGCATAAGGGTCTCGGGTACGTATTGACCGCCGAATCTGCCGAACCTTCCCTTCATACTGTATCACATCACCCCGTCGGATTCCTTTGCCCTTTTAACGAACTCTTTCATGAGTAGGGGGTCCTTTATTCCAGGTGACCGCTCCAAACGTGATGAGGCATCGACTCCGTATGGGCGGACTATTTTCACAGCATCTACAACATTGTCTGGCCCAACTCCGCCTGCCAGAATAAGGGGCTTTGGCGAGATCTCATCTTTTATCTTCGAACAAAGATCGAAATCCTGGGCTACACCTGTGCCTCCCCTCAAACCTGACCTGTAAGAGTCTACGACGAGACCATCGTATCCACTGACCGCCTTTCCTGCACTGACCCTTTCGTGTCCAACTATGTACGGCCTAAGTACATCCACGTTCAATGTTTCCCTAATGGGGACCGGGTCCGAACAATCGTACAATTGCAAAGTATCGATTTGCAGCTTGCTTATCACATTGAGGTTATGTTTCAGAAAGGTTTCCGTGGTGACCAATACTGCTGATACAAACGGGGGGACGGATGTGCTAAGGTCGGTGACCCTTTCCAGTGAGATATTTCTAGGAGATTCGGGAAACCCGGCTATAAAGCCAACCGCGTCGACACCAGCCTCAACTGCTGCCCGCAGGTCAACCTGTCGTGTTATCCCACATATTTTTACTCTCACCATATCTATTCCCCCTTTAGCTCCCTAAGCTTCGCAAGGGGATCATCGGCTTTCATCAGGGTAGATCCTACAAGAAATGCATCAATACCCAATTTTGAAAACCTTTCAATCTCTGACCTATCTTTGAATCCACTTTCACTCACAACCGGTTTGTCTGGTTTACCAATCGCTAGCAGTTTTTCCGTGGTTGCCAGCGAAGTCTCCAACGTCATGAGGTTTCTATTGTTTATGCCAATCAAGTCAGCATCAGTCTTGGCCGCTCGTATGTACTCCTCTTCGTCGTGAACTTCGAGAAGCACTTCAAGTCCTAACGAATGTGAATATGAAATCAAATCGGTCAGGGGGGAGTTGGCCAAGCCCGATTGGAACACGCCCATTATAAGTAGAACCGCATCTGCACCAAGTCGACGACCCGCTTCGACCTGGATCCGGTCTATGATGATATCTTTCATCAGTACTGGAATCTTCACACGACTCTTGACCTCAGCAAGAGAATTCAAATTTCCACCAAAATGTTTTGGCTCTGTAATAACGGAAATTGCAGATGCACCTCCGCACTCGTATCTAATCGCAACATCTTCGGCTGGTCCGGCGCTTCTCAATCGACCTTCCGCCGGTGAGATGAACTTCACTTCTGCGATTATTGGTGTGGTATCACGTTTGATGGCCTCGAGCAGACTTGTGTGGTGGAAATTAAGAGATTTTTTAACTGAATAATAACCTTGGGCAATAGACGTCTTGGCTGATTCCGTCAGGACAGAAAGGAAGTTACGTTGTGTTTTCTGCAACCTGTTTCACCCCTACCGAATCCCTTTGCGCGAAACTTACCAATGCTTGGAGTTTCTTCAATGCTTCACCTGTTTCGATTGACAGATTGGCAAGTTCGCATCCTTCCTTGAAGTCATCCACCAACCCAGAAACCACTAGTGCACCAGCAGCGTTGACTACGACCATATCATGCGCAAGGCCATGAGCGCCGCCACTCAATATCTTCATGGTCAAGGTCGCACTTTCTTCTACATTCGAGATCCTTATCGGAGGTTCTGTGTAAAGTCTTACACCCATTTCTTCTGGGGTGTATTCGAACGTCTCTATCTTTCCATTCTTCAGCCAAGACAGCACAGTTTTTCCCCTGACAGATATTTCGTCCACACCTTCAGAACCATGTACAACTATCGCCTCATCCAAACCGGAGATCTTCAGAACCTCCGCCATCACCGGCACGAGAGATTCAGAGTATACCCCCATCAGCTGTCCACGTATCGGCACAGGATTCAGTAAGGGACCCATCAGGTTGAATACTGTCCTTATCCCGAGTTCCTTTCTGATGCCAGCAACCTTTTTCAATGCAGGATGGAAAGCGGGAGCAAAGAGAAACCCGATACCTATCTCTTCCAATGACTTCTGCACCGAATCGGGAGAGGCATTCAGGTTCAGGCCGAGTTTTTCAAGCAGATCAGCACTTCCGCACCGGCTACTCACCGACCTGTTACCATGCTTTGCAACCTTTGCACCCGCCCCTGCAGCAACAATTGCAGCCAAGGTGCTCACATTGAATGTTCCGGACATGTCGCCTCCTGTGCCGCATGTGTCTATTATTCGACCGGAAATTTTGGGGAACAATCTGACGCTGAACTGCCTGAGTGCCTTGGCAAAAGAGGCCATTTCGGCCGGTGTTTCCCCCTTCATCTTCAATCCTAACAAAAGTGCACCAATCTGAGCTGCGGAGGCCCTTCCGTCGACGATCTCCTGGACGGATTCAGATATCAAATCAGAATCTAGGTCTGAACGGTCTGCCACTTTCTTAATCGCAAGTTCTATCATAACTATCCTCCGACCTGCCGAAGAAAATTGTGGAGAATCTTGACCCCTTCCTTGGTCATTATCGATTCTGGGTGGAATTGGATCCCTTCGATCGGGTACGAAGCATGTCGGATTCCCATTATCTCCCCATCATCAAGGGAGAGCGCAGTAACCTTCAGAAAGCTGGGCAGGCTGTTTTTATCTATCACTAAGGAATGGTATCTTGTAGCAACTAAGGGATTCTCCACTCCACTGAGTACGCCCTTTCCGTCGTGGATGATCCTGCTCGTCTTTCCATGCATCAAAACACCAGCACGAACTATTCTGGCACCGAAGGTGCAACCTATTCCCTGATTTCCAAGGCAGATTCCAAGCGTAGGAATAGTTGGCCCGAACTCCGATATCACAGTTCCGCAGATGCCAAAGGACCTGGCTTCCTCTGGATTTCCCGGACCGGGAGAAATGATTATTCTATCAGGAGCCAATTTCCTTATCTCTTCAACAGTTATTTCATCATTTCTCCTAACTATGGGGTCTGCACCAAGGGAGCCTACGTGCTGCGCTATGTTGTAAACAAAAGAATCATAATTATCGAGAATAAGCACCTTCATCTATTTCCTGCCTCCGCCTGTCTGGCCGATTTCAGCAGTGCCGCGGCCTTGGCCTCGGTTTCATTCCATTCCCGGTCTGCTTGTGAGTCTGCCACTATACCGGCGCCGGCTTGCACCGAGCATCTCTCGCCATTCGCAAGCAGAGTTCTGATCGCAATCGCAAAATCTGCATTTCCATTGAATGAGAAATATCCCACCGCCCCAGCGTACACCTCACGGTTGTCAGGTTCAAGCTCATCTATGATCTCCATCGCTCTGACCTTTGGTGCGCCGGACACCGTGCCTGCGGGAAAGACAGCCCCGATCACATCATAACTGTCTAGGCCTCTTCTCAGAACCCCGGTTACATGAGATACTATATGCTGGACATGACTGAACTGATGAACCGATGCGAAACTGGGAACTGCTACCGTTCCATACGTCGACACTTTGCCGATATCGTTTCTGGCAAGATCCACAAGCATTGTATGCTCTGCCATTTCCTTAGGGTCGCCAAGAAGATCTCTTTTCAGAATTTCATTCCTTTCTGGGTCTTTTAGTTTTGGTCTTGTTCCAGCTATGGGAAAGGTTTCAACACGTCCTTCATCAACACGAACCAGCATCTCGGGGCTGGAACCGACCACTCTTCTCCTTCCGAATTTCAGGAAATACATGTAAGGCGAGGGGTTTATCCGGCTCAGCTCGGAATAAAACCGAACCAGATCACCTTCGTAGTCAAATTCGAATCTCTTCGAAAGAACCACCTGGAATACGTCGCCAGCAAGTATGTAGTCTTTGGCCCTCTCAACCATGTCGCCAAATCTTGCCTTGGTCACGGACCTTTGTGGCTTGGAGAAACGTACGGCTCCCTTGACCGCATCCAGTTTCAAAATCCTGATGAGTTCGTTATATCGGCTCTTACCCAGGTGCCAGTAAAACTTCAGCCCCCTTTTGTGATCAAATACTACACCATCAAGATAAACACCAAACTCCATCGTTGGGAAGCCGGAGTGGGGCTTCTTGCCGGAGGATAGTTTTTCCCAGTACCTTACGCTGTCATACCCTATGTATCCTACAGCCCCGCCACCGAATCTGAACGGGCTGGCGAACATATTGGATTGTACAATCTTCTTAATTATATGAAGAGGGTCGGGGGCATATATTTCATCAACGGTATCTTTTTCCAGATCTTGCACCAAGACCCTGCTTGCATTGGCTTCGATCTTCATCGCAGGATCATAACCGATGAAAGAATAATCCGCCAGTCTTTCTATGCCGGTCGAAGATTCAAGGAGGAAGGCATTCTCGCACTGCTCCTGAACCTTGATGAACAACTCTTGCGGGGTATCTGTTATGTCTAGCCTCTGAACCTTCAGATTCGATGCCATTACTGTGCGCTCGGGTAGTACCTTCAAGTACCGCCCTCCATCTGATGCATATTTATAACCGTTTACGTACATTATTATACATCAAAGTACAGAATGTTTATAAGTGGTGGCTAAGCAGGCAGCCCGACCAAAATTGGAAGCGTTAACTTCCGTCCATCTTACACAGGAAGAGATACCGAAATACTGGTATAACATAATACCAGACCTGCCGGCACCTCTACCGCCTCCCCTTGATCCCTCAACCATGCAGCCGCTGAATCCGGCAAAAGGAGAGAGGCTCTTCGCCAAGGAGCTGATAAGGCAGGAGATTTCCTCCGAACCAACAATAAAGATTCCCGATGAAGTGATTCAGGCTTACCATATGATAGGGAGACCGACCCCTCTGATAAGGGCCAGGAAGCTGGAGGAAGCACTCAATACACCGGCCGAAATCTACTTCAAGTCGGAGGCACTCAACGCTAGCGGAAGCCACAAAATCAACACTGCGCTGGCTCAGGCATACTATAACAAGGCGCAGGGCACAGAAAGGGTGGTAACAGAAACGGGGGCAGGTCAGTGGGGTTCGGCATTGGCCATGGCCGCAGGTCTTTTCGACCTGCAATGCGAGGTTTACATGGTAAGGGCGAGTTATGACCAGAAGCCAGGGCGAAGGATCATGATGGAGACCTACGGCGCGAAGGTTAGACCCTCCCCAAGCGATAACACGGATTACGGCAAGAGCCTCCTGAAACAAGACATGAATCATCCAGGTTCTCTCGGCGTCGCTATTTCAGAAGCGATCGAGGATACCGTCAAGCATGAAAATACCAGGTACTGCCTTGGTTCTGTCCTGAACCATGTCCTACTTCATCAGACCGTGGTTGGGCAGGAAGCTAAAAAGCAGCTAGAGATGATAGACAGAACACCCGACGTTGTGATAGGTTGCATTGGAGGGGGCTCAAACTTCGCCGGTTTCGCCTATCCACTTCTCCGTGATAAGCTGAAGGGCAAACTTGATGGTACTCGTTTTGTTGCGGTGGAACCTACTGCTGTCCCCTCCACCACCAAGGGGAAGTATGAATATGACTTTGGTGACACGGGCGAAATGACCTTCCTGGTGAAGATGTACACACTCGGCCACAAATTTACCCCTCCGCCTATCCATGCTGGTGGGCTGCGATATCATGGCAAGGCACCCTCTCTCTGCTTGCTTATCAACAAAGGGTTGATGGAATCGGTGGCCTACAGGCAGACAGAAGTGTTCGCAGCAGCGAAGATGTTTGCACGCTACACAGGTATAATACCGGCACCAGAATCTGCACATGCAGTGAAAAAGGCAATCGACGAAGCGTTGGATGCAAAGGCTAAGAATGAGCGAAAGGTGATAGTTTTCAATCTAAGCGGTCATGGATTGCTTGACCTTAGTGCGTATGAACAATTTAACGCAAACAAACTCGTAGATTATGAATATAAGCCTCTTTCCAATTAGATCGAGAACCCAATACCTTTTTATCGCTTCCAATCAGGACCCTTGTTTGGTCCCGCCCCGCGGTAAGGGAAAAAATCCCCCGCAGGCTCAGCCTGGTAGAGCTTCCGACGTCGGCGGATTCCGTCGATGGGAGACGCTGTAGTGGTTGGCCCTGGCTAACCCGTTCAGTCTACTAGGCTCACAGAAACCGGAGTGTCGCAGGCTCAAATCCTGCCCGCGGGACCAGCATATTCGCTTAGTGGAAACTGTAAACCTTCCAAACTCGGCCGTGGTGTCCTTGAACAGATATATATTGCACAAGTAAAGGCAGGGTGTCGTTATAGCGAGGATGTTGATTTAGGTTGAGTGAGGAAGAAAAACCAACACGGAAAAGGAGCACGAAAAAATCTGCCGTGAAGCCCAAGGCAGAATCCAAAAAGTCCAAGAAGAGTGAGGAAGTCGAAGAAAAGAAGCCCGAGTCAAAACCAAAGAAGAAGACCAAAACCACAGGGAAAGCAAAGGCAGAACCAGAGTCGGAAGCTGAGGGTGAGGCTGAGAGCACAGAAGAGCCTAAAATTAGGCCGAGCCCAACTCTCTCAATTAGATCAAACGTGAAAGGCTTATTCAGATCGCTTCCCAAAATCCGTCAGGGAAAGGGGTTTTCGGTGAGTGAGATTAAGGAAGCAGGTCTTACTATTGATCTCGCCACCCGGATGCGACTTTTCGTAGATCGAAGACGTCGATCCTCGCACAAGGAAAACGTCGAGATGCTGAAAACCGCTCTAAAGGATGCCGGAATCGTCAAGCCTTGATGCAAGGAAAAGACACTCCTGCAGCACTCCGCAATATCTGCCAAAATATCTCCTTGAGACTTCCGACAGGATAGAATATGTACGCAACGACATTGTTTTGGTCATCCGGGCCCCCTCTTCATTTGCGGTTCGAATCAAAATCGGGTAGTACCTTTTGAGGCCCCTCAAAACCCATCTGTCGATTGGAAACGCCTCAAATTTATCCAGACTGAACAGGAGCACACAATCTGCGACTTTAGGACCCACTCCAAAGACATGCCTGTTTCCCTTTACGAGCGAGTTCCATGCATCATGGTAACCCATGGTTCTGTATTCGTCAAACAAATTACGATTCCGTATCACGGTTTTGGCGAGCTTTTCGATATACTTCCATTTCTTACCAAGATAATGTCTACGTGGGGGCCTCATAGAGAGGAACTCTGACGGAGCGGGAATAGGAGGCGTGTCAATTGTGGGGTAAGCCTGACGACAAATTCTGTCTAGAACCGAGTTTATGGTTCTTATGCTCATGCTGGCGGAGATGATATAACTTACGAAGCATTCCCACGGATCTTGTCTTAATATTCTGAGGCCCCTGTATTTTAGAATCAACTTCCTTGTCATTTCATCGTCAGGAAACCCGCGGTAAATCGCCTGGTAATCGATGTCCAGAGTGAGAAAACTGGATATCGCTTCTTCGTCAAGCTCAGGATTTGACCTGTAAAGCAATTCATCGTCCTCGACCTTCAGAGCTACACTGCTCCCTTTCAACCATCCCTTCCAGTAATCATCTTGCTTATTCCATCGAAAGATCTGCCCGCAATCCATGGTGAGGTTCAGGTCAAGAGGTTCACCATGGAGCCTCAGTCGATGTAGCAAACTCGTCTTCACTGCCTAATGGATTTATGTTTAAACTGTTATCGGTGACGGTTATTAGGGATGCATCCGTACCAGGAAGTGTGAAAGGCAAGGCTATGGATCGTCACGAACCGTTTACAAGAACGGGAGACAGCGGAACAACCACCACAGCCAAGGGCCGTGTGCCCAAGGATTCATCGGTTGTTGAGGCTTTGGGAGAAGTGGATGAATTGGTGGCTGCGCTTGGATTGGCAAAAGTATCGTTGGCACGCCACCAAGAAATTTACTCCTTGATCGATGAGATTCAGCGATTACTGTTTCGATATGCAGCAGTAATACATAGGATGCCAGGTTTCGAAATCACAGAAAAAGATGTCGAATGGCTTGAAACTGTATCAGTAAGTTATGACCAGAAACTTCCACCTCTTAAGAAATTCATAATCCCCGGTGGCAGCGAAGCGGCCGCAAGACTTCACTTTGCGAGAACTGTGTGCAGAAGAGCGGAAAGGAGAGTTGTTGCTTTAAAGGAACCTTATGTGCCCAGCAAGCAATGCCTGAGTTTCATAAATCGAATGTCCAGCCTTCTTTTTGTGCTTGCGCGATACGTGGACCATTTGGAGGGGTTTGAGGAAGAGAAGCTTTAGATCCCATCTAACTTTTTATTACATGGCAAAGTGACAACTTTCCGTTGGTTAGTAGTCTGGAAGAAATAAATCGTAGAGTCATAAGTTGTAGAAAATGTCCGAGGTTGGTCAAGTACCGCGAGTCAGTAAAACCCAGAGCGTCGTTCAAAGATGAAATTTACTGGAGAAAGCCAGTTCCGGGATTCGGAGACCCACGGGCATGGTTGATGGTGGTTGGTTTGGCGCCAGCCGCCCATGGAGGTAATCGCACGGGCCGTGTATTTACAGGGGATGAATCAGGTAGATTTCTCGTAGAGGGGCTCCACGCGGTCGGGCTGGCCAACCAGCCCATTTCAAGGAGCAAGGACGACGGGCTTGTGCTGACCGGATGCTACCTTACGGCAGCAGTAAAGTGTGTTCCCCCCGAGAATAAACCCACGACAACAGAATACAGCAATTGCAGGGGTTACTTGCGCGAAGAGTTAGATGTACTTACGGGAATACATGCAATACTCGCACTCGGGGGCGAAGCGTTCAAACAATGCCTAAAGCTTGCCTCACTAAAGGGTTCCAACACACAAAAAATTTCTTTTGCTCATGGTGGAAGATACAAACTGGAGAACTTCCCAGTCCTCTACGCATCATATCATCCATCGCCACATAATACATATACGGGAAGATTGACTAAAAGCATGTTCGTAGAACTGCTAAATAGAATAATTATGGAAAACTCGAACAGGTAATAGTCTGTTTGTTTTTCCAGACGAATAACTTTTGACTATGAACTCGTGGAATCCACACATCGATCCAGTCCATAAGTAAAAGTTATGTGGTGCACATTCATAATCGCTTGAAAACGAGTCCCAACAGATTCGCACTACCGAAGACTACCTCCAAAGCCATAATGTTCTAAAGCTGCTTGACAACCGAACAGAATCCCGGTTGCTATATCCACACCCGATGTGCTCCCCATTCGCAGCAGTTTCCCTGTTGCAGGTTCCACATCCATTTCGCCCCCAAGAAATAAAGCTTCAATGGCACGAATCACACGTTCCGCACCCATACCCTCCGATGCCCATTTAAGATACTCAAAACTCACAAGTGTGGTCCTGTCTTCTGCAGACAGAATTATTTTCTGAGAAACATCTTTCCAGTATTTTCTGTATCGGGTACCCTCGGGAGAGGCGGTTATTCCACCTACCATCAAGCCTGAAAGGAAGTCATCACCTGAAGGCGTGGAGCCCGGCCCTAATCCGATAAGTTTGGATGACCAAAAACCCACCCTGTCAAGATCGCCCTCCCTTATAGCGGATAGCAAACCCATAACATTCAGAAGGGCAAATCGAGCTAGCCTGTTTAGCCCATCGAACGCTTGGCTTCTCGTATCTGGAGAATAAAGGCACGCCAGATCAGCCAAGCCATCCACCCGACCCGACCTCAGCACAAAATTTTTCAAATACAATAGGTTCGATTGTATTTTGTCAAGATCCAATTCCTTCGATTGTATATGGGGTAGTGGGTCAAACTCCTTCGCCATATTCAGACCCTGGACTCTGATCGCGCCGCCTACCTCTATCACGTTGGGCTTCAAGTAAACACGATCATGCTCTTTTATCGGAATATTCCTGAAAGAAAAATCAGCATCAAGGTCAAGCGTGATGGAAAACGGGCCACCACCCTGTAAATGGTCGACAAACGCGACAAGTGACCCATCTTCCAAGAGTACATTTATAGCTCTATCATATACACTATAAATCTCACCTTGAGCCGACGCCAATCTAGCTTTAAGAGGACGCGAAACTGATACAGCGTTCATCATATCTTCAAACTCTATTACCGGATTAATGTTCATTCCCGGTATTTTTGGATTCATATTCTTTCACGTTCATAGTCTCTCTTAATCAGATAAATTCAACTCCCAGCATCTTTAGGGATGCATCAGTCCCAGAGGCTTCATCTCTACTAGCTTCCATTCTTAAATCGTGGATCCCTTTTGACATTCAGTTCCTTTATCCAAGTCGAATTTTTTGTCATGTACATTCAGCGTCTCCATCAGACAGCTATTACACTTTTCATTTCTGTCCCACTTACAGCATCATAGCATAACGGGTAACTGCCTGAAAAGGTTAGAATATAATGAGATACACAATACTTACCCGTTCATGAGGTCAGATAGAACTTGCAGGATGTTAAGCCAAGTTCGTCGCTCAAGAGATTGTTCTATTTTATCTTGAAGAACACGGTAAGCTTAACTCAAGGAGCGTCTTTGAACCTCAAACACAATATCCTAATACTCTTTGAACTTGAATAAACACGATAATCCATGACCGAATTCAAATGTCAAGCCTGTGGAGCAACCTTTCCGTCACAAGAAACACTAATGCAACATGCAGCTTCAGCACACCCTCAACCACAAAAGCAATTTGCGTGCAAGGTTTGTGGCGTCACATTCAGTTCCGAATCCGAACTCCAAGCTCACGCTAGGTCTGCACATGCGATGTAATCACGTCTTTTTGTTCTTTTTCAAGATTATTTTTTCAATCATTCCTACATACGTTTAAGTCCAAGTATTTTATACCTTGATCAGACTTGTCAAAGCACGTATTGATTGTACCACTTGGCGGCGATTCGACCGGAGTCTTCATCGCGTTGAGAGAATTTCAGGTTGAAAGAGTATATCTTCTATATCTAGAGGGTAACTTGATACAAAAAGAACAACTGCAACAGGAGCTCGATAAATTTAAGGTCCCCGTAACAGCAGAAATATTGAACGGCCCACTACTCGAATCCATGTTTAAAACATTTGCCAAGATCAAAGCTTTGGAAGGTGGAGAGAGAGTACTGGTACTTACTTCCTCAGCCGATAAGATGGGTGCTTGTGCTGCATTATCGGCCTCTTTTGTGAACGGCCTGAAAGCCTTTGCAGTAGAAAACGAAAAAATCATGATGTTCCCTGTACTCAAGTTCTCATACTACAGACTTCTTTCAAATAAGAAATTGTCCATCATGCGATATTTACGAACGCAACCGGATTGCTGCGCGTCACTGGAGGATCTTGCGAGGCGTACAAAAATGAGCCTTGCGCTTGTTTCCTACCATATAAATGGGAGTGCCAAGACGGAGGGACTGGTTTCTGAGGGGTTGGTGGATATAATGGAAGGATCACACGGAAGGAACCAAGTAATTCTTACGGAGTTAGGTAAGCTACTTGTCGACGGTCTCGTTGAATCGCCAACAGATCCTATGCAATATCAAACTGAAAATGTCAAACCTGCGTCTATTAACTTTGCATGATATATACTCACGGGTATAACGACAAAAAAAGCGAGACGAAGGAATATGAGTCTATGCCGACAGCCCGGCCAAGTCAGAAAATTTCTCGCTGAAGTGATCTTTCAGTTCGGCCATCGACTTGGTTCTGCATACTGGGCGCTTGTGCCCTTGTAGTTTGGGCGAACATCAGATCCGATCAAGCTCTTCCTCTTCACTCGGGTTGGACCTATACTTGGTACTTATTCATGATGCAGAACGAGGAAGAAGTGCTCCAACTGTAATTCCTAGTAAGGCTCCATAGATAAGGTGAGCAGCGAAACTCCCAGCCACCATGGTGCCCATGGACATCAGCGATGGCATCAACATAGCCATCATAGGCAGGAAGAACACTATCCACAAAATCAGTCCAGCGAGTACTCCTAGACCCAACCCCCTTGCGACCGAACGCACACTTAGTTTGCTGACTTTAGTGACTACGATTCCGAATATTGCTCCCACTATCAATCCTGTGAGTATATGCATCAACCACCCTGCTGTCCAGGCCATGGAACCTAGCCCCATGAGCATGGCAGCCGCCACGAAGAACGGAGCGCCACCCGTCCCAGGAATAGGCATCATCGAAGCTATGCCACCCATGATGAAAACACCTATGAATCCTCCAAGAAGTCCGTACAATACGCCCTTTGATACCGAGTACCTTGTTTCTTTTATTTGCATTGTCATTCAAATAGTGATTATCAAAGAAGAGTTTAGCCGTTGCCTTTAACTGTCAAACTTGGAATTTGACCCTTGAATGCATAGACTAATAACTTGAAGATTTACATGGATTCTATGGAAATAGACCTGAAGAGAGAATTGGTAATACGAGTGTCGAGCTCCAATTTCAAAGAAGAAGTAATAAAATCGAATCTTCCTGTTGTCCTGGATTTCTATGCCGGTTGGTGTGGTCCCTGCAGAATGGTAAGCCCGGCGATGGAACATCTATCTCGAGAATATGAAGGAAGGGTCAAGTTCGTCAAAATTGACACCGACGAAAACTCAGATGTCGCTAACAGCTTCAATATTCTGGCGCTCCCTACCATTTTACTCTTGGAATCAGGAAAGATAAAAGATACAATAGTGGGAGCTAACCCTGTGGAACTTTATCGTCAGCACATCGATAAAATATTCAGAATTCAAGCCTCTGACTGAAAGACCGAAAACAAACTTGGCTTGGTGGATCGAGAACGACTGAAAAGTGCACGGAGTGCGACCTTTCACTGACGGAATGCAGGAGCAGTCAGTCGAACGAAAAACATATGAGTATTCCCTTTGATGTCTGCCTGCATACTACTCTCGGGAACCGAGTATCGTGGGATGCGATGTTACCTTATGTGAACGGAAGATTTGATCCATTTCTGTCGAAGCCTCCTGCTCGGCGAACTAGCGATTGTATGCTCTTGAGCAGGCTAAACGAATCCAAGACATCATCAAGTGTAGGCTCAAGCGGGGTGCGATTTTGAGCCTTCCAGAGCCATCTGATGTTCTGAAGGATAAAGAAGTCAAGAACAAGACAATCAGCTTGGAACAGGCTTTGCCTGGAAGGTTCTGCCAAGAGTGCTGGGAAGTTGTTGTGCCTGGCAGGGTATACTATAACGTACACACTGAATCGATCGATTCTGATGGCATGGTTGAGTCGCACGACTTCTATGTATGCCAGAAATGCAAGAACATACTGGATAAGTAACAGGGCCGTAACCGATATTTTGAGCAGATCGATTTCATATGGGCCGAAAGGGACACACACCTTGCGGGCGGTGGAACCCCTGGTCAGGGCTCCAAGAGTCCGAGCCTCAGAGGGTTTCAAACCTTCTTGTCATGTGACAATTGTTCATGTTTCGGCATTTACCCAACACTCAACTGAGACTTACAATCAGAATAGGTCTGCAGTAGCCCGGGAGTTCCGACTGGAAAAATGGTCGGAAATTCGCTACACAGGCGTGCCCAGAATGCTTTTCACTGGATATGCCGAGTCGGGACCGTCAACTGGGAAAGTAAACTCATGAAGACACATGACAATACCACGTCGATAACGGTTTCGTCTAGGATGCCTGGGCGGAGGAAAGTGGCATGTAAAAACAACGGGCTAGACGCAGAGGGACTGTGGCCAGAACTCAGGGAAAAACTCGACATGTTCGGGCAGATTGCCGGCGAGTGGGACATCGTGGATGTTCTATGATTATCACACTACTTGAAAGTGAAAGATTAGAAGCTGCCCCCACACGTCTGCGATCGCGACGGTGTAATCACCCTTTGGGAAAAGGTGGAATACGTAGTTTTCCCCTGTCCCCGTCCAGTAGCCTTTCGCACCAACATTGATACCGCCCGAGCACTGCTCTTTCCCAAAACACGGCGGTACTTGAAACGGCGCCAGTCCGAACATCATATTCTCTGAATACGACCTCATCTGTCCGGTCACGTTGATGATGACCTGGGCCATAGTGCTGTCTGGTAACATGGTATAACTGGTTGCAGGGGTAAAATCAATGCAGGGTATCGGGATCGGGAATGGCTCGGCCACAAGCAACGGTTCACCAGCCAGTGATACGTTTTGAGCAGAGTAATAGCCTTCGAAGATGGCAAAGTCTACAGGAAGGTGATTGGTGCAGTCGTTGTTGCTATAAGACCCCCAGTCCGTGACGTTGGAGTAGGCATCGAAACCTGGGATTAGCGTGACGTTGTGGTCAAGTGTGTTGAACAGCATGGCTTCTACACCGATCGCCTGCCCCTGACCAATTATGGTGGCGTTGATCGAACCCATCAGTTGAACGCCATCAACCTGAGTTGAATTAGCGCTTACCGAATGGGACAAGTTATGGCTCTGATTGGCAGCAAACATTCCTAGTATGAACAAGGAACCGATGAGGACTGCCAAGAGCAGAATGAGGATGGCTATCACAGAAAGGGCCATCACCGACACGCCTTTCCGCCCCCCATTATAGAGAGGCTTCCCGCTTTTCGCAGAAGGGTGTGGCACCACCCTCACACCAAATACCTCCTCTAGGTAAGATTCTTTCTCTGTAAATATAATACTAACCTGCAGAACAGCACCTTTATTCTTCGTTCAAGTCTTGTTCGCGTCTTCCGCAAGAATCCATCGCGTGGATTTCTGGTCGTCCTGTCGGTTGATCTTTTGCCAACGCATCGATGTATTTCGGAACAGAAGTCACGGAGGCAGACTCGGTTTAAGTCCTCAATATCACCCTTCAGAATGACGTTCGGAGAGTATGTTACATCAAGGTAAGGTAAGTGTATGATAAATGAGATGTTCACAAAAACGAGGCTACAGTTATAACACGTTCCCAGTTTGTATCTGTCTAAGGTAGCTCTCGAGAGAATATAGTGCTGACCGAAAGATCAGACTGGAAATGAGGCTCTTTAGAAACGGACGCAGTCGAGCTTTCTTCACCGCTCCTTCTCTTCGAGCCAGTCATGAATGATTATTGCACCTTTAGGTAAATGCATCGAGTAAAACAGATGACGACGCCGTTGACTTGGGCCCTTTTTGAGTAGATTGTCTATCTGATTTCTCTCAATGAGAGACATTGACGGGATGCATCCAATCCCTCATGCTTGTCTTCAAAAGAGAAAGGACGCATCCCGAGGCCGTATTGTACGGCCTCTATCTGTACTGGATGGGGTTGAGTTTAAGGTGTGTGGCAGATGCCTTAGACCCGTTTGTGAAAAGAAGTCATGTAGCTGTATGGAAGTGGATACAGCTGTTCGGCAAGAACACAGTATTCCACAGGAGAAGGGTGACTGCATTCCTGGTTGATGAGACGTACATCAGGGTAGGTGAATATGACGCTTGGGTGTGGGTTGCGATAGAGCCCATCCACAGGTACATCCTAGGGGTGTACCTGTCAAGGTTCAGGAACATCATGGTTGCGGAGTTCTTTCTAAGAACACTTGTTAAGATCTACGGAAGGCATATGGTGTACAC
>JAJPJS010000010.1 GCA_021324115.1 Nitrososphaerota archaeon
GCTTGGGTGTGGGTTGCGATAGAGCCTATTCACAGGTACATCCTAGGGGTGTACCTGTCAAGGTTCAGGAACATCATGGTTGCGGAGTTCTTTCTAAGAACACTTGTCAGGATGTACGGAAGGCATGTGGTGTACACAGATGAAGGCGTATGGTATCCTGATGCATGAAATTTGTTGGGATTGGAGCACAGTATACATACATTCTTCCTGTGAGAAGAGTCTCATAGAAAGGGTGAATCAATATCTGATGGACAGGACTGAGGGATTTGATCATCACTATCCCTGCAGAAGGCAGGGGTATAAACTGCTACACGTTAAGAGATGTTGAACCTGTTCTGTTTCGTGTACAACGAGATGAGGGATAGAATCAGGTTCAATGGACTACTGAACCTGATGGAGGTGGTCGCTTAAGTCTACGGCGCCCACTACTCTGACGAAATGATTAAAAATCGTGCGTCCAAGAGAATTAAGTTTGCCCAGACTAAAGCCCGACTTCATGACCTACCGTGACCTGATTAGCGAGATTGATGGTGGTCTTATAAAAGTCCCGGCGTTCCAAAGGGATTTCGTGTGGGATCTGAAGGACACGATCGACCTTCTTGATAGCATTTATCGTGGCTATCCAATTGGTAGTTTTCTCTTCTGGGAGTCAAACAACTATCTCCATTCATTGCGGAACGTTGGCGACCTTCCGCTTCCCGACGTGCCCGAAGGAAGGTTCGTCAAATATGTGCTCGATGGGCAGCAGCGTATAACAAGTCTTTATGCGGCAGTAAAGGAAGCCGTCGTCAAAGATAGGAAATACGTGGTCTATTTTGACCTAGAAAGGAAGAAATTCACGAACCCAACTGATTTGATCCATCCTGTGGACGAAGGCCGGTATGTCTCTCTAGCCAAGATTCTGGATGAAGTTAATCACATGGCTACCGCTCTCATGCTGGCATCCAAAGAGAAACAACAGGCGTTCAATGATGTTTTCGTAGCTTTCACGGAATATCCGTTTCCCTTTGTGAATATCAAGGAGCAGCCGATTGAGGTAGTCTGTGACATCTTTGAAAGAGTCAACACGAAGGGGAAAAAGCTCACAGTCGTTGACCTGATGGTTGCGAAGACCTGGAGTGACTCGTTCGACCTCAGGGTGAAGCTGGACGATTTTCGCAAGAAGCTTGCCAAGTCGGACTACTCAGAAATCGACGACATCAGTATACTGCAGGCAATCTCTTGTATCATGGTTGATGGATGTAGGCGTGCTGATATATTGGGGCTCAATAAGGAAGACTTCGCGAAGACTTGGGGCGAGGCTATCCGGGCAATTGAGTTGGGTATTGACTTCCTGAGAAACAATGTGGGTATACCAATCTCTCGCGTCTTGCCTTTTAGCGTACAAATCGTCCCGCCCGCTTATTTCTATTATAAAAATGAGTTTAAGGATCCCAGCGACGAACAAGCGAGGCAACTAATAAGGTGGTTTTGGAGGTCGAGCCTTTCCAACAGGTATGATTCTGGGGTAGAAACAAAGATAGGGGATGATGTCAAGCAGGTTGCGGAATTGGTCAAGGGCAGAACCGGTGTCTTTGACTACGTGATCAACTTAAGCAACGATAAAATAATTAATCAGAACTACACGCTGAAGAACGCCTTCTGCCTTACGATCTTGAGTCTATACGCTTCGAAGCGTCCCAGGAACTTCAGAAACAACGCTCTCGTGGACCTCACCATGAAGAATTTCTCCAAATATAATTCAAGAGAGATGCACCATGTATTCCCTCGTGCTCACCTGAAAGGCGACGATAAGAAACTCGAGAACAGCATAGCCAACATTTGTTTTATTCCTGCTTCGTTGAACAAGGACATATCAGCAAAGCCACCATCGGACTATTTTTCCGAGTTCGCCTCGAAGAATGCAGCCATGGCTGAGACTCTCGCTAGTCATATAATCGGGGACTTCGATGCGTGGGGAATTTCGAGCAATGACTTCCAAAAGTTTCTACGGAAACGCGCCGAAGCAACAAAGAACGAACTTGCACGTCTTGCCGGCATTTCAGTTCCCTAGGAGTTACGTGTGGCTACCTCCACTATGTTCAGAAATCTCGATCCCGCCGCATCCGGATGAAATCTAAATCAAAAGGATGGCTTTGTGGAAGGTAAAACGACACAAACGCTGAGAATCAATTTATTGTGCAAAATGTGGTGAGGCGCAATGCGCAGAAACTGCGATTCAAGAAGAGAAAAAACAAGCGACTCCTTGAAACGTCACTGACGAGATAGCTCAAGGATCCTAAGAATTTTCAAAAACTAGTGCGGATGTGCTCATAGAGGAGTAATCGGAAGAAAGACAAATAACTGATCTGCAGACCAATTTGTGAGTTCCCCTTTTTAAGACAAGGTCATGGAAATAGGTGCTCAACGGCGAAGAAAAGTACGTTGAAGAGTCGTTGCAAGATGGAATCGAAGTTGTTTATGATCTCTGCCTGATACTCTATCTTATGCGCGCCGAAATTTCTGAAGCCATGTGCGAGCGCTATGTCTTCTTCAATTGGTGAAAGTGCGCCGCCAGATTGGCATCGATATCTCGACTCTAATAATTCCCTTAGAATCTGAGAGAAATTCTGTTCAAAATCACGACTCAATTTCCTGAAATCGGCGTCAGTGAAAGTAAGTGGAGGAGTGCAGTTCTGCGCTAGGTAAGCCAAGAACTCACGAAAATACTTGTGCTTTGTATTAGTGTCTTTGTTCCTCAAAGTTGCATCAATGACCAATGTGAGTGAAAAAAGCAAGCTTGTCTCATGAAGAGAGCCCAGGATGTTGTTCTTTATCCGACTCTCCAAGACTGAGAAACTCAAGAGCCTATGAAGAAGCACAACAAAATAGAAGATGGGTTCTTCCAATTGCGCTTTTTTTAAAAACTTCGTTTTGAAGACTGGAAGAGTAAGGCTACCTCGTCCTAGTCTTCTATACTCTGCGAGTCGCTGATCCAAGTAATTGGAAGTCTGCTTGACCCGAACAATGAAGAATTGACTCTGGTTTGAATCATCTAAAGTGACAAACGAGTAAGCCGGAGTTGGAGGTTGCTGGTTGCCAAAAGTTCTCTTATCTTCTTCCAACGCTTGATGCATGAGTAGGAATCCGTCATCAAGGTCTCCCATTGTTATTTTTGAGACCCCGAGAAAATAATAGGGTGTCCCTTTATGCAATAGTTTGCCACTGTTCTGTCTCTCCCATCGCCATACGATGTTTAGGGCGAATTCTTCGTACACTTTTGCCGCTTCTGTGTACCTCCCGCTGCTCATGAACTCGGTCCACAGAATACTGTAGTTCTCGAAATAAGAGTTGATCACGTCGCTATTCTGATAGTTGGCGTCGAAGAAGTCGAATGAATTGTTGAACAGACCACTTGCATCGAAGATGCCATTGGTGTAGTGAGTCGAATACATCTCAAGGAAGTCCTCGGTCAGAGGGCTTCCCAAGTTCCAAAGGTATATCATTCGACCTACGATATTGTATTGACTTTGCGTTAGTGGCGTTTGAAGGCGTCTGTTGCTCATGATTTCATTCCATCGTTCGATCTGTTCGTTGCGGGGAACCTCGTAAGACGGTTCCGATATAGGAGAGAACTTGATAGACAACCGTGCTGACTCCATCTATTTGCTGTTCACTGAGTTTGGCACCACTCTGCTTTGCCATCTTCTCAATCTCATTCCTCAGTCTTTGCTTGACTATAAATATGTTGACTCTTGATTTCCCAGATAGGTCCCTCGGTGCCAGTGCGAAGGAGGAACGCATTGGACAGTTGAAAATAGTGAAGTCCCTGCCGAGCCGATTCCTTTTGATGTATCCAAGAAATTATGAGCCTCTAAGTCTTCGTAAATAGATGCCATCAGTATTGATGTTTTATTTTGCGTTAAAGTATCAGCGTTTTACATTTGAATCCTCAAGCTGTTTCTTATGCTTGTATTTGCAATATTGCTTGAACTCCTACATCGTGATTTGTAAATTCCAGTATTCATTTGAAGATCATAGCTTGTACGCTGATAGGAAATGGACGGGAAGGGATTCGGGCCTGACTTATGACAAATATCGGATTATTGTATATTATGTATAGGAAAATTATGCCCTTACGTACCGCCCCTTAATGACGGGAGCGTTGGACGATTAATAATGGCGGGCTTAACTCTACAAGTCACCCCCTACCAAGGTCCAGCTGGGAAACTGAAATGTGAGCGCAAGTTTAGAGATATCGTGACCGGCGTGAGTTTTTCAATCTGGAATTGTGCAGACGTGCATCTGCCCTTCAAGTTGAGAAATCTCCCTCAAGCGCTTCAGCCCAATTCTGATGTCGACAGCAGGTTTCTCTCTAAATGGTTCACTGTGGATATGTGGGATGGACTGGTCTGCGCTGTCTGATATCTTGGGATTTTCGTTACGCTCGTCCGAAGGTCAGAATAGTATGTTGTTCTAGTCACGTCTTCATAGTTTCCAATGTAGGGTTTTAGTATAGCGATCCCCTCAGGCAAAGTCAATAATGATTCGGGGGTGTATCCGCCATAGTATGAGCTTGTGGCTGGCTGTCTTACATCCGCAAGCTTACACATCTGTTCTGCCGTTTCCCTGCTCGACAGCCTGTGAAGTAGCACGGTCCCGCAGTTCTCCCTCACATAGCTGCTGAGCAACAAGGGCAACTGGTCGAGAATCAGGAAACCGATGCCGTATCTCCTGGCCTCAGCGATGGCCAATTCGATCAAAGTTCTGTCCCCTCTCGAAGCCGGCGGCCTTTCCTCAGAGACGAATCTGTGAGCCTCCTCCAACACCACGAGCCACTTTGTTGTTTCAGAATCCGCAGCATGTCGCCTGTTCTCCCACAGGCTGGCGATAACCATCTCTACCAGGAAGCGTTGGTCCCTGAGCGAACCTATTCTGTCCAGCTCGAGTACTGTGATCCTGCCTTTCCAGTTTTCAGACGTGTACCCCCTTGGCGTATTGATTGTATCTCCGATTATCCCTGTGTTGATTATGTGCAACCTGTTTTCCAGAGAGCGTCTGCTGTTGAGCTCTCGAGGACTACCCGCTGGGAATTTGGATACCTCTTCTTCAAGCTCCCGTGGTGTAGGTATGATTTTCCTATTGTCAAGGGTTCCCTCGGAGTAAAGCTTCTCCAAGCTATCCTGTATGATCCGTCTTGAAGGTTCGCTGAGGCCATAGCTCCTCGTGAAGACATCCGCGAAGATGGAGATCCAGACTTCTTCAGTGACCTGTGGTGCGGGTTGGAGTGGGTTGAAGAGGAGCGGCGGATCCTTCGCCACCCCTAGAACAAGCAATTTGTCTCCATATTCTGACGCAAGGCTCCGGTATTCAGCCTTCGGGTCCACGATTAACACGGAAAGCCCTTGTTCGAATGCTCTCTTCGCTAGGTGGAAGCTGTCGTTTGTCTTACCCGAGCCCGTCGAACCCACGTCAAGTATGTGTCTCATAAATGTTTCAACTTTAAAGCGCTCGAAATCTATCAGCGGCGCTCCTGACTCGAGGTTCCTTCTAAATCTGGCCGCTAGGATCGAGTCAGTGGCCAGCTTTTGCTCGATTTCGGTATACTTTCTGTCGATGTCGGAATTAGAAGAAGGGGTACTCAAGAAGGTCCAACGCCTGCTTGTATTTCCAAGGCTCTCAGCCAGGCTTCATGATCTTTGATTTCCGCCCTAGTGAGGTAGCCTCTTAGATAGGCAGCTCTCAGGTACCCACGTGCCAGCTTGATCAGCTTGACGATTTCATCCTTCTTGATTACGACCGTCTCTTCCTTCAGCGCATACATCATTCGAAGTACGTTTTCGATGCCTGCTACGAGAGACCTGCCTCCATTTGTAATCGAATACTGACCCCTCTCGTGGACTACCATGTTAGTTCTCGTGAGGGATTGCAGCGTCTTGTACAGGGACCACTTGGAGGTCTTCAGGTGATATGAGATGTCTTTGACCGATTTGGGGCCGTCCGAAAGTATCGCCAGCGTCTTGATGGCATAGTCGTCTTCGATTAACGAAAGGAGGCTTCCAGACGAATTAAAGAGGTCCAGGGACAATTGAATGAAATACGTAACGGTTCTATATAATGTTATATGTTTTGACAAAACGTTGTGTATTATCAGGATTTCGATTTCGAGATCCGCAAAAAACCAGTAGCTAACAAATCGCATGGTTGTCCGGGGACAACGGCTTGTCTTGAAAGTGCAATTCGGATAGTTTAACTCCGCAGTCGTGTACCAATGAAGTGCTACCCCAAATCTCTTGCATCAACAATCCAAAACTTGCGAACCTTTCCTAATTCTAGATCGGTTCGTTTATTCTCTCCCGAAATCATGTCATTCGGCTTCTGAATCGCTTCTCGACCACTCCTTTGTAATAGCGCCTTTCTGATTCTTTTCAATCGTTATCACAACCTCCGCATCGCCGCCACAGCCTGCTTACCCTACTCTGCTCCATTCCACTCTACTCTTCCCACATCGTTCCAACCCGTACCTAACACACCCACCTCAACTGACCGAACCTCCCCGAAGATTGATGGTGAAGCCGCCGTGTAGCGCACCGTTACGTCAGGGCCACCCCATCGAAACACAGTTTTTGTGTTGGAGGAATGAGATTTTGATTTCCAATAATCCGAGGTCAGTTGAGACTGTAAACAATTCGTCTAGAATCACAAACATATCAAAATTACAACATTACTTCTGGAAAAGTAAAGGTGAAGGGGATGTCTCTTTTAATTGCATGGCATATCTGGTATCGGCGCCCTATACAAAGATTAGATTTGACCTATGGAAGCAAAGCTTTCAGGATAGACTAGGCTTTGAGTTCGAAACGGGGCAATCCTACATTGTGAGAGGGAAGATAGATGACACGTGGTCATTCGAAGCGAAACATCGGGAGTCCTTTGGTGCGCATGTTTATGTGTTCGTGGATCGAGAATATTCGGACGTTGTCAGGCCAGGCGTGCAGCATAAGATCACGATTGAGGAAGTCAGGCCGGATAACATGGTTGAAGCGTGCGAAATGAGCGGAGGGTTCTTTGCGACCTTTGGTCTACCCATCTTTCGACTGTTCGGATTGGATGTCAATGCGCAACCGCATAACAGCTTGGTGGAATTCACCGTCAGGAAGCGACTAGCGTCAGATTCGATAAATTACAGGCTGTACGCCAATCCTCGAGGCCATCAGAAGGGATGCAGGGTATCGCTTCGCAGTTTGTATGTGAAGGCTGGCGAAAGACTGGAGGTTCTCAATGCGAGATGGTATTCGTTGAATGAATTCGCCGTGGACTTCAATCAGCAGAAGCCTCGGTCTTATAGAAATCTGAGTCTCTCATGCCAGGGTGATGAAGTCTTCTTGGATGTTGCCGGAATCAAGTGCGTGATTGTGGAGCCACGGCTTGAGACGTTCGGGGCGGAAGCTGTGGTAAAGGCTAAGGTCGGCCCGAATTTGGACCCAATCAAATTCGTCTTTGATGGATATGCGGCCGAAGGTAGGTTTGGGGATTCTTCATCACTGCGAGGGATTCACGTGGTCAATGGACAGTTGCAATTCGAGTACTCACGGACAACAACTGACAACCACCTTCGAAGGATGCCAATTTCTGGAAGAGAATCGAGTCAATCTGGCATCATTGTAATCGAACTTTGTGAGGGTGTTTCCATTTTGGAGGAGTTCAGTTCTGATTTGCTTACTTGTGTTTTACAGAATTCTCCGAGTGATATTGAAAATGGGCAGTATACTTTGTGCTTTGGAAACTCCTTCAGGGAAATGATTAGACAGGAGTTAGGTTCTTTGTATGGGAGGGAACCCCTAGGGGTAAAGGGTTACATCGGAGAAAGGATTGTTCAGAAATTGTCAACTTGCTTGGGATTGGAATTCGTTACTGCCCATCCCAAGCCACAATGCGTGCCGAACGACGTTTCTGGAAGGCTTAGCCCCGACCTTCTGGTGCGGTCCAAGTCCACTGGTAGGCTTGGGTATGTCGAAATAAAGTGGTGGTTAGACATCGACAGGGCTACTGTGGAAGCCACAAGGCAGGTGGGCGATTACCTCACGAAATTGAGACTTCGTGGCGATGAACGAGTAGTGGATAGTTATATAGCTATACTGGATTGGAATGTTGATGAGCTCGAAGGGCGGCTTATCTTCCGTAAAGTCTTGTCAATGGAGTGAATCGATTGACTGACGAACAAACGGCTGTCAAAGATTTGCTAAGTCGGTTGACGGGTGCTCCCTTCGAAATAACCAAGCCTGATCCGCGTGATATTTTGAATAAGGGAGGCTGTGTCTGGTCTGTTTCCTGTGATGACCTGTCGCATCTGTATGATGCCCTTCATGTTCAACGAGTTTGGGCTGACCTAGCCGGCGCTATCTGGCTAAGGAGTAATTCGTTAGGAAATGTCGTGGATTGGACGGAAGAGTTTAACGGTGATGTAGTGGCGGCGGAAGTAAGTGGTTTGCATTTTACCTCGTTGAAAGACAGCGAGGCGAGAAAGAAGCTTGCTACTCTGTCTCCGCGGACTGAGGAAAGAATCAAAGCGTTCGAACTGATAGTCGAACGTCGGGCTGAGCGGTACGACATTCATATGGTGATTGACTTCGGAATAACTGCAGAATCCAAGTCACTAGTGTTGACCAGTAATTTCGATGGGAACAAGATTCCAATCGATGAGAAGCTCGCTTTGATCAGGAAGAATGTAGCTGCCATGAAAGACTCTTGCGAAAATATGCTGAAACTTTACGGAGCATCCACGAGCTATACGATATTCTAAACTCTATTTAAAGAGCCTAGATGAGTGCAGGCCCGGTGGGACCCACCCCTTCCGAGGGGTGGGTCCGGCTTCCAATGTATTCCATCATTCCGAACCGAGACCATCCGGGTTTCATCATACCTCCATGGTCTTACCATCCGAGTATAAATTCGTCACTGTTTTGGAGAAAGAGATTCCCCACCCGGTTGATAGTCAACTCAAGGGTTCGAGACGGGGGGACTCGACCTTAATAATTGAGGCAGTAGTCCAATATGGGCAATTGAGCCTAAACATCCAAGTTCGAATAAGCTACCGAGTCGAATTGACGAAATGCGAACTTTCCAGACGCGATAGAATTAGAAAAGACCAAGACCTTTACGAGAACGCCTCTTCATTCGATTCGAAATCATTTGCCCTTCGACAAATATCCCCGACCCTGGTATGTTGTCAACATTAACGTCCCGCCTCTCAAAGTGTGGATCCCTCTTCTGTTGAAGCTTCTGCCTTGTTGTGAGTCTATTCCATTTGTTTGCCTTAATTTCGACATGCTTAGTCGGCCCACTTTTCTGCAGGAAGATGTTTATCGGAGTTTGATATTGATCGAAGCCACCGATTCTCTGATTTCTCTTGGTCACTTGCTTTCCTCTGAGAGCGGCTCGATAGTATTCGATGCTTTCCGCTACATCACCTTTGGCTTTTGAATACTCGGCTTTTTCCCGATTCTTCTGCTTTCTTGATTTGGCGATCAAATCCCAATTGATGACCAACTCGACATGGAATCAACTATAGCGCTAGGAAGGTTTAGAATCGTCCAGAAGTCTCCCTAAATGTCAGTCAGCTTTGCATCTAAGTTTGTCGGCCTTCTTGCGAGCGATTCCAAGAATTAGTCTCTTGGTCATGGCGAATGTGCTTTCGGCGTCGAGGGGCTTTGAAATCGTGACTGGATGGTCTACCTTGTTTCTTATGCTTCCGAAGTAGGAAATGGCTCCATGTAAGTCGGCCAACTCTGGGTCTTTCTTCAACTTCTCTACGTATGTCCCTAATTCGTGCTTCCCACCGTAAACTCTTCTCAATATATGCACGAGTGCATCGAAACATGCCGATTCGCACATACTTGGAGCCATAACGTAGCATCTTGAAGCCTCTGTCATTCGAGATTGCTCTATGGGTTCAAGTAGAAACCAGATTTGTTCGAGTTCTTTGAGTGAAGCATACAGTCTCGTCACATTGAAGCCAGCGTGCATGTCACCTTCAACCCACATCTTTGTCTTACAATTCTCACACGCAAGCTCGCCCCTGTAAGGAGTGGCGAACGAGTCGATATAGACTTCGCTTCCACATTCTACGCATCTTACGTTTGGCACTATTGCAACGACCTCTCCATTCTTGTTCATAACTTGCGGGGGTGCTTAAGTTAAGGCTATTGCCTCAGCATACGAAATGTGGAAAAAGATGTACCTGTGAATCCAACATGGGATGTAAGGCTGAATCTTCCCTCCCATCATCGTAGCCCTTTGCGAAAAGCTTGCTTGTCTCGCCCAAGCAATTCAACGAGAGAGAACTCAAAAAACCAGCAGGGAGGATGCTTGCACTCAATTCCTCTGAGGAAGTGATGTAATGCGTCTGTCAGTCTGCATTGCTCTGTAGTTGTAAATCGGGTGACTCGAACTTCTATCGTCCTAAGAGTTACAGGAATCCGTTGCACTAATAAGATGTCGAATCGTGTCGTGCTAAAATACTCTCAGAGATCGCAGGTATCGACTTGATAGCGAAGGCCAGCAATGGGAGGAAGCCTTTTGCATTATTGATGCTCAGCTTTCCTATCTTTGGTTGACATTAGAAGGATGTTCTTTGTCTGTCCAAGACGCCTCTAAACTCCTAAGTTATTTTAAAAGCTAGGCCACCCATGCTGAAAAGGACGCTCATTATGAGCGACGAAATTAAGGTGTGCAATGTTTGTGGACATATCTGGATTCATCCAGCGGACGTCAACGACCCCCACACCGAGGTCATCACGAAGATCGGCAGTTATGGTTCCGAATTATTTTGTCTACGGGCCTTTGGCGAGAGCGTATAGCACGCAATCCAAAATGTTCATGGCTATTACCTCAGCCCTCTACGGCCGGTCCACAGTACCCTCGCCTGTCGCGTAGGGCAGGCGCCATACTACACACCAGCGCCGACCGATACATGGATTTCAAGAAAGCGAAATGACGGTACAACGCCCAAAACCATCCATGACGGCCGTCTTGATTTGCCTAACCTGCAGATGGGGGGAAGCTTGAAACCGCGCATCAAGCGAGCGAACTATCCTCCCTTGCTCCTCACGTTTTCGACGCATTTCTTCAACCCTTGAATTGAATCAAGGACTTTATTCTTTGGTTTGAGCCTCCTCCTAATGATGGCATCTCTCCACATTCCTTCAGTCACAACAATGTCTGTGTAAGGAATTGCTACGCTTAACCCCATTATGTCGTTGATGTCATTTGGCTGTATGGGCCTTGACCTGACTTCGTGGTCTCTGTAGAATGTCAAAGTAAAGAGCGAATATGCAGTAGGCATGGATTTGAGAAACTCGATGACAGTATCAACGCTGATTAACGTCTTCATTAATATTTCCGGAGTCTTCCCGATGCTCAGTAAGTATTTAACAATCTTGGGATCGAGTGAGTTGCGGAAGAACTTTTCCATAGCAACTCGATGGCGTAGGTCTCCATTCTCGATCGTTGATTCCTCTCGGCGAATTTCCTCGGAGATTTTCACTGCCTTATCCGCAGGCTCTCGAAGTCGTGTCACCACTTCTTGACCATACTTGGCTTTCAGAAGGATCGATAGCACCTCCTCATTCTCAATTTTCGCTTCAAGCTCTTTTACGATGTTTTCGGGCAGACTGGGAGTGAGAACAGATCCTTTGGCGCCGACCATGTGGGATACTCCTCGCCCAATCACCCAATCATGAATATTGAAGAGCTCAACCCCAATATGCTTAAGACAGGCATTGACGATTTCGAAGTCCATGACTATGTTTGATGGTGCAATCGTTGCCCCTCTGGAAAGCAATATCATGAAATCCGAGAGCCTCTTCCTCCGGTCGTCATTCAAGTTCATTATGGTTTCGCCGAAGTGGGTGATCGAAAGAGGAAAAACCGCTTCACACGATTCGGATAACTTCAGCGCATACCTAGCAAAGTCCTCCAATCCCTCACTACGGCGATAATATCCTCTGGCCAGATCAATCCAATCCTTCTGGTCAAGAAAGATGCACAGAGGCGCTTGGGGGTCTTTAGAATGATTCATTCGAATTTCTGAGGTATCCAAGGTCGACCTGGAGTCATCCCGACGGGTCAATTAATATTTTCTTTGTAATCATTCTTGTCGGCTCCGATACCTGCGACCGTAGCATCCCCTTGTACTTCCATCCCGTGTTTGTTCCACTATCTTCTATTCTTAACTTCGGCAGAAACACGTCGTGGCCGCGATCGTATAGCGGCGCTACCGACCGGTACCACAACCTGCTTCGTTGCGGTAGCCATTGGAGGTTTCTTAGAGCCCCTACTTATATATCAGCCGGGGGAGTTCGCCATGACGATGCGTTGACTTTGACAGACGCGGCTTCGGTAGAGGTTCGATTGGAGTACGATGGCTGGGAGATCCATTTCTGGCAAAATTTTGGCATCCCAAAGCATCTGCCTAATCCCGAAGACCCTTCGCATCCGATGGAGGTATCTCCTGAAATTACAGTTGATGATAAGAAGAACGTTCTGGAATCCATTGCTAGAAGAATCAAATCTAGAGAGCATAAGAAAGGAGGCTTGTTAGGAGAAGTCGTAGCGAAAGGACATATCGGATATCTTTCCGGAGACGTAGTCTTGGACAAACCGTACCCCGATTTACGCTACGAAATCTTGTCCTGTATACCAGAGGGAGACGTAAGAATCACTGAAAAGACTCGTTTGACGGTCAGACTCCTGGCCAAACGCTAAACACGTCATACGTCGGCTTTCAATACCCTCTTCTAAGTAGTGAAAGCATTTGGTAGGCCCCGAAAGCGCGGGTGCTATATTCATGAGAAGTGCTAACCTTCAGAAGTTATGCATACGATTGATGAAGAGTATCTGGGTTATACAAGGTTCATCCAATGATTGGCCGACGGCTTGCGTTCCAGAGATGACCGGTGTTCTGCCGTCCGGAAATGTCAGGCAACCACCAAGGTAAACGCCTTGACCTCACTGCCTATGGAGTGTGGAACGCTGTTGAGAGTGCCCGAAAGCCAATTGACACAAGGTATTTTGCCGGGCGTTGAGAAATCATCGATGAGGGGCTTGCGTGAGCTCAGAAGTGCAGCAAGGCAGCTGCTTTACAGGTATAAGCTACAGGAGTTAAATGATGAAGGGTTCAGACAAGAAATTCTTCGCATTTTGAGCAAATTCCACAGAACTGGGAGGACCTATCTGGATATTGGATTGGTGATCGATGAACGACAGAAACACATGCCAACAAGTGAAACTACACATATTTGGAACATGCTCGACACCATTGAACCCGAAATTAAGAGATCGTTCGAGCACTGGCGCGACAAAATGACTCACTAACCCAGTTGACAGTCTGATACTTGCAACTAGAGAACGCACAAAGGTGCGATTTTCCCAAGCACATAGCGTAGAGTTCTCATGTTTTGGTCCAAATTGAACTAGGCTGATACGATAAAGGAGCCGCCAATGGGCTATAAGCCTATGGGCTCGAGGCCCTTCCAATGGCGAAAGTAGTGGCCGAATCACATGAGGTCACGAATATCATAGAACTTCACAGCAGGATTGGCGGAAGTCATTTGGGCAGCTCTGTTAGCGTATTTCAGTGTGATTGGCAGTCTTATTTCCGTGTGTAACGAATTCCAATCGAGCTTAGTGAGCTTTAGAATCTGTTCTGCAAATTGCTCGATGGTCATTTGAAGGTTATTCGATTCGATGTTAATTTCGATTGTTCGCGGAGTTCCCAATCTATGCATCTCGACAAACGTGTCGTTGACGTTTCCTGTCGTGTAAAGCATCGCACGTCGAGGATTATCTGTGTCCTTTACCAGAAGTCCCCTGAAGACCGACATCCTTTCTCCCGAAATATCATAGAGTCGATATGGGTTGTTAGTTTCTAGGTGCAGAATGGCGTTGGGAATGCGTATTTCCTCAAATGCGTGCTTTTCTTGCGAATGTACGGAGCTAGATTTATGAACTATAATGAACAAAGGGTTCAAGCTCTTTAAGGTCTGAAGGATTTCGAGAAGACTGTCGTGTGGGATGAATAGACCACCTGACTGAGCATTGTCTAATGGGTATGCTCTCGCGTGAGCTTCCACTAGCTTCCCATATCTGTCAAAAATATCAACTATCCCATAATAGATTTTCGTGTTGTCCATAGGTCTGGCGAAAGCGATTCCCAAATAGAGGGCGCTAGGTGGCAGTGGGTCTCGAAGTCGCCACGGATTACCATCAACTTTGGCATAGATAGCTGTGGCAACCGCAAGGGCAATGTAGCCTATCGCAGCCCGTCCAAGGGTACTTTCCCTTAAGAACTGGATACGGTGCCCACTCATGCGACAGATCGTTTTAAGGGCAAGGTAATTGTTTTTCAGTACATCATCTGGAAGGCACAACAGAACCATTGTCCTCTTCTCAAGGTCCTGAATCATTGAGGTAAACCAAGTATCAATCTTCGAAGTCCTATCCCATGCTTCTTTCTTCACTACTCGAAGATTTGAACCGAAAGTGTTTGTATACCCGCGATACTTCATGCTCGGGTCGCCGTTATCTACGAGTGACCAGAATTTCTCAAGGGTCGCAGCCAACGAGAACTCGTATAATAGACAGATTTTTGATTCGGGAACTGCGGAGAAATCATACGGGCCTGCATTTAGTATCCCCCTGCGAGGTCCCCTGTACGTAATGCCGTTCTTGAACTCTAGAAACGGTTCCTCGATCAAGATTGGGTCGAACAAGATGCTACGGTCCCTCAATTTCGACCAAGTCATGCCCAAAAATAATTGGGGTCCCGTCGGCTAACACTATTGATAGTTGCCCATCGTTTTCGAGCAACTTCAATATGGCTTTTGTTTGTTCGAATCTCTTGTTAGGTTCGAGGACGCCATATTGTTTTTCTGCATCACTCAAATTGGCCGCCAAAATCTGTGTTCTGGAAAGATACTTCTTTTGAAAGGTATTGAAAATCGAAATAGATGGGTCCACCCACAGTAAGGCAGAACCGTCGGGACGGATTTCGAGTTGGTACCTAAAACCCTGTTGGATGATATTATCTGCGCGTCGACCGAGGAGAAGTGAATTCGTGTTCTTGTTCTCCAATATCGGCCCTGCTCGTCGACGAACGGCTCTTTTCGTTGTGCTGAACCCCCTTCCTCTGAGGAATCTTCTAAATGCGCTGTAGAATACTCTGGCTTGTGTAACCGAGTCAGGCCGAGTGATTTCGCCGGTTAATTCAATAGAGTACTTTCCCGAATACTGATTATTGACAAGTTCTTGGGTGCCGTTTCCCGCGGCTTTAAAGAAAAGGTCTTCGCCCGTAGGGTACGCATCGACTAGACCTTCCAAGCTGAGGTTATCCAAGACCTTGTAGAGGGACTTGTAGTCTGTCGTTTCAATCTTCGCGCGATTGACAATGAGATTACCAAATGGCACGTCAATCGTCTTTATTGCCCCCGCGATGAGCCGCATCTTGACCATCTTATGTTCTCGTGATGGCAGTCCAGATGCCTTTGACAACATCTTTCAATGATTCCCTGTTTAGAGCCCCTTCTTTCCATACGGCCGTTGCGAAGTATGAATAGATTAAGAGTGCGAGTATCTCAACGGTGTACAAAGACTTCAGTTGGCCAAGGTATGCAAGCAGGCCATATAGAAGAAGCATTACCAAGCTTCCCATTGCGAATAAGCCAGTAAACAACTCATAAACCCTAATTGGTTTCCTGGAGGCATCACGCCAATCTTTGATGATTTTGTATATAGAGTACTCACGTCGTGAAAGCTTGAAGGGCCGCAGAAGGCCAGAAACTGAAAGAGCTATCAGAGTCTTGGATAGGACAGAGAGCATAGGCAGGGCTGGGTTCATATTTGAAAGGTTCAATTCTAGATGATTCGAATCTGAACTTTTGACGACATTTCCATACTTGGCTTTTGCAACTTCACCCAGCCCTTCCTTGGCGAGTGAAATCGCATCAAGAATCTGGTCAAAGGCATCTTTATCCGCTATTAGTGAGCTCAACTCTTGCAATTGTGCGTCTATTCGTGTAGACAACATTTCTATGTAATTATCTAGAAATGTGCGGTATTCCACATGTTGCTCTTTTAGTCGCTCAAACGCCCAAAGCAGTATCGAAAGCGGTTCCAATTGCGCGCTCCTAGCTGCCTCAGACAAAATCACCCCGCTAGAAGCTAGGAGTTGTATAGATTGCTTAGAGGTGGTTTGGGAGGCTGTAGACAATAAGAGTATCGAGAATGCCACATCGCGTATCTCACGGGCATGCGACTCATAAGACAAAAGGAAATCGTGCAAATATGCTGATGCTTTCCCAAGTAGCAATTCGGAATCCTCTTGGCCCAAATGAAGCGAATTCGAGAGCAAATAGTAAGAATATAGAACTTCGCCGTCGTAATCATGCCAGCGCAACTTCTTTACCTCTTTAAGTACTGCTTGAGCCTTGTCGCGTTGGAACCAACTTGCCTTAGTTTGGCATCCAACATACTGGATAAGAAGCTGCCCTGTTGCGTTTCTTACATCGAGTAGAAATTTCTCATCGAACACACGACTAGTCTGCTCGAACTCCTGCAGAATGTCGGAACCATTGATTTCCCCATAGACTTCAAGATCGGCGAATGCTGACCATGCGGCGTCGTAAATATCCTTCAGTGAAGTTGGTTTGGCGAGGGAGCGCCAGGAAAGGAGTGAGGATTCCAGAGAGTCGACTCTGCGCGGCTTGCCAACCATAATTTTACAACAGCTGATTTTCGTATATAAATCTTGTAAGATAAGCGAGTAGCTGAAGCCGATTTGTTCCAAGTCTAGAGAATTTCGCAAAAAGAACTCTTCAGCCGAACGGAAACTCGCGTCTCTAGCCGTGTATTAGAGAATTAAGGATGGGGCAAGGGACAAGGACGCTATCATGAAGAGTAAAGTCGAGCTTACGAAAAGGGATGTTGAATTGAGTCTTGAGGTTTTGATCAAAAAGAAGAGGATCCGAATCAATAAGAAAGGACAGGTAATTCTAACCTAATCTTCATCGTTCAACGGTGGAACACAGCCGTTAATAGAGACGGGAAATCTTCTGTCTTCATATACCTCAGCTATGTCAGAATAAGGGTTACCAACCTTCAAAGGTCGGCCAAGTTCTACAAGGAACTCTTCGGTCTGGAAGAGGTGGACGGAGGAAACAACACGAAGTTCAGTGCGGGTGTCTTTGTACTTCTTCGTGATAGGAGGTCTGGGATGAAGCTGGAGCTCAACTGGTATCCTGAAGGTACCAAACACAATACGCCATATACCACAGGGGAAGGACTGGACCACATAGCCTTCAGGGTCAACAACTTGAAGGAGGAATTCAAACAACTCCTCGAAAAAGGAGCCACTCCGGCGGACTTCACTCCCGACGCCTCAGGTGGAGTGTACGACTATCTGAAAGACCCCGACGGAAACTGGATCGAGCTGTACCAGTCAAGAGAACCGATAGGAGAAGACTCACCGAAGGGATACCAGCGCGCGTTGCGGGTTCAATTTCCTTCTTGTTTTCCGCTAGCATATCCGAGACAGTCTATGATCGACGTCTCGAATTGCCCAAAGCATCTCACATAAGGATTGTCCTTGTTGAACATAGGTGTTCCTTCCTCGGGATAACGTGAAATCTGCTCAAGCGGGTCAAGGAACATACTTAAACTCAGAGGAACAACGAAAACCATGCCGAGAGTGACTCGGCGATGTAGCCCGTCTTTATCAGAAAGTGCACTAGATATTGACTTTGCGTACTGAGGTTCGCCAAGCCGTCTTACAAAGGAAGATATCGTCTGTTGTACTTGCGGTGTATCAAGAATTGTCACTTGGTCCCGCAACTTTGATTGAACTTCTTTGATTCCATCTAACAACGCTTTCAATGCATTCAGTTCGTTCAGCAATAACTCGTAAGAAGTAACAATTCCCAGCGGCTTGAGCTTCAGTTCTTTGACTCCCCTCTTACTCTTCCTGAGGGTGCGAAGCATTTCAGTATACTTTGTTCTTAGTTCTTTGGGCATGTAGCGTTGAGCTATAGCTCCCATATTCTCTATGCTTCCTAAGCCTTTCTCAATGTCGCTCAGGAAGGATTTCAGTGTTCTGTGGCTATAATCCCTTGGTTCTTTACGGGAAAACCCCAAGACTAGCTTCACCGTATTGTCTTCTCTCGACTTGTGAGTCCTAAGTATACCCAACCGAATCAGCATCCCTTTCGCCAGTTTTTCATTCGCCTGTTGCAGATGAAAGAGGGAACGCGCGTATTGAGCTGCGTCAAGTAGCAACCGCGCGCAAACCAGGTCTATATGAGCCTCATACAACCAAGGCTCCCATGATTTTTCTTCGTCTTGCAATTCAAATGTTGTTGATGATATATTCCACTATAATAGTATAACTTTTATCGCGAAAAAATTGGAAGTGTTTTATCACTAAATTATTCCACCACCCTGAGCAGCAATGATGGGTCCATAAGCATCTCTCTCTGAGGCATTCTTGCATAAAACATCTTGATTGGTGTTTCAAGCTTTGATATATCGAATGCACCATGAGGCCTTATGCAATTGTACCAATACATGAACTCATCTATAGATGAGAAGTATCTTATCTTACTTTCAAATATATCAAAGAATTTCTCTATCTTGCCATTGCTTTGTGGATGCCTTACCCTTCCAACTATGAACCTTATCTTATTCTTCAGCAGATATATTTCAAACTCTGTCAACCCTTTATCCCTTTTATCCGATTCTACAGCATAGAATGTTGAGCCATGGTCCGATATCATTGCAGCAGGTTTACCATATCTTGCTATGGCTGAATCTAATACCTTTACAGAATACTCTGAAGTTGGTGTAGAATTAACACCATAGCCAGTAATCAATCTTGATGCATCATCCTCATAGCATATAAGCCATTGATCTCTCCATCTTGGGTCTTTTATGCAGTGCCAATCTGCATGCCATAATGAATTAGAATATTCTCTTTCATACCTTATCCACTTCTTTCTTACATGCTTCCTTTCTTCAATCAATGCTAAACCCTCCTGAACAAGTATCCTATGAATCCTGTTATGATTGATGCTATAACCATGAGCATGGAGTATCTTTTCGAGATAGCATGCATTAGCCTTGTATATACAATAAAGCTTCTTGATGACATTTCTTTCCTCTTCGCTGATATCCTTTCTCTTTCTACCTGCCTTATTGAGTTTCGGAATGCAATTGCTTCTTTTGTATATTCTGTAGAGCTGCTGCACCCTGCTGATTGATACAGCAACTGCATCTGCAATATCCCTGTTTGTAAGCCTACCCTCAGCTTTAGATTTGATGATCCATGCGACCTTGCTATCATCAAGTTTTGCCATTCCATTGCATCTATACTTTCTCCATACGCTCTTCCAGAAATCGCTCAGTATACTCTTTCTTACTATTCTGTCTATTCTTGCTAGGGGGTGTAGTAATTTCCGGATAACATACAAAAAATTGGAAGAGAAAAGATAATCTATACAAGAATTAATCATACTTGGGTATGGTTGTAACTGGAACTTATTTTAGGCTCTGAGTTTAATGTATTGTCTGATGCCGAAGAAGAAGGCTAAGAAAGTGAAGAAGGCCACAGCGAAGGGCGCATAAGCAGCCGTTTCCTGCCAAAATACTAGTTGAGATGCCTTTTGGCAGCATCAGCTATCGAACCAAGTCGGACATTGTCTTACGTCTCAATCATTCAAAAATTTTTTTAGGCAAAGTAGGAGGAAAACTCGCAATGCGAGGGTGATGGGTGCACCTGAAGTGCCTTCTCATTCCATGCAAGGATATTCTGATAAACTACTGTTCCGATCCCGATGGCATGTCAAAGTGGGAGAAAGACAGGACTGGCGAGACCTGTCCATTCTGCCACATCGGAAAGCTGTACCCCACCGGACGCGTATCTCGCGAAGACACAGGTCGAAAAACTGGGGAATTAGGAAGGAGCGATGTAACCTATCAATGCGACAAGTGTCAAAAAGCAACGGAAGCTTCAGGTGTAGGGCTTGGAGCGACGCTTGACGATCCAAAGTTTGAATTCAAAGCTACTGAGAAAACGGAAAACAAATGATCAGTTTACCGATGACTTCGAGTAGGATTACAGCTGTTCTAGTTTTCCCAGTCGCGACTTGATGTCTTGCTTGATGCGTTGAATCGCCTCAATGATTTTGGGAGTCAAACCATCAAGACGCCTAGATTCGTCCCAGTATCGGCTACGGAATTCTTGATAGTCCAGATTGCCCAACTTCGCGATGTAAAGATTCGCCTCTCTCAATTGCTCATACAACTCTTTCAGGTCATCACTGAGGTCCGTTGGTAAATAGTGAAGTGAGTTCCGTATAGAGTCAAAATACGAAGTGTCAAAATGACTGCTAAACATCCTTCCACCAGGGGGGCTCAGAATGCGGAAATTTTGATTGAGTTCGCTGATTAGATTCTTGTAAATCTCCTCCACTCTCCGAGCTTCTTTTTCTAGCTCAACCATCGCGCGCTTCGTATGACTGGGGGGAAAGCTGGATTCTTAAACGTATCATGTTGATTAGTGGCAGATTGAAGCAAAGATAGACTGACTATTTCGGGCAATCCAACATATCCAATCAAGTATTGAAATGTACCAAGGTTCCAACATTATTGCGCGATTGAGGACTTGGCTTGATATCTGTTTCATATTATTGCAAAAAAGCCCATGTGATGGACTGGCACTCCGAAGGGAAGTCAGGAAACGAGTGAGTTGATTCCAAGTGTGAGACCCCTATTGACAAAGTCTGTGCCTCTCCTTGACCACTTCGTCATCATAATCGAAATCACGCGTTGAAGACATATATCTGAACGGTCTTCTGCCTTTTGAAACACGATAAACTACATTCCCATCGGGAGGCCACACTAGCAAACCCAGGAGACGACTGCGGTCTGAGAAGACTTCCACTATTTCACATTTCAATGGCGGTCGGATGACTTGAAGGGTGTTGGATATTTCATCCAGCGTGATGTTTCCGCATCCTACAACCCTGCCCGAGTTGTCGATACCATAAATCAGTAATCCGCCACAAGCATTGCCGAACGCGGCAGCATCTTCTGCCAGACTCCCACTGTTGAACTTCAGTTTCCAATCGATAAGCTGAGATTCGTCTAAACGTAACGGTTGCCCATCCAATTTGTGATCGGGTATGAATGACCTAATCGTAGCACGACAGTCTGGTTCTTCAGAGGAAAAAGTGAGGGCTAGGACGAAGGGGGTGGCGATATTGCGCTCCAGAATGCTATGAACGAAGTGCTTAAGTTGCGAATGTTTTGTCATATCTATGGCGAGCGATGATGGAGGCTCCCGACCTATGGCACAGAACTTCAAGTTGCAAACATTCGGCGAATCCAGCAGGACGATTATTGGGAAATCTCCATTATACAGAGTTTTCAGAAATGACTGTAGATTGTGTTCGAGGTAATCCTTGAATAAATCACTTCTAATCCAAAAATAATACGAGGCACACATGTCAGGATCTTGTGCCCTAAAGTAACTTTCTAGTGTGTATTTTTTCAGTATTACGGAAACCGCCCATGCCAAGTGGCACCATGATTTTAGTATCTTTTCTATCTGCTCTGCCACAATCCTAGCTCTTCCATGTGCGCTCTTTGCATTCGCCAGGAAATACTTGATAGTCTTTCGGTCGGATTCTGAAACGGCGTTAAGGAGTGCCGCAATCCCATCTTTTTTGACTTCGAAGTTGGACAGGAGAGGAACTAAGGAATTTCCATTCATAATTCCCAGATTAATATCTGCTGATATATGGTGAAGTTCGCATTCCTCGTACAACGTCAAAAGGGAACTTAGGTCCCCATCTTTGTAGGGCCTTAGCACATGAGCCAGTGTAGCATCCTCACGCACGTAATTGTGTTCAGATCTAAAGAAGTCGAGAAGACTCAACGCAGAAGGTGCTTCTCTGCGAGGAGATTCTTAAGTGTAACGAGTCCTTCGTTATCAATTCTAAGCGAACCTTTCCGACCTATTCTCATGACAGCTTGTTCGCCCTCTCTAACCAAAACCAACGTGGAATCAACCTTCCCCAAGTTTGAAATGACTTCGTCCAGTCTAACTTTGGCCGAAGCGTTAGCAATCTTAACTTGAACCTTGGCGCCCGCAAGGAACGGATCCCGATTTGCGACATCTACCAATTGCGAAAAGGAATCGATTCTATTGACGCGGACATATTCTGCGAGCATCTCTTCTGCCGTCGGGGGACGGTCCACTCCTGCAAAATCCTCGAAATATCCGGAATCAGATCTCTGGTAGATTGATAGCCCATAGCCCTCCACCACCGATGGTATGGTGAAGGCTTTCTCGAATTTGCGAAAGGCTCTTTCTATCACACTTAGCTCTTGACGCTGTGGATACAAAGCCACGACTGCCGATTCATGCATTTGGAAGAAGCCAACCAAAATGACATCGTTCACCTTGAACTTGGCCACTACTACGAGTGCGCTTCTGGATTCTGGCGTATCTGCATATTTCTTGACAAAGAGCACGGCTTCTTTACAAAAGTCGTTTGATGAAGAGGAGATGGCTCTCAAGAAACTCGAACTTGACGAAATGGTTTTGCGTTGTGCTACCTTGACCCCTTTCAACTTGGTGAGGAATTTTCCAATGATGTGCTCTTCAACAAAGCGATACACTGCTTCGTCGGCCGTCAATGGCAATACGCTAGGTTCAGGTTGAAGTTTGTACACCGCAAATATACAGACCTCTTGGAGTTCAACATGCACTCTCGCAGTAATGATGCCAGTTGACATATAACACCTTTGAAATGCAATTGGCTAATAATATATTCCTTTCTCCTTTACGAGCTTGTGCTTTAATTACACCAATATGATTCCATGTGATCAAGAAGCGCTGATTTCTTGTCATTAATGCGCTCTGTATGATATTCTGCTGAGACCGTTTTTGGAAACATTTGCCATTACCCTTGGATGATTCTGCCTTCTTTCGCAGTACAGAAGACGGGCAGCCAGACTCATTCGAAGAAATTGTCTGTCCAGCCTCAATGCCTCCTCCGCGCGCAGACATCCCTTTTGGGTTAGCCTAGGCGTTCCAACGGAACGCATTTCGGTCCTATCTGGACCAACCCAACCACTGTAGTGATTGAGCACCCGTAGCATACCTTCAGGGTTAGGTAGGGACCATCAGGGGAAAATCCTCACTTGCAAAGCGAGTGTCATCCTCCATTTTTGCAGGGAAGAATCCGACTCTTCCTTCTTGGTGAGTCAGACATACATCCCCGTTGTCTTGTTCTTTCAGAAATCTGCCGGATCTTGCCGCTCTTTCTCCTGCCTCTCGTTCAGCGTGGCACTTACAATCCATTGCGCCAGATATCTGTATTTTGCATTCACATAGTTCGCTGCCACTGTCACCTCTTTGCGATTCTGGCTTACTAGCACCTTGAAACCGCTAATGTCGCCAGCCTCCAGAAGCACATTCATTCGTTGTACCATGTCTCGGATGTTAATCATATGGAAACTGATCGCGGGGCTGCATTTTCGTCACCACCGTGCAAAACCGCCGCAGTTCAGTAGGTATTTGGCGAAGCTTTCAATCCACTTCTTCGTTCCCTCTTGGAGGGGCCTCAGGTCTATTGGGACTGGAAGGATTGGAGTCATCTTCGCTGTGTATGGGCTTCCTCCCGTCTCTTCGAAATTAGATCTGAGAAACAGTATCATCGAGCCCTCGACGAATGTAACTAACTCACGATAAATGTCAGATTATTGCTCGCCATGTATAGGAAAATTGCGCCCTTACGTACCGCCCCTTTATGACGGGAGCGTTGGACGATTAGTAACGGCAGGCTGAACTGGTCGCTCCTTGCGGAACTTCCAGCGTACACCTCCGTCCTATCAAACCGATCTTCTATCGGAGTCCTTCCTCGCCCCTGCCCCCAGCCTTGCGGCCAGAAACAAGAAACGAGCGGGTGATTCTTCTCGGGAAAGGCTTCCCCCTTAGATGCTTTCAGGGGTTATCCTCAACGGCTTAGCTGCCCGGCGCTGCCCTGTCGGACAACCGGTACACCAGAGGCCGCCTTGCTCTGTTCCTCTCGTACTAGGAGCAAGCTCCCCTCAATCAACCACCGCCCCCATCAGGTAGAGACCGACCTGTCTCACGACGGTCTAAACCCAGCTCACGTTCCCCTTTAATGGGCGAGCAGCCCCACCCTTGGCCCCTGCTGCAGGAC
>JAJPJS010000006.1 GCA_021324115.1 Nitrososphaerota archaeon
GGGGTCGTCGTCCAGTTTGGTCTAGGATACCAGCCTGGGGCGCTGGCGATCGTGAGTTCAAATCTCACCGACCCCACCAGCTCTAATGAGTTCAAGCAGCGAACCTGCCGCACGTTAATTGTGAAGCAGGTGCTCTAGGGCAGGTGTTTTGAGTGGTGCTCGGAGTGAGAAAGGAAGGACGGGTTCATTCATGCGATGTTCAGGAAGGGTCACTCCGTACACAGCAGGTGATTCCACAGGGTCGCGCTGCGAAAATTCGGCCAGTTCTGTGAAGAGAGGAAGATTTCTGAGGTCAATGATCAGAACATCGTAGACGTTCTGATCAGGTTCGTCTAATGGAACGACGCGAGAGGCGTCCACTCGAAGACCGTAATCGACTACCTCAGCAGAGTCTAGGGGTTCCTGCTCTGCCGAGATGTCGAGATTGACCAGAACAAGTACATGAACAAGGTCAGCATCCAGCGGGTGACCAAGATAGTCGACCTGCCGCCTACCATCGGGGTGATCAGGAGGCCCTGTCATTTGGACTGCCGGACAAGAAGACATTCGCTCACATCCTTACTCTATTGAGCTCTGAGATGAGGTTCGGGGAAGGTAAGGCTCACCTCCGAGAAGTACAGGAAAGACGAGATTGAGTTTGGGAGCCTGAAGGACGCGGGGCCGGCTCAAGTTTCTCTCTCGCATTCAGATGTTTGGGGCATCCAGGTGAGAACTGCATTCACGATCAGGGTGAATATAGACTGCTAGCGCCTGAAGTCTGTGGAATGTGCACACTATTGAAATCGCGGCCCAACGTGCCGAAAGCACCGACGCCCGTTGACAAAACCCTACGGTTTGATCAAGGGCCTTTCTCATTGAACGGCAGTTGGCTGAGGAATCCCCCTGATCACCATCGAGAGCGTCGCCGAGGTCAACCATAATCCAGCCATACCACCGAGGAGCGCGCCGACAACTATCCCCAATATGCCACCATTCACGGTTAGCAGGGTGAGAGGCACAGACAGGAGAAGCGTCAGGACAATGTAACCCAGAACGAATGCTAGGTATCGGCCCGAAAGCGCCATGGCAATGCATTCTCGAAGAGCGGATGCGAACGACTTGTTTCCAATGACCACGATGTATGGCGTTGCGTAGCTGAAGTAATAGAACGCGAAAAAGAGGCCAATTAGGATCAGAAATATGGCTGAAGGGGAGACTGCAGCGAAGAGGGTGAAAAGGAAGAGGATGAACTGGTATGCCGCAATATCGAGCACTCTGGATGATGAGGCGTTAGTTTGGAACAGCAGGCCAACCCCGGAGATGTATCTCAGATAGTATAGGATTAACACAGAAGTCACCGCAAGCGTCAGGAGGCCTGAAACTACGAGGAACCCAAGGGTAGGTGATGACGTTGCCTGCGGAAGACTGACAAAATCCCACACGGTCGGAATCGGCTTGGGAAACGATAACATGATGCCTACCCTGAGCCCGTGAAACTCTAGTACGCTCGCAATTTTGGAGAAATCTAGGAATGCTGCCAGAGTGTTCACGATTATCGCGGCTGGAACGCGCTTAAGAGCGTTGTACCCTTCCCGAAAATGGGTCCAAGTCTCTCCTGAGGTCTCCACCTTACGCAGAAAGAAGAGGCCGCTCGGCATACTTACGTTTTTCCTCGACCTTGACAGATGCCAAATCAAGGGATACTAGGTGACGCCGGGGGACAGACTACACTTCTAAAATATGCTCAGTGATGAAGGAAGACAGCTTTTCAACGCACAACTCGAGAAAATTTCGGCGTAGCACACGAATGGCAAGTCTTGCTCCAACACATCTAACGCTCTAGAAGATGAACAGTCGACTGCAAGATTGTAGCGTCAGCTTGTACTTATCCTAAGACTATCGAAGACAAGAGTGGATATTACTCTTCAGGTTCGGGGACCCTCTTGCCTCTCAAAAGGCTGGGGATTATCGCTGAGGCATTTATCACAGCCATGACCAATGAAGCCCGGTCCAGCCCAAGTGAAAACAAGGTTCTTGATATTGCTGGCAATGCCGCTGGATTCGCTGATGAGATGACCTGAGTGATCAATGAGTAGGGGAGGCTGAAAGCCATTACGAGTATAACGAGATTGAAGCTGAGAGTGTAACCTACATTGAAGAATGTCGCACGAACTGCCGAAGCGACGCCCCTCCTCGCGGCCGGCGCCGCTCCCATGATCGAACTCATGTTCGGTGAAGCAAAGAGTCCATTCCCCAACCCCCCCAAAATTAGAGTGAATGCAATTATCGCATAGGAAGTCCCCATTACAAATGTAGAAAATAACATCAGAGATATACTGATCAATGCCAGTCCGGCCGTGATAAAGGGTAGTGTCCCATATCTGTCAGAAAACTTCCCGCTTAAAGGTCCCGAAGCCAAGAATGCGAAATCAAACGGAAGAACGGCGAATCCCGCCTTCAGAGGCGAGTAACCCTGGACAAGCTGAAGGTAGAGGCTCATAAGAAGCAGGAAAGATCCCCAGGCCACAGAATTCATCAGCTGAGTAACTATGCCTCCTGTGAACTCTCTTATTTTGAGCAGACTCAGGTCCAGCAAGGGATGTTGCCTTCTACGCTCCACTCTGACAAAAAGTACCAGCGAAATCAACGAGACCAGAAGAAGCAGTAGCACATCTGTGGTCTCGCTGAGGCCGTAGGCGGCGAATGTAAGTGCGAGAAGCAGGGAGGTCATGAATATTGTAAAGGTTACGAAGCCCCACCAGTCCATGGGCGCCGTCCTTTCCTGAACCCCTACTTCTTTGAGTCGTCTGTAAGCCCATACGGTTCCAAACAGGCCTATAGGTACATTGATGTAGAAAAGATATGGCCAGGCAAGGAAGGCCAGTATGATTCCGCTCATGGTAAGGCCAAACATCGAACCCGCCCTGAACGCTATCTGGTTTATGCCGAGAGCTGTCCCGAGTTCTTCCTTCGGAAACGCATCCGTAATTATTGCCGCGCTGTTTGAAAAGAGAGCGGCGGACCCGAGCCCCTGTGATATCCTGGCAATTATGAAATAATCCGGTGACGATGACAGCCCCACAAGGGCTGAACCGATCGTGAACAGCGTGAAACCAATGGAATAAACCTTTACCCTGCCAAACATATCGCTGACCCTTCCGATGAAGAGTAAGGCCACCGTGCTTCCCACCGTGTACGCCTGGGTGAACCATATTGCCTGCTCTGCGTCTGCATGGAGCGAAGCAGCAACAACAGGTAGTCCAATCAGCACAATTCTTCCGTCCACGCCGCTCATCAGTACACCTATCGTGGTAACGGTCAGGACGGTCCATTTGTACTGCAACTCAATTCACCTGTTCGCTCCTCAATTATGGCCCTCTCGTAGATTCACTCGAATTCTCGGTAAACCGGGGATTCTGTTTCCAGCGCGAGGCACGAACCGTGCCGCTTATCAGTATTCTTTTAAAAGTAGCTCGCAAGTAATGTCTTGATCGTGGATTCTGACTATATGAATCCGGATTTGGTTTTGACAGAAAATGGGTTAAGGCACAGGAGTTTGAATTGACAGCAGCACGGTCAGCGGAATCATTTGGGTTCGGCTCCGGACGTCTGCGGTACAGACGGCAACCGGGAAAGCTCCTTGTAGCCCTGGTAGACACTGCCCAACCCTATGATTCCCACAACACCGATCACCAGCAGTGTTGCAACCCCTATCTGATCTAGATTTGGTATGGGATTTCCCGTGCTAACTGCGTAGCTCTCGATGGATGGAAATGAGGCTATGAGCAGGCCGATTAAAGCGAACGCGATCCCACCTAGGTAAAGAGTTCTCGCAGCAGCAGACCTTCCGACGTACTTTATCTGAGTTTGATTCAGTTTTTTCACCCTCATTATATTCGCAAAAACAGACCCGAGGATCACCTGCATAATCATCGTGCCGATACCAAAGCAGGCACCAACCAGCGCAGCGTAGTATATGTTAGGCATTTCCGGCGCCAGAACGAAGGTGATTATGCTGGCGTACGCCCCCACACCCCAGCCAGCAATGAATCCATGAAGAATCGCCAATCTCAGTGGGACAGGTTTCAGCACATCGTCTGATTCATGCAGCGGTATCCTTTCTGCTTTTTCGGTGTGGTGCTCCCTGCCGCCAAGCAGTCTGTCGAGTGGGAGGTGTATGTCAGTACCTCTCAGCAGGTAGTATCCGGCAAAGAACATGGCGATGCCTACCAGCATGTAGACGTATCCGTCCAGGTTGTATGCCTTGTAGATTTCAGCCAATCCGGCAAACCCAAGCGTAGTAAGGATTGCTCTCTGGGTGGTGAATCCAGCAGAAAAGGTGAACCCCGCCTTCATCCCTCCTTTCGTGCTGTAACTCCCTATGGAGTAACTGAATGTTATGGGCCAGGTGTGCTCATCGGGTGTAAGACCGTGAAGCATTCCGAGAACGACTGCTATCCCCAGTATTGTGGCCACGGTCAGCCCCCTGGGTGGATTGAGCAGCCAGCTAAGGTCGATCAAATTCATCACCTGCTGGGATCGGTCTGCCGTGGGGACATGTTACAGGATGACTCAGGTGCGAACAGAGAGCCTCTACAGCTTCGGTTCCGATCTCCGAACCGAGAGAAAAGGAAATCCTGCATGCTTCCTCAAGAGGTACTCCGGCACCAGCTAAGAGGGTCTCCATCAGACGATGGGTTCTTATCGCCCGATTCAGCTCGATCGAACCTTTCTTGGTCAACCTGTAGCCTGCCGGTCCCTTTTCGACCATTCCTTCCTGAGAGAGCTTACCGAGAAATTCGACGGCGGTGGGCGGCCTGACGTTCAGTTTCTTCGCGACGTCCTTCACCCGTGCGGGCCAGCCGCCAGCTGAGAGTTCATATACGGCGCCCATGCATTCGTAATGCCTCTTCGTAAGCAGGGATATTTGGCGCATGCTTACGTCGTTAGGTATATCCTAATTTAAGTGTTGCCATGTGTTCCGTTTAGCAAGCCTTCCAGACAACTTTCCTATACATCTTGAGTATGAAAAATGGATAGGAAAATTACCGCCAGAAAATGATGAGGTCGGGTTTCAGGGAATCTACATGCCCCTTGAATCCGGATACTGGTCATGAACGGAAGGGTCAATCGGTAGACCGCTTATCCGTCGAGCCTTCAGGTTTTTTCACCGATCCAGGCAAAGTATCTGCGTCGACTCGTTCCAGTTCGTTTGAAGATTCATTCGGATGATCGTCTACTTCTTTTGTAATGTTCGGTGCCGGATTTGGAATCGTCTGCCGAAGAGGTGTTATTTCGAATATTACTGCCTTTCCTCTCAGAAATGATGCAATTGCCGCTAGGCTGGTGAGCACGGCGGCGATGTAGAATGCTGAATGTAAGGCCGCAGTAAAGGCAGGGGCGACCGCCAGTGGAAACCAGGTTTTGCCTTCAATCGTAGCCAAAGAAGCAGCGTTTATGGCCCCCAGATCTACATGAGCCTGTTGCAGAACTGTGGCAACCGGATTGTAACCGAGGAAGGCGGCGAATAACGCTCCCGTGGGGGGAACGCTGGAAAAGAGCCCCGAAAGCTGGGGTAATCCGGCAGCAGCGAGTGCAGATGCAAAGGAGGTGGGCAGTCTGTTGGTTAGCACATTTATGATGACCCCAAAGAATAGTCCGATACTCACAGTCTGCCCCGTGTTCTGAAGCGTAGCCCTCATCCCGGACGCCGCTCCCCTGTGCTGAGGCGGAATTGAGTTCATTATCGCGGCTATGTTCGGTGCTCCGAACATCCCGTTACCTATTCCCATAACGAATATTATGATCGCAAATTCGGGAAACTGAAAATCATAAGGGAGAGTGGAAAGTGCGATGAATGCCCCGGTTACGATGAGCATGCCGAGGGTTGCAAGACCTTTAGAACCCCACCTGTCGGACAGAATCCCGCTTAGAGGACCCATCACTACAAAGCCGGCCATCATGGGCAGAATGTATACGCCGGACCAGAACGGGGTGGAGGCGTAGCTGTATCCATGCAGCGGCAGCCAGATTCCCTGAAGCATTATGATGAGCATAAGCATGACGCCCCCGTAACCGATGGAGCTCAGGGTTCCGGCTATGTTTGCGGCGCTGAACATCCGAATCCCGAATAATTCGAGCCTGAACATAGGCTGTGAAACCTTCCTTTCAATGAAAGGAAAGAGGACGAGAAGTGCCACCCCTGCTGCCGTAGAAAGTATGACATAGGGGTTGCCCCAGCCGGTTACAGAATTACCATACGGAACGAGGCCATATGTTATTCCCACAAGTAGCAGGGTTATTCCAACCCCAAACGTAAGATTTCCCCAAAGGTCAACACGCTGGCTTCTGTTTATCTGGCCGAGCTCCCTAAGCTTGAGGTAAGACCATATCGTACCGCCGATTCCAACCGGTACGCTCACCAGGAAAACGAGGCGCCAATCGAAAGGCGCAAGGATTCCGCCCAACACGAGCCCAGCAAGTGAGCCTCCAAGGAATGTGACCTGGTTCAAACCGAGAGCCTTTCCCCTTTCATTGGTGGGGAATGCGTCGGTGAGTATCGCTGCGCTGTTGGCGAAGAGGAATGCCGCCCCTATTCCCTGAACGAATCTGAAGGCGATGAGTTCCAGTGCAGCCGGATCCCCTTTGCCTGGCGTAAGAAACAGCAAAATTGATCCGACCGTGAATATCGCAAAGCCAAGATTGTACAGCTTCACCCGACCAAACATATCGGAAAGCCTCCCGAACGTCACCAGGAGGGTGGCCGTGGCTATGTTGTAACCGAAAAGTATCCAGAGGAGGTACTGGAAGGAGTCGAGCGGATTTATTCCGATACCGTTGAATATGCTTGGCAGCGAAATGAGTATGATTGTGCCATTGAGTGATCCCATAAGCACACCAAGCGTTGTGTTCGATAAAGCTACCCATTTGTACTGAACCAAGGCAACCGCCGGTCTTCCAAGGACTTTATAGCCATTTTTCAGGAACTCCGTTTGGAATAATTCTCAAAATCAGCCGATATCTTCGATGAATGCCCACTTTGTGATTGATCCTAGCTTCGCTTTTGTGCGTGCTCAGTGCAGATTTTGAGTTTTTTTAAACCTCTGTCTTTCTTTGATCTCTAGAGCCTCTCCCTTCCCATAACATAAAGACAAGATTCTTATTCGGGACTCGATTTCGGACATCTTGTCCATCTTCATCTTGACTTACTGGCATTTCAGTTTGTTCTAATTCAGCACAAGACATGTACCAAGATCCAGTTTTTAGCAGAGTCCTTCCCAGTTGCACAAGTTCTTAACTGGGCAATTCGAAGGATCAACGACTGGTTTGGTCAAGGTACATGTAACTCGGATGCTGATGACGCATCTTGGTATAGAACCGGAATTCTCGGTTCAGGCCCGCACTCTTCAGGATCTTCTGGTGGTGATTGATGGCTCGCATAGAGGATTCATGGACAGCATATGTGATGAATCGGGCAAAGTCAGACCCTATGTGAATATATTCCTAAACGGAGAAAATGTGAGTCATAAGCCCCAGGCGCTTTCAACACGTCTCTCCGAAGGGGATGAAGTCTATATACTAGCTTCTGTTGCTGGGGGTGATAGTAGCGCATGATGCTGTTAGTTGGGACGATGAAGGGCGGGTTTATCCTGGACGGCGATTCCTCACGTACGCGATGGAAGCTCAGGGGACCCTTTTTCGACGGTTTCGAAACTTATGACATGGTGGGGGACAACAGTGAAGGAGAAACCCAGCTCTACGGTGCTGTTAATACATGGACCTGGGGTCCTGTGATATACAAAAGCTCGGATTCGGGGAAAAGCTGGAGGAGAGCAGAATCGAGCCCAAGATTTCCCAAGAAAAAGGGGGGGCTCACTGTCAAAAGAATTTGGAACATCCAGCCAGATGGAAAGGGCAAATTATACGCGGGGGTCGAACCTGCGGCATTGTTCGTAAGTGAAGATGAATCCAAAACGTGGAAAGGCTTCGACGGACTGAACTATCACAGTACCCGAAGCAAATGGCAACCGGGAAATGGTGGACTATGCTTACATACAATTTTGATTCATCCGCGAAACAGAAAGAAAATACGTGTCGGAATCTCCGCAGTGGGTGTGCTGGGGAGCGACGACGGCGGTCGGAATTGGCGTTTCATGAACAAAAGGATAAGGGCAGACTTCCTTCCGAACAAATTTCCAGAATATGGGCAGTGTGTGCACAAGATCGACTATAATCCATCAAACCCTGATGTATTGTACCTTCAGAATCACGGCGGCGTGTACAGGAGCGACGATTTTGGCGAGAGGTGGTCGGAAATAGGAAAGAAGCTTCCAAGTGATTTCGGGTTCCCGGTAGGAGTCCACAGAAAGAAACCAGATACTGTATACATCGTTCCACTCGCCGGTATAGGGCGCTTCCCTGTCAAAGGCAAGTTCCAGGTGTGGGTAAGCCGCGACGGAGGTAAGAGCTGGGAAGGGAGCAGCAAAGGACTTCCGCAAACCGCCTTCTTCGGCGTCCTTCGGGATGGTATGGCGGTGGATGACGAAGACCCGGGCGGTGTGTACGTAGGTACCACAACGGGACAGGTATTCTTCAGCAGGGACGAAGGCGAGTCGTGGGAAAAGATAGCCGATAACTTACCGCGCGTGACCTCTGTATCTTTCATTTCATAAGCTCCGAAGAGAATGGTCGTCCGGCTCGGAAAGATGGCATGTGGCTAAAATAGAATCCAGGTACTACCCGGAGAGACGATATAGGTAGTGCCTAGGAGGCTCCCGAAGTGCTGCAGGTACACCTTCCCCGAAGGATGGAGGTGGAGTACCAAATCGACTGTTCTGTAATGATACATCAACACAAAATCAACGCAGTTCAAGCCTTTATGTGAAGCCGAGCAACCACTTCCACGCCGGTAGGACTAAAATTCGTTTTCCGGCAATCTGAATATCTTTTTCGCCCCCATCGTTAACTACTATTAGCAACCTGTCTGCGTGCAGTTTTCCATCAGCCTCTTTCAGTGCTGATGTTTCTCTTTCGAAGGTGGCCTGGTCTGATAAGGAATAGGCAACTTGAAGCAAGGTGATCTTTCGGTTCTGGTTGATCACGAAATCCACCTCACTGCTGGAGTTACCGCGCCAGTACCCCACGTCCAATTTCCTTCGCAAAAGTTCCACGAAAACCTGGTTCTCCAGCTGCTTGGAGTAATCTCCTGAGGCCAGAGAAAGTATACCGGAATCGACTAATATCAAAGTTTGGGTAAGAGAATTTCTGGGTCTCGACAGGTATTCACCCCTGTCTAAATGCTAAAAACCACTTCGGAGGTAGCTATGCCATGGACGACGGCTCTGCTGAGGGAAGTGCGGGTGTTGACCCAAAAAGCATGGCGGTAATGATTGCAATTGCTGCGGCTGTGATTCTGCTTATCATCGAAATAACTTCACATCTTGGTTCATGATAACCAGTTGCAATTGGATACCCGGCTTTGGTTCAAAAACACGCCTTGGAATATGAACCGAATCTGTTGATACCCAACTGTTTAATCAGATATAAGCCAGCTTTTCGCAACTTGGCCGTTGGAACAACCTTCCGGAGCGCTGTTTGGCGTGTTTGGTTCAGAGCCGGAAAGGCGGATGTCGTTCTTGAATTCGATTGCCAAAAGAAGCGAGACAGAGGGGCTAATTGTGTACCACAGGGTCTCCTCCGGTTCGAGATACACTTTCTTGAATGATGCCCACTACCCGGCGAGGATACAGGGAGCTTCCAGGGTGGCATCTCTTTGCTCCTATGCATATTATATCTTCCCTATGTCAGGCAAACTCACCCTCGCAGATGGCGAAGTGGCGATTCTGCTCGATGCATTCGAGCTTCCTGGCACAGTCGAACTCATTGATATCCCGATTGACCCGAGTAACGCGCTAAACCAGCTAAAAGGAACAAGGATGGCGGATTATGGTGTTGAATCTCGAGCTTCCGCTGCTTCCAACATTGATTTGCCCAGGATTTCGCCCTCGCCGGCCTTTGCAACGGGTGGTACGCTGCTTTACGTAGACAGGGTTTTTACCGTAAAGGGTGTGGGGACTGTGGTTCTTGGATTTGTGCTGTCAGGAACCATTTCCCTGCATGACGAGCTACGGCCGCTCCCAGAGCCCGATGGGAAGATGGTTGAAGTCAAGGGTATTCAGGTCAACGATGTGGATTTCCCACAAGTCGGACCCGGCATTCGGGTGGGTCTGTCGATAAAGGGTGCAACTCCTGAGGATCTGCAGAAGACCGCGTGGCTGGACTCAGGAAACCTAGAAACACTTGATGCGTTTTCTGTGAAGTTCAGGCAGAACCGCTTCTATAAGGATCAGTGGTCGGGTAAATCACTACATCTTCAGTTGCCAGGCGAATTCATGCCTGTGAAAGCCGAGGGAGAAAGCGGAGGAGAAGAATGCAGCATTCGGCTTAACGCGAGGGTCCCTGTCTGGAATGGGATGAAGGTTTGCCTGATCGACCTTAATGCAAAGGGATCAAGGATAGTCGGGTCAGGAACCTTTCTGGCCTGAAATTGTGGAACTGTTACCGGTCATGAGTCGCCTTTCATCGATAGTAATCTCCCTTTCTTTCAACCTTTTCAGGAAGTATCCAAAGAGTCGCTTCCTCACCAGATTCTCGGGTGGAGTGAATCCTGACGGGTTCGGTCGGCGCTCTAGCAGTATCAGGGCAACGGTGGTGCAGGGGTACGCCGTGGTCCGGGCCATCGATGTCACATGATTCTTCGTGTCGTACCTGTCCACCATGGAAAATTCTTCGGTCTTACCCCTATATGACACTGTAACCTTGAGAAGGGTCATGTCCCTGTCCGATTGCCCCATTCTGAGCTCCTGTGTTAGTAATGAGGCGACGATGGACCTGGGAGTTACTGCATCATGCAATCCTGGTACGGTTATCGGTTTCGTCGAAAGGAGGCCGGTCGACGCCAGGAGTTTGATAAGCTCTGCATGTCCGGGCCATCTTACTGTCTTTTCAACCATACTCCTGGCTTTGATCGTCAAGGGCAGTGTTGAAAGCCCGTCGGTTACAAACGCCTCGAACTTCCTCCCTGGGAGCTGGTCGAAGGTAACTTCTTCGAGCTCAGAGAGTGCAGGCAGGAGAACTCTTTTGCCGTCCCGGACAACCAGGGCGTCCCGTGTGTACTCTTCAAGGACACTGTCAAAGGAGAATACGATTCTGTAATTGAACGGCGGTATCGGGCGCTCCGGTATCCCACCAACCATGATCCGGACGTCATCGGCGCCTCCCAGCAGATCACGACCCCTCATTGCAAGGATGTTTGTCAGGCCGGGGGCGAGTCCGCAGGCTGGAACAAGTATTATCCCCGCATCCTTAGCCCTCTTGTCGATGGATGAGAATTCTCCAGCCCTCCAGGAGAATATCAGGTCAACGTAGCTGGTTCCCGAATCTATCGCTGATTCGACTGCCTTGTCTGCAATTGCATGCGGAAGAGCTCCGATTGCGACATCCGCTTCTGCAAGCACTTTCCTTAGTTTTGCTCTATCGTGCTGTATATTCAACACCTGGGAGGAGAGTTTTGTAACGACCGCAACCTGTGGGTGTCTGGCCCTGGCTTGCCGTTCAAGTTCGTTTAGTCTGCTTTCTGAAGAATCGACAACTCTAAGACTGGACACAGATCTTTCGGCTAGCATATCCAGTGCTATTTCAGACCCCATCAACCCCGTCCCAAGCACGACGACACTGCCAGAAGTCATGCGCTGTCACGAATAACCAGCAAGACATTGATAACCTTTCCAAGTCTCAACAAGGTTCGATCAATCCTCTCACCCTCGGAGTGCGGTTCTTTTCTGGATGAATTAGATGGTTTGAAGTGACATGGGATTCGGGGTCTGTAGGTTGGTGAAGGCGACCTTAAACCTTGCAGATGCGCAATATGTAATATCTGAGGAGACGGGCTGAAATAAACCAGATGACTGTGTCCGAAAATTGGTTCGGCTGGCCCGCCTGCACAACTGATTTCTTCCTTCATGTGACATTTTGGGAACGGAAAAAGGAAAGGGCAAGCCAGATTGCGAATCCCCAGACGACAACAAGAATCGTGGCGGACAACGCTGAAAACCAGTGAAAATTGATCGTAAAAAGTGTCAAAATCAGAGCGGCTCCAACCGCTGCCATCAATATCGCCAAGCTGGCCGCCCTGAGGCCCATCCCAACCGCACCTGCGGCCTGACCCGGCATTTCATAAGACATGCGTGTCACATCACTCGAAAGTGTATTTATGCTTAAAGCCACGATCTTGTTCGAATTCCTTTGATTAAATAATTACACGAAACGATGACCCTGATCTAGAGCACTACTCAGGGATGTTTAAAAGAAGTGCTTGGTTGACAGACCGAGAGAAGAGCGGTGAGAATCAATCAGAGCCATCCAGCGATGGGTTACGCCTACGGACTTGGGGCCGCGCTTCTCTACGGCACGACTGCGACCATTGGAAAGTATACACTGATTACGACAGACGCGTTCACCGTCGCCGCATTGGGATACTTTATCGGGTCTGTTGTTTTCATTCCAGCTAAGAGGGTCGGACCTCTTGAAAAAGGGGTCCTAAAGCTGGTATTTCTGGCTGGAATCTTCGGCTCTGTGATAGCGCCCCTGCTGTATTTTACGGGTCTTTCGATGACCGCCGCCACAAACGCCGCCCTTCTCAGTAATGGCGAGGCCATATTTACCTCGATCATCGCTGTTATGATTTTCAAAGAGTCAATGAGTAAATACCAGGTTGCTGCAGCAGCCACCGTACTTTTTGGTGTTGCACTCGTATCTTCTGTCCCTGGTGAAAGTATTGGGAGTTTGCTGTCAGCCTCGAGCTTCCGCGGAAACCTGCTGATTATCTGTGCTACATTCGCCTGGGGCATTGACAACAATATAAGCAGGGTCGCAACGAAAGTACTCGACCCAACGATCCTGACCAAATACAAGAATATGATCGGTGCCTCATGCCTTTTAGTGGCTTCATTGTTGGCAGGATCGTTTCATATTCCAACGGAAGCTGCGCTTCCAGGGATCGTTGGGATCGGGGTGATGGGTGTGGGTCTGTCCACTGCATTTCTCATGCATTCCTTGAAGAAATTGGGGGCAGTCAGGGCCGTAATGCTCTTCTCCACTTCATCTATATTTGGTCTCGCATTCGCACACATCTTTCTGGCTGAAGCAATTACGGCTGTGCAGGTGGTGGGCATGGTACTTATGGTGGCCGGGCTATACATCATGAATATCCTGAGCGTGAACCTCAAAAATGTTTAGATTATGGCGGATACAGGGCTGCGCCGAGACGATGTTACGAAGGGGGGATTCTCCATGAGGAAAATAGATGTGGCTCTGCTTGGTGCTACTGGCTCTGTTGGCCAGAGGTATGTCAGTATGCTTGCTGAACATCCTTACTTCAGACTTCGCACATTGGTAGGAAGGTCGTCGGCTGGCAAAAAATACGGGGAAGCTGTGAAGTGGATGCTGGAGGGCGAGGTTCCGGCTGAGATAGCCAGCATGAGGGTAGAAGAGTTCTCCCTAGACACATTGAAGGACTGCGGGCTGATCTTCTCGGCTCTTCCCTCTGAGGCTGCTTCATCGAGGGAGGTTGAACTGGCCAGAATTGGAAAGATTGTGGTCAGCGAGGCAAGTGCTCACAGGATGGATCAGGACGTCCCTCTTTTGATACCTGAGGTGAATCCTCAGCATCTCCTCCTTCTTGAAAGACAGAGGTCAGGAAGAAAGTGGGATGGAGGAATCGTTACCACACCCAATTGCACCGCCGTGGGTCTCGACATCGTACTGGCACCTCTGGTGAAACTTGCAGACGTCAAGCTCATCGTCGTGAATACAATGCAGGCGATTTCCGGTGCAGGTTACCTTGGTGTTCCCTCGATGTCAATCCTCGAGAACGTGATACCATTTGTGAAGGATGAGGAAGAAAAGGTGGTCAGAGAAACGGCCAAGATACTTGGAAGGATCGAGGATGGAAAGATAGTCAACGCTTCCATGCCGATGGCCGTATCCTGCAACAGGGTGTCCACGATAGACGGCCATCTGGAGAGCCTGCTGATCGAATACGAAAGAGAGGTGAGCGCAGACGAATCCATAGACGCCCTTTCGAATTTCACCGGTGAGCCCCAGAAATACGGTCTGCCAACTGCACCATCAAGGCCGATAATCGTTCGAAGAGAGCAGGACAGACCGCAGCCCAGGATCGACAGGATGCAGGGTTCGGTACCCGGAATGAGTGTAGTGGTTGGGAGGGTCAGAAGGGGGGCGGCAAAGAAGACTCTGCAGTTGACGCTTCTTTCCCACAATACGATCAGGGGGGCGGCAGGCGGCGCTATACTAACAGCAGAGCTTATGTATGCAAGAAAACTTCTCCAGAATTAGAGGATGAAAACGGGCCTGGATCAAACCTGCATTGCTGTAGACCGCATACCGGTCAGATACGATTCACCGATGCGAAATATGCAAAAAGCAAATAAGAGTGGATTATTATAAATCATTTATGAGTCAAACACAACAAAGCGGTTACGCTCATCCGGAAGTTCTGGTGGATGTCAACTGGGTTGAGAAAAGTATCGGAAATCCTCAGGTGAGAATTGCAGAAGTTGATTATGACCCTGCATCAAACTATAACGTGGGGCATATTCCGGGCTCCGTTCTTCTCGACTGGAGGAAAGATATGAACGACCCTGTGAGCAGAGACATCGTCACAAAGGAACAGCTCGAGGATGTACTGAGCAGAATCGGCGCGGACCAAAACACAACGATCGTGCTGTATGGGGATTTCAACAACTGGTTCGCGGCATTTGCCTTTTGGATACTCAGGTACTACGGCGTCAAAAACGTTAAGCTCATGAATGGAGGAAGAAAGAAATGGCTGCTTGAAGACAAACCAGTTACAAAGGATGTTCCAGCTTATCCAAGAACAAACTTCAGAGTGTCGGAACCCGATGAAACCGTCAGAGTATACCGGGATTATGTCAGGCAGGTACTGAGGATGAAGGATAAGGTGCTTGTCGATGTTAGGGGTCCCAAGGAGTTTACCGGCGAGGTACTCGCACCGCCTGAGTACCCCACAGAACATGCGCAGAGGGGTGGACATATTCCCGGGGCGATCAACATACCGTGGGCGCTCGCGGTGAATGACCAGGACGGTACATTCAAGAGCAGAGAAGAACTCGAAAAGCTTTACAGCTCAAAGGGTGTCACAAGCGACAAGGAGGTCATCACGTACTGCCGGATAGGGGAACGCTCGTCACATTCCTGGTTCGTGCTTACATATCTTCTGGGTTACCCGAACGTTAAGAACTATGACGGCTCCTGGACGGAGTGGGGTAACGGCATAAGATTTCCGATCGAAAAGTAATCAACTTTTCTTCAGGATAAAGTGTCGTAGGTTAGCTTCCGTACGGGCCTCCAGAAGCCTGTTTCCTGTTTGGTCACTCCATCTTATGAGCTCAACTTCTGCTGTCGGATCGTCGGAGACTACGTGGACGACCGTTCCGGAGTCTGAACCGGAAAGAAGGTCGTTCAGCTTGACAAGCACAGCTGAACATTCGGTACCAATTTCATATAGTTCGTGATCTGGGAATTCCTTGAAGCATCTTACCCCCATTTCCGTGATCATCTTTTCAAACAAGGGTGCAGCTTCGTGGAATGACTTCAATGATGAACTGACGTCATTTCCAGCTGCCACCTTGACTTCTGCCAGCCAGCCTCTTCCGTACGGGTCCTTGTTTACCAGGGAAGGATTCAATTCAAGATCAGGATTCGCAACCGTGACAGTACACCTGACGGGAGATCTGATGACATCGAAGTGTCTTGGACCCTCGAGAGATGCAACCATGCGGCCGGGCTCGATCGAGGTGCCCGGCTGCCGCACGCTGACTCTTGCCGCCTTGCCAGTGATCCAGGCAATGATGGTATCCGGTCCCAGCACTGCTTTGTCTCCTCTGAATGAAATCCAGCAGTGGCCCTCAGGGAAGTACAGTACATCCTCTGCGAAGTAGCAATCCTCCAGATGCAAGCATACCTGAATTTTAACAACTGTTTTTAAGCTTGATGTAAATTACAGTTAAGGAGCACAAGAATTGACATCGCTGGGGAGTCAGCTGGTAAAGCCAATGGGTAAGGAGGCGGAGCTTTACCGGAGGCTTCCCAACGGAAGGATACAATGCACGGCATGTGCCAGAAACTGCCAGCTCGGGGAGGGTCAGATAGGTTTCTGCGGTGTGAGGGGCGTGGTTGGAGGAAAGCTCTGGCTTCTTGTGTACGGGAAGGTGATGGCCGGTCACATCGACCCCATAGAGAAGAAGCCGGTCATGCACTACAGGCCTGGCTCGCGGATCTTTTCCATCGCAACCACAGGGTGCAGCTGGAGGTGCCTCTACTGCCAGAACTATGACATCAGCCAGAGACGAAAGGTTGAGGGAAAGGCACTTGACCCGGACGAGGCGGTGACACTGGCCGAGCAGAGGGGGTGTGAAGGTATTGCATATACATACAACGAACCGTCCATTTTCATGGAATATGCGAGAGACGTGGGTAGAATAGCCCACAAAAGGGGCATCTTCAACATATTTGTCTCGAACGGATACGATACACCATCCAGCGTCGCAGCAATGGGTGAGTTCCTGGACTGCATAACCGTGGACTTCAAGGGAAGTGGAGAGACATCGTTTGTCAGAAAGTACATATCGATACCAAATGCAGACCCAATTTTCCAATCTCTCCTTGAGATTAAGGAGAAGACGAAGGTGCACATAGAAATCACCGACCTTATTGTACCGCAGGTGGGAGACAGCCTCGAAGCGGCGGAAAAACTGTCGAAATGGATTTATGACAACCTCGGCCCAGACGTACCAGTACACTTTCTCAGGTTTCATCCTGATTACATGATGATGGAGTTCCCGGTAACGCCGGTGGAAACCCTTGAGAGACATTACCAGATAGCCAAGAAGGCAGGCCTGAACTACGTTTACGTTGGGAATGTTCCAGGTCACCCGGCCGAAAACACCTACTGCCCCGGCTGCTCAAAGGTTTTGATAAGAAGACACGGCTACTACATTTTGTCATACAACCTGGATGAAGATGGTAAATGCGTTTTTTGCGGCTATAAAACACCCATCGTGGGTCCTCTGAGCAGGTGGGCTAGAGAAGACAGATTTCAGTCGGTTCTTTGAAGTATTGCCAACATTCTTGACGGTGCAGCTCAGTACTTGAATATCCTGCGTGGGTCCTTGACGGTGCCGGACAGGTGGTTCGTCAGCTGCTTCAGGTTGGAGAAATGTCTGAACTCTACTCTCCTTCCGGGGCCGACCAGGTTCTTCATCTTTGTGTGCACGGCCATCGCGAAGCCCTGACCGCTTCGTGTGATAAATATGTAACTTTCCACCCCATCGTATCTGGCTTCGATCCTGATGCCCGCGTCCGCGTCGAGTATTTCCAGTTCCCTGAGAAGTTCCTTGAATGAGGGTATCTCTTCTTCGTACGCCATGGTTTACGCCCTGCTCAACAGTAATTTAACCAGCTCGCTGGAGTGGTAGAAAGAATGCGAGCCACTTTATATAACCTTGGTTCAAAGGCTGTCAAAAGGTGCAGGCCATGGAGTCCAGATTGACGGTATCCAAGCCCGGTTTGAGGACCCATGGTATGTCAAGGAACCATAATTGATGTGAGTGAATACGCGGTTGCCCGAGAGAATCAAGGTATTCAATACTCTTTCAATGAAGAAGGAACAGTTTGTGAGCATGTCCCCAGGGCAGGTCTGGATGTTCGTCTGCGGGCCCACCGTGAATGACTACATGCATATTGGACATGCAAAGACGTATGTATTCTATGACGTCGTAGCAAGATACCTCAGGCACGAAGGGTATGATGTCCAATTCGCAATGAATGTCACCGACATCGATGAGTCCATTGTACAGGTGGCCAGACGATCCAGAATTAGTGTAGAGTCATTTGTCAGAAAGTACATGAATTATTACGTCGAAGACATGAAGAAGCTGGGTATCGAAACATTAGGTAGATTCGAACGGGTATCCAAGTACATTGAGGAAATGGTCCAGCAGGTTTCTGGACTCCTTTCAAAGGGGTATGCGTACAGGGTAAGGAACGAGATTTTCTTTGATGTGTCGAAGTTTCCCAGGTTTGGGTCGCTGTCTCACATGAGCGTGCCTGAACTTGAGCTGAGACCCACCGAACTTTCTGAAGATAAGAGAAATCTTCTCGATTTTGCTCTTTGGAGAAGGCCACCCGTTGACGGGATAAGCTTCAGCAGTCCGTGGGGGGAGGGATGGCCTGGATGGCACATACAAGACACAGCCTACACTATGTCAATCTTTGGGCCGCAGTACGATATGCACGGTGGCGCAAGGGAGCTGATCTATCCTCACCACGAGGCCGAGATCGCTCAGGCGGAATCACTCAGCGGGCTTCGCCCATTCGTAAGGTACTGGGTGCACTGCGGTCTTCTGACGACTGAGGGGCGCAAGATGTCAAAATCCGAGGGAAATGTGGTATACTCCAGGGACATCCTAAGAAAATACGGAAAGAATGCCGTCAGGTTGTTCCTGCTCATGCAGCATCATAGAGACAGCTTCGAATTCGATGAATACACACTCAGGAGGGTGGCGGGTGAATTCCAGTTGGCAAGAGAGAATCTGAAGCAGCTCAAGCAGTACAGAGGAAGAAGCTCAAATCAGAAAAGGGTTCACGCGATCCTTGCCGGCTTCTTCGAGGCGATGAACGATGACTTTGACACGCCTCAGGCTGTTGATCTCTTGAACACGATTGCAAGCGAAGCATCAGGTGCACCTCCTGGCAGTACAAAGGCTGAGGATTACGCCGGCGCTCTTGAGCTGGCTGGAAACATCTTTGGAGTAGATTTCATTGGATGAAGACTACAGGATGGAGCTACTGAATGAAACCGGCTTCTGGTCGAAATGGGCCAGGTTAAGGTGGAACACAAGGACCAGATATGAAATCACCTGGCCCGAATTCAAAGAGCCGCTCTTTAATCATGTAGGAGTAGTGCAGAAATGGAATCCGACCGATCGCTACACAAAGCAGGTGGAAAGAAGATTCGTCAGGATAGGCAGCAACCCGGCGTTCTTTGTCCCCGACACAGAAGATTTTAGCCTTACGGTATCCAAGCTCGACGGATACGGATTTAAAAAAGAAGACTCGCTCATAGTATACGAGTCGGCGGAGGATATCCAGGCCGGGGATGAAGTCCAGATAAGGACAGTCGGTAACCGGGGTATTGGAGAGTGGGCCAGAATCTATACCAGGGCGTTCTACGGAATGTGGTTCACGACTGATGCGCTGGCGAGGGCGCTGTCAAGGGCGTTGGCAGCCAGAGGATCCAGATTCATACTAGCGAAGGTGGGTGGACTGCCCGTCGGGTGCACGGCGGTATTTACAACAAGAGGGTATACGGGAGCCTACTGCGTTGGCGTGCTGAATGAATACAGAAACAGGGGGGTTGCCAGGGCGATGCTGGCATATTCCAGGAAAGTGGCTGCCGAATCAGGCACGAAGCTGGTGGTCCAGACTTTCGAATCAGACGGTCTTCAGAAATTCTACGAAAAGATTGGATTCAGACGACTCTTTTCGAGGTTGGTGTTAATGAAGAAAATTATTGAGAATGCCCCTGAAAACGAGATCGGTGTAAGGTTTCAGCCCCCATCAGCGAAGGCAGAACTTCCTGGAAAGGTCAAGCTGAATGTGAAGATAGAGAGGTCGCTCGGGCTGAGAGAGTATTCCTTCATTGATGCTTTTCCCGGATTCGATAAACTCGCCGCGGTGAAGGGAATATTTGGGGAGTCCACACCCGAAGTGCTCAGGAAGGTGAAGGTGGTGCTCGACCCGCGGGAAGGTTACCTTCACGTTGATAACGAGGATGGAACAATCTACCTCAGCCAGCCCTATCTGAAGCAGGGGGAAGAGGTGTACATTTACCTGGATCTTATACACGAGCTGGTTCATGTGAAACAGTTTATGGAGGGAAAGGAACTGTACGACAGGCGGTATGAATACTTCGAGAGACCAACCGAAGTGGAGGCGTACCGGGTGGGAGTTCAGGAGGCCCGAAGGCTGGGTCTTTCTGACAAGCAGATAGAGGATTACCTGAGGGTCGACTGGGTCGAAGAGGACGAGTTCAGGAAGTTCCTGAAGAGAATGAATGTGGGCACGAAGCCATGATTATGGGGTAAATTTTATACGAATGTGATCCGCCGACAAGGTATGCGTAAGCTCAAGGGAATCCATGTGGTATACGCTCAGTGGTGTCCTCATTGTGTTCCCACGACGGTTGAACCGATGAAGGCTGCGGGGAAGGAGCTGGGGGTTCCGGTTCACCTTTACGACATAGACACCGAATCGGTGAAGCAGGGGGACGAACTGGTCAGGAAGTATGGGGACTGGTCTGATGACTATATCATACCTCAGGTCTTTCTGGAGTTTGATGATGGCACATTCCAGCACATTCTTACAGGCTACTCCGAGGGTGTTTCATTCACCAAGAAGGCCGTTGAGAACTTCCTGAAGAGTGACCTGTATCAAGAGCTGAAATCTGCGGCAGCTTGACAGCATCCGGAAGCTTAATCAAACTTCTGTTATTCGAGAAGGTCGTGCAGCAGGTAGGAGGGAGTGATGCGAGCGGCGGGCATCAGCTTCTGCTGGGTACAGTGGAAGGCTTGCCATTTACGGTCAACGCCGCGGCCATCGTCACCGGAAGAACGTGCGTAATAGGTGCGAGCGGAAGCGGCAAAAGTTATGCCGTTGCAGTGATTCTTGAAGAGTTGTGCAAAAACAGGGCGCCCTTCGCAGTGGTGGACACAGAAGGGGAATATTCTGGACTGAAGGATAAATATGAAGCGATACTGGTGAGCGAGGATGAGGGGGCCGACCTCAAATGGAGCGATCTCAACATCAGGGAGCTGGCAGCCCAGGCACCGGACATAGCGCCGCTGATCCTGGATACATCCGACCTGGAGAATCCAAGGGAAACGGTACAGAACCTCCTCTCGGAGCTGTATTCGATACTTTCCGAGAGGCGAACACCCTACCTGGTTGTCATCGAAGAGGCTGACAGATTCGTGCCTCAGTCAGGCGAAAGAATACCGATCGTGGGTGAGATTGCGCGCAGGGGAAGGAAGAGGGGGATCGGGCTGATGGTGTGCACACAGAGACCGTCCCTCGTGGACAAAAACATACTCAGCCAGTGTGGAAACCAGCTCATAGGGAAGCTTGTCATCCAGAATGACCTTCAATCGGTTTCCCAGTTCTTTTCTTCGAAGGGGGTGCCAAAAATGCTCACAACTCTGAACGCAGGTCATTTTTATGCCATGGGAGGGTTGTATGACCGGCCGGTGCTGGTGAAGATAAGGCAGAGGGAGACAAGACATGGAGGCTTCACACCGGAACTCAGAGAGAGGGTTGTGAAACCCTTCATGGGGACCCTGGGTGCCTCTGTCAAAGTTCAGCAACCCTCTCCAACGGTCAGCAGGGGAGAATCGCCCCCCAACGCCCCCTCACCAAGCGTGAAAATGGGGTTCAACCTCATAATACCTGAGGAGGAGGTGCCTTCAAGGGTAAGCAGAACTAAAAGCCATGTCATCTTCGGGGAGCAGGAAAAGGTCACGTCATTGAGCCTGAACTGGAGGGCGCTTCAGCTGATTACGATTCTGCAGATGAAAGGGGTAATCAGGAAGGGATTCAAGGCGCACTTCCTCCTGCTTGATTGCCTGACAGGCTCCGAGGTGGAACTAGGAGAGGGAATAAGCTTCAGACCTGGGGTACGGGCACTGATGGGATACGCAGAGAGAGACATCCGGATTCTTCGGGCTCTGAAAGAAGAATCCACAATGACTGTGGTGGATGTTGAAGGAAGGACCGGATACCCAAGGAGCATCATCAGACGAGTTCTCTCGAAACTGGAACAGGAAGGCGTGGTCAGCTCAACAGACATGGGAAGATACAGAGCGTACAGGAGACTCGTCAAAATCCCTTCGATAAAATTGCTTGATGAAGCTCCCAAGGCACAGCCAATAGTGCCGGGTGGGGGTTCCGGGACCACTGCTGTTACTTCTCAGGGGCTAGATCAGAAGAAGGTCAGGGAACTCATCAGGGGTCTGTTGGATGATTCCGATGCAACAGAATTCTCTCTCCTGTTCTATCCGCTTTGGCGCGTGGAGCTGGCGAGGGGCCCTAGGAGACGGGTTTCCTGGATCGATGGTAGAACCGGAAGGGAAGTAGATGTCCCCTAGCCAAGACTCCTTTAGAAAGTGACTGTTTTTACGAACATAACACGGGCAGACATGCCGTTCGTGTATGTGCACAGCCACCCAATGAACCAGGCTAAGACGTGGCGCCGTGCGCCTGCTGCAACAAATTCATGATTTCGAAGCGGAGCACTCGGCACACATGGGCCCCGCTGAATCTAAAGGACCCGTGAAGAGCTTCGAGCAGTGTGAGCAAAGAAACAGTGAGATTCTTTTTGGGTCTTCTGACTTCGACCTTCTGTAGGACTGAGTCCAGTAGGTTTCCTTGAGTAGATCCACCCCACCTGGAGCACCAAGGTCCCATGGGTGTCTCGTCGCCACCCTAATATCCCCGTCTTGGATGTCGATGAGCCCGGACCCGTGCTTCTTCACGATCTCTTTGAGATACGACGGGTTACTTTCTCCGCCCTCGCCGTACATGACCAGCCTTGAAACGTAACCGGACGGGCAGACATACGCCCCAATCAGAAATTTCTCATCCTGCAGGAATTTGAGTGAGGCCGCTTCGGAGCAGTGGCGAAAACACGGAGTCGTTCCCGAAAGTTTCGATTCTACGAGCTCCCTGAGCATAAACGGGTTCATCAGGTGGATGGATTTAATATTACCGCATCATTCGGTTTACATCGCCACCCCTAAAAGCCTCTTATTCCTGCCTTGTTTGGCTTGGCCGAAGGGGACATTCTCTGGACACCTGATGAGAAAGTCAGGTCAGAATCGAACTTTCAAAAATTTGAAGAGTGGCTGCAGGGACGATTGGGGCTTGAATTTGACAGCTATCTCAAGATGTGGGAATGGTCTGTTTCAGATCTTGAAGGGTTCTGGTCTGCTGTATGGGAATACTTCCGCCTCTTCAGCAGCACCCCCGTAATTCATTTTTTGGAGTCCAGGGATAAAATGCCAGGGGCCAGATGGCTCACCGGTGCAAGACTAAACCATGCCGAGCACCTTCTACGCAGATACCCTGACGCCAAGCCCGCACTGCTCTTCGAAAGGGAGGATGGTTTGAAGAGAAGAATAACTAGGGAAGAGCTTCGGAAGGAGGTCTCCAGACTTGGTGAGGGTCTGCGTTCACTTGGTGTTCGACAGGGCGACAGGGTTGGGGGCTGGCTTCCTAACTGTCCCGAAGCTGTTATTGCTTTTCTTGCCTCTGCTTCTATCGGAGCCATCTGGTCCAGCTGCTCCTCCGATTTCGGCCATTCAGGGGTGCTGGACAGGTTCGGTCAGATAAGGCCGAAGGTGTTAATTGCGGCGGATGGGTATCTCTACAACGGCAAAGCGTATCCCAAGGTTGAACAGGTGAGGAGCCTTGTGAAAGCGCTCCCATCGGTCGAAGCGACCATAATTGTGCCTTACCTGAATCCTGAGGAAGCTCCACATGATATGATCGCATGGAATGATGCCAAGAAGAATGGTGGTAGACAGGATTTTGAAAGGGTAGGCTCAGACCATCCCCTTTGGATACTTTTTTCTTCCGGCACAACTGGGCTACCTAAGCCGCTGGTCCACTCCCACGGAGGCATTCTTCTAGAACATGCAAAGACGCTTGCGATTCACAACGACCTGAAAGAGGATGACGTTTTCTTCTGGTACACATCCACAGGATGGATGATGTGGAACTATCTTGTGGGCGGGCTGATGCATGGAAGTACGATAGTACTTTACGATGGCTCGCCGTCGATCCGCGGGATGGAGACGCTCTGGGAGATGGCTGAAAGGCTGGGGGTCACCTACTTTGGAACAAGTGCCGCATTCATCTCATCATCTTCCAAAGCAGGCGTAAGGCCAAACGAGAGATACGACCTGAAAAAGCTGCGTGGTGTCGGGTCCACCGGCTCGCCTCTTTCTTCAGACCTTTTCGAGTGGGTTTACAGGAATGTGAAAGATGATCTTTGGCTTGCTTCCATGAGCGGCGGAACCGACGTGTGCACAGCATTCGTGGGGGGTTGCCCTGTGCTGCCGGTGAAATCCGGAAGGATCCAGTGCAGATTTCTCGGTTCCAGTGTGGACACCTTCGACGACTCCGGCAGACCCGTAAAGAACGCGGTCGGGGAGCTCGTATTGACGGCACCCATGCCGTCGATGCCAATTTACTTCTGGAATGATGAGGGGTCAAAGAGGTACGTGGAGAGCTATTTTTCCACGTTCCCGGGGGTATGGAGGCACGGAGACTGGGCCACAATATATGATGATGGCACGGTTGTGATTTACGGCAGGTCTGACGCTACGCTGAAGCGTCGAGGAATCAGGATAGGGACGTCCGAGATTTACCGGGTTGTGGAAAGGTTGAGCTTCGTTGAAGAAAGTCTGGTGGTAGACCTAGAACGGCCAGGGGGCGACTCCCAGATGATTCTCTTTATCGCCACCAAAGGTGGAGAAGAGCTGTCTGAAGCTATGAAAAAAGACATCTTCGATCTTCTGAGAGAGGAACTTTCGCCCAGGCACGTACCTGACAAGATATACAGGGTTCCCGAGATTCCAAAGACGCTGAACGGAAAGAAGATGGAGATACCTGTGAAGAAGATACTCAAGGGAGCCGAGCCCGAAGATGTCGTAAATCTGGCATCGGTCGCCAACCCGCAGTCGTTGCGTTTCTTTGTTGATGTTTCGGCAGAGATCAGGGGAGGGATGAGGTAACGTTAGACGCTGAAGGATGCGTTTGTTGAAGTGTGTCCGACGTGTGGGGAATCGTGGGCATGCGGGTCTTCGTAGTAGACCGATGGGTCAACATCATTCGCAGCCCTTTCTGCAAGCTTACTGTATTCCGACTTCAGACCCTCAAGATTGGTCTCGCTAACGTGGATGTACAGCAGTTTTCCCTTTGACATGTTGTACGTACAGGGGCACAGAAACTGTTCCCTCACTGCGACGGCGTCGGCTCCCATCGCGAGTATGACCTCCATAGCCTGTTCCTTTCCGCCATGAGTGAAACCATACCCAGGGTTGGGTTCTATCTTCTGAACTGTGCCTTCGTCAGAAAGAAGGATGATTCTCTCCCCCTGGTCGAGTGGTTTCAGGTCGAGTCGAGCATCCACAACTGCAGCAACCTTCATGGGTGCGCCTTTCGCGGGGGATGCTTTAAGTTTGACTGACGATGCAGCCTTACTGCACCGTCTTCTGCCACTTTGCCCCCTTCTTGTTTATATTATAGCTTCACAAATATGTCAATAGCATGACTTTGCTTTCAGACCAGGAAATTACGGCAAGGCTAAGGGTGCTCAAAGGCTGGAAAAGGGAGAAGGATTTTCTGACCAAGGAATTCAAATTCAGGAGATTCATGGATGGAATAAGATTCATCAATAGTGTGGCGAGGGTGGCCGAGAAGTTGGAGCACCACCCCGACATTTATGTGAGGTGGACCAGCGTGAAGTTGCTTGTTCAGACACACGATGAAGGAGGGTTGACCGAGCGCGACTTTGAACTGGCCTCATCGATAGAAAAAGCGGTCCTATCCAGTTCACGCAGAAGGCAAATTTCAGCATAGCTTATAAGTACTGCATGCGTGCGCTTGCTTCAGATTTGGTAACTGATTTTTCTGACCTGAGAAAGAAGCTAGAGACACCGAAGGGACCCGCGTCCTACTGGTCGTTACCGGACACAAGTAAATACGGCTGCGACCTGCAGGCTCTTCCTTTCTCAATAAGGGTCCTCCTTGAAAATACCTTAAGGAATTCTGGCAGTGTGGCCGGCGCAGCAGAGGCTGCCCAGAGGATCATGGATTGGCCTTCCGGAATTGGGACTGAACTGCCATTCATGCCGTCAAGGGTGCTGCTTCAGGACTATACTGGTGTACCGCTCATAGTTGACCTTGCAGCTTTGAGGGATGCTGTGAAGAATGCCGGCCTTGATGCGAAGATCGTGAATTCGGAGGTGCCTGTGGACCTTATTGTGGATCATTCTGTCCAGGTGGACAGGTGGGGAACAGATGATGCTCTCCCTGTAAACCTCGAGATGGAGTATGAGCGAAACTCGGAAAGGTATTCCCTGCTTAAATGGGCTCAACGCTCCTTCTCGAACATGAGGGTTTTTCCTCCCGGGAAGGGAATATGCCATCAGGTCAATCTGGAACATGTTTCGACTGTGGTGACCTTATCAGGCAAGGGTGAGCTGCGAGCATTCCCTGACACACTGGTCGGGACTGACTCTCACACAACGATGGTCAACGGGATGGCGGTGCTGGGATGGGGTGTGGGAGGTATCGAGGCGGAGGCTGTGATGCTCGGTGAACCGTACCACATGCCGGTGCCCAAGGTTACCGGTGTGCGTCTGACCGGCAGCCTGCCTGAAGGGTCTACCCCCACCGACATCGTTCTTACGGTGACAGAAGCCCTGAGAAAAAAGGGCGTGGTGGGTCAGTTTGTGGAGTATTTCGGAGACGGATTCCAGAACCTCTCCGTTCCAGACAGGGCCACCATTGGGAATATGTCACCCGAGTATGGCGCCACCGTTGGTTTCTCTCCGGTAGACGCGAACACACTGTCCTACCTGAGAGGCACAGGAAGAACCGATTCGCATGTTCTATTCGTTGAGAAGTACGCCAGACTGAATGGCATGTACTATGAAGAGGGGCAGGGAGTCCCCAAGTACAGCGATGTGATTGAGATAGACCTTGGAAGGATCGAGCCATCGATAGCTGGTCCAAGGAATCCCGACGAAAGAATACCTCTGGCTTCGGCGCCCGAGATGATACGGAGGATTATTGATGATGCGAGCAGGAAGAGAAGGAGCGTGCAGGCTGGCGGCTACTCAGGGTCGAGCGTCGACAATGGATTCCAGCCAGATGGAACCGGGAGTCAACAGCTGCTCAGCAAAACGGATTCCAAGCTGGAAGACGGCGCGATAATAATAGCTGCGATCACAAGCTGCACAAACACATCGAACCCGACTGTGATGCTTGGGGCGGCGCTGATGGCGGAGAAGATTGCAAGATTTGGCTTGACGCCAAAGCCCTTTGTGAAGACCAGTATGGCTCCGGGTTCAAGGGTGGTTACAGATTATCTACAGAATTCGGGGCTGATGCCGTATCTTGAGAAACTCGGTTTTAACGTGGTGGGGTATGGCTGCACCACCTGCATAGGAAACAGCGGACCGCTTCTGCCCCAGATCGAGGAGGAGATCAAAAGAAGGGACCTGTACGCTGTTGCGGTGCTGAGCGGGAACAGGAATTTCGACGGCAGGATCCATCCTCTGGCCAGGGGCTCGTTCCTGACCTCCCCCATGCTTGTGGTCGCATATTCGCTTGCCGGTAACATAACATTCGACCTCACAAAGGAACCGCTGGGTACTACGAGTGAGGGAAGGTCCATCTATCTTAGGGACATATGGCCGACGATGCAGGAAATAAGAAGTGCCGTATCCCGCTCCCTAAATCCGGAGCTGTTTCGGAGAAGGTACTCCGATGCAACGGAGGGGGACGAAAGGTGGAAGGCTCTTGCTGCTCCCCCCGGAGACGTGTTCGGGTGGAACCCGAATTCAACCTACATAAGACAACCACCATGGTTCGATCCCGATGTTTCTGTGGTGCCATCCGACATTCAGGGAGGTAGGGTGCTCGCAGTCTTCGAAGATAAGGTCACAACCGACCACATATCCCCTGCTGGTTCGATACCTTTTGATGGTCCTGCAGGTAAATACCTGAGGGAAAAAGGCGTTGAAGTGGTAAATTTCAGTTCATTTGGAAGCAGGAGAGGAAACCACGAAGTAATGGTCAGGGGAGGATTCAGCAACATACGTCTGAAAAATATACTGGCCGGAGGCAGGGAGGGGGGCTGGACGACGCACTTCCCATCGGGGGAACTGATGACGATATACGATGCGGCAGTCAGATATTCTTCACAGAAGGTACCCCTTCTGGTGCTGGCCGGAAAGGAATACGGCGCGGGTAGCTCGAGGGATTGGGCGGCGAAGGCGCCCCTGCTTCTTGGTGTGAGGGCGGTCATTGCAGAGAGCTTTGAAAGAATCCACAGAAGCAATCTGGTCGCGATGGGCATACTTCCTTTGCAGTTTGAGGATGGACAGGGGTGGAGGTCGCTCGGGCTGAATGGAAGTGAGATTTACGACATTGCAGGCATATCCGATATGAAATCTCCAGGTGAGAAACTGCAGGTGATGGCCGCAAACAAAGAAAAACAGGTAAAGTTCAGTGTAACTGCGAGAATTGATAACGAATCTGAGATGAAGTATTTCAGGTCTGGCGGTGTTCTCCCCTATGTGCTCAACAGAATAATTAGTTCAAAATCTAGTCGCAGAACCTGAGATGCTGGCTACGATCAACAACATTTCCATCATAAATTTGGATGCAAGACTTAGCCTGGCAATTTCACCGCTTACTCTTGAAAATGCGCACAGATGTGAAGCATGACCCCTACTTCAATTTGGCGCTCTTTCGTGATATGTCGGCCCTTCTACGGAGATGTTATCTTTATGCAACCAGTCGGACAACTGGTCTCGCATGCCATGCAGAAAATGCAGTCTGCCTCGCGTATTGGATCACACTTGTCAGACCTGTACTTATTCCATAGCTCCGTATTGGGTTCAAGAATCTTATCCTTGCCGGTTCCTGCCTGACCCGGATTCAGAAGCCATTCGAAGACATTAACGGGGCATACATCCATGCAAACTCCATCGGCATCACAGTTCTCCCAGTCGACCGCCACGTTCGTGCCATGAATTCCCCATGCGGTCGGGTAAGGCTTTCCATCCCCATCCAGTCTGACCTTACCTTCTGCCCTCACCTTGTGGCCGTTATGCTCACCGGTGATCGGATACTCATCGGTCTTGGTAAGAAACTGCGGGTCGATTGGGTGAGTCTTGTAACCAACATCTCTCACATTAACTCACTAAACGGCCAGCGAATGATGTGGGTATAAAAAGGTTCTGCGAACTACGAAGCCTTTCCGATAATGTTTCACTGATTGAGCAGTTGTTCAATGCTGATGCCTGATTCAGGTATCCGTATCTCATTACCGTTGAATAGGCAGGACGTTCAGATAAGAATCGTCTTGTACGGTTTGCACTGGGCGTGGTAAATTGTGCTCAAAAAGAGAAAAAGTCAGCTTATTAATGGAAATCATGGCTGCAGAATTTACTGGACTGCCCCTGTCCAAATCCGAACTCAAAAATTAAAGAGATTTCTAACTTGGTGCAGCCTCGCACATAGGGCCTTCATACATACCCGCGTCCCATTCCAGGGTCGAAGCTTTGGTACGAGCCCATTTCCGGCCAGGAACGTGTCATCATATTCTTCTTCCAGTTTCATCCATCGACTCCTTTGTATGAGGTTGACTGCTTTCCTAAGCGGAGGGTTTCCCGAAAACCAGGTTGCGATCCGGATTATATTATCCGAGTCTCTGACCAGAAAAGTCTTCATTGACCAGATTCTGGGACCGGTGACCTTTCCCGCCTGAGGTGTTCCTATCTTTGAACAGAAGTGAAAAATACCCAGATGTATCCGTTTCGTGCACAGATGGTGCTTCTTTTCAGGCAGCCCGCTACTGATATTCGGTAAAAGGAGTGCCGTTTTAATAGGAGACTTTTGTCGTAAGGACAGACAATTGTCATCATATCACGGCGTTTCTCACATGTACAACAGACTGAAAAACGAAAGGAGCCCGTACCTGCTCAAACATGCAACCAATCCTGTGGAGTGGTATCCTTGGTGTGACGAGGCATTCGAGAAGGCGATAAACGAGGACAAACCGATCTTCCTAAGCATTGGATACTTTTCATGCCATTGGTGCACAGTTATGGAAAAGGAATCTTTCGAAGATCCTGAAGTCGCTAGGCTCATGAATGAAACATTCGTAAGCATAAAGGTTGACAGGGAAGAGCGGCCCGATATAGATGACCTTTACATGCATGTATGCCAGATGATGACCGGTTCAGGGGGGTGGCCGCTCACAATCATAATGACGCCGGACAGGAAGCCGTTTTTTGCAGGAACATACATCCCGAAGGAAACACGTTCGGGAATGGTCGGAATGCTTGACCTGATCCCACGGGTGCAGGAGCTTTGGAAGAGCAGAAGGGGGGAGCTTGTACATGAAGGGGAGAATGTGATATCGATGCTGAAGAAGATGGCAAGAACAGAAAGGGGGACGGGCCTTTCGGACGAAGATGTTGAAGCGGCGTATGAACAGTTGATTAGCTCATTCGATGAAGAGTTCGGTGGATTCGGTATTGCACCAAAATTCCCTTCCGTTGATAAGCTGATGTTTTTGCTCAGGTACTGGCGAAATACGGGTTCCAAGGCGTCACTTATCATCGTCGAAAAGACCCTGAAGTTGATGAGAGCGGGGGGTATATTTGACCAGGTTGGGCTGGGCTTCCACAGATACTCGACCGACCAGGCCTGGATGGTTCCGCATTTTGAAAAGATGCTATACGATCAGGCTATGCTTGCCATGATTTATGCCGAAGCTTACCAGGCTACTCGTTCAGAAACTTACGGGAGGACGGCAAAAGAAGTGCTTGATTATGCAATTGAAAATCTGCTTTCCCCAGAAGGTGGATTCTACTCTTCGGAGGACGCGGATAGTGACGGAGAGGAAGGCAAATTTTACCTCTGGAGCGAAGCGGATTTTCGCCGGGCTCTGGGCACGGAGCTCGTGGATGAAGGGTCCAAAATGCTCCTGGAGGGGGGAGGGATGATTAGTGCATCGAATGGGGTGGGTCGTGTACTGCATCTCTCAAGGCCTTTGCCGGAAGGTGAAAATGGACAAGGGTATTGGAATAGATACGAGGAAATAAGGAGAGTGTTGTTGAAGGAGAGGGCGAAAAGGGTAAGACCGGCGCGGGACGAAAAGATCCTAACCGACTGGAACGGCCTCATGATCGCGTCACTTTCCAGAACGGCCTCGATTCTCGGGGAAAGTGGAAGCAAATACCTTGACAAGGCTAGGAGATGTGCAGACCTTATGATTGAAAAGGTCTTCAAACATGAAACGATTGGAGAGGTTCAGAAATTCTCTGGTCTTTACCACATGTACAAGGACGGCCAGCCGTCGATAGATGGACTTCTTGAAGACTATGCCTGCCTGGGATGGGGGTTGGTTGAACTTTATCTGGCAGGTTTTGATGAGAAGTACCTTGCAGCAAGCATCGAACTGGCGAAGAAGGCAGTCTCCGATTTTTGGGATACAAAGGAGGGAGGGTTTCTCAGGGCATCGAAAAGCGAACTGCAGTACAAACTGAAGGATGCACAGGATGGCTCCATACCACCGGGCAATTCAGTTATGGCTCTGCTTCTCACGCTTCTAAGCAGAATCACGGGTAACACAGATTTTGAAAAGAAGGTGGAGGAGATCGAAAGCACATTCTCTGTTCAGGTGAAGTCCTATCCATCGGCCTACACCTTTCTTCTGTCTTCTACTGTGCTGCTGCGTAAGGGATTCCATGAAATAGTTATCGTTGGGAAGCGTTCATCCCCGAGGGTCAAGGAAATGGTTCAGGTCATACGCCAGAGATATATTCCCAACAAGGTACTCATCCTCAGAGACATATCCGTGAGTCCGCCTGGGATAGATAATCTGTCATCATTTACTTCCGCCTGTTCAATGATTGGCGAAGGTGCAACTGCCTACGTCTGTACAAATTTTGCCTGCTCCTTGCCCGTCACCTCCACTGAGGAGCTCCTAAACCAGCTCGGCTGAAGTGCCCTTCAGCACAGCTCTGGATAGTCGGCGTGCTGTCCGTCAAAGTTTGATAAGCAACGGGTAACCTCATTTTGACCAAGTCGCATTTATTGATAGCATGAAAATAACGTCTGGAAAAGCAAATGTTGGGAGATATAGTATTCCCCTTGCTGGTGCTGGCGGCGTCAGCGGCAACTGTGGCCTTTGCAATCTCGTACAGAGCGAGGCCCAGGGCCATCGCGACGTCCGTTTCCACAACGACCACAACTTCGTTTCCAGCCTCTGGTTCCGATGCAACATTTATCGATCCCGTAAGGAATGCGCCCGAGATAAACGCCGAAGCGATTCCGACAGTTCATACTGCTGTAACAGATGTTCAACCTGCATACGCTCCATCAGTTGAGACGACCTTTTCGGCTTCTGAGCCGATCGTATCAGAAACCACGGGAAACGATGCGACCACGCAGACGGTTGCGGTCGCTGTCCGAGCCGATGGCAACACTTCAACTATGCCGCGGGACTCGGTTACACGGACTGGCAAAAGAAGTACGCGGACCCACAGCAGCCAGGGACGAAGGGTGAAGAGACGAGCAGGTCAGCAGTAATATTCCCACTGGGCGGTCCAAGAATGATGTGCCGAGGAGCTAGTACAGGTTACTGTTGACTCCATGAAATTTTTACTCTGTTGTACGATTGCGAAGTGCTGCACATGAGCGGGTGTGCACCAAGAATAAGAGCGTTCTTTTCGAGGGATGGTTTCCAGTTAAACTCACCACAACCAGCAAGCACTTTGCGTAGATCGGTTCATCCCTACCGTTCTAAATTGGTTTAACTCTTGGGTCCCAGCAACGGGTCGCCTGTGTGTTTGGCATCTGGTATCGGTGTGAAGTTACCCTGAACTATGCTCCTCTGCAACTCCAGCTCGACCTGTTCGGCATCCAATCCCATGGCAGTAAGCGTCCTTACAGAGGATGGCATCAGCGTAACCACGACGTTATGGCCACCGTATCTACCAAAGGCCACACCCTTGAAGCGAATCCTGGTGCCCTCGATGATCGCGTACCCCTTTACGAATCCGGCCACAGAACCCATCTTGGCCTCCGTCACAAATACTTCCAATGTCTGGCGCCTCTAACCATAGACCGGCATATCGAGCGGGCTGGGTTGTTTTGTCTTCCCTACTCTTGAGATTAGGTAGCCCAGCGCGAATAGCGTTGCGAGTTCGAGCAGCAGGGGGAGGATTGCGTATGGAGTGTACCTGAAAGCGAGAACCAGCCCGATGTATCCTAGGCCGATGACAGAACATGCCATGGTTGCCGCCATGCTTCTTTTTGAGTTGATAAGCGCAGGGATGGAAGTAAGTATCCTGAACAGGCCCACAAGAATACTCACAAGGGCAGCAGGGTAGCCGGAATTCAGTACGTACAGGGAGATGTATGAAAGACCTGCAATTACCGATACAAGAAAGGCGAGATTTGAAAGCTTCAAGTCAGGTGGTCCCCTCACACATAGACGGTGCGGTTAAGATTTGGCCTGACCCTAATGAGCCTGTGTTTTCCTTCGTGGCCCGAATCACATGAAATCTGCCAGTCGTTGTTTACGGTAAGGTTACAGCCCTGAAACACACTGCAGGAATGCTGAAAGGTCTGCTTCCGGTTCAGCTGGGCGAGGTTCCAGTCGAGTTTTGATCCATCATCACACACGATCGCCACCCATTCCGTTCCCTTTGTGCGGGGTGGAAGGCCGACCTCCGGAGGGAGTTCCTGGTGCTCCATCCGTTTCTCATCACACCAAAGTTCGCTGCAAAGGGTGCAGGTCCAGGCATCTACCGCTCCCACTATTCCGAAACCTCTGATCAGGTTTATCACGCCTGCGTACACGACATTGTGCTTACACTCGGTCACCTGAGAGGACATTCAAGTGAGCGAATTTGGCACGCTTAATAAATCTTAGCGGTGTTTTTGTGGGTGTGCCTCCTGCGATACCATCCGTCAGCCTGGGCTGGTAATTAATGCATGAATGCGAAAGAAATCTCACCATCCCTGCACGTCCTCCCTCCTCTTTACAAGCATAGCAGTGATTGCATCCAGTCTCACCCTTCCCACCCTCACGGCATCATCCCTGGCTAGTGCTATTCTGTAGAGGTTGCTCAGCGCAAGACGGGGGTGAAGGGGGATGTATCCCACCTTCCCTCTTATCATCAGGCCATCTTCGATCATCTTTTCCATTATCTTTGACGAAACTTCTTCTCCAACCCCAAGCAGCTCCGACATTGTGCTGACAGAGATCTCTTCTTCGATGGTGAGGGCTCGAATAAATCCAAGGAGCACCACCTGGTCGTAACGGAGAAGTGACGCAAGCTCCGAAGCTATTTCGGCCGAGTCGTCATTATTCATCCCGTGGTTACACTTTGCCTGGTTCACAGCACAGGCTTGGAGGATGACCAGAGGGATTCGAAGTAGCTTTTCGCGAACATTGCTACCCCGGGGTGGTCGGCCCAGATGGCCATGTGAGGACTGCCTTCGCTGCTCTTGCCCAGAAGCAGCATAACCTGCTTGGCATCGCTGACGAGGCCCCCTCCAAACATTCCGTCCCTGACTCTGACGTCCGCCCTGGGCAGTGCATTCCTCAGCCTCTTGCCGGTGCTCGGATTGGAAAGAAGAACCGAAATCTTCACCTCTTTCCCGAACAGCTTCTGAAAAACCTCGTTCGCCCCCTTTGTGAAGGTGCCCTGCTCTTCTGGGAGGGCGATCATGATCTCGGTTCTGCAGTTATCTATCATCTCGTTCACCTTGCCGATTATGTTGAATTCGCCCTTTACTATCCACACTTCGGGTCTCTCCTTTATGCCTCGCTTTTCATAGATCGGCATCAACTCCGCGGTTATCACCTCCTCGTATGTCCTGTATTCATTCTCCCTCTGCATTCTGTTGGACTGCAGGGCAACATCGGGGGGCTTTGGATAGTACTTGCTCGGCCTGCTCATGTCGCTCTCCACCCAGCCCTTTTGCTCGAGCCTTCCCAGCACCTCATACACCTTGGAGTAGGGTACGGAGGAGTACTTGCTCACCTCGGCGGCAGTCTGGGCTCCGTTCTGGAGTAATGAAAGGTATGATTTGATCTCGTAATCTGAGAGTCCCTGTTTTTGAAGAGCTTCCAGTGCCTTCTGGCCTATCTCCATGGCGCATTCATACCGCTGTCAGGGGTAAAAAGTTTTATCCACTGCCAGTGGATATAAGTCATTCGGGTACGCTTTCCGTGACCAGCTTCCCTTCGATGAGCCTGATGAAAAGATATCTGTTATCCCTGAAAATCAGCGTTACCTCGTTCTCCTTCTCCTCAACAGTGAGGAGCTCCTGGTTGATTATTCCGTCATATTTCGCCAAACCAGCCCTCTCCGCGCTTTAACACCCGAAATGATTGGTGATATAAGTGTTGAGCAGGTGATGAACGGTGCGGCCGACCCAATCATTCGACATTGATCACTATGGGCTCGGACTTGGCGGAGGTGGACCCCTTTTCGATGTAAGTATGCCTTCCCCACTTCAGCCATGCATGTGCGAAGTAGGTGTTCTTTCCGGGCTTAAGAGATGTTGACGGTATCGAGAAGATTCTCTCTATGCCGAAGAGTGAATCTCTAAGGTCCCTTTCTGAATCGAATATTTTCGGGGCTCCATCCTCTGTAACGACGAAAGCCCATATTCTGTTGGTGATGTTGTCTGTAAGGTCGGGGTTGCGAGTCCAGTATAGCCTGCCCTTCCTTACGAACTTTACAGGTTTAACAACGGCGGAACTAACGAAGCCTGAAGTTCTTCTGTAGAGCCCGATCCGGAACATCAGCCTCAGCAGTGTGTCGTGGCTTTCGTACGCCTGCTGCCAGGTGCTCCTGTTGAAGACATCGTACAGACCGCCCCTGACCTGGAACTTCACCTTGATGTCGACCGCCTGGTCCGGCCGAGCCCTGCTCGTCGACGCGATGCATGTGAGGCCCTCGATTTTTGTCGTTCTGCCAAGCTCCCTAGCTTCGCTAGTTGGTGATGGCATCAAGTTGAAACAAAACCGTCCTACTGAAGGTTGCTTACCTTCGAGAAGATCTCAGAGGTCGAGCAGGACATCTCTATCTTCTGTCCGGGCCTTACCTTTCTCAGCTCTCCCCTGTACAGCTTTGCTTCGAGCTTCTCTCCGGTCTGCTTCTCCCATTCCTCCACGGGAACTCCGAACTTCTTCTGCACCCTGTCCCTGTACCACTCGGGAATCACGTTGAAGCTGCAGAATGGTATTATCCTCAGGTCGGGTGTGAGGTAGTGAATATCGCACCTCTGAAGCCTCTCTTCATCCTGGTTGTACTTGTCCTGGAAGTGCATCATGCCCAGGAACAGGCTCTTCAGGTGGAACTGGCCTATCGCGGAGTAGTCGTGCCTGACCAGAGCATCGAAAAGCATCTTGCCCATGTTGAGTCCTTCAGGCTGCTTCTCCTTATCGATGAAGCTCATTATCTTCGTAGCGGATGTGGCCAGCGTGATCCACCTGTTTCTGCCGGAGTTGATCTCCTCCGATTTCTCGTCCAGGTACTCTGTAAGCCCCCGGACGTCAACGAATTTGCTTATCGGAACAAGTTTCTTGTTGTTGTCAAGGTATACATATGTGCCGGCTCCGCACGCAAAGTGGATGGAGAGTTCGTACTGAGGCTTCTTAGTGACGGCTTCTATGAAGTGTGTGATAGGTGAGCAGCTTGGGACAGGGAACCAGGAGTCAGCCGTAACCTCGCCGTTGGTCTGGTCTTCGATTCTGTGTACGCAGTCAGGGATCGTGATCCTGTACTTTTCCCTTTCCTTCTTGCTCATTCTGCCTGTCAGGGAAACGGGCTGGAAGTTGACAGCCCTAACGGTGTCGATGTTGGTCTTTGCAAAGTCGATTATCCCGCCCAGCTCATGATCGTTTATGGACTTGATAACGGTGGGAACCAGAACGACACCAAGGTGCGCCTTTCTGCATGCGTCAATTGCGTATGGGGCCTCCCAGTGGTTCTTGGGATTGGTTTTCGCGGTAACACCGTCAAAGCTCATGTACAGGTTGCTTACGCCGGCGTCCTTGTAGATCTTGGCAAGCTCCGGATGAAGGGCTATGTTGATCCCGTTGGTGTTGAGCTGTATATGGTCCACCCCTTCTCTCTTGATTATCTTGATTATCTCGGGCAGGTCGTCTCTCAGCGTGGGTTCGCCGCCGGTGATCTGAACGGAGTTGCCGGGCACCGGCCTCTCAGCCTTCAGGGCGCGGGCCATCATTGTAATCTGATCCTGTGTCGGTTCGTAGACATATGCACCCTCCAGACCCTTCTTTACGTAGAAGAAGCAGTACCAGCAAGTCAGGTCGCACCTGTTTGTAACAATTATGTTAGAAAGGCCCGTGTGGGAAAGATGGTTGCTGCACAGTCCACAGTTGGCGGGGCACTGGCAGTTCTCTATCTTGACATTCGGGGCGTGTGTGCCCTTGCCGTCGGACCAGTATGTGCTGAACTGCATGTACATGTCGTAGTCGCCGAAATAGAGCTCCTCGGTCTCACCATGTTCAGGACAGGTCTTCGTCATGAAGACCTTGTGATCCCGCTCGAAAACGAATGCCGGGAGTATCCTGTTACACTCAGGACATATGCTCTGAGTCTTCCGTATGAGATTGATTCCCTTCGGCGCTTCCTTTTCATCAACCAGCTGTGTTATAGCCATGCCTTAATTCTGAAACTACCGGATAATGTGTAGTATTTATATCTTTAAGTCAATTAACCCGCAGAATAGGGTGATTCTGTTTCATTACACTGAAACCATGAAAGCGGAGGGGTTCGCTGTCGTGAGGTTCCTTTCGTGTGATTCCTTGTTTTTACCCTGTTATTCACTGGTAAGAGGGTAAATTGAACTTTTACGACGCAATTCTATAAATCGGGCAACGGCTGCGCCTATGAGATAGAGCGCCGACAACAGCAGGCCGATTGAAATTTCTATGATTCCACCGGTCGCGCCGGGTGGAGATATAACAAGTGCGATGAAGAAGGCCCCAACTACTGCATGCCTCCAGTAATGGAACCACGTTGAATAGCTCACCAGGCCTACGTAAGTCAGGCCCACGATTACGATCGGCAACTCAAAGGCAAGTCCCATTGCTATCATGTACGCAAGAACCATGGTGACGAATGACATGATGCTTATAGTCGGGAGTGCGTTGAATGCAAGAATGAAATAATAAAGGAATCTGAAAAGTATAGGCAGAACCACCCAGTACGCAAAGACCACCCCTGCCAGAAAAAGAAGGCTGGCCGGCATGAGAAGGTACTGGATCGTCTTTTTTTCCTTCGGGGTCAGGGCGGGTCCAACGAAGCCGCCCAGCTCGTACACCCAGACCGGCATAGAGGGGATCAGTGCAAGCACGGCGGCGGTGTAAACACTGGCGGTGAAGGCATCAAAGGAATTGAGGTTGATCAATATCATCTGTGGGGGAAGAAGCTGGGCCCTCATCATGTCAAAAAACTCAGAGCTAAAGCTTGTGAACAGTCCAGGATATGGATAGATCAAGGTCATTCCAGCGAAGGTAAAAGGCTTTGGCTCAAAAATGAAGAAAAATGCGAAGAAAAAGACCGTGACGCCCCCCGCGATTTTTATTCTGCTAAGCAGTTCCGAAAGTTGTGTAAAGAAAGGATGTGGGTCGGCTTCTGCCTGTGGAGCAGTGGTTTCAGCTGACATCGGGGTCAACCGGTGGCTCTGAATATCAATCTAAACAAAAAGAAAAACACATCAGTTGCCTGTGGTTTGATTATCCTTGTTGGGCTGAGCCGCTTGATTGGTCTGCGTGGGGCTGGCCTGAGCCGAAGTCATGTTTTTGAGCTCCTTCTCTATCTCTGCCTGTCCCCTTTTGAATTCGCCAACAGCTCTTCCCATCGCACGTGCAAATTCTGGTATCTTGGAAGCCCCGCCAAAGAGTAGGAGCGCAACCCCCAGGAGAATCAACCATTCCGTCAGGTTGTCTAACAATTTGGTCGAACAGTGGGCTAACGCGCTTTATTTAAATCTGTCTGTACGTTCTCGGCGCCCAGCTTACTGCGTGCGCGGAATAGGATATTGACCTATTTTGAATTTACTACCCGGAGCAATCAGAATCATGCTCGTGACATCAGGTGGCTTACGTCATCATAGTAAGATGTGCGACAACCCTTTCTTTTCATTTCTTCTACTGCGGTCTTTCCCTGGGTATCGTCGATTGGTGCAATCGCATCGAGGAGCAACACAGTGTTGTATCCCAAAGACAAGGCGTCCAAGACTGTCGATTTTACGCAATACTCGGTGGCGATCCCACATACATACACGTCCTTTACAAGTAATGATTCGAGTCGGGACCGCAGGTCAGTTCCCTGAAAGCCCGAGTATGCTTCAACATCTGGCTCGGTTGCCTTGGATATGATTATTGTGTTGGGTGGAATCCTTAACAGCGGGGAGAATTCAGCCCCCTTTGTTCCTCTTACGCAGTGGGGCGGCCATATTCCTCCTCTAGAAGTAAAGGAGATGTGATCTGGCGGGTGCCAGTCTCTCGTTGCTACGACTGGCAATTTCTCGTCTCCGAACAGTGTCACGTACCTGTTGACAGTCGATATTATGGAATTAGAATTTGGAGCCCCAAGAACGCCACCTTCGAGAAAATCATTCTGAAGGTCAACCAAGATTAGAGCGGCTCGCGACATGCAAAATGATTGGTATATCTGATAAAAATGGGTTTCCGCTGAATTGGTTACTTGGTTTGTTGAGCCTCAAGAACTGGAATTTTTGTGTCGGTTGCAGCACCACCTGAGAGGATGGATATTACTCCCAGTATTGAAGCAAACATCAGAGTGTAGATGAATATCGCTGATGGAATTACGTTTGACTCCATTACTATTCCAACAAGGGCGTCCCCCCCTCCACTGTAGTTAAGCGCGGCTCCAGTGTAACCTCCCCAAAACATGAAAAATGCCAAGCCATAGATTCCTACCTGGTAAAGGATAAACTGCACGACGTATGGGCCCTTGTCAAAGGAACCCCGATTGAACAGCCTTGGAGAGTTAGAATATGCCAAAGACCAGCCAAATGACCCCAGAACACCAACAAGCAGGAATGACAAGTAAGCAGTTACCATGTAAATGCCGGGCCAGCGGGTAATTAGTATAGGAAACTCAAGGGTTGGAATCAAGACGGGGGAAATGAATATCACAGCTGCGACGACATTTGCCAAGGCTGCGTAGCCGAAATACCTTGATGCCTTGTGACTTGCAATGCCTTCTCCTGCTCGCAGGATGTAGCCAATTAGCACAAGAATTACACCTCCTGCAAGCAAAGGGATACTCGCGGTTCTCCAAGGAGGGATATCGCCCCTGAAAGTGACAGTCGAAAGCTGGTTCAGCAGCAGAGGCATTGTGATCCCCAGTACCAACAAATAAACACCAAGCGCAATGATACCTCTTCGCATAAGATTACCGGTTAGTTCAGAAGATATATGGTTTTCGAGTCTGTTCTTGAGAGTCCACAAAAACATTGGATAATGACTTTGCAAAACGCCTTGAGAATGAAGTTCCATACTAGAATTACATGCCAATCGACCGACGGTTTTCTCAGTAAACTATGCGTAACACGTTCGAAAGAGGATTTTTTGCTGATTTTTATTGCGTAATACCGAACTGAATAAATCGCTATACAAAAAATGATTAAAAATGTTGAATTCATTGATTGACTCCATGTTCTTATATATATATCGTACCTGGTTCTATGGTTTATCGTATAGTTGGGCCTCATAATCGAATTATTTTGGTAATAGTGTGCTTGTACCTGTCGAATCCTTTCCAATCCCGTGTCGACAGAAAGAGATCGGCACAGATACAACCACTCATGTGCGAGGAGGGGAGAGCCGAACCTCGAATTCTCCGTCGTAGGCGAGTGGAGAAGGGAGCTGTAGAAGGTCGACGATGGCAATGTGGGCGAACCCTACCGCCACCTGGAGTCGTACAGCAGGTTGCTGGCCTTAATTCATACGCTTTATCTTTCATGAGCCCTAAAGGCAGATTGAGGAGTTCGTCCACTCCTTCTCCAAGTTCGTGGACGATCTGAAGGCGCCCGTCTGGTCCAACATAACGGGAAGGCGAACCGCATTCGGATAAACCTAGACGACTCTCTCGTCAAATCGAACAACCCGCTCAGCAATCCCGTCGATTCCTCTGGAATCGGAGTCCGAAACTGAGGGGACTAGACCAGGGAGTTTGGAGGGCGAAGAAGTGGTATCTGAAGATACACTTCGTCGTGGATTTGAAGACGGGGCAGGTGGTTTCCATGGACGTCTTATCCGAGAAGGTGGGCGATGCGAGGAGGCCGAAAGGGCGGTGAGGTGGGTCCTGGCCGACGGGGCGTACGACTCGAAGGCCAACTTCGACTTTCTTTCCGGGAAGGAGATCAGACCAGTAATCAGGGTAGCCAAAAACTCGCTGGCGAGGGGCAAAGGCGTCTACGCGAGGTAGAGGGCGGTGATAGTGCAGCACGACTTCGGGCAGGCCGGAGGCCTAATCGAGGATACTCAGGTTCGGGTACAAGTATATGTGGAGGTGGTGTTCTTCTGCATCAAACACATCTTCGGCGGGTACGTCCCAGCAAACAAGTTCGTGACCATGGCGAAGGAAATAGTGGTGAACGCGTCCTTCTACAACGGGTTCATAGGGACAGCATAGGCGTAGCCACGAACCCGGCAACAATTTGCCGCGTCACGGATTTATGCAATGCGGCATAACATAAGTAAAGCCTAAAAGGGATTTAAAACATGTACTTGAAGTCGAAACGTGGCCGATATACTTTCTGTAAAGAATGTAGATAAGAATTTTGGAAGGACCCGGGTCTTATCCGGTGTTTCTTTTGGAGTGGAGTCGGGGGAAGCCGTACTCCTTTTGGGACCAAATGGTGCGGGGAAAACGACGATCATCAAATGCATTCTAGGACTACTCAACTTCAATGGAAGCATAATGGTAGACGGTATAGACGTGAAATCCAAGGGCAATTTAGCTAGAGCTGAAATTGGATATTTACCTCAATTATCATCTTACTATGAGACGCTTACGATCGAACAGCATGCGAGGCTTATGGCAAGTCTCAAAGGAGCCAGCAGGGATGAGATCGAACGAAGTTTGGAAATAGCGGGGCTCCAGGATGTAAGGAATAGGATGGTCAAAGCGCTGTCAAGCGGTATGAGGCAAAGGCTGGGACTCAGCATTGCGCTGCTAGGTAATCCTCCCCTTTTGATTCTCGATGAACCTACGAGCAATATCGATCTGGAGGGTCAGCTTGAATTCAAAAGAATGCTTCAGAGACTAAAGGAGGCTGGCAAAGCTTTCCTTATTTCGACCCACTTGTCAGGTTTGGACCTCATCGCAGATGAAGTCGTGGTACTTAATGCTGGAAAGGTTGTTGCAACAGGCTCAAGCAGTGAGATACTTCAAAGGCTTGGTTTGAATGACAAAATGTACCTCAAAGTAAGCGAGGCCCAAGTCTCTCTTGTAAAGGAGGTTGCTAACGGTCTTGGAGGCGTGCCTGAATTCAAGGATGGGTGGCTGGTCCTGCCTGTTTCCCCCTCAAACAAAGCAACCTTTCTAGAAGAGTTATTGAAGAGGGGAGTTAAGATAAATGACCTTGTCGTAGAGCAATTCAGCATCGAATCAGAATATGTCAAGCTTCTGCAGGTGAATCAGCAATGAGCAATTATTCGCTGTGGACCCTCGTTTATCATTACTTTAAAGAATCTCTGAGACAGAGGTGGCTGATTATATTCAGCATCATTTTCTTTTTCCTCGCGATAAATGTCCCCACACTTGTCCTCTTATCCGCTAATTATTTGCCTCCAAACTATCTACCTCTTTACCTTTCCTATCTAGTTTCATTAACCTTCCCTTACCTTCCTCTGCTTGCGCTCCCCATGGGAGCGATCTCAGTTGTGCAGGAAAAGGAAAGTGGCACGCTTCAATATATCTTATCGACAAGAGTAACTAGACATGGTTACCTTTTCGCGAAGCTTACAGGCCTATTGTTAGCAACGACAGCAGTGGTCGTCATCGGTTATGGTCTGGCAGCACTGGTTGCTTATAGAGTAAGCTTATCTCACTATGTTACAATGGGTGAAATAATTCTTGTGGCCGTGATTCTCAACGCAATAATGCTATTGCTCGCAATGACCGTATCAATCTTGACGAAGAGAAGGGAAACCGCTCTTGGAGTAGCTATCGCCATTTGGTTCCTGTTTGCTGTAGTGTCTAACCTTGGACAACTTGGCATCGTATTGAATACAACTCATGCCACCCCCTATTTCATTTTGTTTACGCTATTGGACCCCACAGAATCGAGCCGCATACTAGCAGTGATCGGAACTCAAACAGTCGCAGATATCCTTCTAACGAATCCAACCCAGCTCGGAGTGACGGGAGACACAATAGTTGGTGTATTCGGCAACCAATCGGTGGCTGTGATCCTTTCAACTTTGCTTATTTGGCTCGGTACCCTTACCTTATTGATTTTCCTCCTATTTAGAAGACAGGATGCGACATAGGAACTGGATCGGTTAGCACCACTCGATTAAGTTAGAACGCGTTTAATTCAACCTTAGACATCATAGATGATCACCAAAAATAATTTGGGTGACTTATAATCGCTTTCGCGGCTAATGAGTCTCTGATCCGATGCAGGCTTTTCGGAAATGACTAAATTATGAATGATATAAACAATTCTTCAATGAAGTTGCTTTCGCGGCGTTGCTACTGTGTGCAAATGATGGCCATATCGAATAAGAAATCTAACGAAAGGGCTCAACGAGAAATTGTCTAAGATTGGCTATTGAGGTGTCTCATACCATTACGATCGAGGTAGGCGTCATGCACATCCAAAGGCAAAAAATGGCTATATAATAAGCTCGAATTTCGCCTAAATAGTTGATCCTTCAAGAATGCTGTCACGAAGAACCATATCAATCCTAGGAGGAACTGAATTATCACCGACTGATGACAAAACTCTTCTGATCGTTCCAAACCTATTTCGCTTAATAATTACCGAAAGAACTCGATCTTATTCTGCTTCATTTTTAGCAGTAAATAACATCGAGTAGGCATGATGCTACAAAAACAAAAATGTGAGTAAATTTGAATTAAGATGTCGGCTTTGGTGTTGACCGTCTTCTGCCAACTGTACCAAGCGCTATGGCAATCACTGCGAGTATTATTGCGACAACAACAACGCCGTAGAACAGAGTAGGGCTGATTCCTTGGGTGGTGGTTACTACTTGGGGCGGCGTGGTTACCGCTGGAGTGAGAGCAATTACATCACCAGGAACAACTGCACTGAAAAGACCAAGATTGTCAGAACCGACGGGTTGCACAATCACCATGTGTCCGTTAGAGTCGGTACCGATCGAAGGCTGCTGTTCCAATGGGCCTCCTATCAACTGTTGAGCGATGACGCTTCCATTGTTTGCGTTGAGTATATTCAGATATCCGTTCAGGAGTGGTACAAGGAGCAGGTTCCCGGTTGCTGTCATTCCGCCTCTGAAGCCGACATTCGGTACGAAGTAACTCCAGACCGGTTTGCCTGTAGCGACATTAATAGCCCATATGGTGGTATTGTCGTTAGCTTCGGTGCCGAAAGTATTCGCTCCAAACGTCCCGAGCGGGACACCGGGCGTAGGCGCAACCGCTTCGATGCCTATCGAGCTTGGTGAGTTGTAAGTGCCGTAGTATACGAGTCCGGTCTGTGGGTCATATGCAGGGTCTGATTCGATTCCTCCAGTACCGCTTGGGTTCTGTGGGCAGGGACTTGGCTTCGGATAACAGGAGTATGGTTTGTGCATATCAGCGGAGCTCAGCGGATTCAAAGCGGAGGCGTCTTGTCTTGCAATGCTTGGAGGGTTGAAGAACCAAAGGAGTGCACCAGTTGACGGGTTTAGGCCGTAAACTATTCCATCTTTACATCCTTTGACCAACACACCCTGGTTTGCTCCATTGATCTGAGCAGTGGTAAGAACCGCGGCCCAGGAGCAGTCATAATCTTGCAAGTCGTGAGGCCAGCTCTGGAATCCCCACACTAGCGCGCCCGTCTGTATGTTCACTGCTAGTTCAGAATCGCCCCAGAGGTCAGGGCCTGGTCTGAAAGTCGCATTGAAGTCTGGCGATTCATTGGTAGTGCCAACATAAAGCAGTCCGCTCGATTGATTCTCCGCCCAAGGGCCACCCCAGGAAAGGCCAGCCCCAGCGAACGAGTTTGTGCTGTTGGAATATTTGGCGAAACCCCAGTCGTCGTACAGTGTTGCATTCAGGACTGATGTTGGGAGTGCCTTCAGATTAACAGCTCCAGTGCCGTTGAAAATCCAAGCGCCAACCATGCTTTGTACTTGTTGCAGGTCCCAGTTAGGGTTGCTACCATCCTGAGGTGGAATGACGGGTGTCATCCACATGAGAGAAGGTGGATTCTGATTGACGTTGTAAGCTATTAGAAAGCCTCTGCCTGCATCCGTCCCTTCCGATACCGATGTTCCTATAACAAGGATTCCGCGCTGATCGTCCAGGAAGCCTACAGGAGTAAGGTCGTCATAGTGGCCAAGGTTACCATCCTGGCCATGGAGTGGTAACTTGGGTGTGAAACTGAGTACCAGTGTACCGAGGTTAGCATCGAATGCGTAGACGGTGTAGTTGTCCGATATAACCCAGATGAGCGGTCTACCGAGTACGTGTGTGGAGTAAAACATATTCTGGTTATGGTAATGTCCAGCCGCGCCACTGTTGGAGAAAGGAAGGAAGATGCCTGTGTTGTTCACATTTACCTCGAACTGCGATTGCCAGAGGATCGCTCCTGTGGCTAGGTCTAATGCATACACATGGTGATAGTTTGTAAGCATGTATGCAACGCCATTTTCGATTAGAGGTGTACAGCACACTCCTTCATGACCTGCATATGGATCTGGTGCAGCAGGGGTGGGGAACGCCCATTGTAAGGTAAGCTGCTTAACTGATGATTGCGTGATAACCGACTGGTTAATGTAATTCCAGTTGAGCCCATAATTTGCGTTTGTACTCCAGTTCACTTGGGTTGTTGCGGCGATACCTATGAGAGAAATGGTGGACATTGGTATGATTGCCGAAATCAAGATTGCCGTGATAAAAATTCGGGCCTTCATGCGCTCGTGCACAAGTGTATGCAAGTATATACGCATTGCTGGAACGCGTTATTCTCATTGAGTTGAGATATGATAATGCAATACTTGGTGGATTTTTTTGTTCAATGTAAAAACCGGTAATTTCAACATTGGAAAGTTATGATGCGGTATGTAAGTTATATTGTATAGACATTCCGGCTTCTAATCGACAGGTTGCTGTGTTTCTCCTTTGATGATCTAAAGAACTTGGCTATTGGCCCTCGTGGCGTTTACGATGCTTTACTTGGATGATGATTTATTATGGCAGAGTTCTTAAAAAACAGCATCCTTCTAAGCAACAAGTATCTGCACAGCGAATCTCTTGTTTATAACAGTTCATTGGAAGCACAAGCCGAATTCCTCATTTCAAAGATAACCGGCGGACCTCTTTCTATTTATAACAATTGTCACATGACTCAATCGCGGTGAATATTTGATTTAATCTCTCAGTTCAATTTTCGAGTGCTTACGCTATCTCGTTTAAATGAAAAATTAACTAGGTTTTGGTTTCCTTCCCGAGCGAATCGCGAAAGTTATTGTCGTTATCGCCAGAATTATAGCCACGACTGCAAGGCCATAGAATGCGTAAGGAGAGATGCCTGTTGGAGCTGATGAGACGGTTGACGTGGTAATGGCTGGACTCACGGAGAATGCCAATACATCACCCGGAGTTGGGGAACCTACGACGAACGCTGTGTCCACAGATATCGGTTGTACCAGAAGCATGTTACCCTGAAGGTCTGTTCCAACAGCAGGTTGTTCTATCATGGGAGCCCCTATCAACTGTCTGTACACTACAGAGCCCGTCTGTGCATTGAAAAACATGATGGTTCCGTTTACCTCCGGTGCTACCACTAGGCCGCCTGTCGTGGTAAGACCACCGCGATAGGGTATGTCTCCGAGAAATTGTGACCAAGCGGGCTTTCCTGTAGCCACGTTCACAGCCCAAAGTGTTGCGTTCTGGTCTGCGCGTATAGGGGTAACCAACCCGCCCGAACCGCCAACTGCGACACCCGGAGTAGGAGCTACAGGCGTGATTGTGACATTAAACGGGTAGTTGTAAGTGCCTTCATAGGCAAGCCCGGTCTGGGGATTGTATGCGATATCAGACTCCAATGAACCGAATCTGTCGTTGGGTAACTCTACACAGCTGGTTTTGGGGTAACAGGCCCATTTCAGATTCATCTGTGTGCTGTTTAGCGGATTGTATATCTGGAAGTTGTCATGCTTTTCAGACGGTGCAAGGAAATACCAGTTCAAAGCCCCCGTGAAGGCATTCAGTCCGTAGAGGTAGCCATTCTTGCAGCCCTTTACTACCTCCAGTTGTGGTTGGCCGTTTATTGTCACGTTTGCCAGGGCGCCTGCCCAGGAGCAGTCCAAGTCCCAGAAATCATGCGGTGTACTCTGAAAGCCCCAAATATACTGACCGGTTGTAACGTTTATTGCAAGAATGGAAGCCGCCCAAAGATCAGGCCCGGGCCTGAATGTTGCATTGTCGTCGGGCGAATCCTGCGAAGTCGATACATACAGGATGCCATCATGATAGTCTTCTTCCCATGGGCCTCCCCAACCCGTTCCCACACCAGCGAATGCCTCTGTTCCATTGAATCCCATTGTACCCCAGTCGCCATATAGAACAGCGTGCTGTACGGAAGAAGGAAGAGTTTTCAGGTTGACGGCTCCTGTGCCGTTGAAAATCCAGGCGCCAGTCATGTTATTGACGACCTGTATGTCCCAATTGGGATCGCTGCCATCCTGAGGCGGCATCGTCGGTGTCATCCAGAGCAGCTTGGGCGGATTCGTAGCCAGGCTGAAGCCTTCAAAGAACCCACGTCCAGCATCTGTGCCTTCGGAAACTGATAGACCCACAACAAGGACGCCACGCTGAGCATCTAAAAATCCGGTGGGAGTCGTGGTATCATAGAAGCCGTAGTTACCATATTGTCCGATCCGCGGTAAAACCGCGTTGAAATGAACGATGATCGATCCGGTGTTTGCATCAAGGCCAAAAACGGTGTAGTTATCGGATATAACCCAGATCAATGGACGTCCGAGCGCTGCTGGGGAATCGGAATAGAAGAAGTTCTGGTCATGATAGTGGCCCGGTGGTATGTGATGGAAGAACTGAGGCGCACTGACGTTCAGCACAGGTAGTTGGGTCTGCCAAAGCGTTGATCCATCTGAAGCGTCGATAGCAATCACTTCATGGTAGTAAGTGAGAACGTAGACTACGCCTCCCTCGATGATGGGTGTGCAGCACACGCCTTCGTGACCCACGTAAGGATTAGGCGCGGCGGGAACTGGATATACCCACGCGAGCTTTAGATTCGGTACGCTCGAACTATTGAGCATATTTTGGTTCACATAATTGCCATTTATTCCGTAAACACCTTCTTGGTTCCAGTTGACCGACTGTTGTGCAGTGACCTCATATGGAATGAAAGTTATCATTGCGAGCAAAGTTAGAATAAATGATGTTGCAAGAAGTATGTGTAATTTCATACAGATGTATACAGATGCCCACACCTATATACATCTTTCTCATGGGTTATCTGCAAAACCGCGCAATGCAACTGATTATTCGATTTTGATATTAATAAGAACAACAATGAAATTTCTTGAAAGTCGAACCGGCCGTTCATCATTAAAGAAACAGTTGTACCCGGGCTTTAGTTATGCAAGAGAAGATTAAGAAACACAGGATGTAAATCAAATACTTTGCTTATGCTTCTGAATCCTGCGCCTTGACAGAACTGATATGCCTTCCGCGACCACAGAAAGGGGTAAAGAGAGCAAAAAAGACCACCCAAAGATATAGATGGATACGACTAAAGGGAGCGGTGTTTGATGGCCGATCCCGTTTAAAATCGCCAGGATAACAGTTATCGCAAGCCCTAGGAGCGAAAAGGAAAATACCAAGATCCCAACCTGAATGGGCCGCACGCGGAGAATCGAAGCGATGGGTAATTTAATTCTTTTTAAGCTACCAAGGATGTATATTATATAGCTGAGCCGTTGATTACCGCACGGTTTTCCAGACTAGGGTGCCGATTGAGACTTGAAATCCATTTACTTCACCAATTGAAAAGATAGGAATTGACTTGGTTAAATCTAACCAAATTTGTTTATGTTTTTCTCTGCCAGACTTTGATTCTAGGGGTTTTTCACTTGTGCTTGTTTCCAACGTGATTTTCTGGTTCGTGCATAATACGATCCTATCATCACTCGAATATCTCGTTGAATAGGATTGAGGCGAGGGGTCTTTGCCTAGCGATCATAATATTGCCCATGCTCAGTTGTCATTTTCATAGCTTAGGTCTGCGCCGGGGTTTTCTAGTCTACTTACTAACCGGTCTGTATAATAGATCATTTTCTTCGGCAAAAGTTAATACCGCTGGCAGGAATTCTAGCTGCATGGGATTGGGTGCCAATAGAGCCATACTACTCCTTGCCCTTTTACTTATTTTTTCGCCGGTGATATTGCAGCCTTACAACTTATATGGACAAACCAACTTGAATTGGACAAGCCCTGCTTACGACCAGTTTAACTCCAACAGCGATCCGCAGACCCTTATTACGCAGTCAAATGTACCTAATCTGCAGCTTTCTTGGGTATATCAGGTACCGCTCAATCCATTTCAGATCGCTGGTGCAGCACCGGCGCTCGGGATCGAAACTACCCCTCTGGTATCGGGCGGAATAGCATACGTAGCGACCCCCTACAACAAGATCATAGCACTTAACCTGGATAACGGGCACGTGGTCTGGTCCTATCAGGTCAACATGAGTGGTTTCACTCATGATCCATGGTGGGCTTATGCATATACGATTAGCAGCCTTTCCATCTATAATGGAACTGTATACATGATGGCATCAGACACATCTGTATATGGATTCGACGCAACAACGGGCGCCGTTACATTTTATCTCCCTCCCGTAGCAGCAAATATCTCTGGCAACACCGGCCAATATTACGGAGAGAAGGCACCGATAATTTACAAAAACGAAATCATCGTAAGAGCATCCACTACCGACTATGGCGGAAGGGGATTTGTCTCTGCATATGACCTCAGTACGAGAAAATTACTGTGGACTTGGTACTCCGTTCCGCCATCTGGAGGTGACCCCAATTGGGACTTCAGCACCTGCCGGGCTCCCTGCCACGGCAATGTGCAGCCGTACAGGGGTGACTGGGGAAACACCTCCCTCATTGGAGGGGGGGCTGCGTGGGGATTGATTGCTCTTGACTCGCAACACGGCGTGCTCTACTTTTCCACAGGGCACCCTTCGGGCGTTTATGATGCTTCGTTGAGGCCGGGTCCGAATCTGTACTCCGACTCGGTTATTGCCCTTAATGCAACAAATGGTCAGATGATCTGGTACTATCAGATCAATTCCCATGATATCGTGGAGCATGAGGGTGGCTGGAGCGTTCTGCTTGCTAACTTGACAGTGAATGGACAGACGAGGGAAGTAGTCATCCAGCCTGCAAAGAACAATTACATCTACGTGCTTGATGCTATTACGGGTCAGCTTGTGTATCCTCCCATTCATGTAGGTCCTGCTTCGATCAATGCCGTCAATGACAATCACGTCAGCGATGCCAATCTCACCGCATCACAGGCGCCATTAGTTGGAAAGGAAATCTGTCCTGGTCCTGACGGAGGAATCGAAATGGCCCCAGCTTATAGCAATAATGTGCTTTATGTGGTAACGCAAAATGCCTGCGGAACGATGTTGAAGGGTCCTGTTACTTACAAGGGACACACCATACTTGGATATGTATACACCGGAGAGGCTACATCAGCGCAGAACTCAACCGTGTATGCAATAAATCTACAGACTGGTCAGCCGATATGGGAGTTCAATCTTCCGTACAGGTACCAAGCTGCTTCAGCAGTGATTTCGGGCGGAACTGTATATGTGGTCGATAGAGGAGGAGACCTTTATGCCCTCAATGCACAGTCGGGGGCAGTTCTGAAGAGCATAAATCTTGGGGGGTTGGGTGCAGCTGGTGTTTCAATTGCTACGGGACTGAACGATCAGCCTGCTCTTATAGTGCCAGTCGGTGGAGGCGACCTGCCTCAGGCTACGGCTGGCATAGTACTTTCATTCGTCTTGCCCCCGGCTTCAGGGAACAATAACGGTCAGTCATCAAACTATCTGCTGTACATAGTCGCGCCGATCGTCGCAGTGGTACTGATATCAGCGTATGTAATCATGTTGAGAAGGCAGAAACCCAATCGTGCGTGATGCTTCCCCAGAATATGTTTATATTTGAACTGGCGGGTTCGAAATTTCCGTTGTCACTAAAGGTCGAAGGTTTGACCAAATTTTTTGGGGAAGTGGTAGCGCTAGACGGGATGACATTTTCAGTACCCTCGGGATCTTTTACGGCCGTGCTCGGCCCAAGTGGTTGCGGCAAGACAACATTACTTAGGTGTATCGCGGGGGTGGAAACGCCTGACTCGGGCAGAATTATGTTGGGTAACTCGGTTGTATTCTCCTCTAAGGACTCCGTGAATATTCAACCTGAAAGGCGAAATGTCGGTATGGTTTATCAGTCATATGCGCTCTGGCCCCACATGACAGTTTACGACAATGTGGCGTTCCCGTTGAAGGTACGAAAGGAAAGCGCCGATAATACTGACTCTATGGTAACTTCTGTACTTGAGCGTCTCGGCATCGAAGGACTTGCAGGGCGATACCCAAGTGAACTTTCGGGCGGTCAACAACAGCGTGTAGCACTTGCCAGGGCACTCGTATATCGACCGCCGGTTCTGCTTTTGGACGAACCTCTGAGTGGGTTAGATGAATCAATGCGGAGAAACGTCGCTAAAGACCTAAAGAGCCTACAGGAGTCACTTCGCTTGGACACTATATATGTCACTCACAACCGTGAAGAGGCCTTGTGGTTGGGGGATGAAATAATTGTTATGAATCGTGGGAAGTTGATAGCCTCTGGGCAAACAGATTCGTTGATAAGGAACCCTCCGAACGCGTACACAGCCAGTTTTCTTGGTGGAATGATCCTCTTTAAAGGAACATTGATCTCAAGAAACCAGAGATATGTACTTGTTCAAACCGAAATCGGGAAATTGATGTGCCGGAGCGTAGACGGGTTTTCGCCTGGCGCAAATGTATTGATTGGAATCAATGAGAAGAACATACTCATCCAGAGTTCCGATTCAGCTGAAAACAAAGTCACGGTTACCATAGAATCTATGATCGGTATTCAACCTGACGGGTCCTATGAATACAATGTAGTTGCAGGTGGTAAAAGGTTCTCTGCAGTGTCCAAGTCAGGTGATCTACCAAACGGAGCAACTGCTACACTGTCATTGTCTGCATCAGACTGCGTTGCCATACCAAATGCGTGAATCATGGACTGAATGGATACGTTTATGCACTAGAATATAGAACCGATCGCAGGATGAATGAGCTCCTGGTAATCAACCTTTTGATTGATCAGAGAATATTCCCCCAAAAATGAAACCGCCTTTCTGAAACTGCTGGCAGGATAAGTCTGCCAATGTTTCCACTTCGGGCCATCGATTGTATCGCGTAACGAAAATGCGGCTGATCTAAGATCGCCGGGCAAAGTCGCGGCTATGCTCATAAAATTAGAAACGTATGACTCCCTTACCGAATCGAAGTCATCGTTAATGTCATCTATGGCGTGGTTGGTGGCATTGAAAAATCTGTGCAGGTCACTTCCATCGACCGAGCGGCGCGTCACGGCAAGGGTTGGATTCTGCCGATTAGTTTCCAAGAGCTTTTTCATACCAACAACCTCAGCGAGCTCATTCCAGGGGTGTATCAGGCTGGCTGCGGCTACTGCACCGTTAAAAAGGGCAAGCAGCCTCAGGTGCGGGCTCCCGACCTGCACAAGTTTGATCTGGCTTTGATTTAAGAATCCAAGCATATCCTGCAATGCAGTGAAATATGACCCAGTGCCGTACTCGATCGCCACAGTCCTATTTTCAAGCTGCCTGATGTCTGTTATTCCAGAATCCGACCTCACATAAATGGAAAAAGTTGAATTAAGTGTATGCGAATCAGGGTAGCTCGCACCTGTGATGCAGCTTTCGCGGTCCTCGAGAACCCGAATTATGCAGGCCCATTCTCCTGCGTGATATATATCCGTCCTGCCCGTCTTCAGCAACTCCTCGTATGCTACATTCTTGTTTACGCCTCTCCTGGCTCCAAAAGTAGAGAGTTCGAAATCCAGACTCTGCTGCTGGTAGTAACCTCTTTGGTAGGCCACTATCTCTGGAAAGGACCACTGATACGCGTAAACATTATACGAAAATTTCAAACTCATTCCGTTCCGGCAAAATAGAAGCTCATAAGTTTTCTCGGGTGATCAATACCCTGAATATAGTTAAAGAGAGAATCTGGACGCGTGATATTAGCCCCTATTGTTTCGACGTCGGTTTTCTTGAAAGGCTTCTCAACTTTACTAGTGCAATGGTAGAAACTGCGGCCAATACTGCAACAGCAGCGTAGAGAAAAGGAAGAGGGGACAGTGTTTGAGGTTTCAATCCATATGCAATTAACACGCCGGGCGTTCCTGAAGATGGCTGATAGTAGCTCGATGAGCTAACCAGCTGCAGCATTATGACGTCACCTGTTATCGTAGAGCCAAAGACCGGACCTTCGTATAAACTCGGCCCTACATAGAGCTTGGAAACGAGCTTGCCGGAATGGGCGTCCAGCATATAGATATTACCATCCAAGCTGCCGGCAAAGACCATACCTCCGCTGGCTGTGAGCCATCCCCTAAACGGTACGCCTGGAATAACAAATGACCAAACTGGTTTGCCCGTTGATTGATCCAGCGCATAGATTGTGGTGTTAGCAGACTGAGTCAGGTAAGCTATGCCAGAGGTCCCTGTCACGTTATTACCGAACCTTCCGACGGGGCTGGGAGTAATGACTGAGCAAAAATTGTGCGTCGCCACATACACGTTGCCGTACGCTAACGCAATATCAGATTCAACCCCACCATTCACACCAGGGCATTGAGTATAGTAGGTCGAGTTAGGGTAGCCAACCCATGGAAGAGTTGGATCATAGGCGCCTGTTTGAACATATTGGGAATTTAGAGTGTTGTCTCTCAAGATCGACGGAGGATCAAAATACCAAAAAAGTTTACCCGTCAAGGCATCGAGCGCGTAGACATAGCCATTTTTACATGCTTTGAAAACAACGTCTGTATTTCTGTTTCCGGCATCAATCGTTCCAAGTGCGACATTCCACCCGCAATCAAAATCATAGAGATCGTGCGGTGTAGTTTGGAAGTACCAAATCAGCTTCCCCGTGGTTGCATTTAACGCAATAATCGAGTCTGAATAAAGATTGGGGCCTGGGCGTAACGTAGCATTCCAGTCGGGAGAAGGTTGTCCGGTGCCCAAATATACCATTCCAGTGGTATTGTCCACTGCAAATTGTCCCCATGAACTGTCAGCACCCTCGAGCGTGTTGTTGCCGTTGTAGCCCATTGTGCCCCAGTCGCCAGGAAAAGGCTGAACGTTACCGTGACAAGGCTGCTGGCAGGAATCTGTGTCCCAGTTTTGGTCGCCACCAGCAGGTGGAGTAACAAACCAGCGCCATAGAAGTGAACCATTGGTAATACTGTAAGCTGCCACAAAACCACGACCAGCATCAGTCCCCTCCGAAACTGAAGACCCCACGATCATTATGTCTCCAAAAAAGACTGGGGCGGTACCCCTTGTTGCATAGAGGCCAGCGTTTCCCGGCACATCAGCACAGATGCCCGTGATCCTAAACTTTTCGACGCCGGTGTTTGCGTCAAGCGCGACGACGGAGCAATCAGGTAGTTGTAGCCAGATCTCACCGCGATAATAATTTATTCCGTGCATATGTCCGATAAGGTAACCGAGAGGCAGACCAGTTCTATTTAGTGTAGGCTGATAACTCCAGATCAGGCTGCCATCTGCACCATCAATTGCGTAAACTGTCGCATAGTTCGTCAGTAGATATACGATGCCGTTTACAATTAGAGGAGGGGCGATCGCCCCCTGTCCTGTTAGATTTAATCCGGCAACATCAGGGGAGGAAGGAATTGCGAAAATCCAATCTTGATACAGGTTTTGTATATTTGACTTTGAAATTTGATTCTGCGGACTAAAATCTGTACCCAACGGGTTGGAATTCATAAAGGTCCAGTTATAGGTGGACCCGCCACCAAACAGGTAGTTTGGAAAAGCAGGAAGAGCGTTGAAGAGCAGGATGATCAGAAGAATAATATTAATTTTGTTTTTGTGGTTCTGCAGCAATGGCCTAAATGGCGTTCATACCTTCTTTAAGTGTATCCTTGTTGTCATTCGATTAGGGTTCTTCGTAAATCTTGCTCTAATAGTCTCAAGCAACATGCGTCGCTCAGGGAACGAATTACTGCGTCGGGCTCAAGAGTATGTTAAAGATGCCAATCAGTGTAGACACGATTGCCACGACTATAAGAGTTCCTATGGGAATGACAGCCCATTCGATCACCCGCGTCACTATGAATTGCCCAAAGCCGTTATGCAGAAGCGACCCACCCTGATACCCAGCAACAAGTCCCATTAGAGTGGTGATAGCCAAAAGACTGCCTTCGAAGAAAGTGATGTGAACGAGTGACAAGAATCTGTTCAGATATTTCCTTCGTAGTAAACGGGGCGCTAAATAATATATAGCCCCCCAAGAGACAAAACCAGCTACCCCACATATGAGTAGTGTGAAGTAGGCAATGAACATCCACGTTCCCGGCCATTGCTCGATAACAAGTGGCAGACCTAGTTCAGGTATCAACATAGGTATCGTGGCACCAGCGGCTATAAGCATGTTACCTATGGCTATGTAGATGCAGTACCTTGCTACAGCGTCAGCTTCGAGTTCTCCAAAGAGCCTAGGCTGCATCATATCAAGAACCAGCTGATTGTCTGGATGGCAGGAATAGGTTCAGCACGCCCAGCAGAACTCCTAAACCGGTCAGTGCCACACCTAGCCCGGTAGGAATAACTGTCCATTGGGCGCTTCCCGCCACCACAAGAGGAGATGCTCCCTGAGCAATGCTCAGCCCTTCGGTGTACCCCACGTACACCATTAATGCAGTTGACAGATAAACGCCCACGACATAGATTATAATTTGAAGAATAGATATCGCACTGCTTCTCTGTTGTTTTCCGAAAAGCGCGGAACTCAAGTAGTAAACAGAGGACCATGCGAATGAGCCAACGACTGCTGCTAGGATAAACATGGAGAATCCCACAAACATCCATAACGAGGGCCAAGTTGTGTAGTCTGTCAGAATACTGCCCGGTCCGTTGTTTATGATGTTGTGACCGTTTGGGTTAACCAAAGGGCCAAGTACAACAGGTGCAACGTAACCTACAGCTACAACAGCGCTGATAAGCCCCACGTAAAAAAAGTACTTTGAAACCTTCAGTGTTTCCAAGTGCGCTTCACCACGGCCACGACAGCCACAGATATGATAAATGCGTACAGGAATACGGCCACTGCAGGAGCATAAATCCAAGCAAGATTATGCACCATGTCAGGCCCGGTGTGCGCAGGGTTAGGCGGTCCAACGCGCTGCCACTCAGGGAATGTTGTTGCACCACCAGTGTTGGTGACGGAGAAAGTTATGAAATTCCAAGTTTCGTTTGATATAACCCATGAACTACCACTTGGTATGTAATTCACCTGCACACTGACGGTTCCAGAAATATTCCCTAAGAAAGTGCTTTGCCCGCTCATCCCGAGTGTAGCATTAACTGTTGCCAAGCTGGTGGAAATGTTCTGTTGATGGTAACTCAATATATTTAGGTTAAAAACCTGTGCCGAACCTAGAGCTTTGTCATATAATAGCTGAATGTTTCCTGAGCCGGTGTAGGTGCCCCCAAGGCCCTGTGCGTTGTTGTATCCTTCCCAGACAAGCAAAGAATTAGTCTGGTATTGCTGCATAACACTGGAGATGTCCCGGTTCGAGATGCTCTGAACATGGCTATCAAAAGTCGACCGTACTTCAGCAAGATTACCTCCCGATGGTGGTGGCGGCGGCGGGGGGCTGGAATGACCTGAGCTTATCACGACATACACTCCTACAACAGCAACTGCCACGATAATTATGATCACGACAGGGACAATTTTGGATACGGCGCGCACAACGCAGTGTCTACGAAGCGGAGTTTATTAATTTTTGTACACAAGCGTCGGTAATAGTGTCCAGAAGCTGCGTCACTATCAATGAAATCTTCAGATATCCCATTGCACAATGTCTGCCTCCACATATTACCGACTTCGTTCACGAGTATGCTACCTTTACTCTTAAAAATTTGTCCTGTTCGATACTACTCTCATAACGTTAGAAAGAGCATAACTTGGCCAGGAGTTGTCTTAAGCTGCTGCAGAGAACGACATCCTCTGTTGAAGCATTTTCCGAAAGTCACTTTACATGCCTTAAGAATGAGAAAGCAAAAACCAGAAACCCCGAAATGACCAAGAAGATCGAAAGATCTTTGAATGTTGCTACGAATCCAAGGAGGGAAACCACGACGCCTCCTATTACCGAACCAATACCATATCCAGCATGCTCAACTGCGTGATTGGTGCCCATTATTCCAGCGCGGTTATGCAAAGTGCTGTGTTCTGCAAGGATGACAAGCTGGCTTACCCTTGTCATCGCCAACGAAAGTCCAAATACAATTGAAGCAACCATGAAGCCGACCGCGCTTGGAAAAATGAAAACTTCGGCCAAGGCGAGTGAGCCTATTAGTAAACCAGAAGCCAGATAAGGCATTCGCCTAGAGTATCTATCTTCCAAATGGCCAAACGGTATCATCATTATTACACCAACTCCTGCAACCAAAGATTGGAAGATTGGATATATCACGCCCAATATTGGGATCTTTTGCCTGAGTGAATCCGCAAAAACAGGTACGTAGTAGAAAAAGCCGGAAAATGCAATGGATGCGATGAGAGTAGTAATGAGAATTATCCCTACGATTGGAATTTTGAATGCGGCAAAAAAATCTGACCAGCTTGCTGCATGAGTGTGAAGGTTCGCAGGTGTTGGATTTCCGTTGGGGTTCTCGCTAACGTTGGGAACGTAGCGTCCAGGTTTATCCTCCTTCATGAATGCGTAGGCAATAATGGCTGATAATACCAGAATTATTCCAGAGATGGCAAAAGTGAAAAATCTCCCAAAGACTAGAGAAATAGCGACACCCATCGCTGGACCAAACGCATAGCCAACAAATTCTGCGCCTTCGACCAATCCGTATGGTTTCCCATACACATTTTCTTTCGCGATGTCGCCAGTATATGCAAGTGTACTCGCCGTATAAGTGCCGTGCGCTGTTCCGAGCAGAGCCAACGAGATGAACATACCCAGAAGGAAAGTATTCAGCGTGGAAAACCGGTCAATTAGCGGCAACGAAAAAAGCGCCAAGGCTCCTAGCACGCAACCAATAATCGTAAACTTGCGGCGACCATATCTGTCAGTATAGTGTCCGATTGGTATAGCAATCAAACCGGAGATTACGAGGTAGATTCCGGCAACACTACCTATGATGGCGTAAGCGATAGAGCTCAGGCTAAATGTAAGAATGAGCTTCGTCGACATGTACGCGAGAACGATGATAAATGAAGCGTATTCAGCAACATAAGAAAGCATAGCAACTGCTGCCACCCCGCCAAAAGAGCCAGCGAAGCTACTAAGACTATGTCGTAATAGCGCTCCAGCTCCCCCACCCGACGCGTGAACTGTAGGGCTGGACCGGGCTCTTCTTGACTGTTGCAATTGCATAGCACTAAGGTTTAGTACTATTGTATAGTTGGGATATCTCAGCTTGGGCGGCAGCCTGACAAACTGTAGCAGGAGCAGCACAACGCCCTGTGTACCAGTCCGGCGTCGTGGCGCCAGGACAACTGCAATCCAGAGGGGCAGTTATAGAAGTTTCATTAGGATCACACACTCCGTTGCCGTAAGTCTGTTGATACAACTGACAAGCAGCAGCGCTCATCTGGGATGGACAGACCGCCTGTGGTGCTCCAGGAAGTTTCGGTGCTATTTTGTATCCTGAAGGCAATGTTGCACAGTTCCACATAGAACTATTCGCCGGAAGTGCACAGTCATATGGATACGTCGTTTGCGATGCCTGAAGTGTTTGTCCTGAACCACCATTTTGTGAGCTGGTTGACATGGTGAAAATGTATGGAGCAGCAGCAGTCAATCCGATGGCTAGGCCTGCAGCGACAACTGCTACAATTACAACTAAAACGATTTTTTTCATTGTTATTAACTTCTAGTCGTACAGTTATTATTTAAACCTTGCCCGGGAAAGGAGGTTGTCGCCTAATTCCTTTAATCCATAACGTCATCTTATCTTGATTCAATCAATCATGAACGTAGTTAGGGTGTGGGCTCCGATGACGTTTGAGCACACACCGGAGAAGAGAAGGATACTGGAGAGTATACCATCTCGCCCACACGCGTGAACGGGATGAACTGGTAAGAGATATAGTTACGCTTGTCAGGGAGAATGAACCTCCTCGTAGAC
>JAJPJS010000017.1 GCA_021324115.1 Nitrososphaerota archaeon
AGGCTGAGGGCACCCCTCCTCCCGCCGTACTTTTCCTTTACTATCTTCCTGACCTCCTTCGCGAGGTCATCGTCCACCCTGACCAGAATCTGAGCCATATCTTAAGAGTTCATAGCATATCAGATAAACCTTGTGCTGGGCAGCGCGCCACCAACCAGGCCCTGCGAAGCAGTTAACTAGGACACACTTCATCGTATTCATAACCTGAATCCGGAACAGAACAAATCTCTTGTCAGAAACCATTTCCGGCTCATCTCTGAGGGTGATGCAAAGGGCGCAGCATCCCTCTATTCCACCCACGCTCTGAACCACGGCCGCGAAGTTAGGAAGGAAGACATCTTCGCCATTCTTCAGAGCCTCGTCGGATTGTTGGTTTCTACACTTCACTCTAATCCTTCTGTTCAAACCGTTTTGGGGCGCGACGAACATCCGCGCAGGATTCGGTGGTTTGATAGCTCCCAGAAAAACGCAGATCTCTCAAGCCGTTCTCCTTTCCCTTGCATTCCAGCCTCCTGAGACCTCTGCGGTGGGTCACAAAGAAATCACTGTGTCCTCTGGGTTCCTTTATCGTATTTTCATCCGGCACGGAAAGGCCGCGGCAATGAATCCCTCGCCAATTACCAGCCTTGGACACAAAAGGAACCTTTATTACTTTAGGGGGTTAAGTACTTATGGGGGTTAAGCAGGAAGCCGATGCTCTTCGACCTGAATCCCAAGGAATCGCCGAATGAGCTCTTTGGAAGAGAAGAGGAGTTGGACGAGCTTGTCAGACTCCTCAGGGCCAGGAGGTGGGTCGCCGTCCTCGGCCCTAGGATGGTGGGCAAGACGAGCCTGGTCAAGGTGGCGAACACGAGGATAGACCAGAACGCTGTATATCTGAACCTCTGGGGGGTCAAAGGCACGCAGGGGCTGCTCAGCGCCCTGGTGCACGGCCTGAACTCCTCGAAGAGCCTGTTGCAGAAGGTCAGGGATGGCGTCGAGAGGGTTGAAGGTCTCTCCGTCGGCCCTGGCGGTGTCTCGGTGGCCGCGCCAAAGAAGCCTCTGAGAACCATGTGGGACCTGCTCAACATGATAGGCAAGCAGAAGGGGAATTACGTAATTGAGCTAGACGAGGTCCAGGAACTCGCAGTAATCTCAGGCCACCTACTCAAGATGCTCGCCAATATCTTCAACACCTATTCAAACATGACCTTCGTCTTTACCGGCTCAATCTTTGGTCTGATGAAGACGCTGATCGAGCCGAAATCGTCGTCTCCGCTCTACGGCAGGTCTCCGGCCAAGCTCTACCTCCGCCCCTTCGAGAAGACGAAGGCGGTTGGCTTCCTGAATAAAGGCTTCAAGGAGTACGGCATCAAAGTCCCTCATGATGGAATAACGGACGCCATAGAAGAAAGGCTGGATGGGATACCTGGCTGGCTGGCGCTCTACGGGAACAATGTGGCAGTCAGGAAGATGTCATTCGAGAAGGCGCTGAGCGATACGGTCTCCGAGGGACTGAAGATAGTGAGGGAGGAACTCGAACACTTCCTCGAAGGCAGGGACAGGTCAGCCTACCTCGCCGCCTTGAAGGCCGCCGCGACCTCTGCCCGATGGGGCGAACTCAAGGGCGCGATGGAGGCGAGGAGGCAATTGCCGGTGAACGATGCAACCGTGTACAACGTTCTTGAGAGTTTGAAAGCGTCGATGCTGATAGACGAGCAGGAAAAGGTCTACAGGGTCAATGACCCTATGCTTCGGACGTTGCTCTTGACCGCCAAGATAAGGTAGGGGGTTAAGTGCTTAAGGGTCAACCCATAAGCCTACCGCTCATGAGCCTCGGGCACCCGGTTCGCAGTCGCAGTGGATGACGGAGGATGCAAGAAAGGATGGTGCGCGAGTTTCCGTACAGCCTTGGATACTCGGCGATTTGAGTGTCTCGCGAAGCACGGCCGACACACATTTAGTACGAATCCCACCGGGACCGTGCTTATCTGAGTTCTTTGATTTTGGTTTAATATACGATATAAGTTATGGACGCTCAGCAAGTTCGACCATTGGCTGAGTTCTATGATGCAATCAGATCGCCTGTTACCAAGAACAGATACAAGTCAAGGTTCATACTGTTTCCGAATTATCTAGCACAAAGAAAGGAGACACCAAGTGCCAATTCGGAACATCCAATCAGTGGTGTGGGAGCCCGCTTCTGGCAACTACAACCGCATGCTGTCAACTCCGGAATTCACCCTCTCTGTGGTGAATCTATTTTGGAAATCTAATGTTCAGAAGTTCTCTTAGTTTGGCCTTCAAGCAATACTAGTTTGATTTTGGAGCTTCTGTTCAGATCTTCCTCGTCACAGCATCCATCGAAAACATATTGTATGACGAATCTATAGGGAGTTGAATTACTACCAACGGAAAAGCAAGCTGTTTTGGTTCGTTCGCATCCTTCGGGGCCGTCAGGGTCATCTTACCCTGCAGGTCAGATTTTGACCCTTGTTCTTGGATACGATCCCCGCGGAAATCTAGAACATGTTCAATGTTGGGGGTTTCACGAGATCGACAGATGTGATGCAAGGCGGTGCAATGGGTGAAGAAATATATGTACATCTGGACCAATGAATAGACAGCTGGTATGAAGGACTTTCGGAACGGGGTCTGTTCTCGGTTCGCGAACACATGTTCGGTTGATTAGGACTATATAATGCAGTCTCGTGAGTAACACTGGTTGGGAGAATTTAGTCCATGAAAAGCAAAAGACTGATACTTTCATCTGTTGGCATTGTTGTTCTTGCCTTGATGGTGATTTTACTCTATTCATTCAACATTTCAAACACGATTTCACCGTACCCCAGCCAGTTCCCAAACACCTCACTGGGCTTATCGTCTGTACAAAGCTTGAAACTCTCGATTCATCTTAACACTACTGATCTGGTAAATGGCCAGAGCATTTCCGTAACCGTCAAGGAATACAACGTGCTTGCGACATCAATTACAGTTTCTGCTTCCAACAACTGGACAATCAGGGGGTTGTCTGTTGGTCCTTGTGGCACGCTTAACTACCCCTTTGGGTTCGGCATCGCAAAGGGATACTTTACATCCTCAAACATAACCTCTGCCAAAGTTCTTGACCTTTACAATCCTGGTGCTTTTAACTGTCCGATGATTTTGAGCAAGATCAATTCATTTTTATTTCAGCCGAATGGCGATAATGCAACAGTGTACGGTAGTTGTAATCCAAATCCTTGCCTTACTGAAGCAGCAACAGCTTCGCAGTCCTTCAGCGGGTATTGGGAGACCACCCCGTTTGGGACCACATTCAACAACTTTCAGCCTGGTGTATACACAGTTATTGCAGGAGACGAGTGGGGCACCACAGTGATACTCCATTTTGTAGTAACATCATGATTTTATCGACCGATAAAGGGTCAATCGAGTCCCGAGGGGCCTAACTTACGAAGTTATTATCGTCTGCGGTTGATTCACCCACTGATAGTATCACCTGTTTTGTTGTCATATATCTTATGTAATTATGAGCAACGCACAGCTATGATGTGATTATTCGTTCACGGAAATTAGCAGTCTTACGGGGACCTATTTGGCCGCTATCTTACAATCAGCACCGAACAGTGTGCATGTGTTGCCACACCTGTGGAAACACTTCCAAGGAGGGCCCTTTTCAGGTTCCCCATTCCGCGAGTCCCTAGGACGATAAGGTCGGCACCTTGTCTTTCCGCATAGTCCACGATAGCCTGCACCACGGAGCGGGAATCCGTCAGTACACTGCCATCTGCCTCAAGCCCAGAATCCTTGGCCATCTTGACAACATTGTCCACCAGAGACTGTGCATTAGCCCTGGATTCGGTGTATATCTGGTCCAAGGCCTGAGGTGCCACGTTACCCCCGATCAGAAGGTAATCAGGAACGGTCATGACCGTCACCGGAAATATACGCGCCCCGTTTTTCCTTCCCAAGTTTACAGCCGCGGCTGCGGCTCGCAGTGAGAACTCGGAGCCATCCACTGCGACCACAATACGCCTGTAGACACCCGGGGATCCGGGAGTGCTAGACATCCGACTCACCACTTGGCTTTGCGTGCAAGCAGGCTGTTGCAGGCATGTTTTTCACCAGAAAACCCTCTATGAGATGTTGTACTTCGTCGCCAATTCCTTTGCCTTCTCGGCTATGACGTTCCACTGCCATCTTGAGACGCTCATCCTGCACAGGTCTACCTTCCACTCTCCCTTTCTTTTCTGCCATCTATACAGCCTGAGGTCCCTGCTTCCCTGCCCCTCGACGGCAACGATTGCTATTATCAGATTTTCGCTCCTATAAATATCATATCCTTCAAGAACCTTGTACTGGTCCGAGACAGGATACTGTTTTTCTTCGGGCAATTCGATCGAACACCGTTTATCTTCATTGTAATTAACCATTATGGCAAACTGGATATAGATTGGAAGTATTCTTATACGGGTGCGTAAAAATCACACATATGCCTCTCAACATAGGCGACGTTGCGCCGGAATTCAGTGCTCAGGCAGACGATGGCAAGCAAGTCTCTCTGTCCGAGTTGCTGGCCAAAGGAAATGTTGTGCTTTACTTCTATCCGAAGGATGAAACAAGGGGTTGTACGACCGAAGCATGCGAATTCAGGGACAGGTGGTCTGAAGTTACCCAACTAGGAGCGACCGTCGTCGGGGTTAGCTCCGATGATGTCAATTCGCACTCCAGATTCAAGGCGCACCACGGCCTTCAATTCATCCTGCTTACGGATGTCGGGTCTCAGATCAGAAAGCTTTACAGGGCGACCGGTCTATTGATTCCACCGAGAATCACATACGTAATAGATAGAACAGGAAAAATCAGACATGTCTACAACTCGCAGCTGGCTCCGAAGGAGCATGTCGACCAGGCGATCTTGGCTCTGTCCAGAATTAAAACCGAAAAATGATACTGCTTTAAGATCCCGATACCGAGAGTCACTATGCATACCAAGCAGAATCTTTCACTCATTTGCTAGACAATATCTTCAGCGGCTCTATTTTGAGTATGACCCTTTTCTCCCCGGGCGCAAGAGGATACTTTTCCCTTCCAGTGTATTTTTTTGAGAGCTTATGTATATGTTCTTCAGCCCCCCTCGTGGTAATATCTTTCACCTTTCCTTTGATATATACCCATTTGTAAGGATTGCTCGAGTCAGTCATGGCAATTGCAACCCTCGAATCCTTTGACGCATTTTTCACTTTTTTTCTTCCTAACGAGCTGTTAACAAGAACGTAATTATCTGCCCTATCCACCCAGACTGGGGTCACATGGGGCCATCCGTCCTCAGAAAGTGTGGCGAGGTATCCAAAGTTCTTCCCCTCAATCATCTGTCTAGCTACTTCAGTCAGTTCTTGCTTCATGATCGGCGGAGGCTAAAATGAATTATTTAATATCTTTTGTAAAAAAGCAGGTATACCACGCGAGTTTGCTCGGATCCCCTGCGTCGTTCCCCCCTACCCCTATCTACTTCCAAGGTACGGGTTTCGGAATTGCTGTTACCTGAAAGATGCCGGGACGGACCGCCTATTTGAACCTAAGGATGGTAATCACAGTTTTACAGGGTATATTTTTCATTCCAGATTCGCGCTGGTTCTTAGTTGGATTTCGCATCTTCCTCTCGTTAAAGTAGAAGATATAGTATCTTTGTGATTTTCTCACCCCTTTGAGGAAACCAGTCCATCCCCCGCTTTATGTCGCAGCCACGGAACAGACATCTTTGAATCGCGAGCATTGCCAAGCCCCTAAGCTTACTTTTCGACTGGATTTCCAACCGAGTCTGCTAAATAACATCTTGGTCCTGTATAACCGAGTTTTGCATCTTTAAACCGGCAGAAATCATGCACTTTGTTTACAAGGAGAGGAATTTCGCCCGGAGTAGCGCCGGTTAAAAAAGCTAGGAGGAAATCTTACTGCCGCACGTTCCGCAAAAGGAATATCCAGGCTGAATTTTGCTCCCACATCTTTCGCACTTGAGCATAGCCACGCTCGTTGGCAGGTTAGGTGGTTCATTGTGCACTCCTGTTGAATGATACAAAAGCTGGACGCTAGCTTGGGGAAGCATTTGTATCCTTTTAGACATCTTGAATTTTTCAATCAGTTTTGGTTCGATATTCATACTAAACAGATCGGCTCCGAGGAATGCCGGCCCTAGCATAAATAAGATGAAGCCCAGCAACTCACCAAGTGAAAAAATCGGATTCTTGGCTGCTGAGTAGACTATTGCCGTAGCTAAAATGATCAGGAACCCCGTAAAAGTCAAAAAGCGCTTCAGTACATTACCCGGCGTAGAAACTGTTGTACTCCTGGGGTCATAGTACCTGAGGCCCGCGTCCTCATAAATCCAGATAGGGAACAGAATAAAAGGAAGAACGGTCATCACAAGTATGCTAAGAATGAGGGCAGTCGCAAACAGATCAACTTCAATTCTCAGTTTAAGGGTATAGGTCACCCAAACTGACAATCCAACAACTGCGGCAAGTATGCGCAGAGCTCTTCGCGGTATGTTTGGGTAGGATGCGTCCGCAAGAAAGTATAGTGGTTTTCGTTCATGATCGCCAAAGGCATTCGTCGAGTCATGGCCGCCGTTTCTGTGGAAAACCGACTCTATCGTGAAGAAGAATGTTACCAGAGCCGCAGGCTCGAGTTTTCTGCCTATCGGAAACCAGAGAGCGACAGGAAATACAAAAATAAGAGCAGCGATTGCGCCATTTAAACCCGATAAGTAGTCATATATCAGTACAGAAGCGATCAAAAGAACTGTCGAAAACGCATACCAACTTGCCTTGCGTACGCGTCCCATGCCTTTCGTGGATCCTTGTCGGTGAGATATTACCTTTGCCTTCTATCAAGATCGTTCGCCTGCAGGTGATGAAAGAGTATGATGAACAAGCTTGGTCTGGTAAATATTAGTCCTGTATATTCAATATGAATCTGCACAGATGAAGCCTAACTCTTATGAGGAATACTGTTTTTATTCAAAGGTCCGCTCCATCGCAGATTGGATTATCATGAACACCTCGTCCGTCGACCCCAGCAGAAACTAGCCTAATCTGTCGTGAGCCTGACGCCGTTATTACCACTCCAGTATCTGTGTGAATTTCACTGCTGGCATGTTCATTTACATTCCGAATGTGTGCCTGATCCACAAAAGCATCTAATCAAAATGGATCAAGAACATCGGTTGCGACCTATTCGATGCAGTGGAATCAAACCGGCAAACTTGCCGGAAACATAGATTTAGGCATGATGTTATACTATCTGGTTGTCCTCTAAAATGACAAAAATAATCGATACACACGTGCACCTTTCCGGATTAATGTCGGACTCGTTGACCGGATTTGCCGAGTTGAATGGCTTGAAGTACACGCTTCAGGAATATCTGATGATAATGAGGAAGCTGAACATCCAAAATGGCCTCCTCCTGAGCCCTCCACTCAGAGATGGAGGGCCGGTACCCAACCAGAAGATAATTGAACTCTGTAAAAAGAGTGGAACGCGCCTGCTTCCTGTGCTTACAACAGAGCCTTCCACCAAGCGAATCACCGAAACATTGGAACTGGCAAAAAGATACCGCTCCGAGGTAAAAGGCTTCAAAATCAGGCTCGGATACCATACGGCACACGCTTCCGATAGAATCTTTGAACCGGTCTATGACTATGCCGAATCGGAAAAACTGCCTGTGCTTTTCCACACCGGAGATACAGCCACATCTATCGGCCATCTGCGCCTCTCCCATCCTCTCGAGCTGGATGAACTGTCTAATCGAAGACCCGACATGCTGATCGTAGCATGTCACTTCGGCAACCCATGGTTCTATGACGTCGCAGAACTTGTGTACAAGCATGAAAATCTTTATGCTGACATTTCAGGCCTTTTTGCGGGCGGAGGGTCCTACGGCAAGGAGTACATGTCTCTGGTAGCATCGCGCCTCAGTCAGTCGATATATTACATTGGCGACGCCAGAAAGATCCTTTTCGGGACAGACTACCCTGTTACCAGACCGGAAACGACGTTAAAGCTCGTTAAAATGCTGAAAATAACCGATGCCGATAAGGAAAGGATACTTTTTGACAACGCCGCCGAGTTGTTCAGATTTTGATTCCAGATTCCGATACCGAAGTGGTTCACTGGCCGACCGAGAGAAGATCTGAACTGAGGACCGTACTGGAAGAATCTTTTTCGGGTTGGTACCTCAGGCATGCACTCGGCAAGTTAAAGGAATGCGAGACAGTTCTTGTGGTTCTGGAGCGGAAGCAACCCATCGGATTGGTTCTGCTGGAGACATTACATGAAGGTACGGGATACGTGTTCTACATCGCAGTGGTACCTTCATCCAGGAAGAAGGGGATTGGAGGGTTACTTCTGGATCACGCGCTGGAACACTTTGTGTCTTCAGGGTTCAAAAGGGTCTATGCTGCTACCGAAAGTGAGAATGAATCGGCTCTGAGGCTCTTTTACTCGAAAGGGTTTGTGAGAACAAACTTCGTCCAGGTGTCAAAGTTGTACGGATTTGCCCATGCTCTCGAATTGTATCGTCGGATGGTGGTTGTGCCCGGCGAGGTGTTGCTCGTGAGGGAGCTGCCCGCTACCCATGCCTCGCCTTCCTGATCTCCGTTATGGTATCAGAATATATGGTGAATGACTCCTTTCTTCTACCCTTCTCATCAATAAGGCCAAAATGATTCTCCTGATCAGGAAATGACCTCCACGGGGAATCCATGAACCTCCAAACACCTATCGCCGTCACGCCTTCAGATTCAAATGCGCATGCGCACGCCCTTCTGATGTATTCGGCCTGCTTGTCCTCCGTGTATCCTAAAAGAAGAGGCCCGCTCGGATATCCGGTTTCAGCTATGATCACTGGCCTTTCAATCCCTTTGGCCACCCTGGAGGCGTTTGCCAATGGCGAGGCATCAACGGGAGAGGATGCCTTGTAGTTGGGATAGTAATCCAGCCCGATGATATCGCACAACTTTGCGTAATAATCCGCACCTGAAACATTCGTGTCCGCTTCCAGGTTTATCATTGTCCTCGCGGAAGGGTCCTCTTCGTGGACAGTTTCGTTCAGTACTCGAAGAAGTTCATTCCTGAATTCCCCTCCCTCCAGCCATACAGCCCCGCTCCTCCATCCTCCCGCTACGTGCATCTCCCACCAGTTTGGTTCATTCTCAATCTGCCAGACGGGGACGATGCCCCTGTAATGACGAACAAGGGCTCCTGTGTGGATAGCAGCCCTTCTAATATATTCATCAGGGTGTTTGTCAGGGTCGAGCCCCGCGGGCAGCATTCTTGAATAACCGCATGCCAAAACTGGTATGACCGATATGTTCTTTTTCTGAAGTGAGTTCACCATCCTGTCAAAAGGGTAGTCGGCATAACCCTGCTCTTCGACACTCTTCAGGTCTGTTCCCTGCAGCATGTTGGGCTCGAAGAATCTCCACGGGAACCAGCATCTCACGAATTCGACCCCCAGGTCCGAGGCGCCATCCGCAAGGAAATCTACGGCGGCCTGGACCGGGTCTCCGGTGGATTCTCCCCTACCAGCAAGAAACTGTTCTTCCATCCTTTCGAGTATGCTTCCCTCAGGCAATTCGACTGAAAGGAGATGAGGAAGTATAATTGACTTGGGTTCCTTTCTCCCGGTGTATCGCCAGACATCGTCAACGTCAACTCCGAACGACAGTTTAGTACTAAGGTCTATCAATATCATCTTCACATATGGTTTTACTGTGCGCTGTGACGGTCAATTCCAATGGGAAGGAGTCGGTCGAGCGGAATCGACTCAATTGTTTCATACCTGAATTCGCCCTTTATCTGCTCCACCACCTCCTTCTTGACATCCTGCATTGATGGAGCCATACCCGTCACCTTTCTTATCGAAGTAAGCACCTCCGGGTTCAAACCACAAGGTCGAATCAGCGCAAAATACCTCAAATCCGGGTCCACATTCAAAGCGAATCCATGATACGTCACCCAGTCATTGACCGCGACGCCTATCGATGCAATTTTTCCTCCATTTTCCACCCAGACACCTGTGTGACCCTCCTTGACTGTTGCCTGAACCCCGAACTTCTTGGCAGTCTTCAACAAAACGATTTCTAGTCTTCTTAGATACCTCCTCACATCCTGATCTTCGAGCCTTCTGATCAGGTAACCGACCAGCTGCCCCGGCCCATGATATGTGGCGTCCCCTCCCCTTTCAACCTGATACACCGGAATCGGCTGCTCCTTGAAATTCTCTGGAGAAGTTCTTCTGCCAAGCGTAATTACATTGTCATGCTCGAGAAGAAGGAGCACATCATCAACTTCGCCTCTTATCTTCCTGTCTACCAGCTTCTTCTGGACCTCAAGCGCCAGAGCATAATCAAGCCTGCCTGCGTCGACCGAAACCAGTCTCATGTCAAGTCCCCTTCAGCCTCAGCTGATGCACAGGATGACCGGCGGCCGATTCTGCAGCCTCCATTATAGCTTCTGGCATGGTCGGATGCGGATGTATAGTCAGTGCTATATCTTCTACTGTGGCCCCCATTTCAATGGCAAGCGCTGCCTCGCTTATGAGGTCAGATGCTTCATAGCCGACAATCTGCACACCCAGCACCAGATTGCTCTGCTGGTCCGACACAATCTTAACGAAACCTTCTGTCTGGCCGGCCGTCATGGCCCTGCCAAGCGCAGCAAAGGAAAATCTTGTGGCCTTGGGCTTGAATCCCGCGGCAAGCGCAGCCTTTTCGGTCATTCCTGCGGTGGCGATCTCTGGGTCTGTGAAAACCGCATCCGGCACAGCCTTCCATTCTGCCACCGTCGTCAGACCCGCCGCGGACTCGGCGGCAACTATCCCCTCCTTTGTGGCCTTGTGGGCAAGCATAGGCGGACCCCTTACATCTCCGATTGCATATATTCCTTCGATATTTGTCATCATACGCCTGTCCGTAATGATGTATCCCTTTGCATCTGTTGATACCCCGATCTTCTCCAGCCCAATTTCACCGCTCCTGGGTTTCCTCCCTACACTCAGGAGGACCTTCTGCGCTTCCAGGCTCATCCTTCCCTCTGGTGTTTCGACATCTGCACGTACCGAACCCTCTCTATTCTCCAAACCGACCACCTTCGATTTGAGATGTATGGTCACGCCTCTCCTCTCAAGCCCCCTCTGCACAACTCTGACAAGGTCGAGGTCCAGGCCTGGCAGAAGCTGGTCCATCACTTCAACGACGGTTATTTTTGTCCCCAATTTTGCATACATTGTTGCGATTTCAAGCCCGATTGCCCCTCCGCCTATCACCAACATGCTGCTTGGAATCGTGGATAGCTCGAGCGCTTCCTTCGATCCGATTACCAGCTTGCCGTCGAACTTTATGTCAGGCAGCTCTGCGGGAAAGGAGCCGGTCGCAACGACAAGTTTTTTGAAGGTCAGTGACCTTGATGCCCTGTTTTCCCCCATATTCTCGATCAGGAGTGTATTCCTGTCGGAAATCTTTGCATTGCCCATGACCACCTCCACTCCGTTCCCTTTGCAAAGCATCCCAACCCCGGAAACGAATGAATCAACCACGCCCTGCTTCCACTTCTGCAGAGTTTGAAAATCCAGCCGGACATCCGAGGCCTTCAGGCCATACTTCGCACCCTCTGAGACCTTTTCATACAGGTTTGATACCCCGATAAGTGCCTTCGAGGGAATACACCCGTAATTCAGACACTCGCCGCCAAGCCTGTCTCTTTCGACAATCGCGGTTTTCAATCCTAGCTGGGCGGCCCTTATCGCACAGGGGTATCCGCCGGGGCCTCCACCCAGCACCACCAAATCATAATCTGGATTCATTTTATCAAAGGACTTCCGCAAGAAGGAGCTTCGGGTCCTGCAGTATTTCTATGACCCTTGAAAGGAACTTTGCAGCATAGGCCCCGTCCATCACTCTGTGGTCGAAGGTAAGCGAAAGATACGTAACGTCCCTCACTTCAATGCTCCCATTCCTCACCACTGGCCTCTTTGTAATCTTATGAAGGCCGAGTATTGCTACCTCGGGCCAGTTTATGATCGGCGTGGCAAATAGGCCCCCTATGGAGCCTACGTTTGTAATGGTGAATGTAGAACCCTTTATCTCATCAAGTGCAAGTGTTCCACTTCTAGCCTTTTGTGCTAGTGCCTCGATTTCGGAGGCTATTTGGTAGATATCTTTCTTATCCACGTCCCTCACGACGGGAACCACCAGTCCTTCCTGGGTATCTGTGGCGATACCGACATTGTAGTACCTCTTCAGAACGATGCTGTGAGCCTGGTCATCCAGAGATGAATTCATATACGGAAACTCCTTCAGCGCCGGAACCAGGGCTTTTATGATGAAGGGAAGATACGTAAGTTTGACGCCCCTTTTCTCTGCGCTTCCCTTGAAGGCCTCCCTCAGCATCACAACTTCCGACACGTCGGCTTCATCGACGTGAGTCACCGAGGCAGTGGATTCCTTCGCCTTGGCCATATGCTCCGCCACGACCTTCCTTATACCTCTTAATGGGACGACCTCCTCCTTGCTCCCCGGAGCCGTTGCCGTGACCTCCATACCCTTCGATGCCACATTCTGGGCTGCACTTCTCAGGTCTGCTTCCAGTATCCTGCCGCCGGGTCCTGTGCCCCTGACCCTTGTTATGTCCACTCCCAGCTCTCTGGCCAGTTTTCTGATCGCAGGAGTCGCAAGTACCGCTTCTGTAACTCCCGAAACGGAAGCGCTGGGCGAAGAGACCGTCTGGGCGGGGGGATTCGTGCCTTTGGTTTCCTCCTTCGAACCTTCAGAGCGCGAGACGCCTGCTGGACTCGATTCCCCTTCGAATATAATCAGCACCTGACCCACCTTGACATTATCACCCTCCTTTACCAGCACCTTCGAAACCTTGCCCGAAACCGGCGACGGTATCTGAACATTCACCTTGTCAGTCATAACTTCGACAAGGGGGGAATCTTCCTTCACCTGGTCTCCTTCGCCGACGAGTACCTTAACGATCTCCCCCTCGGTGACGCCTTCGCCAATATCGGGCATCTTGAACTCGAATGTCATATCGCAGGTCGAATAAGGAAAAGGCCGGATTAAAAAGGGCTTGCTGATAATCCTTCTCAGGTAGACTGTTTAGGAGTTTCGTTTCTGATAAATGATCCTAGGTAATATTCGCCTGCCCGATAGCTGCTTCTCACGAGGGGTCCGGAAGCAACGTACTTGAAACCCATTCTTAGGCCCATCTCCCTGTATTTCCTGAATTGCTCCGGCGATACGTAATTAACCACGGGGAGGTGCCGCGGAGATGGCCTAAGGTACTGCCCGATGGTGAGGAAGTCCGTCTCCACATTCCGCAGATGCATCATCGCTAATCCAACATCCTCCTCGGTTTCCCCCAGTCCGACCATTATGGAGGATTTTGTGAATATCCTCCTGTCAAGTTTCTTGACATTCCTCAGCACGGACAATGACTGCCAATAACCGGCTCTCGGGTCCCTTACTCGTCGGGTCAAGAACATCGTAGTCTCAATGTTATGTCCAATGACATCAGGCCTGGCGTCCACCACAGTCTTCAGCGAGTCCAAGTCATTCTGAAAGTCAGGTATGAGAACTTCAACCAGCATGCCTGGGCACTTTTCCCTTACTGCCCGTATCGTTCTAGCAAAGTGTTTTGAGCCACCATCAGGAAGATCATCTCTGTCCACCGAAGTAAGGACCACATACGAAAGATTCATCTTTGAAAGAGCGTACGCAACATTCTCCGGCTCAAAGTCGTCCAGATGCCCGTTCGGCCTGCCTGGCTTAACCATGCAGAACCTGCACGCCCTGCTGCAAACGTCCCCCATAAGCATGAGGGTGGCAGTCCCGCCTCCCCAGCATTCATACAGATTCGGGCAGTGAGCTTCCTCGCAGACAGTATGGAGGTTCAGACGTGCAAACATTTCCTTCAGTTCCGACAAAGCTTCGCTACTGCGGGGCACTACGGTGAGCCATTCGGGTCTTTCGGACTTCTGCACGTTGGGTATACTATATCGCCGACCTTTAGACTTATCGAAGTTATCCTTATGAATAAGCAGGAAAATCGGTTACCTCGCATGTCAAACAATGGCAAAAAGGTTAGCGAGTCTTCAACAACCCTTGTGCGCCTTATGATGCCAAATGATGCAAATCCGTCGGGCAACGTGTTCGGTGGAACCATTCTGAAGCTGATGGACGAGGTGGGCAGTATAGTCGCGTTCAAGCACACCAGGATGAATGTGGTAACCGCCTCGGTTGACAGGATGAACTTCTTCGCTCCCGTCTTCGTCGGCAACCTGATTACCCTCAAGTCTTCTGTCAATTATGTTGGGCATACTTCGATGGAAATTGGCGTAAGAATTGAAGCGACTGATCTAAAGACTGGTAAAACAACTCATACAGGCTCCTGTTTTCTGACATACGTTGCGTTGGATTCGAAGGGTAAACCCACCCCTGTGCCGAAAATAATCCCGGAAACAGCGGAGGAAAAGAGGAGGTACAGGCAGGCCATCGCACGAAGAAAACTCAGGGAAGCCGAAATCGAAGCCCTCGAAAGCGGGTGATAGGTACACCTATCAGAACCATCGCTTCTGCCTTATAACTAGAATCGTGAACAGAATAACCAACACTTGAAGCAGGTCACCCACCAGGAATGTTATGGCAGCGAGGTAGTCGCCGCTGTAAAAGAAGGAATAGTGCTCAGGTTGTGGAAGGGAGAGAATGAGGACAAGCAGGGCCAGCATGATTATAACATAGTGGGCCTCGCGGTTCTTTGCAACTACTCCTACCGCTGCAGCTGAATATGCGACCCATCCTGCAAGAACCGAGTAGAAAAGGAATCTGGGAGCGAGGACATATAGCTGGTAAAGCAAGAGAGGCCCCATCGCAACCGTGAGGAGAACCGAGATCAGGGTCCCAGTCCTTAAGTTGCTTAGATTCAGGTTCCAACACCCCTTCTGCTGCGGTAAGCGGGTGACTAATCTATACAAATATGGCTTTTGCGTTGGAATCCTTACTCGGTGTCCGAGTAGGGGATTCCCCATTTGCGACTGTTTCCAAGCATGTATATTCCTCGTACAACATTCTTATTTGGGGCGCACTGTCTCCGAGCCTCTGAACCTTACATCGCATCAAAAGCTTTCTAGGGTCTTTCTTTTCTCTTCTTTTCCTCTATCTTCGGCCGCATGAACAAACCTGTCTGAATGAACTTCGGTATGATTGTTATGGTTTCCAGGACCAAGAGCCCAAACGGCCGAAGTCATCTATTTCTATGCCCGTCGGAGTTCGATGAAACTCTTTCGCCCAATCATAATTACTTATAACGTATTCAATAAATGCCAGGATTCGGTTCTCAAAATTTATGGCCGAATACGACCGATATGTGCAGATTCTTTAAACAGATATTTTTATGGCATCGGGGCGTGTTTTTGCCACTTTATGTAAAGATGAGTTTAACGATAACGTGTACGGTATAGGCAGTTCGGATGATATAAAAAAGGCGTTCAAAGAAGCGCCTGTAAGATAATTCAGATCACCGGGTCCACAGGATTATTGTGAACCAAAAACCCGTGTCTTCTATCCAAGGATACTGTAATGATTTCTCGCGTACCAAACCTTTTAGATGGCCTGTTCGGATACGTTATTCAAATTGGAGCGCGACAGCGTCGAATACCAGCTGAGAGGAAAGACACTCAAAGTTTACCTGTACATATTGAAGGCGCAGCGGGCCGTCGGTGTCCGGGAAGTTCAAAGGAATCTGAGCTTTTCAAGCCCAAGCATAGCCTTTCATCATCTCGAAAAGCTAGTGGACCTGGGCGTAGTGCTCAAGAACCAGGCCGGAGAATATGAGCTGATCAAAAAGGTGGATGTGGGTGTTCTTCAAGCATTCAGTAGCATTGCTGGATTTACGCTCCCCAGGCTATCGTTCTATGCAGTATTTTTCACCGTCATGGCCATCGCTTATCTTCTACTGCACCGGTATCCCGTCGACCCCTATGCACTCATATCGGCAGTTGGTGGTGCGGCTGTTCTCTGGTTTGAAACTCTGCGTACCTGGAGGAAAAGACCGTTTTGAAATGTATTCCAATAGAGACCCAGCGGTCCCGAAACGTGACGAGATGTCAGCTCAGATAAGCTAGCGAGCTTTAATTTGTTCACACGCCCGGATTGGTCAAATTTGGGCCGCAAAATATTAAATAAATTTTCATGGCTTCATCATTTTTACCTGCATATCTTCCCGTTTACGCCTGTACGAAAACCTAGGGTTGTTAAGATACAACTTCTCCTGACTATTGATGTTGAACCGCACCACTAGTGCAAATCACTTTGGCATTTTTGGGCCATGGTTCGTGGGTTCCCCTCCGACGTCGGCCGGTTTGACCCGTTCTAACAAATAGAACTAAGTATCTAGACGAATCTACCTAATACGATGGATAACGGCAAACAGTTCCTAAAGGGAGCACTTCCGGCACTAGCACTTGCCATGAGTATTGTATTCTCTCTGGCTCTTGCGTCTCAAACGGGTGTCCTTGGTTTGTGGGGCGGCAGCCAAATTCCGTCACAGAATTCGAACGTTACAAGTTCCCAGCCCAATACCTCTGTCAACTTCACAAGTCCGAGCCCGGGCCAAAATACAAAATTGCACAATTCGACTTCATCAGCAACTGCAGGGAGCGCATCCTCTCAAACAGGGGGATACTCCCTGGAGACTGCGATAGAGACGCTTAAGCCGACTCCGATCGGCTGGAATCTGGTTTATGTTCTCTTGGCTGCGTTGCTCGGAGGTCTGCTTGCGTTTGCTGTGATCCGACACCGCGTAACGGGAAACGATTGAATAACGACCGATCACCTATACATATCAGAGGAGCCAGCATCACCTGGGTAACGGAATCCGCTCCGATTTCAACATCCAAGCGGCTCTGAACCATTTATATATGCGTCACCGGGGCAATTCGGGCCGTACGTTAGATGAACGAAGTCAGCTCATCGGAGCCTGATTTGGTAATTCAAGTCGAAGGTCTTGTCAAGAATTATGGAAACACGAGGGCAGTGGATGGACTCGACCTTGCAGTTCACAGCGGTGAAGTGTTCAGTATCCTGGGGCCCAATGGAGCGGGCAAGACGACAACCGTCGAAGTCCTTGAAGGATTAAGAAAGCCGGATTCGGGGAAGGTTTCTGTCTTGGGTTTGGACCCCTGGCACGACGGCTACACTCTGCACAAGAAGGTGGGAGTCATGCCTCAGGGGTTTCGGTTTTTTGACAAGTCGACACCGAGGGAAGCAATATCTTACTATGCTTCACTCTTTGGTACGTCGCCCGATGCCGAAGAAATCCTTGAAATTGTGGGTCTGTCAGATGCAGCTGACAAGCACTTTCAGGATTTATCAGGTGGCCAAAAGCAGAAGGTTGGCCTCGCACTGGCGATGGTTAATGATGCGACCCTCGTATTTCTTGACGAGCCCACAACTGGCCTTGACCCTCAATCAAGAAGAGGGATATGGGACGTCATCAGGAACCTCAAGAAGCATGGGTCCACAATTCTGCTTACCACTCACTACCTGGAAGAGGCTGAACAGCTTTCGGACCGAGTGGCCATAATGAACAACGGTAAGATCATAGTTTGCGACACACCCTCTCACCTGATTTCGAAATACGGAAGCGAGAGGAAGGTCGTCGTGTCGGGCGGCAGCAAGATGTATGAATATCTGAAATCTGCACTAAGTTTCAGAGTCGAGGCGGTTGATTCAGAATCCGTGCAAATTTATGTCCCGTCTTCAACTGACATATTGAAGGTGGTCAAAGCCATAGATGAGTCAGGCCTTCCATACGAAGAGCTGAGCGTAAGAAGGGACAGCCTTGAGGACGTATTCATCTTTCTTGTGGGCCGAATGAAGGAGGGGGAACTGAGCTAAATTGAAACCAAGAAGGATACTGGCAGACTTCAACGTTTACAGGCGGGAGTTTACCAGAAACTCAGCCGCCCTGTTCTTTTCCCTGGCCTTTCCTGTAATCATCATACTGCTTTTTGGAGCCATATTCTCTGGCGGCTCGGGTGGCACACCTCAGTTATATGTTCAGAATCTAGACACAGGCCAACTTGGTGGCAGTTTCACCACCGCACTGAATCAGACAGGTGCACTACAGGTTGTGCTAGTTCCTTCGAACGCTTCCTTTCCCCAGTATCTTCTGGACCATTCCTATTCGGCTGGTCTTTTGATTCCACCAACCTTTACTACGGAGGCGATGGCGGGCAAGCCGGAAAACCTCACAATCTACACGAATCCTGCGGATGCAAGTTCCCAGAGTGTGATCGGGATAACTTCAGCCGTAATAAATGCATTCAACTTGAAGCTGGAGCATACATCACCCTTACTCGGACTGAGCCTCAAAAGCGTCAACGAAAAATCACCTTCCTACGTTGATTTTCTCATACCCGGCCTCATAGGCTTCTCGATTCTCATCAGTCCGATGTTCTCCATGGTTAACATATCCTCAGAATATAAAAGAACCAAGCTTTTCAAACAGCTTTCCCTCACACCCCTCACCAAGGGCGAATGGCTTGTTTCAAAGATTCTGTGGTACCTCATCCTTTCTGCCATCTCCTTCATAATCATGGTTGCCGCCGGCGAACTGATCTTTCATGCATCGGTCTCTATAACCTACTGGGTCATACCCTTCATGGCGATGGGTCCTTTGTTCTTCGTCTCGCTCGGTATGCTCGTTGGGACCGTGACAAAGAGCGAAGAATCGGCAGGGATCGTGGGGAACATAATCACCTTCCCAATGATGTTCCTCTCGGGAACCTTCTTTCCTTTGAGCGTAATGCCTGCATGGCTTCAGGGAGTGGCTCACATATTTCCCCTGTATTACATCATAAACGGGCTAACCGACACCATGGTTTACACAAACTACACCGGGGCCGAGGTAGACTCCGCAATCGTTGCAGTTCTCTGCATAGTCGTGTTCATGGCAGCAGTCACCGCCTTCAAGTGGCGTGAGGATTGAGCATCTCTCAGATAATACTCTATGCCGGCGTCCCACAGGCTGTCGAACTGGACTGCGCAACCCGCCTTTCATCTGGTGGGTTTGATTCGGCTTCACGTCATCTTTGACAGGATTTCTTCCCTGTTAAATAGACGGACGCCGAGGAGAAACATTAGAAGATCAGCCAAAACAAACACCCCGACGAGGCCGGCGATTGTAACCGGACCGAGTATTACTGCTATCCATGCCTCTCCAAACACTACGACAAGTATGGGCACGATCAGTATCGCATTTATCTGCTGTGCCTCTCTGAAGCCTTTCACCCTCGCGGATATAGTAACTGTCAATCCTACGCTGGCCAGCGAGACGGTGGGAGCAAGGAGGAAGATAAGCAGAAGCCATGTCAGGTTCGGAAGTATAAGCATGCCATCGAACAGACCGAGGGATATCGTATCCACGACGCTGATGTAAACGATGAACGATCCCAGCGTGGACATCATTGCCGCGGCGAAAGCCACGAGCATCTTCCCGAGGAACATCTCTGAATCGCTCACAGGAGTGGCCAGGAGGGCTTCGATGGTCCTCCTCTCTTTTTCACCGGCGAAACTGTCTGAAGCGATGACGCTTGCAGCGATGAGCGGTATAATAAGAAAGAAGGGAGCGAAGAAGTACACAGCCACCATGTAGAATATTACCTGTCTCTGGTCAAAGTTGAGAAATAGCGCCTTGACCGTTCCCGGAAGATTGGAAAAAAGGCCCTGAAGGGGTCCAAGCGCTCCGGTCTGGCTGGGGAAGTTGAGCATTGTAAGCGGTAGTATCATCGAAAAAACTATCGGGACAACCATGACAGGAAAGAGAACCTGCCAGTTCCTGCTTATCTCCACCCAGTCCTTTTTGAAAACCAAGGCAACATTATCAAATTTCAAGCGGGATTTCACTCCCTTACATTTTCAGAATCGTTACTCACAAGTTTCAGGTATGCATCCTCGAGCGAGCCCTGAACCTCCTTTACGGAAAGAACATCATATCCATCCATGACAAGTTTCCTGACCACTCTGGGCACCACATCCTCGATGCTTTCACATGTTACATTCAGCATGCCGGCTCCGGAATCGACATATACTTCTTTGACGCCCTCCACGCCAAGCAGTCGATCCCGAATCTCGGGCATTACTGCTTTCAGCTTAACTTCGAACCTTTCCCCCGCAAAAACCCTTCCCTCAACCTCGTGAGGAGAACCCTCTGCGAGCAGTTTTCCATTCCTCAAAATAATCACCCTGTCTGCAAGTCTCTCCACATCCTCGAGCCTGTGAGTGGATAGCAGAATTGACCTGCCCTCCCTTTTACTCATGCTGTGAATTTCTTCCCTGAGGAGTCTCGCGGAGGAAGGGTCCAGGTTTGATGTAGGCTCATCAAGGAAAAGAACTGGCGGCTTGTGCAGAATCGCCCTTGCAAACGCTAGTTTCTGTCTCATCCCCTTGGAGTAGGTGGCCACTCTGTCATTTCTCCTCTCCCAAAGCCCTAGAATTTCCAGCAAATGGGAAATCCTGAGCCTTCTCTCCGCCGGGTCAGTTACTCCATACGCCTTTGCAAAAAATTCAAGATTCTCCTCAGCAGTCAATCTCTCATAAAGGCTTGGGGATTCGGTGAGAACGCCAACACTTCTTCTGACCAGTGCAGGCTGCTTTAGCACATCGTAGCCCGCCACAAGTGCAGTGCCGGAGGTGGGTGTGATAAGGCAGGCTAGCATTCTGATCGTAGTTGTTTTCCCTGCACCGTTGGGCCCGAGCAGGGCGAGCACCTGCCCATCAGGTACCGATAAGGACAAGTCTTCGACCGCCTTAAGGCTACCAAACGTCTTGGACAATCCAACAGCTTCTATTCCGAGCAAAGGCTCGCCGTTTTTCTTTATTTTTAATGTCTTATTGCGCTTTCGCCAGTTTTTGGTAGGCCAATGTGCCAGATTTCACGGTGGCCACGACCTCGGCGCTCTTCGTAATGTCTCCCCTGACAACAGTGAGGTCGGCGATGAAGCCTGTCTTTATCTCACCTCTTCTTTGAAGATTCAGAAGTTTTGCTCCGGCTTCAGTGTAGCATCTGACGGCCTCCTCCGCAGATATCCTCTGGGCCGCACGGGGCGAAGTGCAGGCGAGCTTGATTCCATACAGCGGACCGATTGGCATGCAATCGGAGCCGAAAGCAAGATGAACCCCTCTGTCCAGCATCCTTCTATACGCATTGTTCCTTTCAGCCCATGCTCTCCCCAGCTTTATCTCATAAAGACCGCCTCTACCGGACCACTGGAGAAAATTGGGCTGACAGCAGGCGACGGTGGGGCCCATGCGCTCCAGAGTTCTGTCATCGGCAAGCTCGAAATGTTCTATACTGTTGATTATCTTATTATCAGATCGAGAAAGGACACTGACGGCCGTTTCCACAGCAACATCCCCGATCGCGTGAACAGCCAGTGAAACCCCCCTTTTCCAGAAATATCTTGCTGTAACCCGCAGGTTACTTTCGGATAACAATAGATTTTTTTCCGACCAGCCAGAATACGCGGCTGTTCCTGCACCGATCGATCCATCCAGAAAAAGCTTCACCCCCCAAAACATGGAATCTTCCTTGAATCTCTCTTCGAATCCGTCTCGATAGAGGCAAAGCTTTACATCGACCGGTAGACTGCTTAACCTCATGTATGTTTGATACGTGCCGGCGTCAACGATGTCCCTGACCGAGGTGATGCCCTCCGAAAGACATTTCTGAAACGCGGCCTTGAGCGCCATCAGTACCGTCGGCCTGTCTGCTCTTGCCATAGGTTCCAGCAGTTTCAGCTCATCTTCCTTGACGACGCCATTCCTCCTCTTTTCCAGACCTATCTTCCTCAATGCGGCTGTATTCAGCACGGCCATGTGGTGGTCCCGCCTGTAAAGGATAACAGGCACGTCAGAAAAATCGAGTTCTTCCCTTCTCAGGTAGTCCCTTTCCCCCCAGGCAGACTCGTCCCAACCGTATCCCACCAGGGCTCTCTCGCCCCGGCGTCCTCTGAGGGCCTTTCTGACAAGCTCCAACGCCTGCTCCCTGCTTTCGGTATGTGAAAGGTCAAGACGGATCATGGATAGTCCGAGAGCCAAAAGATGAGTGTGGGCATCAATGAAGCCTGGAAATATCCACGCTCCTTCCACATCCATACGCCTCTTCCCTTGGAGCCTTTCACCTGCGCCTGCAACTCGCATGATTTTGTCTTTCTCTATACCAATACTGCCGTATTCGCCTTCATGCGAGCCCAAGCGTCCGTTCTCCAGCACAAGGTCGTACATTTAGTCATCTCGCGGAATCTTCGGACAATGAAGGAATTCAGCAGAGGCGTGCAAATAAACCCATTTGAAATCATGTAATTTGAATCGTCCGATTGAGAACTCCGACAGCAACGAAAGATTCAACTCCTGCCTTCACCCACCACCGCCTCCTTTCTCATCTTTCTTGCGACCATCATGTCAATGACAGCCTCAGATATGTCCGCTGAATAGTCGGAGACCCTTTGCAGGTGTTCGAGCACCAGGCCGGTCCAGCGCCCCTCTGGAAGCGAAACGCCTGCTTCCTCCTGCTTGAGGGAAACGTATTCATCGAGCACATCCTCTGCAGCCACTTCGTTTAGATTCAGGAATGATGAGACGGCCCCCTCATATAACTTCTGTGCCTTTTCGAGCCTGTCCCGTATTATACCTTCATCTCTGGAACTGATCCGCCCAGCCACCCTTGTCAGCGTAGCTATGGAAACACTGTGGTCCGCCACCCTCTCTATACTCTTGAGTATTGTCTTTGCCATTACGGCCTCTGATCTGTACATCAGCGATATGTCCTTCAGGAGAACCGGATTGTCCACGGCCTGGTTGAGTGTCCTAATCGCATAAAAATGGAATCTGTCCACATCATCATCAGCCTTCAAAACGGAACCCGCTTCCTCCACGTCCCCCCTGGACAACGATGAAACGCTTTCCTGTAACATGTTGGACGAGATCATGTACATTCTTCTGACAACCGCGAACATGTCGATCTGTGGTGAGGCCACGAGGGCCTGAAATGTGAGCTCCTTAAGGCTGTCTTCGGTCACTTCGAACCCTATCATCCTGCTTGAAACATTCTCCTTAAACCTGTTCTTGAACTCCAGCCCCAGCCTTCCGCTCTTTGGCAGCACTCTGATCACTTCGCATCCGGCCAGGTACGCGGATATCGCCTTCCGAACATCCCTGTCCAGCCTGTTTCCGTCCGTCATGAGATCCATCTCGTGGCCGGTCAGGTTTCTGCTCTTCAGGGGCGTCACCTTCAGCGAAGGCCCCTCTTCGGTGACGAGCAACGGGTCCTGAGCCTTCAACCCGGCCGCCTCCACCCAGTCCTTTGGGACGTTCAGAGAGTAGGAAGACTTACCTGTGAACTGCAACTTTCTTATGCTACCTTCCTCATTTTTGTTCATTATACCTGCGCCCCCGGTCGTGTAATATATACAATATATATTTTCACATAAAATAGCTATCACTCGAAAGAAGCATATTCTTCGTATGCTTCGGTTTCAGTCAATGCTTTATTTATTCTGCTTTGGGTACTGGCAGCCCCGCCGCCCTGAACACTGTACCAGCGGCATCCCCGATCATCTTAGAGTAAACCTCCCTGTCATAGCTGCCCCCCGTGACCCCCTCGGCTCTGACCCTGCACATAGGATTCCTGTTTTCCGAATCTGTGAAGATAAATTTTATACTGTCTCCCGCAAACACTTCTCTGCCTTGCCCCAGCATCTGCATCGCAGCCGAAAGGTGAACGACTCTGTTTCTGTACTCGTCCGGTTCCTTCCTCAGGCTTCTGGATACCAGTAAGGAATCCACATCCACGTTTCCACTCCTGACCTGCCGAATGGTATCCTGCAGCAGTCTGGCGGCCTCCGCCACGCCGTAGGTCAGGACATCATCCATCGTATCTCTGTCCATCAGCTCAAGTATCAGCCTTTTCTGGAACTCCCTCACGAGTACTGGGGAATCCTCCCTCCTGAGCTCTATCCCTCTGGCTTCAACCTCACCATCGTACGTCACACCAAAGTATCTCTTCAGGGCAGAAGATGATGGGTCCCCCTTGAGTTTGGGGAACGCAATGAACTTGAAATGCTTGTCTAGGGACATCGGAAGCCCCGTAATCCTTGATACCTCAGCCGCCAGTTCCTCATAATCCTCTCTAGTCGCATCATTTCTTTTGATGAAGCATGAATCAACATCGGCATAAACCACTTCGTACCCCCGGCTCTCAATGAGGGATTTGGCCGTCATCATGGCTTCCCTGGACTTCCTGTTTATTTCTTCGAAGGTAACGACATTTCCGAACCTGTTCCAGCAACATCCGGAAATCCCGTACTGCGTCACGAGCATCAGCTTCAGCGCATCCACCCTCTGTTCGCAGAACAGCCTTTCCTCACTTCCCTTTGGAAGAGACTTCTTGACCCTTTTCAGCTCCATGCGCCTTTTCAACCATGGTCCCATCACCAGCGGAATGAGTCCCACACCCCCTTCTGCAGAAACCTCTCCTTCGCCCATCGGTCTTTCGTAGCTCAACCCTGACCGAAGGATTATGTTCGGATACTGAGAATCAAAGTCTATCGCGGCCACGTTATGGTGAAGCGTTTCAGAAATGGGTGTCAGGCTGATTCCTCCCCTGTCCCTTAACATGACCTGCTCGAGATCCCTCGCAACTTCAAAATACCCTTCCTTCGGTATCGCGTAGCCTCTCCTGATCAATTCGTAGCAGTTTCTTGAATCAATCGACCTGTTGCTCAGCCATCTGGACGTCAGACCGATGGGCAGAAAGCTGAACCTTGTTCTTTCCACGAGTCCAGCGACGCCCCAGAGTTCTGTGGGATGGCCCACCATACTGTCCTCTATGAGTATTCTGCCTCCCCAGGAACCCTGAGCCTTCACCTGCTCGGCATCGACGCTCCTGCCCAGCCCCGGCCCCAGCCCGGACCCCACATTCATCTTCATCTCTGCTTCTTCTACCGCATCTTTCAGCATAGGGAATACAACTTCGTCACACCTGGGGATTACAATGATATCCGGGTCCGCTTCTCTTACTACCTGGGCGATTCCATACCCAATCTCCTTCTTCGTCCCCTCTATGACCTCCACACCGTCACCATGCGCAGTCACAAGCCTGGTCATCCTTCTCCTTCTTCCCCCCTCCTCAAGCACATATTCGGGTTCTATCCTCAACATGGAAAAGGGCGGCGGTCTTGCTCTGTCGGGGTCATCCACCTTGGTCATCCATGCGAGCCTGTCCCCATCCCGACCTACCCTCACTCTGCTCGTGGGTTCCACGCACAGCCTGGTGAACAGGTACTTCTGCACATGTCTGATGTCCACATCATACAGTGAGCCTACGAGGCCGTTTCCTTCCAACCCCTTCACGAGCTGCCTGAACTCCTTCGTTCCCCTCGTTTCTACCCTGAGCAGCCTTTCCCTGACGGGGGAAGAAATGTCGACGAACTTTTCTTCGGCCCTGACAGAACTCACGGCAGGACATTCATAAAGCATTGACAGCAGCTGCCATTCTTCTGACCACCCGGATGGCTTTGCATAGAACCATGGAACGTACCTGTCCTCCATTCTCAGGTTTCTGCCATCGTCACCCTTGACCCAGACTATCGCTCTGTCCCCCTGCACGTACACATCAAGAAGCCATCCTTCGAGCTCGCTCATGCCTTCTTTTCACCACTCTCCCGGAGTCTTTCGACTTCCTTCCTCAACTCCTCCAGCTGCTGCCTGAGCGCCGCCACTTCGGCGGCATTTCTCACGTTGGCCGTGAGGTTCATTGCATCCAGAACGAGGGGCAACTGTGAGTTGGCCATCGCGGCATGTTCCCCATCCCACGCCTCCCTGATCAGTGCTTCGAATGCCTCTCTGAACTTCTTGTCCCTGAGGAGCGGCTGATACTGGGTCCTGAGCTTCGCCAGAACTTCAAGGTATACCTGTCTGAACGAAGGCGTCATTCTTCCCATGAGCGGATTCCCTCCTTTTGATATGATGACAGATTCCGGCGTTCTCCTCTCCGGATGCTTGACGAGGACGGCCTGCACGATGTCCCTCTGAACCCTTCGAAAAAAGATGCATGTGTTTGCCAGCTGCCCGAGCAGAGCACTCCCCTCCGGTGCCGGAATTCTTCCCCTTGGTGCGGCTGCCGCGCCGCCTGTCACCACCATTATCATCGACCTGGATGAGGAGTATCGCCAAAGCTTGGAAAGCGTCACATTCACAGACTGCAATGTGGATCGTCTGTCCTTCGCATCTGCAAGAAACCGGGTGATGTTATGTGCCAGGAGCAAAACCCCATTGCCATCACCACATGTCTCAAGCTCCCTCATTCTTTCGATGAGGGCGCCAGCCGCCTTGGTCTGCCTGAATTCGTTGTACGCGGCTACAAAAAAGACATTCCTCATGACAAGCACCGGTTCCACACCTTCTCTTTTTGCATACCCGGCCAGCGAATTCAGGTCCAGAAGCGTCTTTGCGGTATGATAATCTGTGTTATTCATGTACACGACCAGGCCCCTCGGGACCCCCCTTACCATCAACCTGTGGACCAGGTCGTCAATGAACATCTCATCTCCATAGAAAAGGTATGTCTGCCCGCCATGCAGCTCACCCACGAGCCCATCGAGCTCCTCGACCCCGGTGGTCATCACATTTGTTTCTTCATGCATTTGAGATGCTCTGACCATCAGTGCAGGCATGGCATGGCTTTCATTCATTGGGATCATACGACCAGCATCACCGTGTAGAATCCGGGTCGGAGCAACCAGCCGATGCTATCATGAACCTGGCTTCAGAATATGGGTGGTACGGGCTGTCCACCATGGCCGCCAGCCTCTCTTCGCCAGATTTCTTCAGGTACACTCTGTATGTTGAGCTGTGACCCAGCACGTGGCCGCCGGTGGGCCTGTTCGGGTCACCGAAGAAGGTGTTGGGTGTGGCCTGTACTTGGTTGGTTATCACAACCGCTACGTTATAAACTTCGGCCAGGTTGTGCAGCCTGTGCATCAGACCATTCAGCTTCTGCTGTCTTTCGGCAAGCGTCTCTCTGCCTATGAATTCTGACCTGAAAAGGCTGATGACGCTGTCAACCACTATTAATCTGGCCGAATTCTCCCTAATGTGCAACCCGAGTGATTTGACTACCGCGGTAAGATGCTGCACGTCGTACGCCCTGCAGTAAAGCACATGGTTCAGGACTTCGGCCTGGTCAAGCCCTCTGGCCGTGGCTATCTCGGAAAGTCTGTTTACCCTGAACGTACCTTCCGTATCTATGTATATGGCGGAACCACCCAAACCTCCTCGCTCCTGCGGCAGCTGACACATAACAGATGCCGTATGGCAGATCTGAGATTTTCCAGAGCCGAACATGCCGAAGAATTCTGTGACGGCTTTTGTTTCCAACCCACCGCCAAGAAGCCTGTCCAGTGCAATGGATCCGGTGCTGCAGAAGGAGACATCCTTTTTCCTCCTAGCGATCTCGCTCGCCGTTACAAATTCTCCCAGCATGAGCCCCTTCTTTGTCAGGTAGGACCTGGCATTGGAGATCAATGCAGCTGCGCCTTCAACATCTCCCCCAACCACTTCAACTATCTCAGCGGGAAGGGCGGCTGCCAGTTCCATGACGGTGCATATGCCTGAATTGACCAGCCTGTCTTCTGCGCCGGCCTCCACCCCATCTATCTTGCCCAAAGATAGTTCGGACTCTTTCATATCATGAAACATCATGATACGATGAATATAACAGGACACGCATGGTTGACGGGGGGAGGGGGGAGGGTATTGGAAAGGCAGCATTTGGCGAGTGACAACAACAGAAAAAACAAAGGGCAGAAAAAGGAATCATCAAGTGGCGAAAAAGAGGTATTATACCAGACTAACTGACACAGAACAACCAGAATCCAGAGGTCAAAACCTAAAACGGTGATTTAACCATCACCGCGCCAAGATAAGACGATGAACAACCATGTCAGCCCAGAAAAGTTGCTTTTTCTTCTTTCATACTCCAGGGCCGGTTCCATCTCCGAGAACGTTTTGAAAAAGCTGTTCGGAGATCAAACAGAGGAGGTTGAACAGCTCATCCATTCATGCGGGGGCACATTCATTCAAACAAATGGAACCAACTACCACATGCTGTCCCATGCGTGCAGGGTGAAGCTTGGGATCAAAATATGCGAGACAGGGTACGACATAAGCAGGGTGGTCAAGTTTCTGACCTGGCAAGATTTTGAATTTTTTGTTTGCCAGGTTGCTGAGGAAGTAGGATACAGGGCGCTGCACGACATTCGAATGAAAAAACCCAGGATGCAAATAGATGCCGTATGCATAAAGGGTGACTTTGGCATATCATTTGACTGCAAACACTGGCGTTACTACAGTCACTCCGCGATTTCCTCTGCCGCCATCGCACAGGGCAAAAGATCTGCAAGACTGTGTGAGTCAAAGATTATTCCGGGGGTTAGAAGAGTTCTGCCTGCTGTCGTTACCATACATGAAACCGCAATCAGGTTGTTGGATGGCGTCGCAATCGTTCCTGTAAATGCAATTAACACGTTTTTACTTGATGCGATGTATAACTTTGATATTTTCACGCCTTCATCAAAAGATGTCGAGGCAAAAGATTAGACTCATTGACGACCCGCCCCAAATATCTGATGCAATACTCATGGACTTCAGTTTGCGGTGTTATCTCTTTGTAGATAGGTCGGATCACCTGACATGTTTTTAAATCCTCAAGATTCATCCGTATGCATGTCCCTGCTGTTGAAAAACAAGCTAGCAGTCGTAACAGGGGCTAGCGGTGATATAGGGTCGTCCGTCGCATTTCTACTTGCTCAACAGGGGGCGAAGGTGATAGCAACCTACAACATGGGTTCCGAAAGGGCCAAGCTCATCCAGGAAAAGGCTGATTCTCAGGGCTTTGATCTTAGAACAGCCCATCTTGACGTTGGGGACGAAACCGGAGTCAGGCGCTTCTTCGCCGAGACTGAGACTCGGGGGAAGGCTCTTGATATACTGGTCAACGTGGCGGGTCATTCAGATAAGCGGGTTTGGTACAGCAAACCAGAGGAGCTCACTTCGAAGGATTGGCTCGAAGTGCTGAATGTGGACCTTGTCGGCTCATTTAATTGTTCGGTTCAGGCAGCAAAATCGATGATGAAAGGGTCAGGTGGCAGCATAGTGAATTTCTCCTCTGCTGCAGGTGTGACTGGGCATACGGAGGGACTGCCTTACACAGCAGCGAAAGCCGCACTTCTGACCATCACAAAGAGCCTGGCCTACATTTATGGTCCTCGTGTGAGGGTCAACGCCGTTGCGCCGGGTAACATACAAGGCGGGTCGATAAAGTGGGCCGGACCAGAAGAGGTCAAAAGACTCGAAAGCGAAGCTGCCCTGAAACGGCTTGGAACCACTCTGGAGGTGGCAAATGCAGTCCTCTTTCTTGTGTCGGACCTGTCCTCCTTTGTCACCGGGCAGACGTTGCTCGTAGACGGTGGAATCTGAGATAAAAATTCACGCTCCTTTTATAACCAAGTCGTTTGGCTGGCGGTCTTGTGAGCGACGTGCCTACGGTCGTTGAGATGACGAGAGGTGGCTCAAAGGCAGAACTCCCGCTGTCTTCCTTGTTCGTCGAGGACGATTCTCTTCATTTTGACTATGGCCACTCCCTTCCCAATAGCGAATCCTGCTGTGTAATTCATGGACACAGTTCAAGACTTTCAGTGGAACTGTTCGGGTACCAGAAGGATGATGGGATGATCCTCGATTTTGGTATTGCGAAGAGAATCATAAAATCAGTCATTGAAGGATTTGACCACAAGTACGTGATCGGTTCAAAGTATGTAAGAATTATTGATGGACGTGCCCGTGTTTCTTTCAGTGGTCCCAAGGGAAGGATCGAAATAGATGTGCCAAAGGAGCATCTCGTTATACTTGAGGGAGAAGCCACAAGTGAAAATATTGTGAACGAACTGAGCAGGAGGCTGATGGAATCTTTACCAGTTGAAGTTGTGGCCATAAAGGCATTTTTCTTTGAGGGCACGAACAAAGGTGCTGCCGTGTTCAGGAAACGAGAGAAATGAGATCCATCATTCTGCTCTCTGGCGGGATAGATTCAGCAACCGCCCTGTACAGTTCGCTCAAAGAATCAGATGAAGTTCTTGCGTTGACCTTTGATTACGAAATCGGACGCAGTAAGGAAATCGAGGCTGCAAAGCGGATAGCGGAATCGGCTGGCATACTTCATAGACTGGTTGAACTTCCGTTTTACAAGTCGCTGAAAGGTTCCCCCTCCTCCACGTCGAAGAAGCTTGGAAAGGAAGAGGGTGGATTATCTCCTGCCTACGTTCCTGCCAGAAATCTTGTTTTCTTTGGTGTTGCGGCGGCGCACGCCGAAACCTACGGTGCGGGAGAAATAATCACCGGCCACATAAAGGGGGATTCCTCGAGGTTTCCAGATGTGGGAAACGGTTTTGTTTCAGCCATGAATACGCTACTTGGATCGACTTCCGGAGTCGGACGGGTCGTGCCTGTTATCAGGATGCCGCTTTTAGGGAAGACTAAGGAAAAGGTACTCGAAGAAGCGATTCGATTAAATGTGCCTTTGGAAAGGACTTGGAGCTGCTATAACAATGCCGACGAACCATGTGGAGTTTGCTATGGATGTGAATCAAGACGTGACGCCTTCAGAAGAATTGGAGTGGAGGATCCTTGGGGGAAGAAGAAGTAAAGCTTAATTTGGATGCAGACGTTCAAAACCAGTTCAGCAGTTCAAACGTAAGGGCCGGAATCCTGAAACTCCGGGTGATGATAAACGTGGGAGGGTTGATGCTTCCGGCGGAGTTTACCGTCACGACAAATACAAATAGAACGAGGGGGGTGCATATGAGCAGGCTCGTTGAGGCTGTCAATCTGAATTCAACCGGAAGGCATCTGGAGGACAGCTTGAAACTGATAGCCCAAGAGGTCGAGAAGACGCAGTCGGGGGCGGAGGTGGCTTGCTCCCTGGAATATCCTTTCAGGGATATCTTTGTCAAGGTGAGAGTCGGACTCATGAATTCGAAATACATGTATATGGTGACCGTACCCGGCATAACCGCTTGCCCGTGTAGTAAGGAGGTTGCCGGAATAGGGCATATGCAAAGGGCATGGCTGACCATTGGCGTCTGTGGCTCAAAATACATGGACCTTGAGGAGACCGCGCTTAAGATGCTTGACTGTTTCAGTGCCACCACGACCGAATTCATGAAGAGGCCTGATGAGGGACTCAAGGTGCTCGATTCACAGGGGAATCCAAAGTTCGTTGAGGACGTGGTTAGGGATGCAGCCAAAAGATTTCCTGAAGCCTTCTTTATAAGGGCCCGAAGTGAAGAATCCATTCACATGCATGACGCGGTAGCATACCTGTTCCCAAAGAAGCGGGTAAGAGCACTTTCCGAGGCTTCCCAATGGCTACTTCGCTCATATGATGTTTGAAGCACTTATTTTGGCATGGAGGGAAGGCATTATATGCACAATGTGTGTAAGCGAAGTTATCATTGGTACTAAAGCAAGGTATAAGAACCTGTTACAGGGATTCCAAGAAAGCGAAGCAGCAAATTGGGCAGCCTGATAAATTACATCATACGCAGGGTGCTTTTCATGATACCCGTATTTATCGGTGTTACTTTATTCACTTTTCTTATCGGAAACGCGGCCGGAAACCCGATTAACCTAATCAGGCTCGCCTTCAAAGGTACATTGCCACAGAATGTCTACCTTCAGCTGGTTGCCTACTATCATATTGGTGAAAACCCCCTTATCAGATATCTATACTACCTATGGGACCTGATACACTTTGATCTGGGGTTATCTATTACGTCCCAAAGACCTGTGGCCAGCGAGATTGGTCCATGGGTGTGGACTACGTTATACCTGCAGCTTTCTGCGCTTGCGCTCGCGCTTTTGATAGGGATTCCGATCGCGATTTACTCAGCAAGACACCAGCACTCCAAATCAGATACGACCATAACTGGAATAGCGATATTCGGGTATTCCACGCCAACATTCTGGCTGGGCATAATATTCATTTACATATTTTCCTTCTACCTGAGGGTGCTTCCATCTTCTGGAGCGGTCAGCGCAATAACCCCCTGGTGGGGTAACTGGACTCTCGACAGGATAGCACACCTGATATTACCCATGACTGTACTTACGTATGTACAGCTTGCTACGATAATAAGACTTCTTAGAGGCAACTTACTTGAAGTTCTCAAACAGGATTACATACTTGCTGCCATGGCGAGTGGATTAAAGGAACGGGCAGTGATATACGGACACGCTCTTAGAAACGCGATAACCCCCATCATCACCATAATCGGCCTGTCTCTGGGCGCATCCCTCGCTGGTGCCCCCGGTCTTGAAACTGCTTTCTCCTGGCCGGGGCTTGGATACGAGTTTACCCAGGCTGCACTCGCGCTCGATATTCCTACCGTTCTCGGAATAACGGTTATCATTTCTGTCATGGTTTTGGTGGCCAATCTGGCCACAGACCTAGTTTACGGTTTTCTTGACCCTCGTGTAAGGGTTTCTTAGAAACGGTGATGTGAAATGTCTCAGCTAACGGAGGAGCAAACCGCACCCCCCAAGCGTGTGCACCGTCAGCGGAGCGCTACCCAGTGGGCCGTAGCATGGCGAAGATTTAAGAGAAACAAATCAGGAGTGGCGGGTCTTGCGATTGTAATAGCCTTTGTTGTTTTTGCCATATTCGGCCCGTTATTCGCACCCTACCCCCCTCGCAGCACAGAGTCTCTGCTGCAGGGCCAGGCTGGGCAACCCCCAAGCTGGAAACACCCATTCGGGACAGAGATAAACGGAATCGACGTCTTCAGCGATTCTATTTGGGGAGCAAGGAATGACCTCTGGATAGGAGTGGCAGCGACCGCTATTGCTACACTTATAGGGCTTGCAGTTGGAGCCTTGGCAGGGTATTCGAGGGGAGTCATCGGTGGTATTCTACTTGGTATCATTCAGTTCTTCTTCGTCATCCCGACCCTTCTTCTCATACTCCTTTTTTCCAGGGTGTTCCAGGTGCTCGTCTACCAGGGCTTCGGAGTCAATCTGATCGTGTTAATTCTCGGTCTATTCGGCTGGCCAGGCATTTCTTTCGTTATAAGGGGAGAAATCTTCCGCGTGAGGGAGCTTGAATTCATACAGGCCGAGAAGGCTCTTGGAGCGGGCAACTTAAGGATCCTCTTTAGGCACATCGTACCAAACGTTCTGACCCCTGTAATCGTTCTGGCTTCCCTTCTTGTCGCAGGTAACATCCTCACGGAAGTAGTACTTTTCTTCCTCGGGTTTGGACCGGCGAATGTTGCCACATGGGGAGAACTGATTGAAGAAGGAGTCCAGTACGTGAGTGTGTATCCATGGGTAGCACTCTTTCCAGGGCTACTTGTTGTAACTCTGGTACTGGGTTTCAATCTTCTTGGTGACGGTCTTGCTGATGCATTGAACCCAAGGTTAAGAGAGTGAAAGCGTTGGAAGACCTGCTCAAAGTCGAGGACCTTAGAACGTATTTTTTTACCGAAGCGGGCGTGGTGAAGGCGGTTGATGGCATCTCTCTTGATGTAAGAAAGGGGGAAAGCCACGGTCTCGTTGGAGAATCCGGTTCTGGAAAGAGCGTAACGGCGCTCTCGGTGATGCGTATCGTACCTAAGCCTGGAAAAATTGTAGGTGGAAAAATATCGTTTGATGGAACAGACCTTTTGACCCTGAAGGAGGACGATATGAGGAGGGTAAGAGGATCAAAGATTGCGATGGTATTTCAGGACCCCATATCTAGCCTTGACCCCCTTTATACTGTAGGAAAACAGCTGATCGAAGCAATTCGGGCAAATAATGAAACTGTGTCGAAGGAGCAGGCAAGGGACATGGCTATCAGTCTTCTATCCAACGTTGAAATATCTGAACCAGAACGGAGGTTCAACCAGTATCCGCATGAGTTGAGCGGCGGCATGAAGCAAAGAATCGCCATTGCACGTGCACTGGCAAGGACCCCCACACTTTTGTTTGCGGACGAACCTACCACAAATCTTGATGTCACGATTCAGGCCCAGGTCCTGAATCTTATGAAGGACCTGAAGAAGAATTTCAATATGACCCTTGTACTGATAACTCATGACATGGGTATCATCGCTGAAATGACATCACGTGTAACCGTCGTCTATGCCGGGCAGGTGTCCGAAAGCGCAGAAACACACACCCTTTTTTACCACCCGACTCACCCGTATACAGAAGCCCTGCTAAAGGCGGTTCCGAGGCTGGACAAGAGGAAGCAACTCCAATCTGTAGGGGGCAACATACCAAACCTGATAGACCCACCCACTGGTTGCAGATTCCATCCAAGGTGCCCATACGCCATTCAGATCTGTAAGGAGAAGGTACCAGATTATGAAGAGGTTGAAACGGACCACTTTGTGGCCTGTCACAGATGGAAGGAACTCTCGCTTGTAGGGGTGCAGTAGAATGTCTGATGAAGTGTTGCTCGAGGTTAAGCAACTTGTGAAGTATTTCGACGTTTTCTCCCGTGGAGTCTTCACAAGAAAGAAGGTTGGTGAGGTGCATGCTGTGGATGGCGTAAGCTTTGCCATAAAGCGGGGAGAAACATTCGGACTCGTGGGAGAGAGCGGATGCGGGAAGACCACAACCGCGAAGGTAATATTAAATCTCGAAGATGCAACCTCAGGAACTGTTAATTTTGAGGGCAGGGATGTTTTTGAGCTTCTCAAGTCCGGAAAAAGATCCGATATTCTTCAAATAAGAAGAGGGATGCAGATGGTGTTTCAGAACCCTTACCTTTCTTTGGACCCACGCATGACCGTCTTCGATATACTTTCTGAGCCATTCATTATCCATGGTCACATTGGCCGGTCTGACTGGACTGCGAGGGTTTACGAGCTTCTAACAAAGGTTGGCCTTGAACCCTATCACGCAGAACGATACCCTCACGAGTTCAGCGGTGGGCAGAGGCAGAGGATAGCCATTGCACGAGCACTGGCAGTGGAACCGAAGTTCATCGCTGCTGACGAGCCAGTTTCGTCACTGGACGTTTCGATAAGGGCCCAAATACTTAACCTGATGATGGAACTCCAGCGAGATCAGAAGATATCTTACCTGTATATATCTCATGACCTGAGCTCTGTCAGACAGATAAGTCACAGGGTGGCCGTAATGTATCTTGGGGAGATTGTCGAGCTAGCTAATACCGACTCTCTGTTCGAACATCCGCTACATCCTTATACTCAGGCTCTGATCTCTGCGATTCCGATACCAGACCCTGAAACAAAAAGACAAAGAATTATACTTCCCGGCGAGGTCCCGAGTCCTCTCAATCCTCCTCCTGCGTGTCGCTTCCATCCAAGATGTCCATATGCTCAGGAGATATGCAGGACGGTCAAACCTGTGTTTGAGCAGGTCGATACCGACCACTTCGTAGCATGTCATTTCTGGAAAAAGTTTGCTTAATTACAGGTCAGAGAAGCCGGAGCCTCTGCGCTTCAATAAGTGCCCTTCCGTAGGTGTAAGGACGCAACGACTGATTCATCATATATATATTTTTTGAATAGTATGCATTTCCCCAGGACCTTGTAGCAAATATCAGTCCTTTCTTGCACAGGCTTTGAAGCGCGCCCTTCACCAGCGCATCGACTGGCGCATCTGGTTTTAGGTTGATTAAAGCCTTGTCGAGCTCTTCCTTATGCCTCTGATAGAAATCCTTCATTGTGAAAGGAAATTGAGCCCAGTCGTCGTCCCTGCGCAGTATGTTCCATACGATTTCGCGTGCCGCGCTCGTCCTCGCATACTTTCCAAGGTAGGACAACATCCAGCAATAATCAGAACCGAGATTTAAATGTTGACGTTACAATCATCGATGCTGTTCAAATAACGATTTTTTAGCATGAGGTCTAATCATCTTTATTGTGATGTTTGAACGGCCGAGAGAGCACGCTCTCATTGATCCAAAATGGGAGCTTATG